>CAYMDH010000005.1:0-109392 GCA_964389205.1 uncultured Flavobacteriaceae bacterium
CGTCCCAAACGCGGCGCGATAACCGGGCTACGCTACACCCCGAATTGGTTATCTATATATCGTTTTGCTCTTCGCTTCTTAATCTTTTTCTCCAATATAAGAGCTTCTGATCTGTTTGAAACTTCTGTTTGCAAAACTATTTTCCAAGGAGTCCCACTTTTTGTGAATCTAACTAATCCTTGATTATGTCTTTTCAATCTTTTTTCTATATCAGTAGTTTGACCTACATAATATCGAGAGCGTTTTTCACTAAAAAGAATATATACAATCATATTTCTCTTTTTGTGGGGTGGTCACGCTATAAGCGTGACGACCTGTCGCCTCCCAAACGCGGCGCGATAACCATGCCTTTGGCTTGGCATGCCGGGCGAGACCTGCTACGCTAATAGCGTAGTACACCCCCGGTCTGAGTATAAAATGCCCAATAGACATTTTAGCGTAAGGGCCAGCTGGTTCGCTGGCATTTTTTACTGAAATCCATTAAAATTTCAGAGTGCAAATATACTTTTTTTCTCCAATAAAAAACTCTTTTTTTCTTTTATTATCATTTCTATAAAATAGATTATCTAACTTTTTAAAAAGATATCGTTATAATCATAAAATCTTCTTAAAAATTAACATATTCTTTGGTTTTCGATCAATCAAAAAACAAAAAATGCATTTACCTTCGCCTTGTTTTTAACAATAATCTTTTAAATAATATCAGTTATCAAAAAAAGTATTCTCACGCTAATTGTATTCTTTAGTTGTTTTATTTATACCTATGGACAAGAAAAAATTCAAGGTAAAGTTTTAGATAATGAAAATAGAGCCCCTATTGCAGGTGTGCACATAGAAAATCTTAGCAATAAAAAAATAGTGATTTCTAATGAACAAGGAGAATTTACAGTAGAAAAAACAGGTACTTATAAATTTACTAGCGTTGGTTATAACGATAAGGAAATAGAAATTATAAATAATAGCTATCAAATTATACAATTGAGTATCAAAGCTTCAGAGTTAAATGAAGTAATTGTGAGTGCCAATCATATCCCTAAAAAACTTAAGAAAGCAGTAGCAACTATTAGTGTACTTTCTGAAAAAGAAATTGAACGCGGTAATAATTTTAATATAGCCCCTGTTTTAAATCGTGTTCCTGGGGTTTATCAACACAACGGAACTTTAAATACAAATAGAATTACCATTAGAGGAATAGGGGCTAGAAATCTTTTTGGAACCGCTAATATCAGAGCGTATTTTCAAGATATTCCGCTAACTTCTGGTAATGGAGAAACTACTATTGAAGACTTTGAACTTACTTCTATTGGTCGCTTTGAAATTATTAAAGGAGCAGCTTCCAGTATTTACGGTGCAGGTTTGGTACTATTCATTTAATCCCTCAAAATGCATATTTAAATCAAACAGATGCTAAATCAGAGTTTTCTATTGGATCTTTTGGTTTAAGAAAAGGGATTGTTAATGTAAATCACGGTACTTCTAAACATAGTTTTAGAGCTGTGTATAGTAACACGCATAGTGATGGTTTTAGAGATAATAATGAGTATGACAGGCAAACGATTACTTTCTCTTCTAATCATTTTCTGGGCACAAAAGACGAGCTTTCTTTTTTAGGAAGCTATGTAGACTTAATGGCTTTTATTCCCAGTTCTTTAAATGAAGAAACGTTTAGAAACAATCCAAGTGCAGCAGCCTTTACTTGGGGGCAAGCGCAAGGTTTTGAAGATACACAACGAGGTATTTTTGGATTGTCGTGGAATCATAAATACAATAGTAAAGTAAAACAAACCACTAGTGTTTTTACTTCCTTTAGAAAATCATATGAACCCAGGCCTTTTAATATTTTAGATGAAGATTTATTTGCAGCTGGTATTAGAAGTAGATTATTAGGAAGTTTTGACTTATTTGAAAACAATTTAAATTGGACCATAGGAGGAGAGTTTTTCAGAGATCGCTTAGAATCTGGAACTTTTGAAAATTTATATTTAGACTTCCCTATCGGTACAGGTAGTGTAGAAGGAGATAGGCTTTCCAATTTTAGAGAAATACGTACCTATTATAATATCTTTTTTGAAGCTAATTATGATATTTCTGAAAAAACTGCATTCTCTCTGGGGCTTAACTTTAATCAAACCTCTTATAATTTGGAAGATCGTTTTGCTGCTACTGCAGAAAATCCAGATCAATCTGGAGATTTTGATTTTGATGGTATTTTTTCTCCTAAATTTGGAATTTCACATTTACTCACAGATAATATTAGCTTGTATTCAAGTATAAGTCATGGTTTTTCTCCTATCACCCTTCAGGAAACCCTATTACCAGATGGTCAAATTAATACCGAACTAGATCCGGAAACAGGATGGAATTTTGAAATTGGCACTCGGGGTACAGTCATCAAAAATAAACTTCAATTTAATTTAGCCCTTTACAGATTAGACATAAGAAATCTTTTGGTTTCAAGACGAACTGCCGAAGATCAATTTATAGGCATCAATGCTGGTAGAACAAGACATGATGGTTTAGAACTATCCATAGAATATCAATGGATTAAGAATTCATCTCTTTCATTAAGTAGTTTTCTTTCATATACGCTCAATGACTTTGTTTTTAGAGAATTTATTGATGGAGAAAACGATTTTTCCGGAAATGATTTAACAGGAGTTCCTTCAGATGTTCTCAATGCAGGATTTGATTTAAATACTGATTTTGGACTTTATGGAAGCATTAATTTTCAACATGTAGGAAGCATTCCAATTACAGATAGCAACAGCTTATTTTCAGACAGTTATAATCTCACCAATTTAAAGATAGGATACAAGGTATCAACTAGTAAAAAATTAACTCTCAATGCCTTCTTTGGTTTAGATAATGTTTTTGATGAAGAATACGCTTCTCAAATTCTTATCAATGCCAGTGGGTTTGGTGGTAATGCCCCTCGTTTTTTCTTTCCGGGAAATCCTATTAATTATTATGCAGGCATTAATGCTAATTATTCATTCTGATTAAAAAAATATAACTTTTGAACTCGTTAAACACATAACATCATGAAATATTTCGCACAGTCATTAATTGTATTACTACTAACATTTTCAGCTTGTGCACAACAAATTGAATCTGAAGTAAAAGCTACGTATCCCGAGCACATTAATTATACTACAGAGATAATTATTCCTGATTTAAATATTCCATGGGGAATGGTTTTTTTACCAGATGGTAGTATGCTAATAACTGAAAAGTTTGGAGAACTTATTCATTACAAAAACGGCACAAAAACCAATGTTGAGGGATTACCGGACATCTATGTTAGAGGTCAAGGAGGATTATTAGATTTAGAATTGCATCCAAATTATAAAGAAAACGGATGGATTTATTTTTCATTTGCTTCTGCTGAAGGCGATGGAGATGGAGATGGAGATGGAGGAAATACAGCAATTATGAGAGCAAAACTCAATGGAAATAAGTTAACTGACAATCAATTACTTTATAAAGCAGGTCCTAATTCTAAAAAAGGACAGCATTTTGGTTCCAGATTAGAGTTTGATAATAAAGGGTATTTGTATTTCTCTATTGGGGATCGAGGAAACAGAGATGAAAATCCTCAAGACATTACAAGAGATTGCGGAAAAATATATAGAATTCATGATGACGGACGTATTCCAGATGACAATCCTTTTGTAAATACTCCAGATGCTAAAACAGCTATTTATAGTTATGGACATAGAAACCCACAAGGAATGGTAAAACATCCAAAGACAGGAGAAATTTGGGTGCATGAACACGGTCCAAGAGGAGGTGATGAAATTAATGTAATACAAAAAGGAAAAAACTTTGGCTGGCCATCTATTACTTATGGTATTAATTACAGTGGAACTCCAATTACCAAAAAAACTTCACGAAAAGGAATGGAACAACCATTATTTTTCTGGGTTCCATCTATTGCACCCAGTGGTATGACTTTTGTTACTTCTGATGTATATCCGGATTGGAAAGGAGATATTCTGGTAGGATCTCTTAAATTTCAATATTTGGAACACTTGATGTTAAAAAAAGGAAAGGTGGTTAAACGTGAAATATTATTAAATGGTATGGGGCGTGTTAGAAACATACGCCAGGGACCCGACGGATATTTATATGCCGCATTGGAAGGTGTTGGGATTGTAAAAATTAATCCAAAAAATTAAAAATAACTAATGAAAGTTTTTATAATTGTTTATCTAGCTATTGTGTCATTTGTATTTTTCAATATACAACAAGACCCTGAATTAAAAGAGAGTATAGAAAGAGGTGCTGTTATATACGAAGATTTTTGTGTAACCTGTCATTTGGCTTCAGGAGAGGGGTTAAAAGGAACCTTTCCACCTTTAGCTAAGTCAGATTATCTATTAAATAATCGAGAAGCTAGTATTAGAGGTATAAAATATGGACAAAAAGGAGAGATTATAGTAAATGGTGAAAAGTACAATAGCTTTATGGCTCCTTTGGGATTATCAGATGATGAAGTAGCAGATGTTATGAATTATATTTTAAACTCTTGGGGAAATACTTCAGATAAAATGGTTACTGAAAAAGAAGTTTCTAAGGTCGAAAAAAAATAGCTTTTTATTATAATCCTTCTTAGAGAAAAGGCTAGGTTAAAACCCTCATCTTAATCCTCTGATGGAGGGAAAGAAAACGTACTATTTATTCCAGGCATTAATTGCTTTCTTAACAGATCCATACTCTTTAAGTAGTTTTTCGGCTTCTATTTCTGAAATTTTAATCTCTTCCATAATAAAACGAATTCCTCTTTCTACAAGCTTATTATTATTGAGCTGCATATTCACCATTTTATTACCTTCTACTCTGCCTATTTTAATCATTAAGGCTGTAGATATCATATTTAATACCAACTTTTGAGATGTGCCACTTTTCATTCGGGTACTTCCTGTGATAAATTCTGGGCCTACATTTACCGCTATAGGAACTTCTGTTTCTAAAGCTAATGGTGATCCTGGGTTATTTGTAATTCCAGCTGTTAAAAGTCCTTCTTCTTTGGCTTTTTGTATTCCTCCAAGAACATAAGGTGTAGTTCCAGATGCTGCGATACCTATCACAGTATCATTTTTATTAACATTGAATACTTTTAAATCTTCCCATGCCTGTTTAATATTATCTTCAGCAAATTCTACAGCTTTTCGTATTGCTGTATCTCCGCCTGCTATCAAGCCAATAACACGATCATGAGGAAGTCCAAAAGTTGGAGGAATCTCTGAAGCATCTAAAATTCCTAACCTACCACTGGTGCCAGCACCAATATAAAATAACCTCCCTCCATTGTTAAACCGTACTGCAATTGCCTCTACCAATTTGCCAATTATCGGAATTTGTTTTTTTACTGCTTCCGCAACCTTTTGATCTTCTTTATTCATTCCTTCCAGAATACTTGTGATATCCATTTTCTCAAGATCATTATACAATGAGGAAGTTTCAGTTATTTTTTTATAATCGCTCATCTATTTCGAAAATTCTAATCGCAAATTTATAAATTTGATCAAAAATAATAACCAAATATATAGAGTTATACTCAAAAAGCTTTAAATAAATTACAATACAATTTCAATATAAAATATTAAATACTTTGCGCTTTCAAAATGTGTGAGTCTTCTTCAACTAAAAAATGACGTAAAATATTTATCATGTCATTTTTTGTAAATGGTTTAGGTATAATTCCATTAAAGCCCAGAGCATCTAATCTATTCATTAGAAGATCTCCTGGTATATTAGCTGTAAAAGCAATAACCTTTAATAATGGCTTAATTTTTTTGATTTTTTTGATAGCTTGAAATCCTGTCATAACAGGCATTTCCAAATCGAGGAGTACTAAATCTATCTCAGAAAAACTTTTAATAATATTGACTACTTCTACTCCATTAACGGCTGTAATAAGTTTTACATTATACTTTTCTAATAGTTTTTGTGTATACAACATGCTAATTGGGTTGTCTTCTGCTATCAAAATAGTCTTCCCGCTTAAAAAACTTAAATCTTCTTTTGCATGATTTAATGTAGATAGAGTTTGTTCTTTTTTATCAACTTTAGGGAAATCTAATGTAAAATAAAAATCACTTCCTTTATTAAGCTCACTATCAAGTTTAATTGCTCCTCCCATGGCTTCTATAATACTTTTAGAAATAGATAGGCCCAAGCCTGTACCACTATTAAGAGGTTTATAATCGGGAGAATTGATTTGGACAAAACTCTTAAAAATATTTTCTTGCTCTTCAGGAGCTATACCTATTCCTGTATCTCTTATGCTAAAAAATATTTTTATATTAAAATCGTCTTCTTTTATACATTTTACTGTAAAATATATTTTTCCATGTTTCGTAAACTTAATAGCATTAGATAATAAATTATGGAATACTTGAATCAATCTGGAATCATCTAGTAATATGAACGAATCTTTTAAAGCAGGATCGATGTCTTTAATAATTTCAATAGGGTTAATTTTATTTTCAATTTTCCTGTTTTCGAATGGTAAGGAAACATCAGTAACCAATTTAAAAATATTATTTTCTGATAATGATAATTCTAATTTATTAATTTCAATTTTGTGTAAATCTAAAATATCATTTACCAAAACAAGCATTTGATTATTACAATAATCTAACATTTTATTATATTCAATTAAATTATTGCTATTGTGAATACTTATTTTTGGAAGCTCTTCAGAAATCAATTGAATAGTTCCGTTTATACTGTTAATTTGTGTTCTTAATTCGTGTCCTAAATTTGAGAGTATTCTAGTTCTAGAATTACGTTCTTCAATAGCGATGGCTTTTCTTTCTTCTAAAGCATTTATATATTTTTTTTCAACAAGTAAAAATACGACTGAACATATCATGATAAGAAAAAAACTTACCGAAGCATATAATAATATACTATCATGAGCTTCTTCATCTGCAATGATTTGATTATTGGAATGTTCTGGTGATATAACAATAGTCAAGATGAAAAAAAATGCCAGAATAGAATAGAATATATAAATGAGTTTTTTATAATTTTCATGCCTACTAATTATAAAAGGTATAACAAATATTATAGGTGTATATAATATAAATGCTCCAGTTTTTAAACCTTCAAAATAAGATGTAATTAGTATTGCTATACAAGTAACTAATGCTGCTATTAAATGTGCATAAAAAAAAAGTTTTCTTTCAAAAAATAAATGTATCGCAACCAGAAAGCCAATAACTTCTATGGTATCTGCAAAGCCAGAATAATAATTTTCGCTTATAATATTTTTAATTAAAAGCAATATCCCAGCTAACATAGAGCTAGAGTAGATTACAAAAATCAATTTATTATCATCATTAATAGAAGAAAAACGAAAGAATCGAAATCTAAAATTAGTGTTTAGGGGCATAATGCACTTAATTTAAATTAAAGCAACAATATATGTATATATAATTACGTATCTTAAAATATTCGTTTAAATGACTGATTATCAAGATTATTTTATATCAAAACTGTTTTTATGTTTTTATAATTACTAATTAACATTAAAATTCTAATCACAAAGTTATAAATTTGAAAAACGCTAAATGCAAACATTTCATTGAAAGATTCATATCATGTAATTGGGTTTATGTCTGGAACTTCTCTGGATGGATTAGATATTGCTTACTGTCATATTTATAAAGAGAAGAATAATTGGCAATTCAAGCTTTTAAAAACAGCCAGTGTAGATTATGATAATGTGTTACAAGAAAAGTTGAAAAATGCTATTCATTTAACTCCTGAAGTTTTATTAGCTCTTCATAATGAGTATGGTGTCTGGTTAGGCAAACAGGCGTTACATTTCAATAATGAAAATCAGTTTAAAGTTGACTTCATTTCTAGCCATGGTCATACCGTATTTCATCAACCTGAAAAAGGATTTACTTACCAAATAGGGTCTGGGCAACATATAGCTAATACAGCTCATACAAAAGTAATTTGTGATTTCAGAACAAATGATGTTGCGTTAGGAGGGCAAGGTGCTCCTCTGGTACCCATAGGAGACCGACTTTTCTTTTCTGAATATGATTTCTGTCTAAATCTGGGAGGTATTAGTAATGTTTCCTTTGAGATGGATGGAAACCGCGTTGCTTATGATATTGCCCCTGCTAATATGTTACTCAACTATATAGTTCAAAAGATAGGTAAAAGTTATGATGATAATGGGATACTAGCCAGCGCAGGGAAAATAAATAACGAACTCTTATCCAAATTAAATACTTTATCATATTATACAATATCTTATCCAAAATCATTGGGATATGAATGGTTTTTAGAAGTAGTAGTCCCTATAATCGATACTTGTAATGACACAGTAGAAAATATGCTGCATACTGCTGTTCATCATATTTGTGAACAAATTACTTCAGATTTACTTAAAATTGATAAGCAAACAAAAGCGAGCCTATTAATTACTGGTGGTGGGGCAAAAAATGGCTTCTTTATTAAAACACTACAAGAAAAAGTCAACAATCATTTAAAAATCATTATTCCGGAAACCACTCTTATCGATTTTAAAGAAGCCCTTATTTTTGCTTTTATGGGAGTGTTAAGAGATCGAAACGAAATTAATTGTTTAAAAGCTGTTACTGGAGCAGAAAGAGATTCTTCATCTGGCGTGATTTATTATCCTTCTTAAACAACTTTTTACATAGAATATTTATTAATTATTCGTTTATAATTCTCAATATTTAATATTCCAATTACTACAATGGCAAATAAAGCAATTACAACCAATGTTTTATTATTAAATTGAAATATGGATTCTCCAAAAAGCAAACTTACTATTAGCATGCTTCCTAAAATCAACCCCACAACAAAGAGACGCATCGAAAGAACTAACATTCTGGAAACTTCTTTTTTGTAGTTAGATTTTGATGCTAGCTTTAACAGCATTTGATTTTCAAAATTATCATTTGGTAATGTACGTGATCCATTTTTTATAATATCGCTTATAAAATCATCTTTAAATTCTTCTTGTTCTTTCATTAAATTAATTATTAGATATTAAGGATATTCCTAAAATTGCACGAATATTTTTTCTTGCTCTATGCAATATTATTTTTGTGTTTGCTATTGTCCAACCAGTAATTGTGCTTACATCTTTTAAACTGTATTCTTCTAAATAAAAAAGATTAAGTGCCAAACATTCATTAGGGGAAAGCAATGTAAATGCGTTTCTAATTTTTATCAATTTTTCGTTCTCACCCAATTCATTCAGCATAGCTTCTTCTGGTAAATTATTTATTTCATCAGTATCTAACGTAGGTACTCTTTTCTTTATTTTTTTTAATCTTTGAAAAGACTCGTTAACTACTATTCTATAAAACCACGATTTAAATTTTGCGGTTCTATTAAATGATTTTAATCCGTTGAAAGCTTTTATAAAAGCATCTTGAATAACTTCTTCTGCATACTGGTCATCTTTTACAATAGAAACTGCAATATTAAACGCCATATCTTTATAAGTCCTCAAAAAGTATCTATAAGCATTGGTATCACCTGAAAGAAGTTTATCAATATAGATATCATCCATTTTTCCGCTTTGCTCTCTTACTTATAAAATGATTGACCAATAAAGATGCTCCCAAACTAAAACCAAGAATAAAAGTTATAAGAAAACCTTTAAACAATTCACGATCATCTTCTAACCATAGAATTAAGAATGCTATTGCTAAAAAAGAAAAACTTACACCTGTTATTACAACTCCCAATTTTAACCAAGGAAATATAAATTCGAACTTATTCTTTTTTTGAATCAAGAAAATATCTTCTAACTTTTCTCCTTTCTCTATGAGTATCATTCGCTCTTTGTCTCTCGCTTTTTGATAAAAATGCCAGGCTAAGTACAGTGCTGTTATAAAAGAGACTGCTATTATGCAAAAAATTATAGATTGAATCATAGCATTATTTTTTTAGCGTTCATTTTTCCTTCTGGACTCTCCATAGTTAACCCCGTAATTTTGCCATCATCACCTATAATAAAATTGATTTTAACACTCTTGTCTGCGGCTATAAATTGGTGTTTTGCATAGGGTTTAATTTCGACCTTTTCTCCATGAGAACTTCCGTATAATTTTCCGTTTTCTTTAATCATAGATAAAACAAACTCTGGAGAAAATCTATAATCACCTACGTAAAAATCTAATTCGCTTACCGATATTTTTAAATAATTTTCTCCAGAGCCAACTACCCGTTTTTCTTGTTGATGATCATAACTCATTACTCTGGATAGTTTCCACTCTCCATTCTTTATTAACCATAAATGTGTAAACCTTGCTGTTGTTGTTCCAAAGCTGTGAACTCCTTTTTGTAATGCTCCATAAAGCTTATTTTGATTGTATAGAGGAAATACTTTTAAGCTATTCTCCTGAAGCTTACGTAGTTCTTTATTTTTACCAGAACCACATAAATTTTCTTTTATAGCTTTAATAAATAAAGCTTTAGTATTCGTAACACCTCCCTTATCGTGGTAAAATTCAAAATCTTTAGCTGTCAATTTATCTATTTGATTAATATCGCAGGTGTTAAATCCAACAGTAAATAGTAGGCTGTCTTTTGTTTTAAGAACTTGAAACAAATCAGATTCTTTTGTTAATTGAGCATTTACGACCCTTATTGAAAAAGTAAATAAGGCTAGTAAGGTTTGATTTTTTTTAATTCTAAGTTTCAACATAATTTTATTTTTTTCTAAAATGGATTGTTATTTCCTATAGGATTGAAAAAATCTTAAAAAGGTTACAGATGATGAAAAAACTTTATTCTTTATTCAATATTCAACATTCATTTGCAATGTGTAAATTTGTAAAAAATCATGTTGAATGCTTATTATCGGAATTGCAGGTGGAACTGGTTGTGGAAAAACTACTGTTGTTAATCAAATTCTCAATGAATTACCAGAAGATGAAGTGGGTGTAATTTCTCAAGATTCTTATTATAAGGATACCTCACATTTATCCTATGAAGAAAGAACTAAAATTAATTTTGATCATCCAAGAGCTATTGATTTTGATTTGTTGGAAAAACATTTACAAGAGTTAAAAGCTAATAATCCCATACCGCAACCCGTTTATTCATTTGCCAAACATAATAGGACTGAAGGTACCATTGTTACACATCCTAGAAAAGTAATGATCGTTGAGGGTATTTTAATTCTATCGCATGCCGAAATTAGAAAAATGTTTGATATCAAAATATTTGTACACGCAGATTCTGACGAACGCCTTATTAGACGTATAAAAAGAGATATTTCAGAACGTGGAAGAGATATAGAAGAAGTGTTAAGCAGGTATCAAACAACACTTAAACCTATGCATGAGCAGTTCATTGAACCTATGAAAGAATATGCAGATATTATAATTCCAAATAATACGTACAATACGGTTGCTGTTGATATTGTTAGAACTATTATTAATGATCGTATTACATAACTATGAGTTTTAAAGAACTTCGCAAAAACAAATTCTTTCGCTTTTTCACAAGTATTTATATACTTGTACTTACTGTTTTTGTAGTTTGGATGCTATTCTTTGATACCAATTCATGGATGACTCATAGGGAATTAAATAAAGAGATTAAAAAATTAGAAAAACAAAAAGAATTTCTTCAAAAAGAAATTGAAAAAGATAAAAAAACGATTAATGCTTTGAAAAGTGAAGAAGGTTTAGAAAAGTATGGTCGTGAAGAATACTATTTCAAGAAAGAAGGTGAAGAGATTTATATAATTGAAGATGAAGACAGTTTAAAAAATAAAAAAGATGAGTGATTTTCTTTTTCAGGAGTTTCCAAAAGTTTCAGCTAAACAATGGAAACAAAAAATACAATTTGATCTAAAGGGTGCAGATTATAACGATACATTAATTTGGAACACTGTAGAGGGAATTAATATAAAACCTTTTTATCACAGTGATGAAGAAAACGATTTTATAAAAGTTCCTACACCCTCGCATTGGGATATATGTCAAAATATCTATGCTGGTCATGCACAAAAAGCTAATAAAAATGCTGTTGACAGTATAGAGCGAGGCGCTGAAAGCATTCTATTTACAATACTCGATGAAAATATACAGTTAGATGATTTATTTTCAAATATTCATCTAGAAAAAACCCCAATTCATTTAGAGTTAAAATTTTTATCAACTGGTTTTATCAAAAAACTTATTGAGTTTGCAAAAGGAAAAGAAACTCAGTTTCATCTGTACATAGACATCATTGGGAACTTAGCAAGAAGTGGGAATTGGTATTATAATTTAGAGAAAGACCACACTATTTTAGAAGAAATTATTAATCTTTCAAAAACTTTTAAAACAATACTTTCTGTAGATCTGTCATTATATCAAAACGCCGGAGCTACCAATACACAACAATTAGCTTATGCACTAGCTCATGCTAATGAATATCTACATCATTTTCAAAATAAAAGCGCACTACCTGAAATTACTTTTAAAACAAGTGTAGGTGCTAATTATTACTTAGAAATAGCAAAATTAAGAGCATTACGTTTGTTGTGGAGTCAATTAGCAATTGAATACAATGCAAATGAAAATTGTCAAGTTTTCTCGCAATCTAGCAAACGTAATAAAACGATATACGATTATAACGTAAATATGCTTCGAACCACTACAGAGGCTATGAGTGCTATTTTGGGTGGTGCTAATACTGTTTGTAATTTAGCATACGATGCTATCTATCATAAAAGCAATGAATTTGGAGAACGTATCAGTAGAAATCAATTACTAATTTTAAAAAAAGAAAGCTATTTTGATAAAGTAGCTAATCCTGTAGACGGTTCTTATTTTTTAGAAACGCTAACAGAACAGCTAGCAGAAAAAGCATTAGAAATTTTCAAAAATATTGAAGAGGGTGGTGGTTTCTTAAAACAACTTAAAGAACATACTATTCAGCGTAAAATAAAAGAGAGTGCTGATAATGAACAAATTAGATTTAATGAAGGGAATGAGATTTTATTAGGAACTAATAAACATCCAAATGCTAAAGATTTTATGAAAAATGACCTTGAATTATATCCCTTTGTTAAAACAGATAGTAGGAAGACTTTAATTGAGCCTATTATTGAACGAAGATTGGCTGAAAAATTAGAACAAGAACGATTAAAAAATGAGTAGAAAAGATCTCCAACATATTAGTTTAAAAAAGTACAAAGAAAACGTTGAAATAGCTGATGTACAAAATGAAGAAACTAAAAACACAGACGTTTGGGATACTGCCGAAGGTATTTCAGTAAAAAAGAAATACACTAAAGACGATCTTAAAGGTATTAGACATTTAGATTTTGTTGCTGGTATTGCTCCCAATTTGAGAGGTCCATATTCTACTATGTATGTAAGACGTCCTTGGACGATACGCCAATATGCTGGTTTTTCTACTGCAGAAGAAAGCAATGCCTTTTATAGACGTAATCTAGCGGCTGGTCAAAAGGGGCTTTCTGTCGCTTTTGATTTGGCGACTCATAGAGGATATGATTCTGATCATGAGCGTGTTGTTGGAGATGTAGGGAAAGCAGGAGTTGCCATCGATTCTGTAGAAGACATGAAAATTTTGTTTGACCAAATTCCGTTAGATCAAATGTCTGTGTCAATGACCATGAATGGAGCTGTACTTCCTATTATGGCATTCTATATTGTTACTGCAGAAGAACAAGGAGTAGATCTAAAGCTCTTGGCGGGTACGATTCAAAATGATATTCTTAAAGAGTTTATGGTGAGAAATACCTATATCTATCCTCCTACTCCATCTATGAAAATAATTGCAGATATTTTTGATTTCACTAGCAAGCAAATGCCAAAATTTAATAGTATTAGTATTTCCGGGTATCATATGCAAGAAGCTGGAGCTACAGCAGATATAGAATTAGCATACACTTTAGCAGATGGTTTAGAATATATACGGACTGGATTGGCAGCTGGCATGAAAATAGATCGCTTTGCTCCTCGCCTATCATTTTTCTGGGCAATAGGCATGAATCATTTTATGGAAATTGCCAAGATGAGAGCAGGAAGAATGTTATGGGCCAAATTAGTAAAACAATTCAATCCTGAAAATGAAAAATCATTAGCACTTAGGACTCATTGTCAAACAAGTGGTTGGAGTTTAACAGAACAGGATCCTTTTAATAATGTAGCCCGCACCTGTATTGAAGCAGCAGCAGCAGCATTTGGAGGCACACAAAGTTTACATACAAATGCACTAGATGAAGCCATAGCTCTCCCTACAGATTTCTCAGCTAGAATAGCAAGAAATACACAATTATACTTACAACAAGAAACTGCTATAACAAAAACTGTTGATCCTTGGGCTGGTAGTTATTATGTTGAAAATCTAACTAAAGAAATAGCAGACAAAGCCTGGAAACTTATTGAAGAAGTAGAAGAATTGGGTGGAATGACAAAAGCCATAGAAGCTGGTATTCCTAAAATGCGAATTGAAGAAGCAGCTGCTAGAAAACAAGCTCGAATAGATAGTGGTCAAGATATTATTGTAGGGGTTAATAAATATAGACTAGAACAAGAAGATCCGTTACATATTTTAGAAGTAGATAATGAAACTGTTAGAAAACAGCAATTAGAGCGGTTGGCTTCTATAAAAGCAAAAAGAGATACCAAGAAAGTAACGAACTCATTAAAAAAATTAACCGATTGTGCGCGTTCGGGTGAAGGAAATTTATTAGCTTTAGCAGTAAATGCTGCTAGAGATCGAGCTACATTAGGAGAAATTAGTGATGCTTTAGAAGTAGTATACGGTAGGTATAAAGCAAAAATTCAATCATTTTCAGGAGTGTATTCTAAAGAAATAAAAGACGATAAAAGCTTTGAAAAAGCTAAAGAACTCGCCAATAAATTTGCGGAAAGCGAAGGCAGAAGACCTCGTATTATGATTGCAAAAATGGGGCAAGATGGCCATGATAGAGGCGCAAAGGTAGTTGCCACTGGATATGCAGATGTAGGCTTTGATGTAGATATAGGACCCTTATTCCAAACTCCGGCAGAAGCAGCAAAACAAGCTATTGAAAATGATGTTCATATTCTAGGCGTTTCTTCATTAGCTGCTGGTCATAAAACATTGGTTCCTAAAGTAATTGAAGAACTTAAAAAATACAACCGAGAAGATATTATGGTAATCGTTGGAGGAGTAATACCACAACAAGATTACCAATATTTATTTGACACTGGTGCCGTAGCTGTCTTTGGGCCAGGCACAAAAATTAGTGATGCAGCGATTCAAATTTTAGAAATTTTAATTGATGAAGATGAAGTTTGATTTTATCAAATCAAACTTCATCAAAATAGCATTCAATTTTATGGTAAAGGCAACAGCTTTAATATATTCTTTAAATAAAATTATTTAAATTTTAATTAATGAAAACAAAAATTTAATTTTTGAGACACTTATAAAATCACTACTCCTTCTTTTGCTGGAGCTTCTATACCTAATGCTATATAACATTGAAATGATGAAGTAGCAGCTTCAATACATCTTACGGATGATATGATTCCTTCTACTAGAACACAAGGAATAGTAGATGTAAAGCTAGCTCCTGAATAAATCCTATCCATTAGAATGTTATCCAATTTTGCGATTTTAGCTTTCTTTAATTGAAGTAATGTTTTAGAATTTGGTTTTTTCATGATGGTGTGTTTAGTTGCGGATAAAGTTAATAGAATTATTAATTTCGCATAAGTCTATAAGCGATAAATAACTCGTCATTCATGAAGGACGATATAAATTCTATTATTATTTGTTTTCCATCTCATTTAGTTTTTTAATAAAATATGAGGGATAAATTCCAAAAATTTTATAAAATGTTTTTGAGAAAGATTCGGCTGTTTTAAAACCGCATTCTTGAGAAATTGCTTTAATCGTATATTTTCTAAAAGTTACTTCAGATTTTAACCTATTAAAACCATATTGAACTCTAAGGCGTTTAATATAAGAAGAGAATCCTTCTTTTTTATAATGATTAATCAACTTAGACAAATAATTACTGTTAGTGCCTAATCTATTTGCCAAACTACCAAGATTTAATTGACTATCTGTAAATTCTAAACTCTTTTCAAATATTTGTAATTTCTTTAGAACATCATTTATGATTTCTTCAGGAATCTCAATAGAATTAGTATTTACTATTTCAATTAATTTTTTATTTGATATTAATTGATCATCACGAGTTACTAAATTAGAAAAACGTTTCTGATATAAAATTCGTTTTTGATATTGATAAATAGCTATTCCGATTATTAATAGCAAAATACCTAATAAAATACTAAAAGAAATTCTTGACTTTTGTTTTTCTCTTTTCAATTTTTCTATTACCTCTTCTTTACTACTAATAAGCTTGGGAATATCAAATTTGTTAGTTAATTCTTCATTTAAATATTTATAATTTTTAAGAAGTGTACTATCTACTGAAAATAATTGTTGAATGTATTCTAACTGCTGTTCTAAATTTTCATTCTCTTTATAATAATTTATAATATATTGATACCCATCTGTGTGTTCCGGTACTATATCCCCAGTAATTTTAAAAATACTATCTACTTTTTTAAAATTTATTACTGCTTGTTCTTCTTTATTTGAAAGCTGATAATTTTTACCTAAAAAATAATAAACGGTTGCTAATACATCTTTATCTACTCCTTTCTCAAATCTATTTACAACTTTTAAAAGATTTGTTTCTGATTGAGTAAATTTTTCATCATAAATTTCAAAAACACTATTTAGCATTAAAAATTTATGAAAACTAACTCCATTATCAGAAGTATTCTCTTCTAGTAATCCTATACGGGTATATACTCGTGCAGAATCTATTAATTTAGTTTTTCTGTAAGCATCAGATAGATAATAGAGTACACTATAATATTCATTTGGATTCCAGTCTTTTAATTTATTTTGCATTGCATATTTCCAACATTCTTGAATAAGGTGCAAAGCTTCCTTATTTTTATCAATCCTGAGTTTTATTCTTGCTATATTTTCATTTAATAAAAACTCTAAATACTCTTTATTACTCCCATGGTTATGAGCAATTGCTTGTAAAAAATTATCCAAAGCATCTTTGAATTGTTGATTTTTATGATAAAAAATTCCTTTATCAAAATATGCGACCGTTGGGAAGTTTTGATTTTTAAAATTCTTAGAAAGCTTAATGATAGTATCGTAATAATGAAAGTATTTATTTTTCTTTTCATCTAAAATCAGTTTAAAATAATAACCATTAACTATTTTTAAAGTATCTGAATCTTTCTTGGCCTTTTGAAGATATGCAGTTGCATATTGTAATGCTAGTATTGAATCTTTTTTTTGAAAATAAGTTATAAATTTTGTTTGTAATGTGTCGTATTCTTCTAGTAAAATATCTGATTCTACGTTTTGTCCAAAAGCTACGACAGCTATAAAAAGAGCAACAAATAAAGAGGTTACATATTTTTTATTAAACATAATGTCTTATAAACTAAGTAGTTTTTAAAGATATAAGAATTGTCTTGATTTATCAAAACCATTCGTTTGAAATATTTACTCGCGCTTCTTGAATGACGAGTCGTCGTTCATAAATGGGCTACTATAATTCTTTGCATAGTTCATTAAAATCATAAACCTTTGATACAATGACCTAGGTACTATTAATTTCTATTAACCATTTAAATTTAATCATTATGAAAAAAAAGAATCTCACAAAATTGTCTTTAAACAAAAAAAGTATTTCTAATTTAAATGCTCTTTCTGTAAAAGGAGGTATAGATGCTGTTGGAATAGAGGCAGGCGCTCCAACATATCAAAAAATTCTTTGTTTCACAAATACCAGCAGATTTTGCCCTTCAGAAGAATATTGTGTTACATCAAAAGCTGCGGTGATATGTATTACTAATTGTCTAGGTCCTATAGATATATAATGTTTAATCTTAAAATTATTATTTTATGAAAAAAAAGAAGCTTAAAAAATTATCATTTAATAAAAATACTATTTCAGATTTAGATAAGATAAAAGCTGGGGTTAATCTAGTGGAAGCAGGTACTCGCGTTGGTTCAGGTTGTCAAGGATGTAAACAAGTATCAAAATCTTGTTATACCTTATGTCAACAATTTGGCTGCACTTGGCTTTATTGTCCTGATCCTAATGATTTTGGGTAAGTATAAATTAAATTTTTTATTGTTTTAAAAAGCTGTTCAAGATTATTTTTGGATAGCTTTTTTACATCTAGATAAATTGTTTTCTTATATTTAAACGTTCTATAGATTATTTATTAATCAAAAGTAGATCTCGTATAGGTATTTAAGATATATCTGTTTTAGAAAATTTAATTGATGAAGATTAGTATTTAACATTTTAATGGATAAAATTGGCTTAATCAATATCATTGGAATACTTACCCTTTTTGTTATTTCTATTCTTGTTGTATTCTTATTAACGGTTAAAACTAAACATAAGCTTAGCAACTATCTTTTTGCTATATTCTTAACCTTAATAGCTTTTGATATTAGTGGTTGGGTATTTTCACTTTTTATAAGTGTGCAATCTAACTTTATACTATTTAAACCCAACCTCACCTTTTTACAGCTCCCTGTTTTTTATTTATACATCCTATCTATCTGTTATTCAGGATTTAAATTAAAAACAAAACACTTACTACATAGCCTTCTTTTTATCGCAGTTAATATTTTACTTATTCCTCGTTTTTATAGTGTTGATGGAGCTTCAAAAGCAATTTTTATTGAGAATCTTAAAACAATGATAGAAATAAAAATCATCCATATTTCTATTCATATTCAAGTGTTTTTCTACTTTATTCTAATTTTTGCTGTTTTAAAAAGATATCGAAAACTATATCTTGAAAATTATACAAGTTCTGGAGATACTGTTTACAAATGGTTATTTCAAATTACATCAGTATATGCTTCATTTCATTTTATAGCCTTGTTGAAAAATATTTTTAAATACAACTCTTCAGAAATTCTATTTAATTGGATTCAACTTTTAATAGGCATCTTAGCCTTATCTATTATTTGTTGGCATTTATTAAAAGCTTTAAAATATCCTGATTTATTTAGAAGTGTTGATTCAAAACTTCAACTGGTAAACGATCTAGTTTCTAATACGGATATAGCTCTTCCCAATAATAAAGAGATTGACTTATTAAGATCTTATATGGTTAAAGAAGAGCTTTTTTTAGACCCATCGTTAACAATTCAGGATTTGTCTAATAAAATTGATCTTCCGGTTCGTGATGTTTCTATTTTAATAAATCATAAATTAGGACAACATTTTTTCGATTTTGTAAATGAATATCGTATTGAAAAAGCAATGACCATTTTAAAAGATAGTTCAAAAAGTAAATTAACTATATTGGAGATATTGTACGAGGTTGGATTCAATTCTAAATCTTCTTTTAATACTGCTTTTAAAAAATATACAGGAATTACACCAACTAGTTATCGAAAATCTAGTTTAAATAAATTGTAATTTAAATGGATAGCGCGTCAACAATAAGTATCATAAGTGTTATAATAGTTATTCTATTTTTCCTTTTATCTGCATTTTTATTATCTGTAAAAACTTCTAAAAAACTTAGTAATAAATTGCTTGCTGCATTTTTAATAATCACTGCAGTAGATATTAGTGCCTTTTTCTATCATAATTTTATAGCACTTCCGCCTTCAATAGAAATGCTAAGAGTACAAATTTCTAATTTTAAAGACCCTTTATTGTTTCTTTATATTCTATCTGTTATCTATTCAGATTTTAAACTCAAAATCAAACACCTAATTCATTTGCTACCATGGGTAATCTGTATTATTATATTACTTCCCAACTTCTTTTTGGTTTCTAAAGATTTACAAATTGATTTTTTTTTAAACTATTTTGGTAATCAAATTTTTGAATCTAAATCAATAACTATTATTATTCGCATTATTGAGATAGTCTATATAATAGCTGAAATTTATTATATCGTTAGGTATCGAAAGTTATTATTAGAAAATTATACAAGTAAAGAGGCTTTTTATAACTATAAATGGTTAAAACAACTTATCATTTTTATACTATTGGGTCAACTCTTAACTTTCATTAAAGGAGTTGTAAGAGATTCTGGAGAGTCAGAAACTATATTAGTAAATAGCTTAAGGATAATTTTATTACTATTTGGATTATTATTTAGTTTTTGGTTGGTTTTAAAAGCACTTTTATCTCCTAAATTATTTAGAGGAGTGGGTGTTAATCTAAAACTATCTAAAGAATTAACTAATGATGGAGCAAACGATCAAATAGAAAACAATACCCAAATTAAGGCTCTTAAATCTTATATGATAACTGAAGAACCTTTTTTAGATCCTTCATTGACTGTTCAAAGTCTTTCTGAGAAGACAAAAATACCTGCCCGTGAATTATCTATTTTAATTAATCAAAAGTTAAAACAACATTTTTTCGATTTTGTAAATGAATATCGTATAGAAAAAGCAATGGATATTCTAAAAGATATTACAAAAAACAAACTAACTGTTCTTGAAATATTATATGAAGTTGGTTTTAATTCAAAATCTTCCTTTAATACTGCCTTTAAAAAACATACAGGTACCACTCCTACTAATTACCGTAAAAGCCAATAAAAACAAGCATTGGTAGAAAGTCGAACGTTTCTTTTCAAAAAGTCGAACGTATTTTTTTTTTAGAAAAAGGTTCGACTTTCTTTAATCGGTCGCACAAAACTTCTCTTCATTAGATATTTGCTTCAAACAAACTAGTATTAATTCAAAATACAGAAAACATATGAAGCATTTAATCATTTTTATTTTTTTAATAATTCCTTTCTTATTAAGCTCTCAAATAACTCTTGAAGGTAATGTTACTGATAAAAATTCTCCTATAGTATGGGCTAATGTCGCTTTAACTACACTAGATGGAGCTATTGTCACCGGGGGTATTACAGATGATAAGGGGAATTTTAATTTACAAGCAAAACCAGGGGTTTACAAGGTGATCATTAGTTTTTTAGGATACACCAATTTTGAAAAAGAAATAACCGTAAACACTAGCATTAATTTAGGGGTTATTACATTAAAAGAAGATGCTAATATTCTTGAAGGAGTAACCATTACTTATAGAAAAAAACTAATAGAACAAAAACCAGATCGTATTATTTTTAATATTGAAAATAATATTTCTGCAATTGGAGGAGATGCGCTCGATGCATTAAGTATAGCACCTGGGTTAAGAATTCAAAATAATAGTATTAACTTATTAGGTAGGGGTGAATCTAGAGTGATGATTAATGGTCGTTTATTACAACTAACCGGTGAAGACTTAGTGAGCTATTTAAATACCATTGCTGCTAGTAGTATCAAAAAAATAGAAGTTATTACATCGCCTCCTGCAAAGTATGAAGCAGAAGGTAATGGTGGTTTAATCAATATTATATTAAAAAAAGGTGTTTTAAATTCTTGGAAAAATACAATCGCTTTAATAGATAATATCAATACATATAATTTTTTAACTGTAAGGAATAGCCTTCTGTATAATAAAAACAAACTAAACCTGTCACTCTCAATAAATGGGACCAAAGGAAATGCAAGAAATCTTGAAGATTTTCAGGTTTTTTACCCTAATAGTACTTGGGATATCGCTATTAATACCAAAGAAAGAAAAGATGATCTTTCTGCTCAATTATTATTAGATTATGATATTAGTGAAAAGACAACTATTGGTATACAGTATCTAGGAAATTCTAAAGATCCTGATCTTACTGATGAAAGTGTTTCTAGCATTTTTAATCAAGAAGATATACTAGATTCATTACTTATAAATGATGGTAATAATCGAGTAAAGGTAAATAGTCATCTTATTAACTTACATGCAACTACTCAACTTGATACTTTAGGGAAAAATATTTCTTTTGATGTAGACTATTTTACTTTTAATTCTAATCAAAATAGAAATTTCATCACCAATAGCTTTTTACCTAATAATAGCTTTTTAGGAATAAATGCTGCTGCCAATACTATCTCTGATCAAGAAATAGAAAACTATAGTATAAAAACAGACATAGAACATCCAACCAAATACATCAATTTATCTTATGGAGCAAAAATAAGCACCATTAAAAACAATAGTGATATCCAATTTTTCAATACCATTACTGGTACTCCGGTTTTTGATGCTACTATATCCAATTCTTTTGAGTACAGAGAGAATAATCAAGCTATTTATATCAGTGGGTTAAAAAAACTCAATGAAAAATGGAGTCTACAATTAGGTTTCCGATTAGAAAATACAACTACAGAAGGGTTTTCTGTAGAATTAAATCAAACAAACACAAATGATTATACTAGAGTATTTCCATCATTTTATGCAAGTTATAAAAGAAATGAAAACAATAGTTTTTCATTGAGTTATAGTAAACGAATCCAAAGACCTCGCTTTAGAGATTTAAATCCATTTAGAGTAGTCATTAACAGCAATACCTTTAGTGTTGGAAACCCTTTTTTAAGACCCTCTTTTATTGATAATTTTGAATTAAAATATGCTCATAAAGATTTATTGACTACCAATCTATTTTTAAATATAGAGGATGATGGATCAAGTGTAATTTTCACTTCAGATGTAGAGAGTAATACACAAATAGTGACTCGTGCAAATTTTTTCAGACAATACGTCTATGGAATTACTCAGAGTTTTTCATTTAATAAAATATCATGGTGGCAAAGTCAAAATAATATCAGCTTAATTGGCTCTAATACAGAATTCACAGATAATATTGGAGCTACACTTCAAAATGGCATAACGTTTAGTGCTACTTCTACCAATAAAATCACACTTAATGAGACTACTAAATTACAAATAGATGCCTCTTATGATGCTCCATTTAAAGTAGGTTTGTTTAGTTTAGGACAAACATATCGTCTGGATATAGGTATTAGCAAACAATTTTTGAACAAAGATTTACAAGTAGCGATTTTAGTTAAAGATATTTTTAATAGGTCTAGTTTAAATAACCTAACATCTACTGTTAATGGAGTTCGACAGGTGTATGGTCAAAACGACAATAATAGATTTATTAGAATCTCGGCTAGCTATAGTTTCGGAAATAATAAAATTAATGAGAAAAAACGAAGCTTTGGCAACGAAGAAGAAAGAAGAAGAAGCAACTAAAAAAGCAAGAATACTTATATCTAGATAAATTGTTTTATTATATTTAAAAAATAAAATATAAAACGCTCTATGGATTATAAAGCAAAAATGCTTCGTGATGATGCCCTTAAAGGAAAAACGATTGTAGTAACTGGTGGTGGCAGTGGTCTTGGTAAGGCCATGACTCGATATTTTTTAGAATTGGGTGCCAATGTCGCTATTAGTTCAAGAAATATAGAAAAACTTCAAAATACGGCCAAAGAATTAGAGACAGAAACTGGTGGAAAATGCCTTGCTGTGCAATGTGATGTACGTTATTATGATCAAGTAGAGGCAATGCTAAAAAACACATTAGATATTTTTGGAAAAGTAGACGGATTACTTAATAATGCCGCTGGGAATTTTATTTCTCCAACAGAACGTCTTTCTGCGAATGCATTTGATACCATTATAGATATTGTCCTTAAAGGATCTAAAAACTGCACGCTTGCTTTTGGAAAACATTGGATCGATACAAAACAAGAACAATCTGTAGTCTTAAATATAGTAACCACCTATGCCTGGACCGGTTCTGCATATGTAGTTCCCTCTGCAACTGCCAAGGCAGGTGTTTTGGCAATGACTAGAAGTCTTGCAGTAGAGTGGGCTAAATACGGTATTCGTTCTAATGCAATAGCACCAGGTCCATTTCCAACCAAAGGAGCTTGGGATCGATTACTTCCAGGTGATTTAAAAGAAAAGTTTGATATGGCTAAAAAAGTGCCTCTTAAACGAGTAGGTGAACATCAAGAATTGGCAAATTTAGCAGCCTATTTAGTTTCAGATTTCTCATCATATGTTAATGGTGAAGTGATTACTATTGATGGCGGTGAATGGCTTAAAGGTGCTGGGCAATTTAATTTATTAGAACAAATACCTGAAGAAATGTGGGATATGTTAGAAACCATGATTCGTTCAAAAAAATCAAAGTAAAACCTAACAATTCATCGTTGTATTTTTTAATGATTTTAAAGCTCTTTTTTGTATTGATAAAGTGTTAACAAATTTCATTTTTTTTACTCATAATTAATTGTATTTTTATCGATCTAAATCTTTTACATACTTATGGGCAAGATAATTGCTATTGCGAATCAAAAAGGAGGAGTTGGTAAAACAACTACCTCTGTTAATTTGGCGGCTTCTTTAGGTGTTTTAGAAAAAAAAGTATTACTCATTGATGCAGACCCCCAAGCAAACGCTACTTCTGGATTAGGAATAGATGTAGAAGCTGTAGAGGCTGGCAGTTATCAACTTTTAGAGCATACAATACCTGCTAAAAACACTATAGTTAAAACAGAATCTCCAAATGTTGACCTTATTCCCTCTCATATAGACCTTGTTGCTATTGAGATTGAGCTTGTAGATAAAGACTCTAGAGAGTATATGTTGAAAAAAGCACTTGGAGATATAAGAGATGATTACGATTATATATTGATAGATTGTGCGCCTTCATTAGGCTTACTAACACTTAATGCGCTTACAGCTGCAGATTCTTTAATTATTCCTATTCAATGTGAATACTTCGCATTAGAAGGATTAGGAAAATTATTGAATACTATTAAAAGTGTTCAAAAAATACACAACCCAAACCTGGATATTGAAGGCTTACTACTTACTATGTATGATGCTAGATTACGCTTGTCTAATCAAGTTGTAGAAGAGGTGCAAAAGCACTTTACTGAAATGGTATTTGAAACTATTATACAACGAAATGTTCGATTAAGTGAAGCGCCAAGTTTTGGAGAAACTATTATTGATTATGATTCTACAAGTAAAGGTGCTACCAATTATCTAAATCTGGCTCATGAGATTATTAAAAAAAATAAGCAAACAGTATAGATGGCAAAGGCGACGAAGAAACAGGCTTTAGGAAGAGGATTATCTGCGCTACTTAAAGATCCAGAAAATGATATTAAATCTGTAGATGATAAAAATGCAGATAAAGTTGTAGGTAATATTGTAGAATTGGATATTGAATCAATTGAAGTAAATCCATTCCAACCCCGTACTAATTTTAATGAAGAAACATTAAAGGAGCTCGCCAGTTCTATTAGAGAGCTAGGTGTTATTCAACCTATCACTGTTAGGAAAATAGATTTTGACACTTACCAACTAGTTTCTGGAGAACGAAGATACAGAGCTTCTAAATTAGTAGGCCTACAAACCATTCCAGCTTATATTAGAATAGCCAATGATCAAGAATCATTGGAAATGGCATTGGTAGAAAACATACAACGCCAGGATTTAGATCCTGTAGAGATCGCATTGTCATATCAACGATTAATAGACGAAATACAATTGACGCAAGAACAATTAAGTGATCGTGTTGGAAAGAAACGATCTACTATTGCCAATTATTTACGTCTTCTAAGATTGGATCCAATAATACAGACCGGTATGAGAGATGGTTTTGTTAGTATGGGTCATGGTAGAGCTTTAGTCAATATTGAAGATAAAACTATACAGCTTGATATTTATGAAAAAATAATTTCAGAATCTTTATCTGTTAGAGCTACTGAAACATTGGTTAAGAGTTATCAAGAATCTTCTTCAAGTACAGGTGATGTTTCAAAGAAGGTTACCAGTATAGAAGATATCCCTTCTTATATTGAAGAAAGTATCGATGAAATTACACAGTATTTTTCTACTAAAATAGATGTGAAAGTCGCAAAAAATGGAAAAGGAAAATTAGTAATCCCTTTTCATTCAAAAGAAGATTTTATTCGTATCAAAAAACTCTTAAAATAGTGACTATTAAGATTTTTACTTTATGGTTATTTCTTTTCTTTTCTTTTTTAACAATAGCGCAAAAAAGACAAAGAGATACGCTCGTGATAAACGATAGTATTGGTCTTAAAAAAAGAGCTTTTAATCCGCTCGCTCCCAGTAAAGCGGCATTCTATTCGGCAGTATTGCCCGGTTTAGGGCAAGCTTACAATAAAAGATATTGGAAAATCCCTCTTGTATATGGAGCTATTGGTACCGGAGTTTTTTTTATTATCAATAATTCTAATGAATTCAATGATTTTAGAGATGCTTTTAGAAGGCGTTTAGCAGGTTTTGAAGACGATCAGTTCTTTGATATTGACGGAAATCCTAATAATGGCCCTGATGTATCAGACCAAGCTTTGCAAGATGCTCAAGAAAGCGCGCAAAGTAATCGAGAACTTGCTATAATCATTACGATTGGCTTATATGCGTTAAATATTATAGATGCCAATGTAGATGCGCATTTAAAACAATTCAATATAAGTGATGATTTGACTTTCAAACCTTTTATTTATCAAAATGAAATTGATAACAGATTAAGCGTTGGATACTCATTGTCATTTAAATTTTAAATATATAATTATAGTTACCAAAATTAAAAATACGTGAAAATTGCACTTTTAGGATACGGAAAAATGGGAAAAGCAATTGAGAAAATTGCTATAGAAAAGGGTCATGAAATTATCCTTAAAGTAGATAAGGAAGCTACAGATTTTGATATTACTAATGCAGATGTTGCTATTGATTTTAGTATTCCTAATGCTGCATTCAATAATATAAAAAAATGTTTGAGAAATAATGTCCCTATAATTTCAGGAACTACAGGCTGGTTAGATAATTATGATCAGGCTGTTACCATTTGCAAAGAAAACAATGGGGCTTTTATATATGCTTCAAATTTTAGCTTAGGAGTAAACATTTTTTTTCAACTCAATGAATACTTGGCTACCATGATGCGTAACCTTTCACAATACACTATTGAAATGGAGGAAATTCATCATACTCAAAAATTGGATGCTCCTAGTGGCACTGCTATTAGCTTAGCAGAAGGAATTATCAAAAATACTGAGAAAAAAGGATGGCAATTAGACAAGGCCGAAACAAATCAAATCCCTATTACAGCCAAACGTATTGAAAATGTTCCTGGTACGCATACCATTGCTTATACCAGTGAAGTAGATACCATCGAAATAACACATACTGCTCATAGCAGGCAAGGGTTTGCGCTAGGCGCTGTTGTTGCTGCCGAATGGATTGTTGGCAAAACAGGTGTTTTTAGTATGAAAGATGTGTTAAACCTTGATTAAATTAAGTAACAAATAATATAAATAGCATACAAAATATAAAAACATAGATCATGACAATGACCGAATGGCTTATTTTCTTTTTAATAGTTCAGGTAGTTCACTTTTTAGGTACTTGGAAACTATATGTAAAAGCTGAAAGAAAAGCATGGGAAGCTATTGTTCCTATATATAATGCAGTAGTTTTAATGAAAATAATTAACAGGCCTTGGTGGTGGACTTTTTTATTATTCATTCCTATCGTTAATTTAATAATGTTTCCTGTTTTATGGGTAGAAACACTTCGTAGTTTTGGAAAGAATACTTTAACAGATACTTTTCTAGGGGTAATTACTTTAGGGTTTTATATTTTTTATGTTAACTATACATTAGATGTATCTCATATAAAAGATAGGAGCTTAAAACCTAAAACAGGTTCTGGAGAGTGGGTAAGTTCTATTTTATTTGCTGTAGTAGCCGCTACAATGGTTCATACTTATTTTATGCAACCCTATGTAATACCCACGCCTTCTTTAGAAAACACATTGTTGGTGGGTGATTTTCTGTTTGTGAGTAAATTTCACTACGGTGCAAGAACTCCAATGACTACTGTAGCAGCTCCCATGGTTCACGATGCTATTCCTCTTACTGGAGGTGTAAAATCATATGTTTCAAAACCTCAGCTACCCTATTTTAGAATTCCAGGTTTTCAAAAAATAAAACGCAATGATATTGTTGTGTTCAGTTGGCCGGCAGATACTTTAATAGTTATTGATGACCCTACAAAAGGAATCCGATATAAACCTATAGACAAACGCTCTAATTATGTAAAACGTTGTGTTGGTTTACCTGGAGACACATTGAGTATTATTGATGGGTATGTTCATATTAACGGAGAGAGAAATGATCTTCCAGACCGTGCAAAATTGTTATTTAATCATGTTGTAACTACTAATTCTTCAATTAGTGGTGGTTTAATAGACAGATTAGGGGGCGAAAAAAATTATCGAGGAAAAGTTTTAAAAGTTTCACAAGAAATCTTAAAGAAAGATGGTATTGATAAATTAATAGAAAACGCAACTTCATTTGAACTTGTTAAACAAGATTCTTTAAATGCATATTTTATTGGAGGTGTATTTGATGATAGGTTAATTAATGTCCTTCAACTAAAACAAGTTAGCAATATGTTTGTTTTTAATATGACACCTGAAGATGCTGAAAATTTTAAAGGTAAGTTTGGCATTACAGATATTAAAAAATTCTCATCAAAAAGAAAAACAGATCAACTATTTCCTCATAGTGCTAACTTCTTAGGTAATAGTGACAATTATGGTCCAGTTTACATTCCTAGAAAGGGAGCTACTACAGCTATAAATGTTACCAATTTACCATATTACAGACGGTTAATTACAGAATACGAACAAAACACATTAGAGGTAAAAGGAAATCAAATAAAAATTAACGGAGCACTTGCCAATACCTATACTTTTAAACAAGATTACTACTGGATGATGGGTGATAATCGTCATAATTCGCAAGATGCACGAATGTGGGGCTTTGTACCTTATGATCATGTGGTTGGAAAACCAGTTTTTATTTGGATGAGTTGGGATACTAATGGTAAAGGAATTATGAATAAAATACGATGGAATAGATTGTTTACCACCGTTAAAGGCAATGGAGAGCCTATTTCCTTTTTTAGATACTTTATAATAGCATTAGCAGGTTGGTTTGTATTTAGTTATTTTAGAAAGAAAAGAAAAACCACTTAATTTGCAGTAAATAAAGTAGTTGTGCAAACGCTGATACATCCTTCTTATTTTCCTTCAATTGCTCATTTTGTTATTATAACAAAAGCAAATACACTTTTATTTGAAGTAGAAGATAATTATCAAAAACAAACCTATAGGAATAGGTTTTATATGTATGGAGCCAATGGGAAACAGTTGCTCAATATCCCTATAAAACATACAGGAAATAATAGGCAAAAGTATAAGGATGTAAAAATCGAAAATGATTTTAAATGGCAAAAGCAGCATTGGAAAAGCCTACAAACTGCCTATAGAACCTCTCCCTTTTTCGAGTTTTATGAAGATGAATTAGCCCCGTTATTTGAGAAAAAACAAGAGTTTTTATTAGATCTTAATCTTAAAACTATAGAACTTGTGGCAGATTGCCTTCAAATAGAAATGGCTTTTGACAAAACTACTTCCTATGAGAAACAGCATACTAATTTTATTGATTTTAGAGTTTTAATTGAAGCTAAGAAAGAAAAAAATTATGCTTTTGAAGAGTACACTCAAGTTTTCTCATCAAAGCATGGGTTTATAGAAAACCTAAGTATTTTAGATTTGCTTTTTAATGAAGGTCCAAATACAATTAGTTATCTTGAAGATCAACACTTAACTATATAATGTTGCGTTTTTTTATTCATTATGGATTTCACTTTATAGTTCCTTTTATAATTGGCTATTTGTTCTTTAAAAAAAGTTTTTTGAAAGTTTCTTTGCTCCTTATTTTAGGCATTCTTATAGATTTTGATCATCTTTTAGCAAATCCAATTTATGATAGTACACGCTGTAGCATCGCATACCATCCTTTGCATAGTTATATAGCTATAATCATATACATATTCTTATTTAGTATAAAGAAAACAAGATTACTTGGGCTTGCATTACTTTTACACATTCTTGCAGATACTGTAGATTGCGTATTGCTATTTTTAAAGATTTAAAGAAGTTGCTATTGGAAAATGATCAGAATATCTCTGCTCAAAGTTTTTATGTGATACCACATCTATTGTTTTATCAACTAAAATAAAATCAATACGAACTGGGAAATATCTAAAATTAAAAGTTTTACCGAAACCTTTTCCCGCTTCTTCAAAAGTATCTTTTAAATTGCCCTTAATTTTTTTATAAATATAAGAATACTCGGTATTATTGAAATCTCCTGTTATCACCTTTCTATAGGCGCATTTTTCTTGATGCTTATTAAATAATATTGCTTGCTTTTGCTGTATCGCAAAAGAATTACTCATTCGATTTAACAAGCGGCCTGAGTTTTCTTGATTTATATTTTCTTCTTCTGCATTTATATGAAAAGATTCCATGTGTAAATTATATATTCGTATAGTATCTTTCTCTTTCACTATATCTATATAAATAGCATTGTTGGCAGTATTTGGAAATTCTAATGATCCTTTATTAATAATTGGGTATTTAGAAAATATGGCTTGCCCGGTTTTTTGGTTTTTTGTTTTATATTTTATGTAACTGTATGGGTAATAGTTAAACATCGCTTCTTTTTCATAATAAAACTCTTGTAAAGAGAGAATATCTGGATCTTCTTTTTTTATTAATTCACTTATTTTTAAAGCGATTGAATCATCATTTATCCATTTAAAAACATTAAATAGACGAACATTATAACTCAGTAATGACAGTTCATGTTTTTGAGATTCATTCTCATTTCCTGAAACTTTATAAAATGAAAATACCTGTTGGTAACTTATCAATAATGCGATAAAAGAAATTATGAAATAACGTTTGCGTCTTAACACCCAATAGATTAAAAATATCAGGTTGACAAAAATAAAAACAGGAACCACTAAGCTTAAAACAGATAGTGAAGGAATATTTTTAATTAAAAAATAAGGCAATCTATAAGATAGTAATAACAACAATGCAAAAACAACATTTATCAAAAAGATAGTTTTACTTACAAAACGAAGTTTTTTCATCCTTTAATCTTTTCCAGCTTTAAATAAATAATCTTTTTCAGCTTTAGATAAACTTTCATACCCACTTTTACTTATCTTATCTAATATATCATCGATCTTTTGTTGCTCTAAATTTTTACTGTATTGAGCTGCGGGTTTTTTTACTGTTTTGGAGGAAGTTGTTTTGGTGTGTTTTGATTTTCGATGTACTGTTTTTAATGGAGACTTTTTTTGCTTACTAAACAAACTAGTGAAACCAGTCATTAGTTTTTCAAACCACTCCCCTATATCTTTTCCTTCTTGTAATTTTTTTGCGTATATAAAACCTAGTAAAGCACCTCCCAAATGAGCGATATGCCCTCCCGGGTTGTTATAGGGTATTTGAACCAAATCTAACAGCACAAAAAAAGCACCTATGTACCACAATTTTATATTGAAAAAAATAACTCGAACTTCTTGATTAGGAAGATAAGTACAAATAAAAATTAATATTGCCATTACCGCTGCTGACGCTCCTATTAAACCAGGAGTTCTCGATGTCAAAAAAACTGGAAAAAGATTATAACTTATCAGAAATAATAACCCTCCTAACATTGCTCCTAAAAAATATACATTAAGAAAACGTCGTCCACCAAATAAATTTAAAAAAATACGCCCAGAAAAATATAATAAAATCATATTAAAGAAGATATGGCGTATTCCTCCATGAAAAAAGGCATATGTAATTATAGACCACGGTTGTATTATAAAATCTGATACTTCTTTAGGCAATTGAAACCAATTAACAATAACATCTTTATGCAGCCCAAAAAGAAAAGGGATTAAACCATTAATTATAAAAACGATTATATTAACTACAATCATTTTTTCTGCAATAGATAATTGTGCGTATTTATATTTTATATCGCTAGAAATACTCATAAATCCCAACGGTTTTTTTGAAATTGATTCTTTTTCCAATACCACATCATTATAAAGCCAAAGAAAGCACCCCCAACATGGGCAAAATGAGCAACATTAACACCAAACATAGAGCTCCCTCCCATTAATCCAGATATTATTTCGTAAGCTAACAATATAGGGATGAAGTATTTTGCTTTTATAGGTATAGGTAAAAAAATCATCATTAGCTTAGATTCTGGGAAGGTCATTCCAAAAGCAACCAATAAACCCATCACAGCACCAGAAGCTCCTACACCCTTCTGAAAAAAAATATTATTCAATTTCACCCACTTATTCTCACCAATAACATCAATCCATTGAGGATAATACTTTCCTTCACTTAAAAGGGTAATAATTTCTCTTCTATCAAAATTATTATCTGTCAATGTGCTAATTATTGAATTAAATTGTACATAATCAATAACAAATGGCAAAATAACAGCCCCTAGTCCAGCTGAAAAATAAAAAAATAAAAATTTATTTCTACCCCACATTTGCTCCAAAGGTGTTCCAAACATCCATAATGCTAGCATATTAAATAGTATGTGTAGAAAAAAGGTATTGCTATGCATGAACATATGCGTAATAACTTGCCAAAAATTAAATAAGTCATTCTCTGGAAAATGTAATGCCAAGAGGGAATAAATATCTACTCCTCGGCTACTCAGTAACATAGTAGCCACAAAAAATAGCACGTTTATTATAATTAAGTGTTTTACGGTATCAGTAATTCTCATTTACAAAAATCTTTTATCCAATTCTTCTACAGTTATGGTTGTATAGGTTACTCTATTAAAAGGTGATAATCCTGGTTCTTTACATGCAAAGAGGTCATTTACCAAAACTCCTTGCGATGCTTCATTCATATACTCACCAGATTTTACTGCCAGTGTTTTACTTAAGGTTTTTGACAAACTATCTACTTGTGAAAAACCACTGTCAGGAAGTCCATTTTGAAAATCGGCTATTAATTGTTCCAGTATAATACTTACTTCACTTTCACTTACGTTCATGGGAGTTCCTGTTATTTCAACTTCTTCTCCTTCTATTTTTGAAAAAACAAAACCAGTATGTTCTAATGCTTCTTGTAAATCCTTAATTAGCCCTACCTCTATTATTGAATAGTTTAATAATAGAGGAAATAAAAGTTGTTGACTCACTGCATCTTTAACGGTAATGTTTTTTAAAAAGTTTTCATATAAAACACGTTGATGCGCTCTACTTTGATCTATAATAATCATTCCCGATTTGATGGTTGTAACTATATATTTTCTATGAATTTGGTAGGTAGTTGCAATTACTTTCTCTTCTTCCTCTTCTGTAAACAACTTTCCAGATATTTCTTCAGATTCAAATTCTAAAGAACTAAATTGATCTTCTTCTTTATTAGATTCTAGTCCAACATACAAGCTTTCCCAATTGCTCGTTTTTTCTTTTACAAAATTATGATTTCCAGATTTAACTTTAACAGAAGAAGCATCTCCATTAAAAGGGTTAAAGCTTGCATCTACTTCAATAGCTGGAGTATTTACTTGCTTATTTGTATATGAATAAGGTGTATCTAAATTGGCATCTCTTTCAAAGTCAAGTACGGGACTTATACTAAATTGTCCTAAACTATGTTTTACAGATGATCTTAAAATTGCATACAATGTATGTTCATCATCAAACTTTATTTCGGTTTTAGTTGGGTGTATATTAATATCAATACTCGCTGGGTCTACTTCAAAAAATAAAAAATAACTAGGATGAGTTTGCTCTTTAATTAATCCTTCAAAAGCATTTACAATAGCATGATGTAAGTAAGGGCTTTTTATAAATCGATTGTTAACAAAGAAAAATTGTTCTCCTCTACTCTTTTTTGCGAATTCGGGCTTTCCAACAAATCCAGTAATCTTAACAACCTCTGTATGCTCTTCTACAGGAACCAATCGTTCTTTTGTTTTGGCACCAAAAGTATGAACGATGCGCTGTCTAAGATTTGTATCAGGTAAATCAAAAAGCTCGTTCCCATTATGATACATCGTAAAATGAATTCCTGAATGCGCAAGTGCTACTCTTTGAAATTCATCTATAACATGTTTTAATTCTATTTGATCTGATTTCAAAAAATTTCTTCGCGCAGGAATATTAAAAAAAAGATTTTTAACGGCAATTGATGTGCCTTCTGGAGTTACTACAACTTCTTCTGATACAAATTTACCACCTTCAATCTTTATTTGAGTTCCTACATCATCATTGATTTGCCTTGTGTTCATTTCTAAATGAGCAATCGCTGCTATCGATGCTAATGCTTCTCCTCTAAAACCTTTTGAACTAAGTTGAAATAGATCTTCTGCGAAACGGATTTTAGAAGTTGCATGTCTTGCAAAGCTTAATTTAGCATCTGCTGGACTCATCCCTACGCCATTATCAATTACTTGTACTAAGGTCTTTCCTCCTTCTTTTACTATAAGTTTTACAGATGTTGCTTTTGCATCTATGGCATTTTCTAGAAGTTCTTTTACCACAGAAGATGGTCGTTGTACAACCTCACCTGCAGCTATCTGATTAGCAACATGTTCTGGCAAAAGTTGAATAATGTCTGCCATTAAAAAAATCTATCTAGATTAATATATCGTAATGCTACCACAGTAAACATAAAAAGAAGAATCACGATAACATACAATCGTAAACGTGAAGTTTTGTCTGCTTTTTTATTTCGAATAGATTTCCAATCTTCTCTATAACTTTTTCTGCGATATCCTTCAAAATAGTCGTCATTAGATTTTACTTCTTTTTGCTTTTTTAAATCTTCTAAACGTTCTTTACGTTCGTCATAATAACGAGGTGTATAATTATAGGCTTTAGGCCTATTTTGTTTAAATAGCGTTGGAAGTCTCATAACTTAATAATGAATTAATCAAAAATACTCAAAATAGCAGAAATAGCAGTGACTGAAGTCCTAAAAAATGTTAACAAAAACGAATGCTTCTCTTTTAGAAAAAATATTATTTCTATCCTATTATTTAAATATATACTTAGCAAGTTTTATGCCAGAGGAATAAGTATATAGATAAACTAATTTGCTTCTCTTATCCTAAAGCTGCCATTTTTATTGCAGCAATAGCAGCTTCTGTGCCTTTATTACCATGTTTTCCACCACTTCTATCTACTGCTTGTTCCATAGTATTATCTGTAAGAACGCAAAAAATAACTGGAGTATCATATTGAATATTGAGATCTTTGATGCCTTGCGCCGTTGCACTGCATACAAAATCAAAATGTTTTGTTTCTCCCTGAATTACACTTCCAATTGCAATTACTGCATTGAGTTTTTGAGTTTTTAGCATTTTTTTGCAACCTGCTGTAAGTTCAAAGCTTCCTGGAACATCCCAACGTAAGATATTATCTTTTAAGGTACCACAATCCAGTAATGTTTCTATGGCTCCTTCATACAACCCTTCTGTTACATTTGAATTCCATTCTGAAACAACAATCCCAAATCGAAAGTCTTTCGCATTTGGGATTGTTGTCTTATCGTATAAGGATAAATTTTTATTTTTAGTTGCCATTATTTTAGTGCTTCAACTTTTCCTATAAAGGTATCTATTGTTCTTCCTTCTTGTGTATCTGAAAAGTCATCTTTGATTCGTGTAAAAAAGGTCAGTGCTTTATCATTTTTATTCAACTCCATAGCAGTAGTACCTGCTTTTAGTAAAAATCTAGGGGTTGTAAAATCATTTGTGCTATGAGAAATTGCTTTTTCATAATATTCTAATGCATCATCTAATTGATTTAACTGCACAAAAGCATCTCCTAATCCTCCTTTTGCTAATGCACCTAATATTTCGTCATTAGATGAAAAGCTTTCTAAGTGTGAAACAGCTTCTTGATATTTATTCATATTCAAATAAGCCATCCCTGCGCTATATTTAGCAAGATTTGCCGCTTTTGTTCCGCCGTAATTATCAATAATATCTAAAAGACCGTATTTACCTTCTCCTCCATTTAAAGCAAGATTGTAAAGTGAATCGTTGTCTGCAGAATTTACAGCTTGATCAAAATACTGTTGTGCAAAAAACAATTCATTAGATGCCTCAGCTTCTTTTGGTCCTTGTATAAATTGATTATAACCAAGATATCCTAATATCCCTATTACAACAACTCCTATAATTCCTAAAATATATTTTTGATTTCTGGCTACCCATTCTTCGGTTTTTGTAGCGCCTTCATCCAAAGTGCTAAAAACTTCCGCAGTAGCACTTTGATCTATATTAGATTCTTCTACTTTTGGATTTGTTCGTTTACTCCCTCTTTTCTGATATGTTGCCATAATTCTTAATTTGTGCGGCAAAAATAAAGTTTTATTTGAAAAAGCAGGCCTAATTTATTTGATAATTTTCAATATTTTACCATTATTTTGCATAAATTCTATAATTAATCTATCTATTTAGAACTCAGCAATGTTTTTAAAAAAATTATCTCTTATTAACTATAAAAATTTTTCCACTACATCATTCGAGTTTGATCGCAAAATAAATTGCTTTGTAGGAAATAATGGAATTGGCAAAACAAATATTTTAGATGCCATTTATACGTTATCATTTGGTAAAAGTTATTTTAACCCAATAACCTCTCAAAATATAAAACACGGAGAAGATTTCTATGTAATTGATAGTGAATTTAATAAAGAAGGTCGTGAAGAGAAAATTATATGCAGTGCAAAAAAAGGACAGAAAAAAATTATAAAAAGGAATGCAAAAGTATATGATAAACTTTCAGACCACATTGGTTTTCTTCCTTTAGTGATCATTTCTCCTTCAGATCGAGATCTTATTATAGAAGGAAGTGAGACACGAAGAAAATTTATAGATAGTGTTATTTCTCAATCTAATAAACCCTATTTAGGCAATTTAATTAATTACAACAAAATACTCGCGCAACGAAATTCGCTATTAAAATACTTCGCATTAAACAATACTTTTGATGAAGATACATTAGGTATTTACAATGAGCAATTGCATCAATTAGCCAGTCAAATATTTGAGGTGAGAAAAGAATTTATTGCTGCCTTTGTACCTATCTTTAAAGAACGATATGCTGCTATTTCAGGTAATAAAGAGCCTGTAACATTAGAATATAGTAGCCATCTTTTTAATGGAGAGTTAAAAAATTTATTGATCCAAAATATTCAAAAAGATCGTGCTTTACAATATACAAGTGTTGGCATACATAAGGATGATTTGAATTTTAAAATTAATGGGTATCCTGTCAAAAAGTTTGGAAGTCAAGGACAACAAAAATCTTTTTTGATAGCTTTAAAATTAGCTCAATTTGATTTCATAAAAACAATAGCAAAAGTAAGTCCTATTCTTTTACTCGATGACATTTTTGATAAGCTGGATGAACAACGTGTAACACATATCATAAAAATGGTTGATAGTGAAGATTTTGGGCAATTATTTATAAGCGATACGCATGCAGATAGAACAGAAACTGTAATAAAAAAGACACATCAATCATATCAAATTTTTAAACTTTAAAAATGAAGCATTTACTTTGGCCTTTTATCATTACTCTATTCTTTTTTTCTTGTAGTACTGATGGCGTAAAAAAAATTGAAAACCTAGAAGGATATTGGGAAATAGAAAAAGTTGTATTTCCTGATGGGAATTCTAAAGAATATACATTCAGTCAAAGTATTGATTTTTTTATGCTAGAAAATGATTCTATAGGATATCGCAAAAAGTTACAACCAAAATTGGATGGAACTTTTTTGGCTTCAGATGATGCAGAAAAATATATATTAAAAACTAGTCAAGAAGAAACAACTTTACATTATAAAAATGATTTATCTGAATGGACAGAAACTGTAGTAAAGTTAAATGAAAAACAGTTGATTCTTATTAATCAGGATAATTTAAAGTACATTTACAAAAGGTTTGAAAAAATAAACATTGAAGAATAATGGCTCGTAGAAACAATGAAAATATCTCTATTGGTGAAGCAATAAAAGGCTTTATAAAAGACAATAAACTTCAGGCGGGGATGGATAAAATTGATGTACGAGATGCCTGGAGAAATTTAATGGGAAATGGTGTCAATAATTATACTGCAGACATTCAATTAAAACAAACTACTTTATATGTTAACCTTACTTCTTCTGTTTTGCGAGAAGAGTTAAGTTATGGAAAAGAAAAAATAATACGCATGATTAATGAAGAACTAGGCAAAGAATTGGTTAAAAATCTAGTTTTAAGATAAAGCTCTAAAAAATATCAAAAAAAAAGCACTCTAAATTTAGAGTGCTTTTTTTATATGTTGTATTACTACTAGAATATCTCTCTTCCAGAAAAGTGAAATGCGCCTTCAATTGCTGCATTTTCATCACTATCTGAACCATGAACTGCATTTTCTCCCATTGAAGTTGCATATAATTTTCTGATAGTTCCTTCTGCTGCTTCTGCAGGGTTTGTAGCACCAATTAAAGCTCTAAAATCTTCCACTGCATTATCTTTTTCAAGTATCGCTGCCACAATTGGACCACGTGTCATGAACGTTACCAACTCTCCAAAAAATGGACGCTCTTTATGAACCTCGTAAAAAGTTTCAGCATCTCTTTTGCTTAGTTGTGTATATTTTAATGCTACAATTTTAAATCCTGAAGCAGTTATTTTTTCTATTATTGCCCCTATATGACCATTTTCTATAGCATCGGGCTTAAGCATTGTAAAAGTTCTGTTTGTTGCCATTTTATGTTAAAAATTTTGCGCAAAAATAAGATTTTTAAACTAATTACATTTCAAAATAATACATAAATAGTTTTAGAATCAATTCGTATTAATTTTAATATGAAATTTTAATATGATTGTTTGATACTTTGATAGATTTCTCCTTCATTTCCATGCATTTCCATAAGCACTGTTTTATCTTCAAAATTAAACTTCAAAACTCCAAAACTAATTTGGTTTACTAATTTCCCAACACGGTATGGGTTTTCTTCTCCTTTATTAACCGTTGCAGAATGTGTAAGCCCACTTGAAGTAAAATCAATTAAAGGATATGATAAGCCTTCAACTTCTTTTTTAGAAAAATCTGATATGTGACGATCTCCCGATAAAATAATTACACCTTTTGCTTTGCTCTTCACTACCAAATCTATAAATCGTTCTGTTTCATGCGGAAAATTACCCCATGTTTCCCATCCGTGCTTATCAGACAATAACTGAATACTACTTACTACCAAGTTAAAATCTGCAGTAGAGTTATATAATTCTCGAGTTAACCATTTCCATTGTGTATTTCCAAGAACAGAGCCTTTACCATATGCGTTAGGGGTATATCTTTTTTTTCCTTCTTTATTTTTTATAATACTTGTGCGATGATAACGAGTATCCAATACAATTACCTTAATAGTTCCTTTATCTGTTTCATATATATGCGAAGCATAAATACCTTCTCTAGTTCTCCTTGCATCATTTGGAGATACGCCTAAAAAATCTAAAAATAACTGTTCGCTTTCTCTTTTCTTATGAAACTCTATTCCTCCATCATTTAGGCCATAATCATGATCATCCCATGTACCAATAATCGTTGCTGTAGTCATTAACTCCTTATATCCTACTACAGATAATTGTTTTTGATAATCGATTTTCATTTTATTCATATTATCAGTATCTGAATATATATTATCTCCTCCCCATATCCATAAATTGGGTTTTTGCTTTAATATATCGTCCCATAACTTATTCTCAACAGTTGCTTTATTACAGGATCCAAAAGCAATTCTAAATTCAGTATTATGTTTAATAGTGTCTTTTTGAGCAAAGGAAAAAGCTGTGAAAAAAGAAAATAAAAAGAAGAAATAATTAGTCTTTATTATCATGACAATAAGGATTGTTAAGTTTAGTGTAAATGTACTGCATCTAAAATTAATTCTAAGTTATAAAATTGTATCTTAGCCGCTAATGAAAATGAACGATATACATAAATTAAAAGAGGAATTATCATCTTCAAAAAAAATTGTCATTATACCTCACAAAAACCCTGACGGGGATGCCATTGGAAGCACATTAGGTCTTTATCATTATTTAAAAAAACTAGATCAAGATGCTGTGGTAATAGCGCCAAATGATTATCCTGAATTTTTAAAATGGATGCCTGGAGAAGAAACTATTATAAAGTTTGATACAGATACAGCATTGGCCAATTCTAAAATAAAAGAAGCAGATTTAATTTTCACGTTAGATTTTAATTCTTTACATCGAATTGATGAGATGAAAACATCTCTAGAAAATGTAAAAGCCACTTTTGCCATGATAGATCATCATCAACAACCTGATGATTATGCTACCTATATGTATTCTGACGTTACAATGAGTTCTACTTGTCAAATGGTATACCATTTTATAGATCAAATGGAGCATTTGGATATCATAGACAAGAATATTGCTACCTGCTTATATGCTGGTATATTGACTGATACTGGAGGCGCTTTTCGTTTTCCCTCTACCACGAGTACGACCCATAGAGTAGTTGCCAATTTAATTGATAAAGGAGCCGAAAACGCAGCTATTCATAATGCACTTTTTGATACTAGAACCATTAGTAGACTACATCTTTTAGGATGTGCTCTAAAAAATTTAGTGGTTTTAGAAGAGTTGAATACTGCTTACATCACGCTAACTAAAGAAGAACAAAACACCTATTATTTTAAAAAGGGAGATACAGAAGGTTTTGTAGATTATGGTTTGTCATTAAAAGGCATAAAAGTGGCTGTAATTTTTATTGAGAATCTTGCAGAAGAATATATTAAAATATCTTTCAGATCTAAAGGTTATTTTTCTGTAAATGAATTTGCTCGCACTTATTTTAATGGTGGAGGCCATACCAATGCTGCTGGAGGAAGAAGCGACAGATCTATGGAAGCTACTACTCAATATTTTAAAGAAGTACTAACAAAATATAAACCCCAACTTCAATAATATGAAATACATAGCATATAGCCTATTTATAATAGCAATAACCGTTAGTTGTGGTACGCCTGAGGCTAGAAGACCTGTATCTGTTAAAACAGGGTCTTTTTTTAAACAATCTGTAGATCGTAGTAAGCAATTATTGATTGCAGAAGAAAATTTAATAAATACAATTATAGAAAAAGATACTATCAATACTTATTATTCATCTCCAAACGGATATTCGTATTATTATAATATTAAAAATGAAACTGCAAGTTATTACCCAAAAACAGATGATCTTATAAAAATATCATACGATATTAGAAATATGGATAATACTGTTATTTATTCTAATGAAGAAATCGGTGTTCAAACCTTAAAAGTAGATAAGGTTGAACTATTTCCTGGCTTGCGTACTGCTATTAAATTATTGAATAAAGGCGAAACAATTACTTTCTTATTTCCATCAGCCATGGCTCATGGATATCATGGAGATAATGACAAAATTGGAGTTAACGTACCTATAATAAGTACTGTTAGTTTACTAGATATTATAGAAACTTCTGAAAATTAAAAACTATTAAAATAATTAATTACAAAAAATGAAACGATTAAAATTTTTGCCACTCTTCTTACTTATAACTATAATAGGTTGTAAATCAGGAAATAATAAAGATTTAGGTGATGGTGTATTTGCCAATATACAAACTAATAAAGGTGATATAATTGTTAAATTAGAACATGAAGCAACACCTGTTACCGTTGCTAATTTTGTATGTTTATCTGAAGGTAATAACCCTTTTGTATCTGAAGATTTAAAAGATAAAAAATATTATGATGGTATTATATTTCATAGAGTAATTAAAGGCTTTATGATTCAAGGAGGAGACCCAACTGGTACAGGTAGTGGAAGTCCTGGTTATAAATTTGAAGATGAAATAGTAGATAGCCTGGTACATGATGGTCCTGGAATACTTTCTATGGCAAATGCAGGGCCTAATACAAATGGAAGTCAATTTTTTATTACACATGCGCCTACTCCTTTTCTAAATGGTAAACATGCTGTTTTTGGAAAAGTTGTAGAAGGATTAGAAGTGGTAGATTCTATCGCTAATGTTGAAACAGTACCACAAGATAAACCAGCTACTGATGTAGTGATGAATTCTGTTAAGATTATTCGTAACGGGAAAGAAGCCAAAGATTTTGATGCTGTAAAGATCATGAACGATTATTTTGAAAATTTAGCGGTTCGAGAAGAAGAAAGAAAGAAATTAGAAGAAGGAAGGCAAGCTATTGCAGTAGAAACAGTAGGAAAGTTAGTAGAAAAGTTTGCTGAACATAAAAAGAAAACAACAAAACTTCCTTCAGGATTAGAGTTATTTTATATTAAAAAAGGTAATGGCGAAAAACCCAAAATAGGGAATAAAGCATTAGTTAATTATGCAGGATATTTTGAAGACGGGCGTTTATTTGATAGTAATATCAGAGAAGTTGAAGAATCTCATAATAAACTAAATTCAATAAAGGTTGAAAGAGGGTTTTATACTCCTTTTCCTATGGATTATAGTCCTGACAATCAATTAGTCGCTGGATTTAGAGAAGCTTTATTAAGCATGAGAGTTGGAGACAAAGTACGTGCTTTTGTTCCTTCTCATTTAGGATATGGATCTACGGGGCTTGGCAAGGTAATTCCCCCAAATACAAATTTGGTATTTGATATTGAGATAACTGGAATTGAATAAGCTATTATTTAAAAAACTGACTAGTCCTAAAATTAAATATTTTAAAATCTAAAGTATATCACAAGGGTCTACTGTACCATTAGGTAGTGAAGGCCCTGGTACAGTAATGGTAGTCCCTTCTGGGCAACTAACAGGGCCAAGCGTCTGTGAATCACAAAATCCCAAAGGATTTGTACCACTTATGCAAGTTTTATCTTCTAAAATAGTCACTTCGAGACAAGTATCATACAATGTTCCACCTGTAATTTGAGCTGGTTTCAAATTTGAAATCTTTTGTTTCTTTAACTTCAATTTAGAACTAAATACTTTTTTCTTCATAATTATATAATTTTAAGGTTTATATAATTATGTTCTTAGACTGTTGTGTCTTACCTGTTTATTAAATTTTTATTCTATAATCATTAAAAAACTTGTTCGTTATATTTTTCTTTGAGAAAAAACTCGAATTGATGGTTTTTAAAATAATAGATTTCTGCCTGTGCAGGAATGACATAGAAGTTTTATTAAAAATCATAATAATCGACCTATTTAAAGTTTTTACTAGAAATCAAGAATGGTTTTGAGTAGTGGGCGTAGGGGCGTTTCGCGAACGAAGTGGCTCGAAATGCGGTAGTGAAAGACGATTCGTAGTATTTCAAAAAACTTTAAATTAGTCTTGATCTTTTGGTTCGTTTTGCATCAAGGCAAAATGAATAAAAAAATAAGTTTAATTCGCCACTTCACTAATACAACGAATTCTGTATAAGCGTATTTCGCCTTCTTCATAATCTCCGCCTAATTCTTCAATAGCCATCGATACTTTATCATTTTCTACTCCTAAATGAAACGCTTCTTATTAACCTTCATCAAAAATCTCATTCAACCAATAATCTATGTGTTACAAATAACTCCATAATTCGTCTAAAAGATATGGAACTAAAAAAAATAGCCGATACTAATACATTTGAACTAGCTGTTAGAATATTTACTGCGTTTTATGTTGCTATCTATGGACTGGCCAAACCACTTCAATTTTCAGGAGAAGCTTCTATTTATGAGAACATGTCTTTGTCAGAGTTAAGTGGAATGCAATTGATGTGGGCCTTTTTTGGTTATACTCTTACGTATCCTATTATTATTGGAATTATGCAACTAACTGCAGCTATTATGCTACTCTTTGAGCGCACTAAATTGATCGCTGCACTACTTTTGACACCTATTTTTTTGAATATTATATTATTGGATATTTTATATGAAGTAAACAAAGGTGCGCTTTTAAATGCTATTGTTTTTCAATTGATCTTTATATTCATTATAGTGCAGCAACGTAAAAAACTAATAACAGTATTTTCTAATTTAATGCTTGATAAGGTTGAATTTAATACTAAAAAAGAGCGAGTTTTTAAATTTATTTTAGCCTCTATTTTAGGAGTTATCTTGTTTTTTAGCTATCAATATGTAATTTAGATTCTAAAAGAGTTAATTTGCTACCTCACTTATAAAACGGATTCTATAAAGACGTATTTCATCATCTTCATAATCGCCATCAAATTCTTCAATAGCCATAGATACTTTATCACTTTCTGCTTCTAGAAAGTATTCGTGAAGTTCTTCTTGTTGATCTTCATCAAAAACTTCATCAATCCAATAATCGATATTTAGCTTGGTACCACTATAAACTATTTGTTCCATTTCTTTGATTAGATCATCCATACTAAGGCCTTTGGCCGCAGCAATATCATCTAATGGTAACTTTCTATCTATATTTTGGATAAGGTATAGTTTTAAGGCAGAATTAGTCCCTGTACTTTTAACTATCAAATCATCAGGGCGCAAAACATCATTATCTTCTACGTACTGTGCTATTAATGCTACAAATGGATTTCCATATTTCTTTGCTTTTCCTTCTCCTACCCCATGAACATTAATAAGCTCTTCCATTGTAATTGGATATTTTAAAGCCATGTCATCTATAGAAGGGTCCTGAAATACTACAAATGGAGGCACTCCATGTTTTTTAGCTTCCGTTTTTCGTAATTCTTTTAACGCCTTTAAAAGTTTCTCATCTGCAGCTCCTCCACTAGATTTGCTGGCAGTTACAATAGAATCATCATTAATAGCATCAAAAATATGATCTTCAGTCATCATAAAAGAAGTTGGATTCTCTAAATATGATTTTCCTAAAGCTGTTAAAAATAAAACCCCATATGTTTCAATTTCCTTTTTTAAAAGCTTGGCAACCAAAGCCTGTCTAATAAGTGCCATCCAATGACGCCCGTCTTTATCTTTTCCTATTCCAAAAAAGGGTTTTTCATTTGTTTTGTAGGATTTAATTAATGCATTAACATTTCCTGTCATTGCATTAACAATCTCTTTTGCCTTAAATTTTTGCTTCGTTTCTTGAACAACATGTAGTAACTTTATCAAATCATCTTTAGCTTCTACTTGTTTTTTAGGATGACGAACATTGTCGTCCATATCGCCTCCTTCTCCAGTTTCTGTATCAAAAGTCTCTCCAAAATAATGTAGAATAAATTTTCTTCTGGAAATAGAAGTTTCAGCATAGGCTACCATTTCTTGAAGAAGCGCATGTCCAACTTCTTGTTCTGCAACAGGTTTTCCAGACATGAATTTTTCTAGTTTTTCAATATCCTTGTAAGAGTAAAATGCTAGGCAATGTCCTTCTCCTCCATCTCTTCCGGCACGTCCTGTTTCTTGATAATAACTTTCTATACTCTTTGGAATATCATGATGAATAACAAACCGTACATCGGGCTTATCTATTCCCATTCCAAAAGCTATGGTAGCAACCACTACATCTGCATCTTCCATCAAAAACATATCTTGATGTTTTGATCTGCTCTTTACATCCAATCCTGCATGATATGGAACCGCATTTATACCATTCACTTGAAGTGTTTGCGCTAATTCTTCTACTTTTTTTCGACTCAAACAATACATAATACCAGATTTACCTTGGTTTTGTTTGATAAATCGAATAATGTCTGCATCTACATTTTTAGTCTTTGGGCGTACTTCATAATACAAATTAGGTCTATTAAATGATGCTTTAAAAGTACTGGCATCTGTAATTCCTAAATTTTTAAGTATATCATCTTGAACTTTTGGTGTTGCAGTAGCTGTTAGCGCAATTACTGGTATGGAATCATCAAGGCGCTTTATTATTGTTTTTAAGTTTCTATATTCAGGTCTAAAATCATGTCCCCATTCTGAAATACAATGTGCTTCGTCTATAGCAACAAAAGAAATCTTTACTGATTGCAAAAACTCAACATATTCTTCTTTTGTTAGCGATTCTGGAGCTACGTATAACAATTTTGTTATTCCAGAAGTAATATCATTTTTTACTTGTTTTACTTCTGTCTTATTTAATGAAGAATTTAAAACATGAGCAATTCCATCATTATCAGAAATACCTCTAATTGCATCTACCTGATTTTTCATGAGCGCTATTAAAGGAGAAACAACAATCGCGGTTCCTTCTTTTATCAATGCAGGAAGTTGATAACACAATGATTTTCCACCTCCTGTAGGCATAATTACAAAACAATTCTCGCCATTTACAATGCTTTTTATAACGTCTTCTTGTAGTCCTTTGAATTGGCTAAATCCAAAATATTGTTTTAATGCTGCGTGTAAGTCAATTTCAACTAAACTCATTCCTTCTTTTTACTATTTTACATACATTTGCATTAACTAAAGATAACACATTCTTTAATTTTACAAAATAAAAAATAAAAATTTTGAGTAATCAAAGTACGATTATTGATATTGCCAAAAAAGTAATAAAAATGGAGGCACTATCAATAGAAAATCTAATCCCTCTAATTGACGAAGAATTTGCTAATGCAGTAACTCATATTTATAACTCTAAAGGTCGTGTTATTATTACGGGTATTGGTAAAAGTGCCGTTATAGCTACTAAAATTGTAGCTACCTTAAACTCTACTGGAACTGCAGCCATTTTTATGCATGCAGCAGATGCTATTCATGGTGATTTAGGAACTATTCAATTTGACGATGTAGTTATATGTATTTCTAAGAGCGGAAATACCCCTGAAATTAAAGTATTGGTTCCTCTAATAAAAAATGGAGGTAATAAATTAATAGCAATAACTGGGAATAAAAATTCATTTCTGGGAGAGCAAGCAGATTTTGTGTTAAATTCTTTTGTTGAAAAGGAAGCTTGTCCAAATAATTTAGCACCAACTACAAGTACTACCGCTCAATTAGTTATTGGAGATGCTTTAGCAGTTTGTTTATTAGAAATAAAAGGATTCAGTAGTAAAGATTTTGCAAAGTTCCATCCTGGTGGAGCTTTAGGGAAAAAATTATATTTAAGAGTTCATGATATTTCTTCTACAAATAGTAAGCCATTTGTAAACCCTAAATCCAATGTAAAAGAAGTAATTATTGAAATTTCGGAAAAAATGCTAGGGGTCGCAGCTGTAGTTGAAAATGAAAAAATTATAGGTATAGTTACAGATGGAGATATACGTAGAATGCTTAACACTCATGATAATATTAATGGATTAACAGCCAAAGATATTATGAGTTTGAATCCAAAATGTATAGAGGAAAATGAAATGGCAGTAGATGCTTTAGATTTAATGGAAACTAATAAAATTTCTCAACTACTTGTAGAGAAAGATGGAAAATATGCTGGAGTAGTTCATATACATAATTTGATAAAAGAAGGAATCATATAATGGCAAAAAAACAAGCTCAAGAGATGTCTTTTTTAGATCATTTAGAAGATTTAAGATGGCATTTAATTAGGTCTACTATCGCCGTTCTCATATTTGGGATTGCTGCTTTTTTTGCAAAAGATTTTATTTTTGATGTTATTCTTTTTGGACCAAAACAAGCAGATTTTCTTACCTATGAGTTCTTTTGTAAAATTTCTAAAACACTTGGTTTTGATGAAACTTTTTGTGCTGGAGAAATTCCGTTTAGAATACAAAGTAGAACCATGGCTGGACAATTCTCTGCACATATATGGACTTCTATCTGGGCTGGTTTTATTGTAGCATTTCCATATATTCTCTATGAATTATGGAAATTTATAAGCCCTGGTTTATATGATAATGAACGTAAAAGCTCTCGTGGATTTATATTTATAGCTTCTATTTTGTTCTTTATTGGTGTTCTTTTTGGGTATTATATTATAGCTCCTTTATCTATTAATTTTTTAGGAAGCTATAAAGTAAGTCAAGAGATTCATAATGATATAGATATTAGCTCTTATATCTCTACCATTAGAGCTTCAGTTATTGCTGCCGGAATAATTTTCGAACTACCTATCTTAATTTATTTCTTAACAAAAATGGGGCTAGTAACTCCGGAAATTTTAAAAAAATATAGAAAATTCGCATTGGTTTTAGTGCTTATCTTATCTGCTATTATTACACCTCCGGATATCACTAGTCAAATAGTTGTAGCAATTCCCATATTAGTTCTATATCAAATAAGTATACGTGTTTCTAAAATTGTAATAAAGAGACAAGAAAAAAAATTAAAAGAAGATGAGTGATTTAGTTAAAGAATTTGATGACTATCGTTCTAGAATGAACGAACGAATTTTAGAAGATAATAATAAGATCATTAAGCGAATTTTTAATCTTGACACCAATGCTTATATGCCTGGTGCTTTAGATGTAAAAACAAAGGAGCTTCTAGGCTTGGTTGCCTCTGCTGTACTTCGTTGTGATGATTGTATTAAATATCATTTAGAAACATGTCATAAAATAGGATTATCTAAAGAAGAAGTGATGGAATCTATGGGCATTGCAACCTTAGTTGGAGGTACTATTGTGATTCCTCATCTTAGAAGAGCTTATGAATTTTGGGATGCTTTAGAAGCTAATTCATAAACTACAGCAGGTTAAATTAATTATAAATACGAAATACAATATCAAAGAGTAGATTAGTTTTTCTATTTTTAGCGTATACTGAATATCAATAGATGAAACCGACACAATTAAAAAAATCTTTAAAAATATATTGCAATGATTATTTTAATCGTCAAAGATTCCATCTGATCTCTAAAGCAATAAATATCAACAGATGAAACTTAGAGCAGAAAATATTATGAAGTCCTATAAAGGACGAAAAGTGGTGAAAGGTATTTCGCTAGAAGTAAATAGAGGTGAGATTGTAGGGCTCCTTGGCCCAAATGGTGCTGGAAAAACTACTTCTTTTTATATGATTGTTGGTCTTATTAAACCCAATGGCGGGAAAATCTATCTTGACGATATGGAAATCACTAAGTTTCCTATGTATAAAAGAGCTCAAAATGGTATAGGGTACTTGGCTCAAGAAGCTTCTGTTTTTAGGAAACTAAGCATTGAAGATAATATTATGAGTGTTCTTCAGCTTACTAAGCTCTCTAAAAAAGAGCAGCACATGAAAATGGAGTCTCTTATTGAAGAATTTAGTTTAAATCATATTAGAAAAAATCGTGGAGATTTACTTTCTGGTGGAGAAAGAAGAAGAACAGAAATTGCTAGAGCCTTAGCAACAGATCCTAAGTTTATATTATTAGACGAACCTTTTGCAGGAGTAGATCCTGTTGCTGTAGAAGATATACAGCGTATTGTAGCGCATCTTAAAGATAAGAATATTGGAATTCTAATTACAGATCATAATGTACAAGAAACTTTAGCTATTACAGAACGTTCTTATTTGATGTTTGAAGGAAGTATTCTTAAGGCTGGTGAACCTGAAGAATTGGCCGCAGATGAAATGGTTCGTAAAGTGTACCTAGGGCAAAACTTTGAATTGCGTAAAAAAAGACTTGATTTTTAACGTATTTAAACTGCAATAACTTTCTTATTATTCAATATAGATAATAGAATATATAACACTATAATTAATGGTATTGCTATAAATTTTAAAACAATGATTATTAATAAACTAAGGATTAAAAATAAATAGCGAGTTTTATTTTCTTTCCATTTTAAGCTTTTAAATTTTAATCCAAATAAAGGGATATTTGCATTCATTAAAAAAGTACTTAAAAGTATACTACTAATTAAAAACCATTTATTTCTTATCAAATCATTGATCCAATCTATATTTTGATATTCTAAAATTAAAGGGAATGACAAAATTAATATAGCATTTGCCGGAGTTGGCAAACCTATAAAAGAAGTTGTTTGATTTTCATCAATATTAAATTTTGCCAATCTATATGCAGCGCCAAGTGTAATTAAAAAACCTAAAAAGGGAACTAGATTTAATTCTGAATCCATCCATGACATTGTTAATGTAATATCATCCCCTATTGCAACGCCAATATTGTTTTCTGGATGGAGGTTCATTAATAACTGAAACATTACCAGACCTGGTACCAATCCTGAAGTGACCATATCGGCTAAAGAATCTAATTGTAACCCCAGCTCACTTCGCACATCCAATACTTTAGCTGACAGTCCATCAAAAAAATCAAAAACAATTCCTAAAAAAACAAAAAGCCCTGCGGTTGTTAACTCATTGCTTGCTGCAAATACTGTAGCAATGCATCCACAAAGTAAATTGAGTAAGGTAATCAAATTAGGAATATGCTTTTTCATTAGGCTGCTTGTATAAAAAATACAAGATATTCATTTTAACCCGAATTATGCAATAGAAAGTCTATTACATAATTCGAGTTTAATAACGAAATTCCAATTTTCAGTTTTTAAAAAATAATCATTTTTGATTCTTTTATGGTTTTATGATGGGGTAATTATTATTTTTACTTCTTCGTCAATCAAAATTAATTAATCGTTATTACCCTAATGTCAAAAAACAATTACTTATTAGCCATTGCTTCTGGTTTGTTATTAGCAGTTGGCTGGCCTACCTATGGTTTTCCAATACTGTTATTTGTGGCCTTTGTTCCTTTATTAGTTGTTGAAAAAAGAATACGATTGGGAGTACAAAAAAAAAAGGGGTTAAAGGTATTTATTACTTCCTATATAACATTTGTAACCTGGAATGCCATCACTACCTGGTGGTTGTGGTATTCTACTCCATTTGGGATGTTTTTTGCTATCTTGGTAAACTCTTTGTTGATGGCTTTGGTTTTTTTATTTTTCCATCATATAGCAAGGCGATTACCCTCTAAAATTCATCTGTTATTTCTAGTACTTATTTGGATATCATTTGAAAAATTTCATTTAAACTGGGATTTTTCATGGCCGTGGCTCAATTTGGGAAATGCTTTTTCTGAAGTTCCTTCTTGGATACAATGGTATGAGTATACTGGTGTTTTTGGAGGAAGTCTCTGGATTTGGCTCGTTAATATTGGAGTTTTTAAATTCTATGAAACATATCGCCCATCTAATAATAAAAGGAAACGATCTATAGAGGTTGCCAAACTGGTTTTGTATGTTGCCATTCCTATCATTATATCTAACATTATTTATATAAATTACAAAACACCTTCTAAAACTGTTACTGTTCTTCTTTTACAACCTAATGTAGATCCGTATACAGAAAAGTTTGATCGAGAAAATATCGAGTCTGCTTTAGAATTAGTTAGCATGGTGCAGAAAGAAGTTTCTAGCGAGGTAGATTTTGTAATTGCTCCAGAAACTGCCTTAGCACGTCTAACACCCATAGATCAATTTGATTATACTAAAGAAAAAAAAGCATTACAATCACTAACAGAATTTTATCCAAACCTCAACATACTAACAGGGGTTGATTTTTATAAACTTTATTTAAAAGAAAAAGAAAAGCCTACAAAAACTGCTAATAAAACTTCTAGGGGGGATTGGGTAGATTATTATAATGCAGCAGTGCTTATCAATAAAAATACCACTGCACAATCATATATAAAGTCTAAACTTGTGGTTGGTGTTGAAACATTTCCTTTTAAAAATATTTTAGAGCCTTTATTAGGAGATATTATGCTAGACTTAGGAGGTACGATTTCTGCAAGAGGAACACAAAAAGAAAGAGTGGTTTTTAATTCTATCGATAAAGAATACAAAGCAGCTCCTGTAATTTGTTATGAATCTATTTATGGAGAATTTGTAACAGATTATATTAAAGAAGGAGCAAATTTTCTGGCTATTATTACTAATGATGCATGGTGGGATAATACAGAAGGGCACAAACAACACTTGAGTTATGCAAAATTAAGAGCAATAGAAACAAGACGAAGTATTGCTCGTAGTGCAAATACTGGTATTTCGGCTTTTATTAATCAAAAAGGAGAGGTTGTTAAGAAACTAGATTATGGATTAAAAGGAAGTATTCAAAGTACTATTGCTGTTAACACAAAGCAAACTTTTTATGTAACTTATGGTGATTTTATTGCACGCATTGCAGTTCTTTTATCTGCATTAATTGCATTATATGCTTTTGCTATAAAACGAGGAGCTAAAAAATCATTGTCCTCTGTAAAATAATACTGTACTTAACGTCTTAATCACAATATTTAAATCCAGAACAAAACTGCGATGCTTAATATAATAAAGGTCATATTGTAATTTCCTCAAGCTATCTTCTTTTGAAGAGCCATATTCATAGCTAACTTGTGCCCAACCCGTTAATCCTGGCTTAATAACATGTCGCGTTTCATAAAAAGGCAATTCTAACGACAATTGACTCACAAACTCAGGACGCTCTGGACGAGGCCCTATAATGCTCATATTTCCTTTTAAAATATTAAAAAATTGAGGGATTTCATCTAATCTAGATTTTCGTAGAAACTTCCCGAATTTTGTCACCCTATAATCGTTCTTTTCTGCCCATACGGCTCCATCCTTTTCTGCATTAATTACCATAGTTCTAAACTTATATATAGTAAATGGAATTCCATTTTTACCTACCCGTTGTTGCGTATAAAACAAGGGACCTCGATTGCTAAAACGATTTCCAATTAAAACAACAGGAATGGATAAGAAACAAAATAAAATACCCAGTATCGAAATAAAAATATCAAACAGTCGATTTGCAAAAAGATATAATTTATTTTGATTACTACGGCTAAATGGAAAATACTTATAGAACTCTTGCCCTATGTATTGTATAGGAACCCTATTTGTTAATTCTTCATATACTTGAGCATATTCTTTTATAGGAAGTCCGCTTTCTAAAAGTAGGATTAAATCAGAAAATAACTTCTTAGAAAATTCATCTCTTTGATTGCTGGCAATAATAATTTCAGAAACACTGTTTTCTCTTACAACATCTATAATTTGATCGTTATTTAACGAACGTAAAGCTGGAAAATCTTTTGGCGTATTTGCTTTTTCATCTAAACTATAATATCCTATTACTTTAAAAGTACTAGAAGTTTCTGATATTGCCTTATAAATAACATTGATTTCTTTAAAACTACCAATAAATATATAGTTCTTGTAAAATAAAGGAGAGGATATAAAAAAGATATAGGCCCACCTCCAAAATAATAAAGAAAATGTAATAGCAAATAAAAAGTAAACAATTTGCAATCTATTGTCAGGCAATACTGGTGTTAAAAATGGTGTCAACAAATACATTAAAACCGTTAATGCAGAAACAATTATAATATTGGGGAAAATCAAGTAAAATTTACTTGATTTCTGAAGATTGTATAATTCAAAAATATTAGCAAAAAATACAAAATAAACGATAAGAACCAATGTCCATAACCAACGATCGCTGGCAATCATAAAATAATCGAATGTAAATAATGTAGATACGAGGTATAAACCTGATAGCACACTAGCTACATCAAAAATTCGAAGTAAAGTTCTTCTTTCTGACAAATCAAAATGTATATATGGCTTGGAGGGCATGTATCAAATATAGGATATAAAGCTCTTTATTTTTTCATTTGTTAATTCTTTTTTAGAATTGTTAACTATTTCATATTTAATATCGTCATCAAAATATTTATAAATTTCATCCTGCAGGTATTTATTTTCAATTTCAGTTAATTTTTCTTCTATATTGAAAACAAGCAGCCCTTTTTCTCTTTGAATAACTTGATGGTTTAACTTTAAATTTTTATTCTTTGAAAGGTTTTTAAAAATATAGTAGAAGTATAGACTAGGGTATATATTATTAAAGCCATATACGTTTTCTCCTATACGTCCTGTTACTTCTTTTAAAATACGATGAGCTCTCCCACATTTGCAAGGCACTTTATCATTTTCTATTTCTATATAGTCTCCTAATTTATATCGTATAATAGGAAACGATTTCATTTGCAAATTAGTGACAACAATTTCATGATCTATTTCTTCAACAAATACACCTTCCATATTGATATGCATCTTACCATAAGGGCATTCAAAAGCAATAATACCCGATTCTGTAGCTCCGTATTCGCTAATTATTGGCACATTAAATGCTTTTTGTATTTCCTCTTTATAATTGTCTAAAATTTTTTCTGAAGTTCCTTTAACCATCTTAATTTTTTGAGGTTTTTTAAGGTTCTCGGTGTTTATTATTTTGGCAGATTGATAAATCATAGATGAATATCCATGTATAAATCGTGCATTTTCCAGCTTCTTAACAAAACTTAAAAATGCTGTTTTTTCATAGCTGAAAACTCTAAATCTATTTTGAAGAAAATCTAACAACTTAGCTTTAAAACGTGCTTTTCTCGAAAAATTAAACCCCCAAAAATATCCATTCCGTTCCCATGGCTGAATTTTATACCATGAGTATCCTCTAAAAATAGAAGCTCTGTTAAATGAATCTGCCTTTTCATCTCTCTTAAACACCAAAGCGTCTCCTGAAGATCCAGACGTTGTTGCTTTAAAAGTTTTTTTAAAATGAAATTGAGTGTGAATTTCATCAGTATGTTTTAGTATTTCGCTCTTAGTCAAGACAGGGAATTTAGAAAAATCTTCTAATGTTTTTAATTGATTAGGAGTGATATTATTAGCATCAAAATGTTGTTTGTAAAAGATTGAATTTTGATAAGCAAAGTTTACTATTTCTTTCAATCTCTCTAATTGATATTCTTCTAATTGCTCAATATTCCAGCTTTCAGATTTCTTTAAAAAAGTGAACCACTCATTAATAGAGGGATTTCTTAACCTTTGCCCTATTTTAAAAATAATTTTCTGAAACATTTATATCAATACCTCCTTCCATTCTTTTTTAATTACTTCCCAATTAAAACTTTCTGAATTCTCTCTGGCCTGAGTACTTATCTTTTGAACCAATGTTGAATCATTTAATAGTCTTTTAATCTCTCCTGCCATTTGTTTCGCATTCCCTTTTTCAATTAGTAATGCATTTTCTCCAGTTTGTAAAAGGTATGGAAGCCCACCTACGTTTGTAGAAACTACAGGGAGTCCTAGAGCCATTGCTTCAATAACACTTACTGGCATATTATCAACATTTGTAGTATTTATGAATATATCGTATTCTTTAGAACGCTCTATCCACTCTTCTTTTTTTAATTTACCTGTAAATAATATATCCACATTTAATTTTTCTGCCAGCATTTTAGTATGCGAAAAACTTTTATCCTTCTCTGGACCTATCATACATAATGATGGAGGTTTTTTTAGATCATCTTTTAATATTTTCATTACTTCTACAGCCATTATAGGGTTATAGATATCTGCAAAAGACCGCACCCATAGAAGTCTTGGTTGTATTTGGATTCTTTTTTTATAAGGATACGATTCTATCTGTATTGCATTTGGGATATATTTTATGTTATAATATCCATATTTTTCAAACGTTTTTTTCAAAAAAAGAGAAGGAGATATATTTATATAAGCATTCGAAAAAATGCATTTTGATAATCTTTTGTTTTTTATTAGCCTTTTTTCTAAGCTTCCTCCATGTAAAATAGGGATATACTTCAATCTTAAAAAACGACATAATTGTGTTGTTAGAAATGCATAATAAAAATTTTGAGTACTATAAGTATCTACCAAAACACAATCTACTTTTTTCCTTTGTTTGTGGCATGCTAATAGCATATCTAGCATTCTAATACTTTTATTTTTTTTAGAAGAAGTGTAGCGTATAGTGTGCCCTTCTTTTTCTAATAAAGGGCCTAAAACATCTATAGAACTAGGTGTTTTATGTTTTTTTACTAACCTGTTTCCTATATAAAGTATTTTTTTCACTTGTAATTGTTAACAAAGAAAGTCCATAAATAAAAGCAGGCGCTGCTATCCGCATCGCACTATGATTAATTGTAAAAAGCCAGAATAGAAAGAAAGATAAAAAGAAAACATTTTTATTTCTTTTAAAAAATCGCAATACTGGAGTTATTGTTAATATTATAAATGCCACAAGGCCTAAACTTCCGTGTTCTGCTAAAATTCTACTAATTTCATTATGAGATGCAGATTCTATTCCTGTGGTGTCTAATCTGTAATGCTTATTATTTCCAACGCCAACGCCAAGAATAGGGTTTTCGGAAAATGCTTGTAATTCTGATACTATTAATTCTGAACGGCCTGTAGTTAAATCTGCTTTTTCTCTTCCGGTTGCATCTTGATTATTATATCTCTTTTCTAATAATCCTCCGGATATTAAATTTGAATATCCCCATGTCAAAAATAGGATAAAGCCAAAAACTCCTAATATTAGTAACATTTTTTTTCTGCTATTTTCTTTTAAATAATACAATACAATCAAAATAAATATACTGCTAATTATCACTGCAGATATAACTCCTCCTCTAGAAAAAGTAAGCAAGGCTCTATAAGTTAAAAAAATTAATGCTCCCCCATTAATAAATTTCCAAAAAACAGTATCAGAATACATAAAAAAACGGGTGATTAATATAAACATCCCTAATCCCAATATGGTACTTACCTGATTAGGTCCAAACCCCCCTGAGGCCTCAAAATTAGATTGTGTTCCCGTAATTACGTCTTGAAGATTCGGGCTGTAAAAAAATAAATATATAGCCATTGACAATATTGGGAGTAAAATAAAAAGTAATATATATCGTATTTGACGAAATGTAACTTTTCTGCCTATGCAATAAATAGCGCTAACTCCCAAACAGATAGGTCCACTTAAATTAAATGCAATTGATTTTCTTAAGTCAATATCATATCGCAATGTATTTGAGGCAATAAAAATAGCAGGAATAAGCAATATGATATAAATAAAATAAATGAAACTAGTTGAAGAAGCTGACTTAAACAAAATGCCTAAAAACATAAACAGTATGATAGCATATTTTATTTGTTCATAGAAAAATACACCTCCTGTCATTCTAAAAAAAACATCACTTCCTACTAAATAACCACATATAATTAATACTTCATTATTTCTATTTTTACTATTGTAAACTAAAAGAAGCCCTATGATAATGCTAAAAATCCCTAAGAAACGAGCTAAAGGATTAAAATAATACACTCCTAGTCCTATGGCTAAATGTAAAATAATAAGCCCTAATTCCCATCTGTGTATTTTTATTTCTTCTTTAAGCTTCTTCATAAATGTCTATCAACTTATTAATAAACTTTTCTTTTGTATAATTATTCTTTATGTGCCTATTAAAGTTTTTGGCTTTTTCTAGTCGTAAGGATTTATTATCCATAAAAATACGCAAAGCATTTGCCAAATCTTCAGGATGTTTCGGTTTTACAACTATACCATTTTGATCATTAAAAACTACCTGTTTACATTCTCCTACGTCTGTTACAACAACAGCTAGCTCATTTAAGCCATATTCCAACAATGCTAAAGGCAATCCTTCTGAAGATGATGAAAGTACTCCTATATCACATTTAGAAATCAAGCTCTGTACATTTTTAACACTACCATATATAAACACATTTATATCTAATTCTTTAACTGTTTTTTTTACAAGTTCTTCATAGTCATCATTAAATGTTTTTCCTAAAAGATGTAAGGTCCAATCTGGAAAATCTTCTTTTAATAATTTAAAAGCTTTTAATAGAGTTTGGTGCCCTTTTTGGGGTCTTAAATTGGCTAAACAAACTATTCTTTTCTTATCCTTTCCTGGTAATGAAAACGAAGGCTTTGAATCATTTGTAGCTGCCGTAAAATTTGCTAGAAATACAACTTTTTTGGTCGATAATTTAAGTCTTGCCCAATTTGCCAAATTAGTATTTACAGAAATAATAGCATTAAAAAAAAATGAAGCATACTTTAAAATAAAATAAGGTCTTTTTTCGATTAAATCACTATTTCCGAAATGATCATGCCATATTATTTTTATTTTAGGATATATTATTTTAAGTACTACTGCCAAAAAGAAAGATGACGAATGCGCATGAATTATATTTATTTTATTTTTAACAATATAATTTCTTAATCTTAAGATCGATTTAATTCCAAAGGTGGTTTTTTTATTTAAAAAAAAGTATGCTACTTCTCGTTCTAAAAATTCTTTTAAAAAACCTTCCTTTCTGGTAGTACATAAATACGATTTTTCTACCTCATCTGATACTGCATTTGCAATGTTAACAGCCATACGTTCTGCACCTCCAGCCTCTAAAGAATCTATTAGTTGCAATACTCGCATTTACATTAGCTTTTTAATTTCAGTTTCAAACAAATTTAAGGTATATTTTCTAGACCAAATGGCCGCAGCTTCTGCATGTTTTTTATAGTTTGAAGGTGCCTCCCAATACAATTCTATTTGCGCAACTGCTGCTTCCAAATCTGGTTGAATTAAACAACCTCTTTTCCCGTTTCCCAGCATCCATGGTACACAAGATATTGAAGTTGCAATAGGTACACATTTCCAAAACATAGCTTCTGCAACTACTTTAGGCCATCCTTCAGATTTTGAAGGTAAAACTAAAAAATGAGCTTCTTTATAAGCATGTTCTATAACTTCTGAATTTTTATTTCCATGAAGATGTATATAATTATTTAACTTGTTTTTCTCTACATAATTTTTTAGCTCATTCTTTAAAATACCATCACCATAAATATCTAGTTTTACTTCATATTTTTTCTTTATAAGAGCTTCTATAATTTTAATCACTAACAAAGGGCGTTTTCCTTCTGAAAGTGTTCCTACAAAAAGAAATTGTATCGTTTTCTCAAAGACTCTGGGTGTGATAGATTTTTCTTTTTCTTTTCCGTAACTAGCTGTAAAAAAGGCTTTAATGTTTTTTGATTGTGCTGGCCAATCCCCATACACTAATACCTGACAATTTTTAGTTACTATTGTATTTCCTGCTATTCTCTTCTGTAGTCTATAACTCCAAGGCTGTTTAGCTTTTGGATCCCAATTACCAGCATACTTAACAGTTTTCTTTTTCTTAGGAAATAATATTTGAATAAAAATTGCTATCAATCCAATATTCCCTGGACAACGTAAATGAATATGATCTGCCTTTCGCATTGCTGTACCTAATCGAAATACAATTTTAGGTATTTTCAGTAATAATGCAATACTTCTTAGAAAACCAACCCTATCAAGATAAGGTAAACTAATATGGTTTATATCTTGATTCTGAAAAGCTTTTGTCAATATTTTGGTTGGATAAAATGAAGGGCTAATTATTGTTATGTGTTCTGTATTTTTAAACCAGAGATCCATCTCATTTACATAAGGAGCATAGGCCTCAAATCCATTTGATGTTTTTAATGTAGGCGCACTTGTTATGACAAGGAATCTCATTAGATATATTCTTGAGAATTATTGTTGTTTATTTTAATAGCTGGAACTCCTGCATAGGTACTATTTGCTTCTACATCATTAATAATTAGAGAATTTGCCGCAATTACTGAATGATCACCAATTTTTATGTTTCCAACAATAACCGCATTAGCCCCCATATAAACATTATTACCAATCACAGGAACTCCTCTCTTTTCTCCTCTCCCGCTTACCCCTATAGTAACTCCTTGAGATATATTACAGTTATCACCTATCACTGCATGCGCATTAATAATAATATTCCCGAAATGACCAATGTAGAATTCTTTTCCAATATCAGCAGAATAAGGTATTGATATTCCTGTTATAATTTCAATCCATTTTTGCCAAAAAAGCCCAAAAACTAATAGTATTCTTTTAAATATTCTTGGTAATAAACTAGTATATATAGCATTGTTTAATCTATAAACAAATAATGCCCATACTCCTTGTTGTGTCAATAGTATAAATATTGATTTTTTTTGACTGTATTTTTTATATTTTTTTAAATCTTCTTTAAAATTGCCTAACATATCTCAGGTTTTTTAAAAACCAGGCTTATTAATCCTGCTAAACGCCCAGTTGCTTCCATAAATGCATCTTTGCGTTGTTTTGTTGTAATAATATTAGTAAATCTAATACTTATCAAAAGTAATGATATAAAGTTCCATTTTAGTCTTGCCTTAAACGAAGGGTTTGAATATTTAACCCTCCATACATACCACCCGTTACGCAACACCATCTTTCCGTATTTAAAAAAATCTGGACGCCCGGATGGAGCATGATGGTGTTCACATTTTGCAGATGTATTTACATATAAATTTCCTAATTTATTTAATCTAAAGCAAAAATCTGCATCTTCATACAAACCATAACCCGAAAAATAGTTAGAAAAATGAATGGTATTAAAAATTTCTACCCTGTAGGAAGCTACCCCTCCCATAAAGTTTTCTACGGTGTAAATTTTATTGCTTGGAGGTATAAAACCCAAACTCCTGCCATGTCCAAACTCGGGGAAAAATCCAGGAGAAACATTGCTATCTAAGCCAAGTGTTTTTCTTATGACAAATCGTGCTCCATCTTTTCTTACATACCCATCATAATAATACTCTTTTATAGAAGGGCTATAATTGATAGTATCTGTTTTATTCCATAAAACTTCATTTGTTATATACCCTCCAACTCCTAATGCGTCGGGATGGATGGTATAGGTTTCAATAAGTTTTTTAAAATAATCAGGTGCTAAAATAATATCATCATCTAAAAAGCAGATAACATCTGTCTCTTTAGAAGCTTTTTTAACTCCATAATTGCGTTGTTTTGTTAAGCCTCTATTTTTTGCATCAACTTTATAATAGGTGAGTTTTTCAAATTGATGTTGGTTTATCATATGATGCGTTTCATCATTTGTTGAGCCATCTATAATTAAAATACTATCTGGATAATGAGATTGCAAAGCTACAGACCTTAAAAGCTTTAATAATACTTTAGATCTCATATATGTGCATATGATAAGGCAAGTGTTCATATTGTATGCATTAAAACCGTTCTCCAAGTTTTAGCAATGCTTTTGCATATTTTAATGATTTAGTAAATTGAATTTGTTTATACGGTATATTAATCAACCTAGGTAAGAATCCTTTTTTAGATCCTTTAAATAAGTAGGTGAAAAAATATTTAGTCCGCCATTCTTTAATTTGATTTCCTTCAAAATGTTTTAAAATACCATAACTTATCGTTGGACTAGGTACAGGGCGGATCATTTTAACTGGATTATCGAGTTCCCAAGGTTGTGCTTTTCGTTTTTTCCCTACAAGTTTAGCTTGCTGCCCCCACCATCGATAGCCTCCTAAAGGAGGTTTTAAATGTAAATTTGGAGAAAAAGGATTATGTAATAAAACAACTCCTTTTTGTAATAAGCGCAATCCAAAATCTGAATCTTCTCCATAACCACCATCAAAGTTAATATCATTGCCCATTAAAGCAGTTACTTGTTCTCTTTTTACACATGAATTTGCATTGCTAAACATATGAGAAACTCCTACCTGCCATCTTTTTTCTCCCATCTGTTCTAGGCGTTCTAACAAATCTGTCTGATCTTGTTTCATATGTGTTGCCATGATGTCTAAACCATTACAAGCATCTGCTTTATAGGTTTGTAATAAACGGATATGATTTTCAACAAAATCTGGTAAAATACGAACATCATCATCTGCAAAAATGATATAATCACCAGTACATTCTGCAATGGCTTCATTACGTGCTCTACAACTTCCTTTGCTTTCTTGCCAATATACTTTTACTTTAAAATTAAAATCTTCCTGCTTATAATATTTACTGTCCCGTTCTTCTTCTGGAGTTGCATCTACTATAATAGCTTCTTTAATAAGATAGGTTTGTTTATTATGATCTTTTAATAGTAATTGTGTGAATTCTTGCCTGCGCATTGTTGGAATAACAAGGCTAACTGTTGGGGTTCCTATTATTCTATCTAGCGGCCTTACTGGAGTTCTTTTAGGCTGAAAAGGAATTGTTATCTCTTTGATTTTCTTTAAAGTGCCATATTCTGAAAAAAACTTAAAAACACCTTTTCTAAATGCCATATAATAACTGTGGTGCTTTTTAAAGTTCTTAAGAAAAAATACATATCGATCCCTCTTAGAAATTGTAATGCTTTCTGAAGGCATATCAAAAAGCCCTTTCACATACAATGGAATGCCTCCATAATTTCTCAACAAATTATATCCAAAATCTAGCCCGCTCATTTGAATACTTTCATATTGGGTATCTAAACCTCCTATAGCTTCCCAAACATTCGCTCTTACTACAAAACCATGAACATTTAAGCGCCAATTAACACCGCTTTCTAAGTTTTTAAAATCATTTAAAAACCACCAAAAAACAGCTGTTTGATAGATTAGTTCTGGAAAACAATTTTTAAACCCTTGCTCTAAACTGTTATGCCATACGTCACCTGGCCCTTCTGCCAATGTATCTAACATCGTTAATTGAGGAGCACCTGTATATAACAACAATGCTCCATTAGCAGCTTTATATTCTTTAAGTTTAATCATTTATGTTTAGTAATGACTTGTAATAAACTATATTTTGTTTTGCAATTACATCTGATGCGAATAAGGTAACTACCCGTTCTCTTGCTGCTTTACCAAACTTCTCACATAATTTATCGTTTTCAAGTAATGATCCTATTTTTTCAGCAAAAACAGTGTGATCTTTTGGATCTACAGTATAACCGGTTTCTCCATGAATCATCATTTCATTTGCCCATCCAATATTTGAAGTTACTAAGGGTTTTTCCATTGCCATAGCTTCCATCCAAGTCATGGGATACGCTTCTGCAAAACTAGGTAATACTACCACATGCGCCTTTGCTATATAATTAAAAACCTCAGCATAGGGCACTTCTTGTAGATGTGTTACTTTCTTTTTTGCCTCTTCGGATAAAAGGTCAAAGAAAATTTCGGAGGTTAGGCGTTGCTCTATAACATCCATATTATCTTTTCCTAATAATAATAGATTAGCATTCTTATGTTTTAGTATCAATTGATTAAAAGCCTGTGCTAGTTCTAATACTCCTTTCTTTCTAACAAGTGTACCGAAATACAATAATTGATCTTTGTTTATTGCTACTTTTATAGGTTTAAAATCTTCTACTGAAATGCCATTATGTATAACTTCCATATCCCGTTGAAACCCAAATACTTTATTTGTCATTTTAGCAGTGAAATCACTCACTGAAACTATATGATCTGCATTTTTTAAAGCTCTTTTCTCAAAAAACTTATTCTTTAATTTTTGAGGACGTTGCTCTAAATGACAGAAATAACCATCAGAACCATTTAACCTTATAATTAAGGGTATACTAAACTTCATAAAGGCAGTAATGCCTGTCCAATCTGTAGCTTCTAATAAATCTATTTCTTTCTCATTAACCCAATGCTGGATTTTTCTTTGTAAAAACTTACGATGTTTGTACCAACCTGCAATAGCGTATTGCTGGTGTTTTATCATATGAATAACTACTCCTTTATCGTTGATAACTGCATCTTTTACTTGCGAATATATAAATACAGAAACCTCCACCTGATGTGCTACCAATTGTTGAGCTAAGTTTTTAATACTTGTACCCAAGCCTCCTGATTTTGATAATTCCGGATGAGGATATTCTGAAGTAATAAAGCCTATATGCATAAAGTTTCTTTTTTATGATTCTTTACCATTGCTTCTAAACTAAATAGGGTTTCTACTTTTTTATTAAGATTATCTGTCATTACTTTTTTATTGTCTCCCAATACCTTTTCTATGATGTTTGAAAGCTTTTTTATATCTCCTATATCAAACAAATAACCATTTTCACCTTCATTAACCATTTCAAGTACATTACCCGCATCATTAGTCGTTATAACAGGAAGGTTTGATAATAAACTTTCTATTACAGTAAAACAAAATGTTTCTCCATAAGAAGCATGTATAAGATAATCATACTTATGATATGTATCGTATAAGTTTGATACACTTCCTTTAAAGTTAATATAGCCCTCTAAATTAAACTGATGTACAAGTTGATGTAATTCATCCTCATACGGGCCTTCTCCATAAATATCAAATACACTCCCTTCAACACGATCTTTAGTTAACATTGAAATAGCAGTAATTATATCTTGAACTCCTTTTTCTTTCCTTAAATGACAAGCAATAATAAATCTACTTGGAGGAGTTCTAAACTCTTCTTTCTTTTTATAGACAGCTGTTAAAACTCCATTGTGTATGATGGTAATTTTATTTGATATTTGTTTTCCAAAATCTTTTTCTAAATTATATTTGGAATAGTTTGAAACGGCAATAAAAGTATCTATATATTGGTGATACAAAACCCCTCTTATTCTATTTTTAATTTTCTTTTTTAAAGAAAAGCCTTCTAAAGGTCTAGGGTTATGATCTACTGCTAGTATCCTTGCTCCGGTTAATTGCTTAACTTTTTTATAAAAAGAAGTACATAATGCTGTAAAATGAGTAATTACAATAGTATAATTTGTTTTCGTTTTTTGAATCGTATCCAAAAAAAAGTTTTCAATATTTTGTCCTGAAGCACTATTTAAATGCAATTCTTTATAAAAATCAAAATAAGTAACATTAGAAAAAAACCAATCTACCTCAACATTCTCTTCTTTTAAAGCAGCGTCTATCTCTTTGTAAAAATGATCCATCCCTCCAACTCTTTCAGGGAATATTTCATAATTACAAATAATGGCTACTTTTTTTAACATTTACTAATTACTCTTATTAAATTTTAATAAATAAATCTCTTTGATAAGCTATAATATCTGTTTCCTCTAACCATATTTCATATCCATTATCTTTTAAGACAGACAAGATTTCATCTAAAGTTTCCTTACTCATTGTATTTGGGACATAGTATTCAAAGCTTATAATTAATGGCTTTATCTTATCAAAATCTATGTTTAAAATAATTTCTGAATCATATCCTTCAGTATCTATTTGGAGAAGGTCAATTTCTTTCATGCCTTGTTTTTCAATTAAATCTTGCAACGAGGTACAACTAACTTTTTCCTCAATCATAAATTCAGATGGAATTTTACAATTTATATGATGTTCACTAAAGAATGAAGCAACTCCTTTAGAATAACTGGGTAATTTCTCAGTAGCTCCTGGATCTACCTTATGAATAATCATTTCACTCTCTGTATTATGAATAGCAAGCTTAAGTGCTTTTATATTAGGAGCATCTTTATAATTTTTTTCTAACTCTAAAAAATATTCTTCTACAGGTTCAAGAATGATTCCTTGAACTCTATCTTTATTCCACATTAAAAAATAATACAATGGATCGAAATTAACTCCGTCATTGCCTCCAATTTGGATAAATTTTAAATTTTTATTCTTATGAATCAATTTGTTCAAGATGTTTTCAATAAATGAAAATGACTTGATATTAGAAATTTTATATCCTTTTTTATATAGATGCTTTTTTATATTTTTTTTTAGTTTTTTCATATAAGGCTGTCTAATGATTTAACAATACGCTTACTCGTATGTTTCAAAGGCTTGCTAATTTCTAACTCGAGTAGTTTTTTTTGATGTTTTGCTCTTCGGGCTGGATCTTTTAAATCACTGTTAATACAATCTACAAGTTCTTTGTCAGTTTTAACTATTGCTGTTCCTTTACTGTTTACTACGTATTCATAATGTTTATAATTTAAATACTTCTGATCGTTAAAAAGTTGATTTGATGTCGTTCCAAATACAGGGTTTATAACAGGTTTATCAAATAAAATGAAATCCAGACTCATTGTAGAACACATATTAACATTTAAATCACTAAACTCTAAAATAGCTCTTAAATCTAATAAGTCTTGATAATTTGGTACTCTTTGCGACCATACTTCTGTATGTACTTCTCTTTTTAATTCCCAATCTGGATAATTCCAGATAATAAATGGGTATTTTTGTTCTAAATCTTTAAACCTTTCTTTTCCTTCTGCTGGAGATGTTCGTACTAAAAAATTCAGTTTTTCAGTAATCGTTTCATTAGTAATTGCCTCTGCTATACATTCTATATAATACATATCGTTAGGACTTGTAGAAATATCACCGCAACTAAAACAAATAGTTTTTAAAGAGCTATCTAAATTGATTTTTTTAAAAAATTGTTCTTTGGTTTGTTTGTATTTATCTATCACATAAGGTTCAAACTGAGGAGTTCCTACAACTTTTATTTGAGAAGGTTTTGTTTTAGGATAATAGTGTAGAAGTTCTGTTTTCATTAAATCACTCCAAACAAAATAATAATCAAAATTAGCAGCCATTCTTCCCTTAGAAGCTAAATTATCCCAACTAAAAATAAAAGAAACTGCAGCTATATTTAAAAATTTTGCTGCTGCAACAAAAGGGGCAATGTATGGAGGGCGTTGGTGCGTAAAAAACAATATATCTACCTGATCTTTGGCTAAGTGATCTTGAAAGTATTTTATATGATTAAAAGATTGAAATTGTTTCTTTTCAAAAAAATTAATCCACTTTTCAGAATGAAATATATTAGCGATTAAATATATTATTCTAATAAGGAATTTCCTTTTTGAAAATCCATCAGGATATCCTCTCTTATAATTATCTTTAATTCCAAATGCGCTAATATGTTTCCTTAAATGAGCTACTTCTTTTAATTTTCTATAAAACCAGGTTTTTCGTTTTTCGGGAAAGTTTTCCATTTCCTTTACAAAAACATTTGCTGGCATACCTTGGGTATATGCGTCTATAGGTATATTCGAATAAATAACTACCTTTTTGAATGACAGTACTGCTTCTTGAAGAAATTCACTTAAAATAAAATTTCTAAATCCAACACCATCTACAATAACAATTCCAAGATTCTTCATTGATATAAATAACTATTTTCTTTTATTTACTGTCTTAATTATTAAAAATCATACTGGCATTTAACCATTGCCAAAGATGAAAACTAGATGCATTGTTTCCGTGCAAATACGATTTCCACTCTTTTTCAATTTCATTAAAATTAAACCAATTATTATACTCCGAATTTTTTAACTTTTTTATACTTTTCTCTACTTCATTTTTTAATTCATTACCCATCCACTCACGCTGCGGAGTCTGTAATGCTCTTTTTGGAGCATATCCAATATTTTTATCAACATATGAAGATAATATAGAGCGTAGTAGATATTTTTGGGTACGGTCTTTAATTTTAAAGTCTTCGGGTTGAGCAAAAGCATATTCTACCAATCGATAGTCTAAAAATGGCTCTCTTAATTCGGTAGAAAACGCCATAGAAATTCGATCATTAAATCGTAAGGCTCTTGGTATTTTGGTATAAAATAAATCTCTGTACTGAGTATTTAATAATGAGTCTTCAAAAAATTGAGGGTATATAGTTTTTTTTGCTTCTCTTAAGAGTTTTTCAGACAAACAATGTTTTTTAAACGTACTGTTTGTACTTTGACCCTGAATTGTGTTTGAATTTTTATTAAGGTAATAATCATAGCCTGCCCATTGTTCATCCATTCCTTGTCCATCTAATAATACAATTGTATTGTTTTTTCTGGCTCTTTCAAAAATCTTGGCATACGCCAAAGTAGGAATTCCTCCATAGGGTTCATCTTGAATAGTTGCTATCTTTTTAGCTAATAATGATACTTCTTTTACTTTCAACTTAACTTTGTGAAGTTCATTATTTGTATAGCCTATCATTTGCTCTACCCATTTTAATTCGTCATATCTATCATCTCCAGTATAAAAAGTATAAGCCTGTATATTTTTTTTATCTTCAAAAAGATTGACCAACATTAAAAGTGTTGAGCTATCTACTCCTCCACTCAAATTAAAGCCTATAGGTACATCAGCTCTAAATCGTAGTGAAATACTATCCTTCAACAAGTTAAAGTAATGCCTTTTTGTCTCTTCAAAGCTCTGATTCGTTTTTATAAGTTGAATACGTTCTTCAAAATAATACCATTTTTCTATTTTCAAAATTCCATTTTCAAGCTCAAGAAAATGACCTCCCGCTAGTTGTTTAATTTCCTCAAAAAAAGTTTCATCCGGTTGTCCATACGATCCAAAGCAAAAATAATTTGCCCAGACTGTTACATTAGGTTTAGTTCTATTTAAAGTAGTTTGAATAGCTTTTATTTCACTGGCAAAATAAAATTCTTTCGCATGGCTATAATAGAAAGGCTTTACTCCAAAACGATCTCTGGCAGCAAATAACTTCTTTTTGTGTGTATCCCAAATAGCAAAAGAAAACATTCCATTTAAGTGATCCAGGCATTCTTTTCCATATTTAATATAGAGCGCCAATAAAACTTCTGTATCAGAATCTGTCTTAAATACATAGTCATGCTTTAATAATTGTTTAAGCTCTAAATAATTATAAATCTCTCCGTTAAATGTGATAATAAAACGCCCATCAGTATCTACAAAAGGTTGATTAGCAGCAGCAGTAAGATCAATAATAGCAAGGCGATTATGTCCAAGACATACATAACCATCGTCTACATAAATTCCTTTGTGATCTGGCCCTCTGTGATGTTGCATTTCTAACATTCGATTGAGTATATCTATTCTCGATTGATTAGAAACAATTCCTGCAATTCCGCACATTTTTATAATTTAAGTTCTTGAGCTAAAACAACTGCTTTTTCCCAATCTTTCATAGTATCTATATTGACATAATACTTTGGGTTTGAGACAATATATCCTAGTTTTTCTCCGTAAAGAGATTTTTGATTTAAAATTACTTTAGATTTTGTCAAATAAATAGCTCCATCTCGATGATAAGCTTTTGGTAATTCTTGCCTCCGTGAAATAATTTTATCATCATTGGTTGCTAATAATAATTCATCTTCTTCATTAACTGTAAATGTCCAATGTGGATTGTATTCATCTGGTACTTCTAAAACAGACACTAGTGCATCTAAATCTTGTGCTATAAATTTTTCTATAGCCCTATCTATAAATCCTTCTTCTCTAAAAGGAGTTGTTGCTTGTAATAAGCATACGGCATCAAAATATATCTTTTTATTTTTAAAATACTCTAATGCATGAATAATTACGCCTAGTGTGGGCGATGAATCTTCAGCTAGATAATGTGGCCGTTTAAAAGGTACTTCTATTCCAATTTTTTCTGCAAGAGCAATAATTTCGTCATTATCAGAGCTAAGAATTGTTTTTGTAAGGTGTCTAGATGATTCTACAGAAAAGAAGGTATATTCTAAAAGAGGTTTTCCATCTAATAATTTGATGTTTTTATTTGGAATTCCTTTACTTCCTCCTCTCGCAGGTATAAGTCCTAATATATTCATTAATAGGCAATTGTTTTAAAAAAACTCAATTCTGTTTCTGCTAGAATATCGGCAATTTGTTCTCCCGAACAACCATTTCCATAAATTTCCTCTTGCTTGAGTTTATCTTTCATTTGAATACGTTCTTCAATTGCCTCTTTGATGGCTACTTTATTATAATTGACATCTTTAACATTAGAACCTCGCTTTCTTCTATTTTGCCGAGTCCCTATATTAACGACTGGTACTCCAAGGAAAGAACATTCTCTTATCCCTACACTCGAATTACCAACTAAGCATTGACTATGGTTTAAAAGTCTTAAAAAATCTAAGGGTTCCATATTCTTAAAAAAGTGAATATTTGTAGGTTTTACTTGTTCTCTAAAAGAGCGTATTCCATTTGAAGTTCCATCAGATCCTGCATCTACATTAGGCCAAAACCAAAAAGTAGGGTAATTTAATTCATGAACTGCATTTAAAGTTTTTAAAACATCTTCTTTAGATTGTTGATATTCATTAGTAACTGGATGTTGTAAAACTACAATATAACGACGTTCCCAAGTAATTGTATCTCCAACACCTCCGTATTTTTGGATAGGATCAAAATTTAACGAAGTCTCATTAGCAATTTCCTTTGCTAAATCTAATGACGGACATCCTGTTGTAATTACTTTTTCAGGATGTTCTCCCATTTTTATAACTCGTTTACGAGCATCGTCACTTGCGACTAAATGAATATCAGCAAGTTTTGTATTGGCATGTCTTACTTTTTCATCAATATTACCGGTCACTTCACCTCCTTGTATATGCACTAAAGGTATATTTTGATAAGCTGCAGCAATAGAAGTAGCAATGGTTTCAAACCGATCTGCTATTGTAATAATTGCATCTGGTTGCAAATTGTAAAATACATTAGACAGCTCCATAACACCCAAACCTGTAGTTTTTGCCATAGCCATAGGATTTTCTCCTTCTAATACCATAAATACCTTTTCCGATACACTAAAGCCATCCTTTTCTATAAAATCTACAGCTTTCCCATATCGATCTAACAATGCTGATCCTGCTATAACTAATTGCAGCTCTAACTGAGGATGGTTTTTAATAGCTTTTAGAGCTGTTTTAACTCTGCTATAAGAAGGCCTGGCAGTAACTACTACACAAATTTTTCTCTTACTCATTTATTAAGTCTTTTTCAGATAAAAAATCCCATTGGGTTTTATTTCTTATAAGTTTTTTGCCAATTATTTTTTCAAATTCTGAAGCATCTAAACCTTTTCCTTTTGGTTTTTTTGCCTCCAGGTCTGCTATTGTAATTTTATGACCTATTTTCAAATCTTTATTAACTGCTAACGATTTTTCAAAAATATTTTTTAAATCTTTAAATGCACTATTGTCTTTCTTATCTACAGGTGCTGATAGGGCTCTATTAATATTTTGTGTTGCAAAAACCAATTCTTTAATTTCTTCTATCTCTAATGATGATGATGAATCAGGACCAAACATATTTCTATTAAAAACTGCATGAATTTCGAGAATTTCTGCACCTAGAGTTGTTGCTGCAATTGATGTTTCTATGCGTGCCGAATGATCTGAAAAACCTATAGGAACATTGTATCTTTCTTTAAGTTCTTGAATAACATTTAAGCCATAATTTTCAGGCTGAGTTGGATATGAAGTAGTACATTGTAATATCGAAAAATTTGCATTTCTTTTTCTCAAAAAACTCACGGTAGCATCTAATTCAGAAAAAGAACTCATTCCTGATGAGATGATAATAGGTTTCTTTGTGGCACATACCTTTTCTAATAATAAAAAATTATTCACCTCACCCGAACCTATTTTATAGCGTTTTATATTTAGTTCTTCTAAAAGATCTACAGCAGCATTACTAAATGGAGAAGACATAAATTCTAATCCTACTTCCTCACAATGAGCTTTTAGTTCTTTCCATTGTGATACTGTAAATTCCATACGCTTCCAATAATCATAACGGCTTTTATCTTGCTTAGAGAATTTAATACGAAATGGTTCATAAACACTACTTTCTGCCTCTGCTATATGAGTTTGAAACTTGATAGTATTAATTCCTGTTTTCGAAATTGCATCAATGTATGAATGCGCCATTCCTAAACTACCTTCATGTGCTTGTGCAATTTCTACTATTATCTCCATCTATACTTATGTTATTACTTTTTTCATTATTTTCTTTAAATATGGAACCCCAACATACTCTTCAAGATCTTTTCTATTTAGTAAGAGCTCATCAGGCGCTTCTTCCCATTGTAAATATAACATAGTTATGATCGCCGTTATTTCTTCTTTACTATTTACTTTAACACTATATAAATAATCTTCTCCTAATAATCGTTTAACTTCACTCTTTTCTGAACCTATATACAATACTGGCCTGTTAGCGTATACGCAATGAGTGAACTTAGCTGGAAGAAAAGGACTAATACTGGCAGTAGCTTCTAAAATAACATTAACTGTTGCTTTTTGTTGCAAAAATGCTACTTCTAGAAAGGGCACGCTTTTATTAATAAAACAAATTTGCGGATTTTTCTTTACTGCCTCATCAATTATTGTTGAATGATCTATAGCTGGCCCCAATAATAACAGATTGCTATTGTTTTTAGCTTCAGGAAATTTTATTAAAAAATTTTCGTATGCTTTTATTAATGCTTCAGGAGGTCTTTGTTTTAATAAGTTTCCAGCATGTAATAATGTAAACTTATCCTCCTTAAAATAATCTGGAAGTTTATCATTAATATTGAAATCTGTAGAAAATTGATGAGGAATAATAATTCCGGTATGTAAAAAGTTAGGGTAAAAACTTTCCATCCATTCTTTTAAAAGTTGGCTTGGAAATGCTGAAAATTTTGCTTTTTGAGCTATTTTATTAAAAAGCATTTCTTTTTTTTTATACCCAGATTCATTAAATGTATATGGCGGTGGATACTTACTATGCGGATAAGGGTCATGAATATAAGCCAGCCATTTATTATAGATCTCTGGAATCTTTAACAGTGCAAAATGTGGTCTAAAACTAGCTCCTTTACTTAAGGTAATGACAAGTTGTTCATTATTATAGTGATCTTTTACTGCTTTTTTTATACTCCGTATATCATTAAAAAAAGTAAAAGAAAAACCAAAAATACCTTCCAAAAAAGTTGCTAAGTTAATCTTTAAATTACGTTGTAAAATTCTTTGTGACCTACTTAAAAAATAATTTAAATTACTTTTTCTTTCTTTTATAGCTATAGTCCTAACATTATTTATTAAAATTTCTTTTCTTGTATAATGAAGAACTTTTAAATGATATCCGATGGCGGCCAGATTTTTAATAAGTGCAACATTTACTTTAGATCCACTACTATCATCTATATCTATAGATTCTGCAATTATTAATATTTCTTTATTTTCTTTCAATTATGTGCGTCCAAGCTTTTTTTTAATTTTCATATACATGGTTATAAATGGATATAATCTATAAAGTATATGATATTTTATTTTCTTATAGACATTAGCATTCTCTTTAGAAAGCACATAGTCTATTATTGATGAGTCTTTTAATAAAATTCCTAGTTGGATAAAGTAACGAGTTAATAGAGGATTCAATCTATCTTTTTGAGATAAATTATCAACAACTTTTTTAACAGCTTTCTTCTTTGAATTCACTTGAATTGAATCTTTTCTCCAAAATGCTCCTGTATTAGAATTTCTGTGTTTTCTATTAAAATAGAGTGTTTTATCTATTGTACAACCAGAAATTTTCGTATTTAGCATCCTTATATATAATTCCCATTCTTCAGCATACATTAATGACTCATCAAATCGTTCTTCATTAAAATATTCTCTGGACCAAAGTACTGTGCATGATGCAAATGCAATACGATTGGTTATTATATCATATAAATCTTCTTCCTTAAGAATGTTTACTTTAAAATCTTTAGAGATATCAAATTTGGGAATCTCATCAATCTTTTCAAAAGATTGTTTTTCATATTTACAAAAACCTAATCTATACTTTTCTAAAACCGCTAATGATATTTCCAGATTAAGAGGGTGTATAATATCGTCATCATCAAAAAAAATGATATAATTTCCTTTTGCTATATCCAAACCATAATTTCTACAACCAGGCAATCCCTTTTTGTAATTTGATGGGCGTGATTTATACCTAAATCGAGTATCTTCTTTTATAAATTCTAATACTACTTCTGAAGTTTGATCTGTACTGCCATCATCTATTATTAAACACTCCCAATTTTCAAATACCTGGTTTTGAATAGATTTCAAAGCCTTTGTGATGAGTTGAGCCCTATTATAAGTAGCCATTATAATGGTGATTAATGAATTTGGCATGAATTAAAAAATACTTTTATTTATAATTTTTAATGACGTTTTTATAGAAAAGCCTCTAAATATATCAGGCAGTTTTATAAATAACTTTAGCAGGATTTTGCTCTTTTGATGTTCTTTATGAAGCATTATAATTGCCCGCATTTGTTTAAGAGTCACTTTTCTTAAAGCCGCATATTTATATACAGTTGATTTCTTTTCCAAATGCACTAAAAAGTCGTCAATTGTTTTAAAATTATCAATCCATTTTAACATATCCAGACTTTCTATCCTGCTTAATTTGAATAAGAGTTGATGTAATTGATCATTACCTTTATGTTCACTAAGTGAAACAAAATCCCGATACATTTTCAAATACAGGTTTCGAAGCTTTTGATCTATTTCAAAATTCATGCTTTTAGTTAGGCTTTCAGAATGAAGTCTATAACTATATAATACTTCATCAATTTTAAAGAATTTAAATTTTAAAGAAGCTCGCAGCCAAAAATCATAATCTTCTATTCTAAAAAAATCTTCATTGAATCTCAGTGTACTAAATACTTCTTTCTTATACATAAAAGAAGCTCCTATATGGTTACCAAATAAAAGGTTATTAATACCGCTTAATGATGAATATCTCAAAAAACGTCCTTCTTCATCAATTAATTCATAATCTGAATATACTATATCAGATTTTGTTGTTCTTAGTATCCTAACATAAGTTTCAATAGCATTCTGATGATAATTATTATCATCACTTGTCCAAGTTATATAACTTCCCTTAGCATAATCATGACCATGATTAAGACTCGCTGGTAATTTTAGGTTGGTTTCATTATTAATAATATGTATTCTAGAATCAGTTTTTGCATATCGCTCGGCAATTTTAAATGAGTTATCTGTAGATGCATCATTTACAATAATTAACTCTATAGCACTATAGGTTTGATTCAAACAACTTTCAATAGATTTTGCTAAATATCTTTCTCCATTAAATACGGGCAATATGATTGATATTAAAGGAGTTTCCACTTTATAAGGTGTTTATTAATTGCTTAAGATCGTTTATCTTTTCTATATTACTTTCTAAATCTAATTTTACTTTTTTATTTAATCTTGGTTTTGATAATTCGGAAAGTGCTAGTTTTCCTATTTCGTCAGGAATATAATCTCGTTCAAAATACAAAGTAGAATTGGGCATCATTTTATGAATATTTTTTAGTTTGGGTTCAACTCCTATACAAAATGAAGGTACTCCAAGTACATTTCCTACTATAGCACCATGTGCTCTTAAGGTAATAATTAATGATGCTTGCTTTATTTGATTTAAAAAAGTATCAACTTTTTCAAAAGCATATGTATTATATTCAAATCCAGATAGCTTAATTTTCTTAATACTTTCTTGATCATTCACAGGGTTAAAAAATAAAAATTTTACTGTTACCTTTTGTTCTTTAAGAAATTCTGCAACCTGTATAGCCTTAGTACTTGGTTCATAATCATGAAAATCCCAATCTCTTAAAATAAAAATTACTTCATTATTCATTTGAGCGTTATCTTCAATTTTAAAAAAATGCTTCCAAAAAGTGCCCTCAAAAACAATATCAGAAAATTGATAAACATGCTTATTTACTTTTTTTACTAACTCAAGACTTTGTTGATCTCTAACAGCTAAAAGTTTAAATCTAGAGAGGTGATACATCTCTTTAAGATATAACTTAGATTCATCATGGTATGGACCAATCCCTAACCCCCATCCTATAATTATATCTTGTCTTTTGGGTTTTATAAAACTAATCAATCTGTTAAAAATCTTTAGTGTTAACAATTTTGCTAATGTATTCTTTAACTTATAACCAGTACTTTCTTTAAAATCAAAAAACACTCCGCCCCCTCCATAAACTAAAATATTAATACTCGGCAAGTCTGCTAATTTGGATACCAAATAAATATCTGGTAATAATTTTTGGATATAAGAAGATTGAGAAGATATATATATATTAGCTTTAGGATAACGTAACTTTATGAGATTATAAGAGCATATCATTAATAAATCATCTCCCAGGTTTTCATAACCAAAGTATCCTTTCAAATGAATATTCATAATACCTTATGATTTATACATTATAACTATAATTAAAGAAAAAGTCATTTTCTTTTTTATGGAATTTATTTGTATTTGCTTTAACCTTCACACAATTAAATTGCGCAACATTCTGAAACTCATAACGCTTTCCATTATAATATATTAAATCAATATAATAACTACCTATATGTAAATTTAAGTTTTCTACTTTAAAATGTATGGTGCTATTATTTCTGAAAGTTTCATTAAAAGCTACACCCTGACTATGAAATTCACATATTCTTTGGCTTCTTTGATTATTTAAAATGATCGAAAACACAGGAGAATCTATGCTTTCCTTAATTGCTAGATTAATTTTAATAGATAGCGATTCTCCCGAAACAAACGCATCGTTTTTCTCTATAAAAACAGATTCTATTGTATTAACTCCAATTTGAAGATCTTTTTTAGCATTAGCTGTTTTTAGATAATAGTTAATAGCCTTTGAGGCGTCACCATCAAAAGCAATACAACCATCTTCTAAAACTACTACTCGTTCACAAAGCGCATTAATAGCTCCCATATCGTGGCTTACAAACAATACAGTTCTTCCTTGTCCTGAAGAAATATCCTGCATTTTTCCGATTGCTTTCTTTTGAAATTCTGCATCTCCTACTGCCAAAACCTCATCAACTACTAAAATCTCAGGTTCCAGATGAGCAGCAACTGCAAAAGCCAAACGAACTTTCATCCCAGATGAATAACGTTTAACAGGAGTGTCTATATAACGTTCACAACCACTAAAATCTATTATTTCTTCTAGTTTTAATCGAATTTCTGCCTTAGACATTCCTAAGATGGCTCCGTTTAAAAAAATATTCTCGCGCCCAGTTAATTCTGGATGAAAACCAGTTCCTACCTCCAAAAGAGAAGCTATTCTTCCTTTAGATTTAATGCTTCCTTTAGTAGGGGAAGTTACTTTAGACAAAATTTTTAACAACGTAGATTTTCCCGCTCCATTCTTTCCAATAATTCCTAAAACCTCTCCTTGATATACCTCAAAATTTATATCTTTTAATGCCCATACATAATCACTATTTCCTTTTGAATTCCTGTCATTTGTTTCTCCTACTTGCAGGTACGGATCTTCTTTTCCGCGTATTTTATACCACCATCTATTAAGGTCATGAGATATAGTACCCGTACCTACAATTCCTAAACGGTATTGTTTTGAAATATTTTCTGCTTTAAGAATAACTTTATTCATCAAATGGTATCTATAAATTTCTTTTCGGTACGGTTAAAAATTAATATTCCGAAGAATAATATAATTACAGTAATTATAGCACTGTATAAAAGACTTCCTAGACTAAACGTTCCTGCTCCTAAAAATCCATAGCGAAAACATTCTAAAATAGAGGTTAATGGATTTAATTCTGCAATCCATCTGTATTTTTCACTTATCTCTGATAATGGATATACTACTGGAGTTGCATACATCAACAGGCTAACACCAAAACTTACTAAAAAGGTTAAATCTCTATATTTTGTTGTCATTGAAGAAATAATCATACCTCCTCCTAATCCTAATCCAGCCATCAGTAAAATCAATACAGGCAATAATAATAAATAACTATTGGCATTTATATCATTCCCTGTTATAATAAAATAAAAATAAACTGCTACAAATAACCCTAACTGGATAAGAAACTTCCCTAAATTAGAAATCACAACAGAAAGTGGTAATATGACTCTTGGAAAATATACTTTACTAAAAATAGATTCATTTTTTTTAAACGTATCTGCTGTGAGGTTAAAGCATTCTGAAAAATAACCCCATGCAACATTTCCTGAAAGATAAAAGAGAACTTGAGGAATTCCATCTGTAGAAATATTAGCAATTTTTCCAAAAACTATCGTAAATACAATAGTTGTAAAAATAGGCTTAATAAAAAACCAAAGAGGACCTAAAATAGTTTGTTTATAAACCGTAACAATATCTCGTTTGATAAAGAGTATCAGTAAATCACGATATTGCCATATTTCTCTAAAATTAAACGTCAACAAACTTTTTGCAGGAGAAATTTCAAATAACCAAGTATCCTTTATTTGCTTCACTTTGTTTGGGTTGGGGTATATTTAATAATTAGATTCAATGTAAATTTAACAATCTTTAATGTACTTATTTACTATCTTCTCTAGTTGTTTTTAATAAACTTATCAACTGTTTAAATAGTATATGAAGTAGTCGTATATAATTTTAAATTTTCTGGGATTGAAAACCATTTTATAGTTTCTTCTATTCCATTTTCAAAAGAAAATTCTGGTCTCCATTTCGTTTTTTCTTTTATTTTTGAAGCATCTCCTATTAATCGATACACTTCACTTTCTTTAGGCCTTAAACGCACTTTATCTTCTATAATTTCTGCTTTAGGATTTATTTTTCTGATAAGGATTTTAGATAATTCACCAATAGATATCTCATTTCCACTGCATAAATTAAATGCTTCTCCTGCTAATGCACTATCTAGCGCAATGCTTATGAGCCCTCTTACAGTATCTCCTACATACAAAAAATCACGTGTTGGGCTTAGATTTCCCAAGCGTATTTTTTCTTCGCCATTCAATAATTGCGTTATAATTGTTGGGATAATTGCCCTAGTAGATTGTCTGGGGCCAAAAGTATTAAAAGGACGCGCTATAGAAATCCTTAATCCATAACTCTTAAAAAAAGATAATGCCAAAGCATCTGCAGCTACTTTAGATGCCGCATAAGGAGATTGAGGGTAAATCGGATGTTTTTCAGATATTGGAATTTGAGTTGCCGTTCCATACACTTCTGAAGTTGAAGCAATCACTACATGATTTACTTTATTATCTAAAGCCGCTTGTAAGATATTAAAGGTTCCATTAATATTTGTTTGAATAAACGAATCTGGGTGCTTATAACTATATGGAATACTTACTAATGCTCCTAAATGAATTACAGTATCACAATCTTTCATTGCCTTTTGCACACTCTGCGTGTCTCTAATGTCACCTAGGTAAAATTCAAGACTCTTATGTTTATTTTGCTTATAATGTTCTAACCATCCATAAGAATTAAAAGAATTATAGAAACAAAAGGCGCGAACTTCAAATCCATCATTGAGTAATCCTTCTACCAAATGCGACCCTATAAAACCATCTGCTCCTGTGACTAAAACTTTTTTCATTTATTTAAAAATTTTTATTTTATTGGAAATGAAATAAATAAAAAATTTCTACTTAGATCAACCGCTACGCTTTTGCAAAAAAAATTAATTATTTAGGTTAGTAAGCAAAAAATTAATTTTGTTTATGCTCATTTCATACTATTAATTAACTTCAGAAAACGGTTTTAATTATATAAATAAGATCTTTTCTAAAAGACCAATTTTCAATGTACTTTTTATTTATGGCTACCTTATCTGGCCAAATAACTTCTTTATTGTACACTTCTGGGTTTTCTTGCTTGGCTAGAATTTCCTCTTCCTTTCTGTATTTCAAACTAGCAGGCCCCGTAATTCCTGGTAAAATATTTAATACTATTCTATCGTCATCTATTAGTTTATCTGCGAAACCTGAAATATCGGGTCTAGGCCCAACAAAACTCATAGTACCGCCAAATACATTGAAAAGTTGTGGTAGCTCATTTAATTTTGTTTTTCGCAAAAAACGACCATACCCATTTGTATCATCATTTATATTTTTAAATTGATCCCCTTTTTTAGTTCTTATCTTATAAATTAGAAATTTTCTACCTAAAAAACCTATTCGTTCTTGTTTATAAAAACCAGAATCCTTATATACTATTGCAGCTATCATTGCTAATAATACAATAGGAACTAGCATAAAAATTAATAAAAAAAAACTTCCTAACAGATCAAAGATACGTTTAAGAAAAAGTTCTTTTTTAGTAAGCATATGTTTGTTTTAAGTATTTTTCCTGAAAATATTTTTAATCTTTCCTATGAGTGTAGGTTTATTTACAGTGTCGTGATATCCATTTCCGTAACCGCCGTAACCGTAGCCGTAGCCGTAGCTATAGCTATCTCCATAACCATATTGAGATTTATGGCGATAATCATTTAATATGAAGCTTAAATTCTTTATTTCCTTCTTCTTGTATTTGTTATTAATAAAATTAAGCATTCCCTTTTTGGTCTTGCTTTGTCTAACTATATATAAAGAAGCATCTGCGTAATCTGCCAATTCAATGGCATCTGCCACCAAACCAAGAGGTGGAGTATCTAACACGATATAATCATATTTCTTTTTTAATTCATCAATAAATAGTTTCATTTTATCACTTATCAATAACTCGGCAGGATTTGGTGGAATTGGTCCAGAGGTAATAATATCTAGATTTTCAAATTGTGTTTTCTGAACAATCTCATCTAAGCTATTTTGATCAATTAAATAATTAACAACTCCTATTTCATTTTTGATTTCAAAATCATCAAAAATCTTTGGCTTTCTTAAATCCAACCCAACCAATACTGTTTTTTTAGAACTCAATGCAAAAACCGATGCTATATTGATAGAACAAAACGTCTTACCCTCTCCACTTACAGAAGATGTAATCATGACAGTTTTACTCCCTTCTATAGATTGACTTCTATAAATAAATTGCAGACTACTTCGCACCGCTCTAAAAGCTTCTGAGATTGCAGACCTAGGTTGATCATACACTGCTAAATTATTTTTCCCTTTACTTCTCCCTACTACCCCTAACAATGGTATCGTTGACAATTGTTCTATTTCACTAGGTCCATGAACATTATGATCTAAAAAAGATAAGACCAGAAATATCAACAAAGGAAATAACAATCCTGCAAAAGCACCTAACAAATAATTTTGCTGGGTTTTAGGATAAATAGCTCCTTGGTTTAGATCTTGTGCCGGGTCAATGACATTTATATCTGATACATTCGCTGCTTTTACCACACCTGCTTCATTTCTTTTTTCTAATAATGAACTGTAAGATGCTTCACTTACTCTATACCTTCTTTCTATATTAAATAATTGCTGTTCTTCTGAAGGGAGTTTTTTAAATTCATAACGCAATCTTTCAATGCGTTGATTTACATTTTCTAATGCTATATTATTTTTTGTTCTTCCACTAGTAACGCTTCTAAGTAATACACTTTTAAGTGCATCTATCTTCCCGTCTATCTCTTGATACAATGACGGATTAATTATTTTAGATTCTAAATTAGAACGCTGTACAGATAAATTAATAATTTCTGCTACATTGGTAACCAGTGTAGGGTCATCTAAACCTGATGATGCTGGAGCAGGCAAATCTGAATAATTAGTACTATTATTTAAATAGCTCTCCAGTTGATTTAGATATGCTAGTTTAATTTCTTCAGTATTTTTTTCCACATCTAACTCAGCCATTTGTTCAAAAATAGATTCTCCTTTTGTAGACAGGTCAAATATCTCATTTTCTTGACGAAAGTTTTTTAAACGATTTTCATCTTGCTTTAACGAATCTGAAACTCCTTGAATTTGTTTATCTATAAATTCTATAGTATTTGTTGCAAAAAGGTTTTTAAATTCTAATTGTTTTATACTTAAGATATCTACAGTGGCATTTAAATAATCTGCTAGAATACTCCTGTTATTACCAACCAAACTTAATCCAAGCATAGAAGTTCCCTTAGTTCTTACTGTTATTGAAATTTGTCTGTATTTATTAATTTCCTCATTAATTTTTGTAAACTTAACATAATACACCGCTCCAGGTTGGATCAATTTATCTTCGCGTTGCCGCATTGTGAAATTGATAAAGTCATTAACGATTGGGGTATTTAAGGCATATTCTTCTTTAAATTTATTAGGAAGTGCCACCTCTTGTAGTTCATTTTTTGTATAATTAATAAGCTGCACATTATCTTTATCATGCGCATATGATAAAGTATATGTATCCTTATCTTTAAAAACGATCTTTAGAGGAATATCAATTAACTGTTGTTCTTTTTCATTAATGTCAATTACAAAAGGAGCTTTCTTATGAATCTCTTCCAATCGAAAACGACCATCTTCCATATAATGAATATAGGTTTGCAACAAACGAACCACTTCTTCATTATGAGATCTAGAACCTAATATACTGCGTATAGTTTCTACTTTATCACTAGCACCTCCCCAATTAAAAGTTAGGTTTAAAGTACTTGTAAAAAAAGGATTTTGCTCTTCTTTTATCGTAATTAAAGTATCTAATTTATATAATTTTTCTGCCCTTAAATTAATATAATATGTAATACCACAGGCCACTAAAATAGAAATTACTATAACATACCAATAACGAAGTATTCGAAAAAAGAATCCTTTAATATCAAAAGTACTTTGTATATCTTTTATATCTATTTCTTCTTCTAGCATATATACAATTTAAAGATTTCGGATTAATAAAACAGTACTAGTGACAATAGATACTATAGAAAGTAATGTGGTAAAGGTTTGCAAACCTGTAGTACCTGTACCTAAAGATTTTTGTTTTAACGGTTTTACATAAATCTGATCATTAGGAAGTACATAAAAATATGGAGAAGTTAACAACTTCTTATTCGTTAAATCTACATGATGTATTTTTTTACCATCAGGATACTGCCTAATTACAATGACGTCTTTTCGATCTCCTGTTATCAAAATATCTCCTGCATTTGCAATCGCTTCAAGTATGGTTGCTTGTTCTTGAAATAAAACATTTTGACCAGGGTTTGTCACCTCTCCAATAACACTGTAATTTAATCCTGCTAATTTTACAATAACAAATAAATTGGTAGAAGGTTTTAAATACTCGCTCAAAAGTTTCTCTTCAACAGCTACCCTAATATCATTTGTTGTATATCCTAAAACATTGATCTCTCCCAATATAGGCATCCTTATATTTCCATGCACATCTACCGTATATCCTTGAAAATAAAGACCTCCTGGGCTTGTTATTATACTATTACCTTCTGTGTTATCTGTAGTATTAAATATAGCAACCAATTCTGGATCTGATGCTTTAATATCAATATATAGAATATCGTTTACTTGAACTTTATATGGTTTTGAAAGCGCTGTTATTGTAGTAGAATCTCCTGTAATTTCATTTCCATCTTCCTGTAAATAAATTAATTGTTTTCCAGAAATACATGATTGAAGTAGAAGAAATAAAATAAGAAACGAGAAGATAAACAGTTGTTTCAAGCGCATGGTTTATAACTTTATTAGCAAATATAAGTTTTCAGCTTCAATAATAAAATTTAGCACCTTTATTATCTCTTCAATTTATGTTACTTTGCAAAAAACTGAATTTGTGAATTTCCTATCTGTAGAAAACATATCAAAATCATATGGAGAGCGTGTATTGTTCTCTGATATTTCCTTTGGTATTAATAAAGATCAAAAAATTGCATTTGTTGCTAAAAATGGTACTGGAAAAACTTCTTTATTAAATATTATAAATGGGAAAGATGAGCCCGATCAAGGACAAGTTGTTATGCGAAATGGGTTACATATGGCTTTTCTATCTCAAGAACCAGATTTAAATCCTAAACTGTCTATTGAAGAAACTATTTTTGCATCTGAAAATAGGATTTTAAAAGTCATACAAGCATATGAGAATGCATTAAAGAATCCTGAAAATGAAGAAGTTTATCAAAATGCGTTTGAACAAATGGAGATACACAATGCTTGGGATTTTGAAACTCTATATAAACAAATACTCTTTAAATTAAAATTAGAGGATCTTTCTCTAAAAGTTGTTTCTTTATCTGGAGGTCAAAAAAAGAGATTGGCACTTGCCAGCATTTTAATAAATAAACCCGATTTACTAATTCTAGATGAACCCACCAACCATCTGGATCTGGAAATGATAGAATGGTTGGAAAATTATTTCACAAAGGAAAACATCAGTTTATTTATGGTTACTCATGATCGTTTTTTTCTGGAAAGAGTTTGCAATGAAATAATAGAATTAGAAGATGGAGTGTTATATACATACAAAGGTAATTATTCATACTACTTAGAAAAAAAAGAAGCTAGAGTCAAAGCTCAAAAAGCAGCCGTAGATAAGGCCAAGAATTTGTATGTAAAAGAATTGGATTGGATGCGAAGACAACCCAAGGCCAGAACTACAAAATCAAAAAGTAGAATTGACGATTTTTACACTATTAAAGAAAAAGCGCATCAGCGTAGAAACGAACACCAAGTACAACTTGAAATTAACATGAAACGTTTGGGAAGTAAAATATTAGAACTTCACAATGTTTCTAAATCATTTAAAAACAAAAAAATATTAAACGCCTTTAATTACAATTTTAAAAAGGGAGAACGTATTGGTATTATAGGAAAAAACGGATCAGGTAAATCTACCTTCCTGAATTTAATAATGCAGTCTATTACACCAGATACTGGGAAAGTAGTTGTTGGAGATACCATTAAGTTTGGATACTATACACAAAGTGGAATTAAAATTAAACCTGGCCAAAAAGTTATTGAAGTTATCAAAGAGTTTGGCGAGTACATTCCTTTAACAAAAGGTAGGCAAATATCGGCTTCTCAACTTTTAGAGCGTTTCTTATTTGATAGAAAAAAACAATACGATTACGTTGAAAAACTTAGTGGAGGTGAGCAAAAAAGGCTTTACTTATGCACTGTACTCATTCAAAATCCAAACTTTCTAATGTTAGACGAACCTACAAATGATTTGGATATTATTACGCTTAATGTGCTTGAAAGTTTTCTTTTAGATTTCCCTGGCTGTTTAATTGTAGTATCGCATGACCGATATTTCATGGATAAAATAGTAGATCACCTATTTGTTTTTAGAGGCAATGCAATTATTGAAGATTTTCCTGGAAACTATTCAGATTTCAGGATTTATGAAGATAGTATCGTTCCTGAAAAAAAAGAAAAAACAGAGAACGTAAATGCTTCAAACTGGAAATCTAAAAACAAAGGCAATAAGCTATCTTTTAATGAACAAAAAGAATACAATAAACTTGAAAGAGAAATTAAGCAATTAGAGAATGATAAAATAGCTATTGAAGGCTTGTTTGCAAATCAAGAGCTCGATACTGAGGCTATAGAACAACAATCTAAAAAACTTCAAGAGATTATAGTAACAATTGAAGAAAAAACAGAACGTTGGTTTGAATTATCAGATAAAATGGAAAGCTAATGTGGTATCATGTAAAAGCATATTTTTTATTCCTGTATAGATCTACCAATCAACATGGGATACACTCTCCTTTTGTCTATAATTTAATTACCAAGTGCTTTTATGACACACAAAAAAGAAGTGCTTATGCACTCTTAAAAAAATACCGAAGTCATTTAATAAACAATCAAGAACATATTACTATCTCAGATTTTGGAGCAGGATCTAGAGTTTTTAAATCTAATAAAAGAAAAATAGCTGCTATTGCAAAAAAAGCAGGAGTATCTTCAAAAAGAGCAAAACTTTTAAATAGGCTCATCCCGTATTTACAGATTAAAACAGCACTAGAACTAGGTACTTCTCTTGGCATAGGAACCACTGCTATGGCTTTTGAAAATAATGATACTCATATAACAAGCATAGAAGGCTGTTCTGAAACTGCAGCAGTTGCATTAAACTCTTTCAAAGTATTTGAATGCAATACTATTGATTTGATCAATACTACTTTTGATAAAGCATTAACATCACTTTCACTACAAAAAATTGATTTAGTATACATCGATGGGAATCATCAAAAAGAGGCTACTATTCATTATTTTAATGAGTTATTAAAATACAAACATACAGATAGTCTTTTTATCTTTGATGATATTCATTGGTCAATTGGTATGGAACAGGCTTGGGAAATGATTAAAAAACATCCTGAAGTTAGAGTTACTATTGATACTTTCAATTGGGGTTTTGTATTTTTTAGAAAAGAACAGGAGAAAGAAGATTTTGTTATTCGGTTTTAATTTAATAAGTTAATAAACAGTTATAGAACTAATTCAAGGCTTTACTGCCTTTTATAATAAGGGTTTTATTTAAATTTTAGATATGATACGTTGGATTATAATTATAGTAGCCATAGGAATACTTTTTTATTTCACCCTGTACAATCATAAACGAAATATAGGGAAATTAAGAAGTAGAAAAAGGCAAAGTTTTGGAAAAAATTATTTTGATAAAAAAAAGAAAAAGAACTAAGTGAAAATATATACTAAAACAGGAGATAAAGGTACCACTGCCTTATTTGGAGGCACTAGGGTTGCCAAACATCATATTCGTATCGATAGTTATGGCACTGTTGATGAATTAAATTCATGGATAGGTCTCATTAGAGATCAACCTATTGATACTAATACAAAAGATACTTTAATTTATATTCAAGATCGATTATTTACATTAGGAGCTATTCTAGCTACAGATCCTGAAAAATTAATTTTAAAAAGCGGGAAGGAACGGCTTAACATCCCAAAAGTTACTACTGAAGATATTGAATTATTGGAAAAAGAGATGGATACTATGAATGATACTCTTGCTCCCATGACACATTTTGTTTTACCTGGAGGGCATCAATCTGTGTCATTTTGTCATATTACTCGTTGTGTTTGTAGAAGGGCAGAGCGTTTAGCCACTGAGCTCTATGAGAATGAACCCTTTGACGAACGTGTTTTACAATATCTAAACAGGCTTTCTGATTATCTATTTGTATTGGCACGAAAGTTGTCTTATGATCTGAAAGCAGAAGAAATCAAATGGATACCTCAAAAGGGTAAATAACAAGCTATTAAAAGGTTTTTTTCTTTTAATTGTTTTGTTTACTTAGTAGTCATTTTATTTCGCAAATAATTTACGTTCATAAAAATTATGCATAAATAAAACACTATTTCCTTGATTTATTCGTTTAAAAAATTATTTTTGCAAAAAATTTAAATCGAATAGCACATGTATTGGACATTAGAATTAGCATCTTATTTAAGTGATGCGCCTTGGCCAGCAACGAAAGACGAATTAATCGATTATGCTATTAGAACAGGAGCCCCTCTTGAAGTTGTGGAAAACCTGCAATCTATGGAAGATGAAGGAGAGATTTATGAATCAATAGAGGAAATTTGGCCAGATTATCCAACAGAGGACGACTACCTCTGGAACGAAGATGAATATTAACAATCGTTAACATTTTTAAAAAAGGAAAAGTCTCGTAAGAGGCTTTTTTTTTGTTTAATTTTGAAACAATTAATTATAGAACAATCATGAGTTTAATAAATTCGGTATTAAAGGCATTTGTAGGAGATAAAGCGAAGAAAGATATTAAAGAACTACAGCCTTTAGTAAACAAAATAAAATCACACGAAGAGAGCATAGCACAATTATCAAATGATGAGTTACGTGCAAAAACAGAAGCTTTTAAGAATGCCATACAAGAAGGAAGAAGTTCTTTTGAAAAAGACATTACAAAATTAAGAGAAGAAGCAGATACCTCTGGTGATATTGATAGAAAAGAAGACATCTATACACAAATTGACACTTTAAATGATCAAGCATACGAAGCTGTTGAAAAAGTTTTAGAAGATATTCTTCCTGAAGCATTTGCAGTTGTTAAAGAGACTGCAAAACGTTTTGCTCAAAATAAGACCATCACAGTAACTGCAAGTGCTTATGATAGAGAGCTCTCTGGAGCTAATGATTTTGTTAGTTTAGATAACGACCAGGCTATCTGGAAAAACTCATGGGATGCTGCTGGTAAAGAAGTAACCTGGGACATGATTCATTATGATGTTCAGCTTATTGGTGGTATTGCATTGCACAAAGGAAAGATTGCAGAAATGCAAACGGGTGAAGGAAAAACACTTGTTGCTACCTTGCCTGTTTATTTAAATGCACTTACGGGTAATGGAGTACATCTGGTAACTGTAAATGATTATCTAGCAAAACGTGACTGCGCCTGGATGGGGCCTTTATTCCAATTTCATGGATTAAGTATTGATTGTATTGATAATCATCAGCCAAATTCTGATGCTCGTAGAAAAGCATATGAGGCAGATATTACGTACGGTACTAATAATGAGTTCGGTTTCGATTATTTAAGAGATAATATGGCGCACACGCCAAAAGATCTTGTTCAAAAACCACATAACTATGCCATTGTAGATGAGGTCGATTCTGTATTGGTAGATGATGCAAGAACACCTTTGATAATTTCTGGACCTGTGCCTCAAGGTGATGTACATGAGTTTACAGAATTAAAACCTAAAATTGCAGACATTGTAACCAAACAACGCCAGTATTTAACAGGTGTATTGGCAGAAGCTAAGAAATTAATTAAAAGCGGAGATACTAAAGAGGGAGGTTTTTTACTGTTGAGAGTTCAAAGAGGATTGCCTAAAAACAAAGCCTTAATTAAGTTTTTAAGTGAAGAAGGTGTAAAGCAATTACTTCAAAAAACAGAAAACTTCTACATGCAAGACAACAATAGAGAAATGCATAAAGTAGATGAAGAACTCTTGTTTGTAATTGAAGAAAAAAATAATCAAATTGACCTTACAGATAAAGGGGTAGAATACCTCTCTGGAGATGCAGATCCGGATTTCTTTGTGATGCCAGATATTGGTATTGAAATTGCACAAATAGAAAACAAAGGCTTGCCGATTGAAGAAGAAGCACCACTAAAAGAAGAACTTTTCAAAGAGTTTAGTATTAAAAGTGAGCGTATTCATACTATGAATCAATTGCTAAAAGCATATACATTATTTGAAAAAGACACAGAATATGTGGTTATGGATAATAAGGTGATGATTGTAGATGAGCAAACTGGGCGTATTATGGATGGGCGTCGTTATTCAGACGGGTTACATCAAGCTATAGAAGCAAAAGAAAATGTAAAAATTGAAGATGCTACACAAACTTTTGCAACGGTAACATTGCAAAACTATTTTAGAATGTATCGAAAGCTTTCTGGAATGACAGGTACTGCTATTACAGAAGCTGGGGAGTTTTGGGAAATCTATAAAATGGATGTTATGGAAATTCCAACCAACCGTCCTATTGCAAGAAATGACAAACAAGATCTTATTTATAAAACTAAACGAGAAAAATACAATGCGGTTATTGATGAAGTGACCGAACTTTCAAAGGCTGGAAGACCTATCCTTATAGGAACGACTTCTGTAGAGATATCAGAGCTTTTAGGAAGAATGTTAACATTGAGAAAAGTACCTCATAATGTATTAAATGCAAAATTGCATAAAAAAGAAGCCGATATTGTTGCCGAAGCTGGTAATGCAGGAGTAGTTACTATTGCTACTAACATGGCTGGTAGAGGGACTGATATCAAATTAACAGATGACGTTAAAGGTGCAGGAGGTCTTGCCATTATTGGTACAGAACGTCATGATTCTCGTCGTGTAGATAGACAATTAAGAGGTAGAGCTGGTAGACAGGGAGATCCTGGAAGTTCTCAGTTTTATGTTTCATTAGAAGATAATTTAATGCGTCTTTTTGGATCAGACAGGGTTGCAAAAATGATGGATAGAATGGGATTAAAAGAAGGAGAAGTTATCCAGCATTCTATGATGACAAAATCTATTGAACGTGCACAGAAAAAAGTAGAGGAAAACAATTTTGGTGTTAGAAAACGATTATTGGAATATGATGATGTAATGAATGCACAACGTGAAGTAGTTTACAAACGTAGAAAACATGCATTACAAGGAGAACGTCTTAAGGTAGATATTGCAAACATGATATATGATACCTGCGAAGTAATTGCTGAAACAAATAAAGGAGCCAATGATTATAAAAACTTTGAGTTTGAACTCATTAAATACTTTGCCATTCCTTCTCCAGTTTCAGAAGATGAATTTAAAAGTTTATCTGTACAAGAAATTGCATCAAGATTATACAGTACTATCTATGATCACTATAATAATAAAATAGAAAAAAGTGCTGAAAATGCATTTCCATTTATAAAAAGTGTTTATGAAAATCAAGGAGATCGTTTTGAAAGGATTCAGGTTCCTTTTACAGATGGTTTAAAAACACTTAATGTAGTTACCAATTTAAAAGAAGCTTACGAAAGTAATGGTAAAAAACTAGTGACAGATTTTGAAAAGAACATCAGTTTAGCAATTATTGATGATTCTTGGAAAACACATTTGCGAAAAATGGATGAATTAAAGCAATCTGTTCAATTAGCAGTTCACGAACAAAAAGATCCATTATTAATCTATAAGTTTGAAGCTTTTGAATTGTTTAGAGCGATGATTGATAAGGTTAATAAAGAAGTTATTTCCTTTTTGTTTAAAGGAGAAATACCTACGCAAAGTACCGAGAATATCCAAGAAGCACAGTCTCGAAGGTCAAAAGAAAATTTACAAACATCAAAAGAAGAAGTATTAAATAGCGATGAATTGGCTGCAAAAAGCAGAGCTGTTGGACAACAAACGCAACAACGACCTAATGTTACTGAAACGATAGTAAGAGAACGTCCAAAAATTGGAAGAAATGACAGAGTTACCATTAAAAATGTTATGAGTGGTGAAAATAAAACTTTAAAATATAAACAAGCAGAACCTCTTATTAGTAAAGGAGAATGGGTATTAGTAGAAGATTAATTTAATGGTTATTTATAAATAATATAAAAACAAACTGTAGGTTTTTAATTAATATAACGTATAAAATAATGAGTAAACTAACTGTAATACTAGCATTTTTATTGGTTTTAAGTCAAGTCGTTTTTTCTCAAAATAATCCAAAAGAATTATTTAATGAAGTTCACAAAGCAATTGAAGAAAATAATATAGAAAACCTCAGTAAGTATATTACTAAAGAAAAATCTGCTTCTCCAGAAAGTATAAATGCTTTAGCAGAATTGATTATATTTTCTCAATCTTCTGCTTACAAAAGCTTTGGCGAAAAAAATAAAGAAAAGATCAAAGGGATTAAAAACCCCGATTTAATTAAGTATCTACAAGATATGCTTTTCTTAGAATTTATTCCAAATATTGAAGAAACAGCTTCTTCAGGAGTTTATGATGATACAACTAAAGAATTTAAAATTCCTGAAGCTCCTTCATATCTTTTGAGGTATTTATTGACACAAGAAAATGAAAAATGGACTTTCAGTATTGCAGATACAAAATCCTATGACCAATTTATATATTTAAACAATTTTTTAAAAGATTTTACACAAATATTGGAATCTACTCCTTCTCCAAGTGATGAGATTGAAAAACGAATTGCTCAACTTATACAGAAATATCCGAAATAACCTTTTTAATATTTATGCAGGATTAAAGGTTTAAGATGGATGTGAAGTAATACATACCATCAGTTATTATCTAAATTTAGAAAAATATTATTATTTTGTTTCGTAAATGTTACGAGATGTAATAATTCGCTTTATATTTGCAATGAATTTAGGAGGCATACTCCCTAACCTCTTATAATGAACAGTTATTACAACAATTCCTACTTATTAGAACTCCTAGATCTTTAAATTAAAGAATAGCACTATTTGATTAATAGACAAAGAGGTAGTTCAAGGAAACAAGAATTGCCTCTTTTTTTCTCCCAATTGTTTTTAAATGCATTGTTTTTTGGAAATACTATTTGTATTCCTAACGAGTAATTATTTAAAATGTAATAATAAATTAGGATCAGGGCAGTTTTCTAAATAAATCGCTCTTTCTTTTTTAGTACACACTCCTGGATAATCCCCTATTTTGCCTTGTAAATCTTTAATAATTTGAAAATGTAAATGAGGTGCATAGTTTACATTTTCTTCAGGCACTCCTAAGCACGCTATTTGTTCTCCTTTTTTAATTTCTTTACCAATATACAATTCATTTAATGAGGTTGCAGAGAGATGGCCATATAGCGTATAAAAAGCCTCATCATCAATAGTGTGTTCTAAAATAATTGTGGGCCCATAATCACCTTTGGTAGTATTATTTTTAAAACTGTGTATTTTTCCTGATAAGGGGCTTCTAACACTGGTTCCTGCTTTTACCCAAAAATCAATGCCTAAATGAATAGAACGTGCATCACTTGTTGTCGAACTAAAAATAGTACTACTTTTATATAAGTTTCGTTCTTCATTATATCCACCATAGGCAACTAGGCAATTTTTCTTTTTTAAATAATTATTTATAAAATGCTCTGTTTCATAGGGGTTTGACAAGTCAACTTTTGCCAACTCTTTATTTTGAACGGAGAAATCTATTGGCAGGTATTTTTCTATTGAAATGCTTGTATCTAGTATTTGAAAAGTTTTTGAAGCGTTCTTTTGAAGGACTGCTGCTAGTCTGTTTTTTTTCATTCTAAAATTAATAGCTACTAATTATCTTCAATACTTCTGGTATATCGATTTTTCAAAAAATACAATTGAACCATTAAGAGTGAAATTGCTAAAACGATGCCAAGAGACACTCCATTAGAAATCCCTAAGCTATCTGCAAATGAAATATTAAAAGTAGGGATTTGAAATTTTGGAATCTCTATTTTAGAGAAAGAAATAGCTTTTAAATAAGAGGTATTAGTTGTACTAAAAAAAGACATCGCAATTAAAACAACAAGCATTACAACTACACCTATCCACCCTTTTTTCGATATTAAAGGTTGATGCGAGCGTTTATTTTGCAATGCCACAGCATCCATTACACCATCTAAAAAAGAAGTAGATGGTTGCTCTAAACCTTGTTCTTTGAACACTTCTTTTAAAAAATCATCTGATTTATTTTCTTCTAACTTCATTCTTCAAATTTAGTGCAATACAGTATCTTTTAATAAAGATAATAGTTTATTACGGCTTCTGTATAGTTTTATTTTAATATTATTAGCATTTATCGCTGTAATTTTGCTTATTTCTTTTATTGATAATTCTTCAAAATAATAAAGTGTCATAATTATTTGTTCTTCATCTGTCAACTTCTTTAATGCATTATCAATAATCTCTTTGCGTTCTTTTCTCTCAATAGTATATAATATATCTGTTTCAAAATTCAAATCTTTTTCTTGTATCACATCAATATCTTCTGAGTGAAAATGACGTTTTCGTTCTTTTAGTTTATCTAAACAGTGGTTATAACTAATTCTATACAACCAGGTCGAAAATTTAGCATCTCCTTTAAATCTTTTTAATGATTTAAAGCTTTTAATAAAAGCTTCTTGTGCCACATCTTCAGCCTCTTCTCTACTTTGCATCATCTTAACTGCGATAGTAAATACCATTCTTTCATACTTTTTCACTAAATATGAAAAAGCATTTACATCTCCATTTAAGGTTTTTTCTATATAATAATGGTCAGGCTGGTTAGTCATTATTTTGATTTGACTATAAAATCAAACAATTGGTTACACTTTTTTACTAAAAAAATAAATATGCTGTTTTTTGTAACCAAGACATTCTTTTTAAGGTCATACTGGCGTAACAAAAAAATTAACTTTTAAACTCAATACATTATGCATTCAGAAGGAATCGTATTCATCGCACTTTTTATGGTAATATTTGGAATTGCCTATCTAAGATACTCAACAAGAAATAAAGAACGTATAGCACTTATAGAAAAAGGTGCCGATGCTTCTATTTTTTTTAGTAAGAAAAAAACATTTACAGCTCCCATATGGAAAGTTGTTGTTTTAAATCTAGCACTTTTACTAATGGGTATTGGTGTTGGGGTTTTCATGGGCGGGTTATTACATTATAATTTTAATGTAGAAGAGGAAATTGCATTTCCAGGAACCATTTTCTTGATGGCTGGTATTGGTTTATTTACAGGCTTCACAATGACTAAAAAGTTAGAATAATCAATATAAATTATTATTTATCAATCATAAAACAGGTACTTAGTATTTAATAATGTCCGTTTTTCATTTATAATTTAAAACTATTTAAAAATGAAGAAAATAGTAATAACACTAATACTAACTATGATTATTAGTTTTATTGGTGCTCTATTTTTATTTGAATATTTACAAAATAGAGGTAATGAGGAAGCCATATATTCAAAAATATATTCCGATATATTAAATGAAAAAAGACGAGTAATTGTACATTTATCTAGAAGTTATGATCATACTACTTCTAAAAAATATCCTGTTATGTATGTTTTAGATGGTACTTCACAAGATGATCATACAGCTTATAAAAGTGATGTATTATCAGCTGCTGGGATAACTCCAGAATTTATTACCGTTGGAATTCCTAATACTAATGGAAATCGTTCCCGAGATTTAACCCCTCCTACTATGAAAATTGATCTAGATGATCCAAATAGTAAAATGGGAAATGGAAATAAATTATTAGCTTTTATAGAAAAAGAACTGATGCTTTATATGAATGCAAATTATAGAACAAATGGGTATACTATGTTTAGCGGAAATTCTAGAGGAGGGTTATTAGTCATGTATTCTTTATTAGAAAAACCTACTCTTTTTGATGCTCATTTCTCTTACAGTCCTGCTTTTTGGAGAGAGAATCAAAAAATTATAGCACAAGCGAAAACCGTTTTTTCTAAAAAAAGACACATTAGATTCTTTTTTGTTTTTGTCAATTGGTTCTGAAGAAAATGAAAAAATGAAGGCAGGATTTTCTGCTATGGAAACAGTTTTAAAAAGAAATTTCCTCAGAGGGTTTAATTGGCACTCAACCTATACTCCCCATGAAAATCATGCAACAAATTCATATGTATCAGTACCAATGGCCTTAAAAAAATGGGGATTACATATGAATAATTAATAAAACAATAGTATTTTTATTAAAATATTTTTGCCCCCTCCTTATCTCTATTAAAATCTTAACACTTTTTAGGCAAGATAAGCGTAAGGAATTCGTTAATATTCGACTGACCAATCCAAAATTTTGACATCATGAATTTTCTTAAAACAAGTACTCAGTTTATATTATTAGTTTTATTTATGGTAAGCTGCCAAACTAATACATCGCATGCTTCAGATAAAAAGATATCATCTACATCTGTTAGTGAAAAACCTGAGGTTACATATACCCAACAAGATCTTTCTAAATTTGAAACTGCTTATTTTGCAAGTGGATGCTTTTGGTGTGTTGAAGCGATATTTGAAAGTGTGAAAGGAGTAAAAGAAGTGATATCTGGATATTCTGGAGGAGTAAAAGAAAACCCTACATATGAACAAATAGGTCGTGGACTTACAGATCATGCAGAAGCTGTAGAGGTTTATTACGATCCAAAAGTAGTAAGTCATGAAACTCTAGTTCGTGTATTCTTTGCATCGCATGATCCTACTACTTTAAATAGACAAGGGCCAGACAGAGGGCCACAATACAGATCTATCATCTTTTATAAAAACGAAAAAGAAAGAGGAGCTATTATTAGATATTATGAATTGCTAGAGAAAGAAAAAATATTTACTAAGCCTATTGTTACAGAAATCAAAGCATTTACCATATTTTATGATGCTGAAGACTATCATCAAGATTTTGAAAGAAAACATCCTAACAATCCCTACATAAGAAACGTATCTGTACCTAGATTGCGAAGATTTCAAAGTAAATATCCAGAATTGCTAAAAGAATCTCATTAATTTTGTTTTCGTTAAAATAAAATATGAGCTGGATTAAAAGAGTTTCTTATGCTGAAGCTACGGGTAAATTAAAACGTATTTACGATCGTATAAAAGGTCCTGATGATTATATAGATAATATTTTATTAGTACATAGTTTACGTCCAAATACACTAGAAGGGCATATGCATGTCTATAAAAATATTCTTCATCATGCTTCTAATACCTTTTCGAATTGGTTTTTAGAAGCCTTAGGCACCTATGTAAGTTATCTTAATGATTGCCAATATTGCTATTTGCATCATTACGAAGGAATGAAGCGATTTTTAAATGATAATAAAAGAGCTATTACCATTAAAAATAGTATAGAGAATGACTCTTTAAATACTTCATTTTCTGAGAAGGAATTATTAGTTTTTGAATACGCTAAAAAATTAACACTCACACCTTCTTCAATGATAGAGAATGATATAAAAAACCTAAAAGACAAAGGTTATAATGATGGAGAACTATTAGAAATCAATCAAGTAATTAGTTATTTCAATTATGCCAACAGGACTGTTTTAGGGTTAGGTGTTACCACAGAAGGAGATATATTAGGACTTTCGCCTAATAGTAAAGAAGACGAAAAAAGCTGGGGCCATTCTTAAAAAATTAACCCTTGTTTAAATCTATTTTGTAGATATCATTTTGTTTCAGCATATTTTATATCTTTAAATCTTTCTTATGCAAACACTATGAAACATATCTTATTTCTATTTTTAATTTTCTGTACTCTCAACAGTTGCAAGCAATCAGAAAAGGAGAATCATCAACTTATTTCCATAAAAAAAGCATTAACTCCTCCTGTAATTGATGGAGTTGCTAATGACATCTGCTGGCAAAAAAGTAGCTGGTTACCCCTCGATCAAAATTGGTTAGGAGAAGCATATTCATCAGATGATTTTACAGGTTTTTATAAAGCAACCTGGTCTGAAGAAGCACTGTATCTATTAGTAAAAATAGAAGACGATATATTGTTTGATCAATATGAAGATCCTTTAGAATTATGGTGGGATGATGATTGTGTAGAAGTTTTTGTAGACGAAGATAATTCAGGAGGAAATCATCAGTTTACTCATAATGCTTTTGCATATCATGTTGCTATGGATGGTAATGTAGTAGATTTAGGGCCCGATGAAAAGCCTCATTTATATAATGATCATGTTATTTCTAAAAGAACTGTCACGGGTACTTCTACGCTATGGGAATTATCTATAAAAATATACGGAGATGATTACGTAGATGGAAAAGTAAATGCAGCTAAAAAATTAATTTCTGGAAAAAGCATTGGCTTTGCTTTAGCATATTGTGATAATGATGCAAGCAAAGAGCGTGAAAACTTTATTGGCTCTGTATATGTGCCTGGTGAAGATAAAAATCAAGGATGGATAGATGCTAATATCTTTGGAACTCTTGTGTTAGAAGATTAACAAAATAGCAACGTAAAATTATTGCATAACAACATCACTATATTTTGCATTTATGGTAATAGACCTATCTGAGTTTTTTTCCTTATTATATCCTTTTACAAGTTTATTAGCATAGTTTTTAGTTACTTTCACCGTAAGCCACTCTGGGTATTTTACTCCTGAGTTAGATCCGTTGTAATAAATATCGAATGTACTTTTTGGAAGCACTAATACAACATCTGTATTTTCTAAACCTATATCTAATGATGAAAAACTATCGGCTACTTTTTTAATTTCTAAATTTCCAAAAGATCCATTGATAATACTATTATCTATTATAGTTCCTATATACACATCTGAAGAGTTTGAGGTTAACTTTAAACTCTTTACATTTTTTAAATGCACATCATTTACATAATTTACTTTTAATTGCCCATAATTCCAATGTTCAATTTCAATAGGAGAATACGAAGCTTCTATAGAAGTTTCTTTTCCATCTATAGTTTGAGCAAGCAACCTTGTGTGAGACAAGGTTGCTTTAATGTTTTTATAGTTTGCAGATAATTTTACTTCTCCATGACGCACATTCATTTTAAGCTTAGCATCTTTTGGCATTTTAATAATGATGGTCTTTTTTACTTTTAAGTTTTTGTCATCATCATCTATAATAAATTTATAATCGTAATTAGATTTTTCTTCTTTAACCGCTTCCTGAACTTGTTTTCGTATCTCATCTGCTTTCTTTCTTACCTCATCAAGTTGCTTTCTATGTTCTTTTTTTATTCTATATGCCTGTTTTTTTTGATTTTCCCTATGCTCTTCAAAAAGCTCTTTATGTTCCTCTTTCCATTCTTTCATCTCTTTTTTCCAGGCCTCCAATTCTTTTTTGAAGTTTCCATCAAATTCTTTGTTAAACTTCTTCTTCCATTCTTTTAAATACTTATCTCCATCTTTTTTATAGGCTTCATAATCAAAATCTATAGAATTAAAACCATGTAGTGCTAATGCTGGTATTTCTGGAATATCAACAATAAATGGCGTTAGCTCTGATAGATCAATATCAGGAATGATAAATTCTGGCATCACAAAATCAAAATCAAAATCAAGATCAAGGTCTGAGAATACAACATTTCCGCCATCAAAAATAAAATTTCCGCCAGATTTAGATCTAATTGATATTCTTGATTTATCGCCAGTTGCCTTAAAGTCCCATTTTTCAAAATAAGTATTGGCATCTTCTTTACTCGCGTCTTCAATTTCCATAATTGCTTCAACCGAAACTGTATTTTTATCCCAGGTTTGAAAAACAATGTCTGTATAGCTTGTATTGATATCTATTGTAACATCTTTATTTACAGAAAAAGTCTCTGTCTTCTTTTTGGTTTGTTTTTGCCCAGATACGTTTATAGTAATTGCTAATAAAAAGGCAAAAATCCATTTAAATTTGATTTTTAGTAATTGTTTCATTTTGAGTTTCTTTTAATTCTTTTAATTTATCTTTTAATCGATATAGCAATTGTAACCGTATTTGTAAATTATTGATTAGCGATGTAATATTTTGTTCGTTAGGCCCTACTTGATTTAACTCTACCCCTAATGTATTGTATTCATCATTTAATTCGTTAAGACGCTGCATATAACCATCTAAGAGTTGTTTATTCTCTTCTGTGATTTCAATTTGAGAAAGTTCCAAATTGATATTTGCTATATAATAATCTTCTACTTTTTTTAACTCTGGAGAAATATTTCCTAACGTAATTTGATTAGGCTTATCTTCTTCTTTTACAGTTATTGTAACAATACTTGGATCATTTGTTGTAATAGCTCCTTTATTTAAAAATGTATATACAAAAAATCCAGAGACAATTAACACAATAGCTGCTGCTGCTATCTTCATAAAAAAGAAAGTGTTTTTTTTCGTCTTGGGAAGTTCTTTTTCTAGTTTTTCAAGAAAACGAGCTTCATGCCCTTCCCTCATTTTTAAAGAAGAAGGTTTTTCATTTTTAAAAAGCTTTTTAAGATCTTGTCCCATACTGTTTACTTTTCAATGATTCTTTTAATTTTTTCTTGGCTCTCATTAATTGTGTTCTGGATGCTGTCTCAGAAATTTTTAATATTTCAGAAATCTCACCATGATCATAGCCTTCCATCAAATATAACATCGTTACATACTTATATTTTTCTGGTAAGCATTCTATAGCATACTTAATTTCATCCATATCTATAGTATCTTCAATCTCCCAATCATCATCTTCTGTCACATGCATATAACCTTCATCTAATGCTAGATAATGTTCTTTTTTCACTTTTAAAAAGTCAATGCATTTGTTTATAACAATTTTTTTTAACCAAGCTCCAAAGGTGACTTCTGCTTTGTATTGATGCATTTTTTGAAATGCTTTAATGAATGCTTCTTGAACAACATCTTCAGCATCTTCCGTATTTTTTAAAAATCGCATCGCCACATAATACATCCCATCACAATATTGCTTATAAAGCTTTAATTGCGCGCTTCGCTCATTTTTTATGCATTTCTCAATCAATTCAATTTGAAACATGCCGGCTAGTTTCTAGTTGGTTACAGTTGCTAATCATTTTTAAAGACGATACAAAAAAACAAGTGTTGCAATTTTTTTAATTATTTTTTTTTATCGTGCGCATTGCTTTTTTTATAATGTAGTTTGTTTCTTTAGTTGGTGAAGCTTTCTCCCATTCTTTACATAGCGCAGTTACCCATTCTGGTTGTGATTTACTGGCATCATTTAACCAATTCCCAACCGTATCTCTCACGTATTTTGAAGAATCAGATTTTAAAGGCTCTATAATAGATAAGCCCTTTTCTGGAAATTTCTGAAGTGCTGCTATTTTTTTTACCCAAACACCTAAAGGTCTGAGAGCTTCTCCAGCAAAACGACGTATATTTTCATCTAGACTTGATGTCCATTCTGAAAGAATCAAAATTGAAGTATCCAAATCTTCTATCAGCAGGTCTTTTGTAGCAAAAATAGCGACCTCTCGTACTCCAAAATGGAGATCGGCAGCAAAAGGTTTTATTTTTTTAAGCAATATTGATGTATCTGATGTTTCAACCAATATATGAGCAAATGCTGCCCAACATCTAGGGATATCTGAAACATGTGTTGCTATATAATCTAAAATTTCGATATCATTTGTAAGTTGTGCAAAGGTTTGTCCAATAACACGTGTATTAGAATTTGCAGTAGGCTTTTTTTGCGCATTTACTGCTTCATAAAAAGTATCGTACCACTGTTCTTTTTTTAATTCTTTTAAAACTACTTTTAAAATTGCTAATTGATCTGCAGCTAGCCATTCCATTAAATTAGCAGTTTCTATAATTCCATTATTAAGGTATTCTATTACTTCTGGATCTAAATCTGCAAAACTCCTTACACCTTTTCTATTTTTAATATGTGCTGGTATCAATATTCTAATTTATGAATGATTACGAAATTGATTTCTTATTGATAAAAGATTTTATAAAATGAGAATCATTTTGAGCTTTTTAGTATTTTAGGCCGATGAATTTGCCAGAAATACAATCATTTACAATACAAAACAAATCAGGAATATCACTTACTGTACTTAATTATGGAGCTATTATTCAAAAGCTTTTTGTTTTTGATAAAGATAATAAACCTGTAAACATTGTTATAGGATATCCAAACCCTGAAGATTATCGAAACAACCCGCTTTATATAGGTGCTTGTATTGGGGCTTATGCTGGAAGAATTTCTAATGGTGAATTTGCATTGGATGAAACATCGTATACTCTTTATAATGAAGATGGAGTACATTTACATGGGGGGCGTATGGGTTTTGACCAACGTATCTGGACTGTAGATGAGCTTGTTAATGGCGACGAATCTTATATAAAACTCTCTTATGTTAGTAAGGATATGGAAGAAGGATATCCAGGAAACGTTAAAATAGAGGTTGCATATAAACTAACCGAAGATAATACCTTAAAAATAACGCATACAGCAATTACAGATGCTACCACCATATTAAACGTAACCAATCATTCTTATTTTAACTTAGGAGGTACAGTGCCTATAGATAATCATGAATTATATATCAAAGCATCAAACTATCTGGAGCTTAATGAAAATTTAACTCCTACCGGGGCCATATTAAAAGTGAAAAACAGTGATTATAATTTTCTTAAAAAGAAAAAAATAGAGCATCTAAGAATTGATGACACCTTTATATTTGATAATGCAAAAGAAGGTCAAATCTCTTTATATGCAGAAAATACAGGTATAGAAATGACAGTAACAACCAATCAACCTGCAGTTGTTGTTTTTATTCCTAAAACGATTGATGCTATATGCTTAGAAACTCAAAATTTTCCTGATGCTCCAAATCATAAAAACTTCCCTTCTGCTGTTTTAAATGTAGGAGATACCTATTGTAATGAATCTATTTTTAAATTTAAAATATCGTAGATTGAGTGCTTTTGTTCTTTTAAAATCTACATAAATTCAAATAATTCATTGAGAATTATGTATCTTTTTAAAGTATCTTTACTTCGTATTAATAAAATTTCAAATAGATGAAAAAGTTTATAAAATGGTTCCTCATTATTGTTATAGTTCTAGGAATAGGGCTCTTTGGAGCTTATAAATACATGATTTCTCAAACAAAAAAAGCAAGCCCAGAAGCTACTGTTATGTATAATCAAGGAGGCTTAGACCTTTCTGTTTTTTACAATCGTCCTTCTAAAAAAGGCAGGGTTATTTTTGGAGAACTTCTTCCTTATGAGACTGTTTGGAGAACTGGTGCTAATGAAACTACTACTTTTAAAACTAATAAAGATCTTGTAATTGATGGAAAGAAGCTGCCTGCTGGAAAATATTCTTTATTTACAATTCCAGGAAAAGATCGTTGGGAAATTATTTTTAATAGTGAAATTCCTTTTTGGGGAGTAAAAGGCCCTAATAAAACTTCTTTAAATAGAAAGCATGATGTATTAGTTACTCATGTAGATGTAGGCAGATTAGATACTACTGTAGAAATGTTTACCATCTCTTTTGAAGAATCGCCCGCACTAGCTTTAATACTATCTTGGGATCAAACAAAAATAACAGTTCCTTTTAAGCAGTAATTTGAGTGCCAAAAAAAAAATATCTAGCTTATCTGAAAAAGAAGGTGTTTCTCCACAAGAAATAATCAATAAAGAAGCTATTGTCAAAATTAGAGCTAAACGAAAAGAGGTATGGACTATAGACACTTTAGTTTCTAGTATAATTAAACGTGATAAGGTTGCTTTAAGCAAAGCTATTACTATTGTAGAGAGTACTAATCCTAAACACTCTAAAAAAGCAGCTGCCATTATAAAAAAGTGCCTGCCACATGCTAATCAATCTATTCGAGTTGGTATTACAGGAGTACCTGGAGTTGGTAAAAGCACCTATATAGAAGCTTTAGGAAAATACCTCACTACTGCTGGTAAAAGAGTAGCTGTACTAGCCGTAGACCCAAGTAGTTCTTTATCTGGTGGAAGTATTCTGGGGGATAAAACCCGAATGGAAGAGCTTGTTAAGGATAAAAATGCTTTTATTCGTCCTTCTGCCTCTGGAGATTCTTTAGGAGGTGTTGCCAGAAAAACCAGAGAGAGTATTATTTTATGTGAAGCTGCAGGTTATGATACCATTATTATTGAAACTGTTGGTGTTGGACAAAGTGAAACTGCAGTTCATAGTATGGTTGACTTTTTTTTACTATTAAAACTAGCAGGAGCAGGCGATGAATTACAAGGTATAAAAAGAGGTATCATGGAAATGGCAGATGCTATTATTATTAACAAAGCAGATGGAGATACCATAAAAGCCGCTCAAAAAGCAAAAACTGAATTTACACGCGCATTGCATCTCTATCCTCCCAAACAAAATAATTGGACTCCTAAAGTAAAAACTGCATCTGCTCTTAAAAATAAAGGGATTGAAGAAAGTTGGGAGCTTATAAAATCATATATTAAATTAAGTAAAGAAACAGGTTATTTTCAAACACATCGTACCGAACAAAATAAATATTGGTTACTGCAAACCATTGATGAGCAATTAAAAAATAGATTCTATCATCATCCTAATATAAAAACAGCATTGACAGAACAACTTAAAGCTTTATCTAATAATGAAATAACTCCTTTTGAAGCAGCTCATTATCTTTTAGGACTAGGTTAAAAACTATCAATATTTGATACTTCGTTTTTAACAAATAAAACAATACATTTGTAAAACCTAGCCACTTTTAATAAATGAATTACGATTTCACTATTATAGTTCCTGTTTATAATGAAGTAGATAATTTAGAACGTGTAGAAAAAGAACTGCTTACTTATATAGCAATTGCTAGTAAAAAAACCAAAATTCTTTTTGTTAATGATGGATCTAAGGACAACAGTCAAGAACTAATAGAAGCTATTTGTAAAAGAAATATTGAGTTTACATATATTCAGTTTGCAGAAAACAAAGGGTTAAGTGCTGCAATTAAGGCTGGCTTTGATCATATTGATACAGAATATACGGGTTATATTGATGCCGATCTACAAACAGCTCCGTCAGATTTTAATTTACTTTTGGCTCATATTGATACGTATGATCTTGTTACTGGATTTCGTGCCAATAGAAAAGATACGTTTATTAAGAATGTATCATCACATATTGCCAATGGAATACGAAGAGCATTTACGCATGATGGCATAGATGATACTGGGTGTCCACTTAAAGTGATTAAAACTAAGTACGCAAAACGAATACCTATGTTTAGAGGTTTGCATCGTTTTCTTCCTGCTATGATTCTTTTACAAAAAGGAAAAATCACTCAAATTCCGGTGCAGCATTTTCCAAGAATAGCCGGGAAAGCAAATTTTGGGCTATGGAATAGACTTCTAGGCCCTCTTATAGACTGCTTTGCTTACTTATGGATGAAACGAAAGTATATTAATTATGAAATAGCTAAAAAAGGATAAATGGCTACATGGGTTATATATGCTATTGGTTTTTTAGCACAATTACTTTTTTCTGGAAGAATGATTATTCAATGGGTACTCTCAGAGAAAAATAAAAAAATATTGACGCCTCGATTGTTTTGGCAACTTAGTTTATTGGCTTCCTTTTTGTTGTTTACCTATGGATGGTTTAGAGATGATTTTGCCATTATGTTAGGGCAAATACTCACTTATTTTATTTATATCCGAAATTTACAGTTACAGGGAGATTGGAAAAAACTGCCCAAGTATTTTCGTATTTTTCTTGGAATTTTTCCCGTATTGATTGTTATATATGGATACAATAATAATGCATATGATATTGATGATTTTTTTAAAAATGAAGCCATTCCCTTATGGTTAATTATCTTAGGGAGTATTGCTCAAATCATCTTTACTTTTCGTTTTATTTATCAATGGATTTATTCTGAAAAAAAACAAAAATCCAGCTTACCACTAGGTTTTTGGGTATTAAGTATTTTGGGAGCTTCCTTAATAATAACCTATGCTATTATTAGAAAAGACCCTGTATTGCTTGTTGGACACTTATTAGGACTCTCCATATATATAAGAAACTTATTTATTTTAAAAAATCAAACCTTATGAAATGGATTGAAAAAAACCCTCTTACAGTACTTTTTTTATGCGGTATTGGAATTTTCTTAATTCATTTAAACATACTTCCTGTAAGTATCATGGAAGCCAGAAACTTTATCACTGCCAGAGAGATGCTTACTGATGGTCATTGGTTATTAACAACCATGAATGATCTTCCTCGTTACCAGAAACCCCCATTGCCTAGTTGGATAACTGCGGGGTTTGGTTTTGTTTTTGGTGAAAACGTAGTAAGTTATAGAATTCCTGCAATGCTTATGGCTATTATTTTGGGGGTTATATGTTACTTATTTACCCTTAAACTACTTCAAGATAAAAAACAGGCATTGCTAAGTGGTTTGATTTTACTAACCTCCTTCTATGTTATTATAATTACCAACGAAGCTCCTTGGGATATTTATACGCATACTTTTATGTTAATCGGAATTTATTTTCTTTTTCAATTTTTTGAGTTACAGAAAAGGATATGGAAATACGCACTTTTAGCTGCATTTTTTACAGGATTATCTTTTATGAGTAAAGGGCCCGTCAGTATGTATGTTATGCTCTTGCCTTTTCTAATAGCTTATGGAATTGTGTTTAAATATGCAGGATTCAAGAAAAAAATAATTCCACTTACTACATTTATATTGACTACTGCAATTATAAGCCTTTGGTGGTACCTTTATGTTCGCTATGCAGATCCTAACACATTCGATCTTATAGCTAAAAAAGAAGCGGGCAATTGGAGTAGTTACAATGTACGTCCTTTTTATTATTATTGGAGTTTTTTCATACAAACAGGTATTTGGACCATTCCTGCCTTCATTAGTTTATTATATCCATATTTAAAAAATAGGGTTTCTCATAAAAAAGGATATCGATTTACATTTTTATGGACACTTATTTCTCTAGTTTTACTTTCTATAATTCCTGAGAAAAAGAGCCGCTATTTGTTTCCTGTACTCATACCATTAGCTATTAATACTAGCTTTTATTTAGATTATATTATAAGGGCATTTAAAAAGCATTTATCTAAAAAAGAAAAACTCCCTGTTTATTTTCATTTTGGATTGATTGCTTGCATTGGTATTGCTTTTCCTTTTGTTTCTTATTTTATAATAAAACAATCGCTCCCCCTTATTTGGGGATATTACATAATAGCATCAATTATGTTGTTTGCTTTGGGAGTAACCTTGTTTCTTTTTTTATATAGACAAAAAATTAAACATTGTTTTTTTATACTTATTCTATTTGTAATCGCTATCAAAATTTGCGCATTTCCTTTATCTAAAGCTTTTCCAAAAAATGCTTCTTTTAATACCATAAGTTCATTTGTAAATAATACTGAAAATGAAAAGTTTATTTTGTATGCATATGATCGCGTTTCTCCCGAAATGATTTGGTACTATGGACAATCTATTCCATTATTAAAAAATAATTTATCGATTAATCTATCTGAAGAACGTACCTTTGGCGTTTTAGTTTCTATAGAGCAAGAAATTGAATTTAAACGTATCTTTGAAAAGGATTTTAACATAAAACTCAAAGAGGTATTTGATATCAATCTTAACGCTAATCCTGGAAAAAAAGGATATAAAAATCGTTTAGTAAGCAAACTTTATTTGATAAAAAAATAATTATGAATACACTTTCAAGATCTGAAAAATCAGGCTATCTATTTTTAATTTTTATTTTCATTATAAGCCTTTATACTGGTTTTACCGATTTAGATTATTTTGACAATCGATTTTCTGTTGAAGATGGTCCTGTAGAATGGATCACTACAATTATGCTTGCACTAATCAGTATTTTAAGTATCTATCATTTAATTACTCTTTGGAGTGCAAAAAAAGCATTATGGAAGCTAGGTACTTTCATTTTTATAATTTTATTTTTATTTGCTGCAGGGGAAGAAATTTCATGGGGGCAACGAATTTTTGGTGTAGAGTCTGGTGAATTTTTTCAAGAAAATAATGCACAAGGAGAGACTAATTTACACAACTTAGTGGTTGGAGAAACTAAAATTAACAAAATCATTTTTAGCCAATTATTGATGATCGTTATGGTACTCTATTTAATTGTATCTCCACTACTCTATCGTAAAATGGATTGGTTTAAAAATCTTGCAAATAGATTTGCTGTTCCTATTGTTAAATGGCATCATACAATTGCTTTTATTATTTCTACAATATTAATTTCTATAAATCCTTCTCGAAGAAAATGGGAAGTTTATGAATTAGTTTTTGGAGTTATTTTCTTTCTTATTTTCTTAGGCCCTTTAAATAAAGGAATATTTAAAAAAGAAGCTTCTTAATTATTACTGTGTATGAATACTGCACTTCTACAAACAGATATTGTGCTTGAGAACAAAAGTGTTTTACTACTTCCTTTTGAAAATAAAAGACATTTAGAACTCAAAGACATTATTTTTGATGATGGTATTTGGACATATATGGGAATGTTTATTAAAACGGAAGAAGACTTCTATGTATACGTAAAAAACACACTCCAAGAAAAAGAAAATGGATTGTGTTACCCCTTTTTGATTGTTGACAAACTTACTAATAAAGTAGCGGGAAGTACTCGATATGGATATTTAAATACTAATAGTCAAAAATGTGAAATTGGATGGACCTGGTATGGAAAATATTTTCAAGGAACAGGTGTAAATAAAGCTTGTAAGTACGAACTTCTCAATTTTGGTTTTGAGCATATTGGTTTTAGACGTATTCAATTTAGTGCTGATATAGAAAATATACGATCTCAAAAAGCAATAGAAAAACTTGGTGCAAAAAAAGAAGGAGTATTTAGAAACAACTATATTGATGCTCAAGGAAATAATAAAGACGATGTTTACTATAGCATTATTAAAAGTGAATGGGCTTCGTTAAAAAATGAAAAATTTTCTGACTTTTAAAAACAACTCTCTTAATTGGTTTTGGTTATAAAACGATTATCTATATAGGTTCTTAACGTAAAGAATACCCAACCTATAAGAAGGCCAAAACTGATCCCTGTTACAATATCTAATGGATAATGAACTCCTAAATATATTCTACTATACGCTACTGCTAAGCCCCAAACTACTAACAAAACAGGAAACCATTTGATATATGGTTTAAATAATAGTGAAAAAAAAGTAACTGCTGTAAAAGAATTTGCTGCATGCGCCGAAAAATACCCAAATTTCCCTCCACAACGTGACTTTACCAAACGCATATTTTCAAAGATAGCTTCTTCATGACAAGGTCGTAACCGTTCAAAACCATATTTAAATGCATTTGCCAATTGGTCTGAAGCTGTAATCATTAAAGCTACTATTACCATAATTAAAAGGGTAGATTTCCATCCCACATATTTAAAACAAAAGAGTAATAAAACAAGATACAAGGGTATAGACCCCCATTTTTTACTCATAAACAACCAAAACGTATCCCATGACTCAACACCCAAGTTGTTTAAAAATAAGAAAAGTTCTTTATCGTATTCTAGTAATGTTTCTAACATGCTTAATCGTTATATCTTGCTACTTCTCTATCGTAAAACTCACTTGCTTCTTGAATAAGATTTTCTGTTTCAGATGCTAATTCTTTCTCATCTTCAGGCGTAAAATCTTCTAACCATTCTACCTCATCATCTACCAAATTAATAATAAATCTAGGATAATCTGTATGAATAACAAAAATAGCATCTTGATGATCTGTATTGTCGCCTAATAAAAATTTTGGAATTTGCATTTTACTCTTTATTAAATGAATCTATTTTAAGTTGTTTCTATTTTTTTTAAAACTAATCGTTTTGTCAATATATTAAATCGAATGTATAGCATAATAGCTGAAGCTGTTAAACCAGCTAGTAAACCAATCCATATTCCGGTACTTTGCATCGTAGTTTTTAATCCTAAATAATAAGAAATAGGAAATCCTATGAGCCAGTAGGCAACAAAAGTAATAAAAGTAGGGATTTTAACATCTTGTAGCCCTCTTAATGCTCCTAAAACTACCACCTGTATTCCATCAGGTATTTGAAAAATTGCAGCTACTATTAATAAATTTGATGCTATTTTAGTTACTTCTACGCTATTACTATAATCTATAATATTGTTTTCATTCATATAAATCCATGGTATTTGCTCGTGAAAAAAGATGAAAAGTAACCCAAAGAAAAATTGAATAATAAAAGCCATTAAAAAAAATGAAAAAGCAATACGTCTTAACTCTTTAAATTGCTTTAACCCTTTTTGATTTCCTACTCTCACCATTGTAGCTACACTCATCCCCATAACAAACATAAAAGTAAATGAAGATACATTAAGTGCTATATTATTTGCTGCTTGGGCATTTTTACCTATAAGACCATTAAGCCATATTGCTGCAGTGAAAATAGCTACTTCAAAAAACATTTGCATAGCAGACGGAAACCCTAGGTTCATGATCTTTTTCAAGATACTTGACTGGATAATTCTAAAGTTTAATTTGGTTACATAAGGTAAAAACTTAGTTTTCTTTTTAAATAACCACCATAAAAAAAACAACATTGCAAAACGAGACACTAGTGTTCCTATAGCAGCTCCAACAATACCCATTTCTGGAAAGCCAAATTTTCCAAAAATCAATAGGTAGTTTAAAACGATATTGATAACATTAGCCACAATAGTAGCATACATTGGGTATTTGGTTTCTGATAAGCCATCTGAAAATTGTTTTAAGGCTTGAAACATGATTAATGGAATTAATGAAAATGCAACTAAATCTAAGTAAGGAGCTGCAAGTTCAACCACTTCAAGAGGTTGGTCCATTAAATACATTAATGGCTTGCTTATCATAACTAATGTAAACAATATAACTCCTAATAACGTACAAAGAATTAACCCGTGTTTAAAAGCTTGTTTTCCTTTATCTATTTCTTTTTCTGCATCTGCTTCTGCTACTAAAGGCGTAATGGCAGTAGAAAACCCGATACCTATACTCATGGCAATAAAAATAAAACTATTCCCTAAAGAAACTGCTGCTAACTCTGCGGTTCCTAATTGTCCAACCATAATATTATCAAAAAGCTGTACTAACGTATGACCTACCATACCTGCAATTACTGGGGTTGCTAGTTTTGTATTGTACTTAAATTCTTTTGTGTATTTATGTAAAATCATGAAGTAATTTCCTGCTGGTAAAGATACATAGTTTAAAAAATTTATAAAGTTTTTAAATCTATTCATTTTGATCTTGATGCAAGATTTAAATCAAAAAAATCAAGGATCTATATTTAAAGGATATTAAAAAAGACAGTATCCAAAATTTTTTGTAAATAGAATTAGAGCGGGTTAAACTAATTAGAGTTTGACCCTTTTTTCAAAT
>CAYMDH010000006.1:0-99555 GCA_964389205.1 uncultured Flavobacteriaceae bacterium
ATTACTTTTCATTACACTTATAATTTAGTGTAACGCTATTTCAGGACGAGACATACAATAAATAAAAGCCGCATTATTAAAATAACGCGGCTTTTTTTTATTCTCATACGCTTTTAGATAATTGCATTACAAGCTGCATCATTAAAAGTAATGTTATTTCCTGTTTCTTCATTACCTGTCCAACAAACAGTATCTTCAGCACTTAGGCAATCATCGTTACCTGATATAAGTGTTCCTCCAGAAACTTTGTCCTTTTCAGCTATATTTGCTATTTTTATTTTGTTTAAATTTAATTTTTTTAAGTTTTGCTTTCTTTTTTTCATGATAATTATTATTTGTAGTTAAACATTATTTTTTTGTGTTAATGTAAAGCGTATTCTTTTTTATCAAACTGTTTTAAAAAGTAGGATGGATATAAACCTGTTTTTTTATAAAAAGCCTTAGAAAAAGACTCGCTGGTTTTAAAACCTACTTCCTGGGCCATCCCTTTAACCGAATACAAACGAAACTGTGTATTGGTTTTTAATTCGTTTACCGCATATTCTACACGCAAATCATTGATATAATTGCTAAAGTTCTTTTGCTCATAATAGTTAATCACCTTCGATAGGTAATTAGAATTGGTATCCAATTTTTTAGATAAGCTATTTAAAGTAACTTTACTATTCAAAAATTGTTTTTTAACTATAAAGCTTTCCAATCCCTTTTGTATCTGTGTCTCAATTTCAGGAGACACATTTAAAACTCCTTCTGTTGGTATTGCTTGTTGAGCAGTTTTTTGAGTTTGTGAAGACGTATCTTTTCTTAATAGCGCTTCAAAACGCTTTTTATATTGTTGTTGTCTTTTATAATAATAGAATAACAACCCTACTACTACTGCTAAAGTGATTCCCAAAGCCCATAAACCTATAGAGGATTTGTATTGCTTTTTTTCTAAACCAGAAATCAAGGCTTCTTTTTCAGCCAATAACTGAGGGGTTTCATATTTTTTAGCAATTTCCTTAATAAGATGGCCTTGGTTTCGATATAGTAAACTATCCATTTTTAAGAGTTTCTCTATATATTCCAATTGCTTGTCGTTACTTGTCTCTTTATAATAATCAATCAAGGATTCGTATCCTTCTCTAAATACTAAATTTGCGTACGAAGTTATCTGAGATATTGAATCCATTTTTTCAAAATAAGGAATCGCTCCCACCAAATCTCCTTTCCCTTCCATTGATTTCCCCAAATAATGGAAGTATACTGCTAAGTTTTCTTTATCATCTATTTCTAATAAAAAAACTTTTGTTTTTTTTAGACTATCAATCGCTTGGTCAAAATTACCCTTAAAGTAGTTATTAATCCCAGAGGAAAAAACTAAATAATTATACTCAATTTCTAGTTCATATTTTAAACTTTCTTTTATTCCTATATTTATGATATAAGCAGCAGAGTCTAATTTTCTATTTCTATTGTAGGAATCTGATAAAGCATATAAAGAATTAATATAATTTGATCTATCTTTTTCATTATCTTCTTGAGAGATTTTCTCTTTTAAATATATGGTATATGCTCTAAATAAATTTAAAGCTTCTAAATCTTCACCTAAATTATTTTTCAACCATCCTATTCTATATTTTATTCTAAATTCCCCATCTAAGTCTTTATTTAATTTAGCAATACGTTGGGATTCTAAATAATCTTTTAATGCTATTTTTAGGTTACCTCTTCTAAAATTATAATTCCCTCTAATAAAAAAACCTCTTGCTAAAAGCGTTTGGTTTTTATAATACCTTGAATAATATATAACACTATCTAGGTATTTTTCTCTAATAGGGTGTTTTGTGAAATTATAGATATAAGAAATTCCTGTATAAATTTTTGATATATTTTGATTTATCTTTCCTTTTAAAAAATAAGCGCCCCCATAAATGGATTGTTTTAAGGTATCTGTACTATTTTTTTTATAAGCATTTTCTAGATACTCATAATCTTTCCCCTGAAGAGAATCGGGTATTTTATCAAAGACAGTATGTTGCGAAAACGTTATCGTTATCCACATGCAACATATTAATAATAGAAGAGTCTTTTTGGAGGGACCTAGTCTCATATTTAAATTATTGACAGCACGCTAATATAGTATTTTCTTTAATACAATTTCTGTGTTTCGCTAAAACATAACATATTAGGAGACGTCATTCATGAATCCAGTATGATATTTTAACAAATCACAACTTTCTAATTCTATTTTAATAGAAATAAAAAGATCTAAATTTGTATGCCTATTAAAAGCTGGAGGAATTTTTATCGTATCACTTAATTTGAGATTGTTTTTATGTCTACAAAAAACAATATTATAATGATAAAACCCCAAAGAGTTAACGCTCTTTGGGGTTTTATTTTAACCTCCAATTCTATGGCATCCTATTGGATAAAAAGTATAACAATCTGAAGAATGACAGGTTCTATCTTCACATTTGGTATACCAACCTGATTCTTCATTGTTTCCACCACATGGAGTTATAACACCACCAATAATCGCATTAGGGTTATTTAAATCTGCAATTCTTGATTTGTTTAATTTTAAGTTCCTTGTTTTTCTATTCTTCTTCATAATTTTAATATTTAGGTTTTTATTTAATTCTTTTAATAAAAAAAGATGGGTAAATTCCTGTTTCTTTATAAAAAGCTTTTGAAAAGGATTCTGTGCTTTTAAAACCAACATCACTTGCTATAGCTTTTATTGCATATTTTCTAAACTGTTGATCTTCTTTTAATCTTTGAATTGCATAATTTACTCGTAAAGAACTTATATAATTACTAAAGTTCTTCTTTTCAAAATGATTAATTATTTTTGATAAATACGCAGTATTTGTTTTTAATTCTTTAGAAAGTGTTTGTAAATTAATTTTCTTATCAAGGTATTTTTCTTTCTCTATAAATATTTTAAGATTAGACAAGGTACTTTCTATAATCTCTTCCGGCACTCCAATTTCTTTGAACAAATCTTTATCATCATTATTAACTTTCGTAATTGTGTCTTTATAATGATTAGATTTATTAATTAATTCTTTAAATCGCTTTTTAAACTTTCGTTGCCTATTATAGAAATAAGCAATAATACCCAAAAGAATAAAAACTAATGTTAGTAGATACTTAATATAAATTGATGATTTTTTGTTTTTATCTTCTAAGTCTAGAATCAACCTTTCTTTATCAGCTAAGAGTTCTGGAGTATCATATTTTTTAAAAATATTTTTACTGAGATACTTGTAATTTCTATTTAAAATACTGTCTTTAACTAATAATTTGTTGATGTATTCTAGTTGTTTTTCTTTATTATTAAGGTTTTTATAGTACTTAATAAGTTCTATATAAACCTCCCTAAACTTTGGTTCTATATCTTGAATTGTTTGATATATAGAATCTACCTTTTTAAAATATTTTATTGCTTTTTCTTCATTTTTGAGTTTTAAAAAAGATCTGCCAAGGTAAAAATTAGAAAATACCTGATTAGAGATATCTATATTGTTTTTATTTTCAAGCACTTTTTTAATACTATCTATAGTCGCTGTATAATTCCCTTTACTATATTGATTTATGCCTTCACCCATGGCAAAATAGCTTTTCATAATGGTATCTTTATACAATACAGCTTCTTTATAACCAAGCTTATTATAATAGGTTGCAGAATCTAATTTTTTATTTTGCGTATATGCATCTGCTAATGAAAACATTACAATTAAAAAACTTTGATGTTCTCGCTTTCTAATTCTATTTTTTTTATAAAAATCATAGCTCTCTTTTAATTCTATTAAAGCTTCCTTATAATTCCCAATTCTGGTGTGTAAAACACCTATAGATTTCTTTACTTTATACTTCAACTCTACATCTGTAATTTCAGAAATCGTATTATAAGCATCTATATAACTATCTAATGATAAATTAAAAATTCTTTTATCTCTATAATAATTTCCTTTTATATAATGAGAAAAAGTTGGATAATAGTTATGTTTAAATTTATTGGTTACATAAATAGTACTATCTATATATATAAGCTCTTTTTCACTATTTCTATATAGTTGTATAAAAAAAGAATATCCATTTGCTATTCGAAAGGTGTCTTTCTTTTTTTTTGCTCTTTCTAAATAGAAAGATGCGAGTTGAGGCGCTTTTATAGTATCCTTAAAATGTTTATAAAACTCCAGTCCTAATTCGTGAAAAGATTTATTCTTTAAACTATCTGGCTCATTTACAGTATAGTTTTCCTGAGAAAATAAAATCCCTGGAAATATTAAAAGCAGTAATAAATAGTTAAATAATTTCATGAATTATAATTAAAACAAGGCAATTGATTGTTTCTATAAACATATTGCATTTTACACAAAAAACAACATCTTTAAAGTCTTCATTTATAAATCAAGACTGATGGTTTGAATTGTATTTTAATAGATTAATCATAGTTTTTATTTAATTGTTTAATAAAATAAGAAGGATACAGTTGTGTGCGTTTATAAAAGGCTTTAGAAAAAACTTCAGGGCTATTAAACCCAGATTCTTCTGCAATTGCTTTTATTGAATAAAGTCTGAATCTTTTATCTTTTTTCAATCTATTAATTACATAATCAATTCTTAAATCACTTAAGTAATGAGCAAAGTTTTTCTCTTTTACATTATTTATAACTCTTGATAAATATGCAGAATTTGTCTTTAAACTTTTAGACATATTGTTTAATGTAATCTTATTATTAGTATACCTTTCTTTTTCTTCAAATTGCTTTATTTTTTTTAGAATATCATCTATGGTTTCTTTAGAAAGCCCTATCTCTTTTTTTATTTTAGTAATACCACTAGGTTCGGCTTTATTTTTTTTGATTTCTACTTCTTTCATTAAAGTATTAAAACGTTGCTTAAGAAGTTTTCTTCTTCTATTAATTATAGCAATTGAAAGAAGAAGGCCTACTACAATTAATAACAATGTTATTATTCTTTTCGATAGTTTTCCTCCTTTTTCCTCAAGGGCATTAATAATTACTTCTTTCTCAGATACTAATTGAGGAGTTTCATATTTTCGTCCTATTTCTTGAATTAAATATTTATGTTTATTAAAGAGTATGCTATCCACGTTGATAAGCCTCTCATTATAATAAAGTTGTTTTTCAATATCCTTTTTAGATTTATAATATGTGATGACATATGCATAAGCTTCTCTTATTTCAGGAAAGGTATAAGAAGTTATTAATTGCAAAGAATCTACTTTAGTAATATAAGTTATAGCTTCTTTATACTTGTTTTGTTGTTGTTTTGTTTTTGCTAAGTACAAATAACCAACCGTAAGTTCTTGTAGCAGTTTTTTTTCTTCAAAAAAAACAGAAGCTTTTAGCAGGCTATCATGGGCGCTATTATAATTTCCTTTTAAATATTGATTAATCCCAGAAGAAAAAACAAGATAGTTATAAGCATTTTCCATATTGTACTTTAAACTCTCTTTTATTCCTTCATCTATAATACTAGCCGCAGTATCTAATTTTTTATTCCTGTTATATAGATCTGACAAAAGGTATAGTGATTTAATATAAAAAAGTCTATCTGTATCATTTCCATCTGCCGCTTTTTCTTTCAAATTAGAAGTATATTCTTTAGATAATATTAAAGCATCTGCATATTCTCCTATATCTCTTTTTATCCAAGCTATTTTAATCTTTATATTATTTATTATGTTTTTTTCTTCACTAATTTTTGCATAATGTTCTGCTTTAGTATATGCATTTAAAGCTGCTTTTAAATTTCCTATTTCGTAATTAATTACTCCTTTATTAAAATATCCTCTCGAAACATATTTTTTATCTTCTAATTGAGCTGCATAGTATATAACACTATCTGCATATATTTCTCTTGCTTGTTTATTTAAGTGTCCATACAACATTTCAAAGCCTGAAAAAATATTAAAAGCATTTTTCTCTTCTTTTGCTTTTATTAAATATACATTGGCATAAATACTTTGCTTTTCAGGTTTAGAATTGTTTTTTTTAAAAGCATTTTGCAAATAGTTAATATCAGCTTTTTTAAGGGAGTCTGGTATTTTATAAAATATTTTATGTTGTGAATGCCCTATTATAAAGCATAAAAAACATACTATTCTTAGCAAAGAATGCATAGGGGGGACTAAAACCATAGTATAAAATTGATAGCCTTCTAATATAGTAGTTTTCTATAGTATACACTTATTTTTACGTTAAAAAGCAAGAATATCATACTAATATGTTATAAAACTTCTATTATTTACTAGCATTTTTATCCCGTTTCTCCAATTCTTTTAAGAAGTACGAAGGACACAAACCAGTACGTTTATAAAAGGCTTTGGAGAAAGAAGTTTCATTATTAAAACCTACCTCTCTAGCCATTCCTTTTACAGAATACCGCTTAAATTGAGGATTGGTTTTTAATTGTGATATTGCATATTCTATACGTAGATCGTTTAGATAACTACTAAAATTCTTTTGTTTATAAAAGTTAATCACCTTAGAAAGATAATTGGTATTGGCTTCTAGCTCTTTAGCTAGCACATTTAAAGTTATTGTATTCTCTAAAAAGCTTTCTTCTTTTTCAAAACCTTGGAGCCCATTTTTAATCTGATTTATAACCTCTTTAGAAATGCCTTCTAATTTTGAAGATTGAGATTTGGAATTTGAGATTTGAGATTTGTCACTTGGTTCTGTAGTTAAAATCTCTTCAAAACGCTTTTTATAAAATTTTTGTTTTCTAAAATAATAAAAAAGAAAGCTCCCTAAAATTAACGATATCCCTCCTAAAACACCCAAACCTGTATATGATTGATTTTTATCTTTGGTTAGTTTAGAAATAAGTAGTTCTTTATCTTTTAATAATTGTGGAGTTTCGTATTTTTTTGAAATCTCTTTAATTAAATGTCCTTGGTTTTGGTACAATAAGCTATCCATTTGTAAAAGTTTCCCTATATACTCCAGTTGCTTGTCTTTATTCTTTACTTTTCTATAATAATCTATTAAAGATTCGTATCCATCTCTAAAATACAAACTGGCATAGGGTTCTATTTGACGTACGGAATCCATTTTTTGTAGATAATTAATTGCTTTTTCTTGCTCGTCTTTTTTCTCGTATGATTTTCCCGTATAATAATAATTAACTTCTAAATTTCCATTAATATTATTTTTTGAAAGATATGTCTCCGTTTTTTGAAGGCTATCTAGAGCTCTATCATAATTGCCCTTTAAGTATGAATTGACTCCCGAAGATAGTACCAAATGATTATAAGTCCATTCTCTATTATATTTTAAGCTTTTTTTAATCCCAATATCAATGATATAAGCAGCAGAATCTAATTTTCTATTTCTATTATATGAATTGGCTAAATCATATAATGAATTTACATAGTTTCTCTTATTTGTTTCTGTTTTTGATTTATAAAACTTACTGTATATGTATTTGTAATAATCTCTAAATAATTTAAGTGCTTCTCTTTCCTCTCCCAAATCATTTTTCAACCAGCCTATTCTGTGTTTTATTCTAAATTCTCCATCTGTGTCTTTATTAAGATGTGCAATACGTTGAGATTTTAAATAATCTTTTAAAGCTGCTTCTAAATTTCCTTTTTGATGGTAATACCTTCCTCTAACAAAAAGAATTCTTGCTATGTTTTCTTTGTTTTTTGTTTTTTTTGCATAATAGACTGCACTATCTAAATATGATTTTTTTAGATTGTTATTTACATGTCTAGATAATATTGCAAATCCTGCAAAAACTTCAAAAAGGTTCTCATTCTGTTTAGCTTTCAACAAATAAGAATTAGCATAAATTCCAGATTTAAAAGGGTTCGAACGATTATTTATATATTTTAATTCTAACTGTTTGGTATTTTTCCCATTAAGCGAATCCGGTATCTTATCAAATACTTTATGTTGTGAGAAGCTCATTTTACAAGCTAAAACGAGTATTAGTAGCAAGCTTATTTTTTTAAGGTATTTCAAAATAGGTTTTTATTATATATAGTAATTTTCTTTCAATAGTACTATTTATTAATCTTATAATTATATAGTAAAATAAAACAAATACTGAGTTTCAGAATTAACATTTGTCATATTTTAGTTCTTTTACGCATCAAATATACCTACACATTAGTAATATCAATGTGAAATACTGTATTTATTGATTTTCCATCATCTTTTAATCACACTATAGTTTATAATACTCTTTTTTTATTTCTATTTTATTTTACAATTGTTAAAAATTTACGTACAAATTATTTAATGTAGGAAATTATAAAAATCTTAGATTTTAACATTTGTATGTTTTTCGTGTCAAAAACATGAAATTAAGTATATAATTGCTATAGATTCATAAATTCAGAGTAGTAGTGTTTGTTTAAGGGAGGTTCGCTATCTAAATTTGACAGTAACAAAACCGCGGTCTACGCGATCAATAAACAAAAATCAATTTACAATAACCATTAAAATAAAATTCTATGGCCGTTATCCCACTCAACATTACGCAGTCTGAAACATTAAAGGCAATTTGCCTAATAACTCCTTCTTTTGTTTCTACAGAAAAAGAACCTGTAATGATTCTAATAGATATTTTTTCTAATGAATTATTTTACAGAAAGTACAATGAAATTTTTCCTTTTGATCATCTTTCTGCTCAATATGCTGAACAACTTTATGATTTACTTAGAAAAGACAACAGAGCTTGGGAAACTTTGTCTGATCTGGAAATACATAAAGCACTAGAAGTGTATACCAAGGTAGCTTATGGAGATGTTGCGCCAAAATTGATTATGCAATTGATGAATTAAATCTCAAATTTTATAAATATCATCATCTTAAAACACATGGCCCGTACAACATATAAAATATTTAACAAAATTTTCAGCCCTCCCTTCAACAAATCGTAACAATGCGATCATTGCCTAAGCTGAATTTGTTTATTTTTGTTTATGAAAAATAACTTTATTCAGCTAGGCATTTATGCTTAAACAACATTTACAATTTAAATTATCTCAAAAGCTATCTCCGCAGCAAATTCAATTAATGAAATTGATCCAGTTGCCTACACAAGCTTTTGAGCAGCGTCTAAAACAAGAGCTAGAAGAAAACCCAGCATTAGAGAGTGGTAAGGATGAGGCCACAGACGGTACTGATGATCTTGACTTTGACGATACTTATGATGATGATTTTGGAAATGAAAACATTAATGCAGAAGATATTAACGTAGATGATTACCTAAGTGATGATGAAGTACCTGATTATCGATTACAGTCTAACAACTACAGTGTTGATGATGATGAAAAAACAGTTCCTTATGCAGCAGGAACTTCTTTCCACCAACATTTGCTCAATCAATTAAATACTTTTCGTTTAAATGAAGAAGAACGGGAAATTGCAGAATTTTTAGTAGGGAGCATTGATGAAAGTGGTTATATAAGGCGTTCATTAACTGATATTACTGATGATCTGGCATTCACTCAAAATATTTATACAGATGAGCAACAAATAGAGAAAATATTAACAATTGTTCATGAATTAGATCCTGCTGGTGTAGGAGCTAGAAATTTGCAAGAATGTTTGCACATCCAGCTAAAGAGAAAAAATGGAAGCCCTTCTGTTAATTTGGCTATAGAAATTATAGAAAAATCTTTTGAACATTTTACTAAAAAGCATTATCAAAAGCTTTCACAAAAACATGCTACTTCAGAAGAAGAACTTAAAGATGCCATTCATGAAATAGAAAGGCTGAATCCAAAACCTGGTGGTTCTTATTCTGGCAATATTAGAATTGTAGAGCATGTAGTTCCAGATTTTACAATACGAATTAATGAAGGTAAATTAGAGCTCACCTTAAATGGTAGAAATGCCCCAGAACTTCATGTTTCTAGAGAATACAATAATATGCTTGAAGGGTATAAAGAGTCTAAAGATAAATCCAAACCACAAAAAGACGCTATACTCTTTATAAAACAAAAATTAGATTCTGCAAAGTGGTTTATTGATGCTATAAAACAACGTCAACAAACATTATTTATTAATATGAATGCCATTATGCATTATCAAGAGGCTTATTTCTTGACTGGAGATGAACGAAAATTAAAGCCAATGATTTTAAAAGATATTGCAGACACTATAGATATGGATGTTTCAACCGTTTCTCGGGTTGCAAATAGTAAATATGTAGACACTCCTTATGGCACCAAATTAATAAAAGATTTTTTCTCTGAATCTATGAAAAATGAACAAGGAGAAGATGTATCTACAAGAGAAATAAAGAAGATACTAGAAACTGTTATTGAAGAAGAAGAAAAGAAAAAACCTCTAACAGACGATAAGCTAGCTTCTATTTTAAAAGAAAAAGGATATCCAATTGCCAGAAGAACTGTAGCAAAATATAGAGAACAACTAAGTATTCCAGTAGCTCGTTTACGAAAACAGATTTAATGAAACCTTTCTTTAAGCTTATAAGTTATGTATTCCACCCTCTTCTTCTTCCACTAGCTGGAGCAATTGTTTATTATAGTATCTCACCCAAATACCACCCTATAGAAGAGTTAAAATCTGTACTCACCCGTATTTCAATCTTAACATTATTCATTCCTCTAATTTTCTTTTTTCTATTAAAGAATATTGGATGGGTACATTCTATTTATTTAAAAAATGTATCAGAAAGAAAAGTACCACTCTATATTTACATCTTTTTGACATTTATGGTAATTTATGGAGTGATCTCCCCTGTTTTTTCATTAGAGCTCTATTTTTACTTTATAGCCATTCTAGGGTCCCTTTTAGCTTGCCTCCTATTAGTTTTCTTTAAATTTAAGGCAAGTATGCATATGATGGGGATATCTGGTCTTACAGTCTTCTTAATAGGCCTCAGTTTTCATTATGAAATCAATGTCACTTTTGCCCTTTCGCTTTTTATAGTGTCTATAGGTGCCGTAGGCTCGGCTAGATTGTACTTAAAAGCTCATGACTACAAAGAACTCATTTTGGGTTTTATCATTGGTATATTTCCTCAGTTCCTTGCCTTTAATTACTGGATGTAGCTTTCATATTCAAGCAAATTATGTTTCTTATAATAAATAGAAAATAAGCCCCACTTTTAATGCGTTAAAACTAATTGTTTCTCCCTCTAGCGTAACCACATTATTTTCTAAAATATTATTTAACGCAAATGATGCATAAAAATTCCAGGTATTATATCCCATACTTAGATATAAGTCATATTGAAATCGCTCTACGTCATCGTTGGTGAAACTAACATTCTCAGTATCAGATACAAATTTAGAAACATTTGCAAATACATACCCTAATCGTACGCCTCCATAAATTCTCCAAAATTTATAAGAATCTGGAGTAGAAGTACGCCATCTAAATTCTATTGGCACTTCTAATACATGAGTACTTATTTTATTGCGATTAAATTGAGTATCTTCATCTATAACTTGATATGTTATTGTTCCATTTTCTTCTGTAGCTCTTAAATTATTGAAGTAAGAATTAAAATTATAACCCAACCCTATCCCTATTCCTATATTTCGTTTTTTATTCATAGGAATGTCTTTAATATACCCCAACTGAATTCCAAAAGGAAGATTATTTTGAGAAACACCTGAAGGCCTATTTAATAGTAAATTATAGGTTACTCCAATATAAAATTGATCTTCAAGATACTTGGCGTCACTTTCTGCATCTTTAGAAGGTATAATAACATTACTCTGAGATATCCCTATAAATGGGGCTATGAATAATAATATAGAGAGAATTCTTCTCATAAATGGATTTCTTATAACAAATATAATAGAACAAAGGTGAAATTGTAATGTATTAAAACAAAAAAGAAAAAGCTTCAATTAAATTGAAGCTTTTTCTAAAATATAAGTTTAAAGAATTATATATATTATTGATTCTTAAAAGAAGTTCCTTGTCTTGTGGTATAATTTATCTTTAAAGCATTCACTTTTCTAAGTTCTTGCTTTATGTCAGAAATTAATCCCATATTAGTTTCAGAATCGACCTTAAGAGCAGTTGTTAATAAATCCTGAATATCCTGAGGTTTGTTTGCACGCTCTTCTAGGATATAAGGAGCAACTGAAGATACATCTACTAATTTATCATTTAATTGAATTTTAGCAGACTCCCCATATGTACTTTGATATCTTTCACTTGGTTTCCCTGCATAGATATAAATAATACGGTTTTTCTTATCTAATTTTTGAATTTGATCTGCAAAAGGCAATTCATTATCAACCAATAACGAGCTATCTTTCATCACTGTTACTGTCATAAAAAAGAACAATAACATGAATACGATATCTGGCAATGATGCCGTAGACACCGGTGGCAAATCTCCACTCTTTTTCTTATTAAATTTAGCCATAATTATCGATTTTATTGATTACTCTTAGGTTCTGCCTCTGATAATTTCTGAGGAAACAACGCCTGAATCTCAGTTATTCTAGGTTTCAACTTCTCACGATCTTCAGATTTTGTCTTTGGATCTTTATACAATCTGTCCATCTCTGTGAAATCTATACCAAACTTCCTGTTTGATTCTCGATTTCTCAAATCATTATACGCTGTTACCAATTCGTTTTGAACAGCAATATATGTTTTATAAGATGTTTCACGGTCATTCTGCAATGAGATAATTGCTTTGTCTGGATTATCTGAAGAATTTGGATCTTTAGCTCCTTGACAATAATTACAACCATCTGCACCTACACCACCACCATTATCTAAAAAAGCAATAGCAGCTTCTTTTAAATCTTTCAATTCTATTAACTTGTCTTCGACCAATAATTGATCGTTCTTGTTAACTACCACTGTGAAGATATTTTTTTGTTTAATAACAACATTATCCTCTGGCGGTTCATTAGGTGGCAACTTTCTGTCAAGACCTGCATCAGTCTCAATAGTCGTAGTTACCAGGAAGAAAATAAGAAGTAAGAAAGCAATATCTGCCATCGAACCTGCATTCACTTCCGGAATACTTCTCTTTGCCATAATTTTATTTGTTTAATATTTTCTTAACTCCTCCAAAAAGCATAGCTCCTATTGCGACTATAGTTAAAATATAAAACGCATTTAAACCAGCTCCGATCCATTTAGAATCAGATTCTGTAACCACCTCTTCTGGTGTAGAAAATCTCTCTAAATCAACATCTGTACCACTAGAAAGTGCATAGCTTAGAATTATAATGACTGCAAAGCCTCCAATTCCAATAAGTGCTTTCTTTAATTTGGCAGGAGATGCCAATAAGTTAATTACTGAATAATACAGCAGTGCTACAACTGGGATTGCTAATAATATATATGATATGTAAAACATCATATTTACATTAGTATCTCCAATAGCTTCATTTGCAGGAACATCTTCACTTGGAAGAAGTATCCAAAAAATAACACCAGCCACACTCAGTATGATTAATACAATTTTAAATATCTTTTGCATAATATAAGTGTCTTTTTAAATGTTATTTATTTCTTGTGATCTACTAATAAATCTACTAATGTAATAGAAGCATCTTCCATGTCATTTACAATACTATCCATTTTTGCAATGATATAGTTGTAAAAAATCTGTAATATAATCGCTACTACAAGACCAAATACTGTTGTTAATAAGGCTACTTTAATATCTGCTGCAATTAATGATGCATCTAGACCACCAGCTGCACTAATTTTATCAAATGCACGAATCATACCTATTACCGTTCCCATGAAACCAAGCATTGGTGCAATCGCGATAAATAATGAAAGCCAAGAAATGTTTTTCTCTAATTGACCCATTTGAACACCTCCATAAGCTACAACTGCTTTTTCTGCAGATTCTATTCCTTCATCTACTCTATCTAAACCTTGATAGAATATTGAAGCAACAGGTCCTTTAGTGTTTCTACATACTTCTTTAGCAGCTTCAACACCTCCAGATGCTAATGCATCTTCAACACTTTTTGATAATTTTTCTGAATTTGTTGTTGCTAGGTTTAAGAATATAATTCTTTCTATAGCTACAGCTAATCCTAAAATTAAACACAATAGAACGATACCCATAAATCCAGCACCACCTTCAATAAAACGCTCTTTCAATTCTTGATGGAAAGGCTTACTAGCTTCAACAGCGGATTCTTCTTGTAAAATAATTGCGGATGTGTCATCAGTAGAAGCAACAAATTCTGAAGTGTTTTCAGTAACTGCATCAATCGCACTGGCATTAGCAGTAGTTGCATTTAAAACCATAAATCCGGCCAAAGCCAGAATAGAGAATAATCTTTTCATTTCTTTTAAACTTAAATTTTGTTAGTTAATAGGGTTAAAGATAAAAAAATTTTATAATTAAACTGTTTTATAAACAGAAAACAGCCAGCAGAGAGGAAGGGATTCGAACCCTCGATACGGTTTTGCCATATACACACTTTCCAGGCGTGCGCCTTCGACCACTCGGCCACCTCTCTCTTTTAGTGATCAGTTTAAATCAGACCGCCAAATAACAAAAAAAAACTTAGGTGATAAAATTTATAAGGTTAATTTTAATCCATTTCGCCTCGTAATGAGGTTTCAAAGAAAGTCTTAAATACTTTTTGCCCTATTTTATTGCCTAATAGATACATCAATTTAGCAATGGCTGCTTCTGTTGTTATATCTTTTCCTGTTATAACTCCTAAATCTACTAGATGCATACTTGTTTCATATTGCCCCATGATAACACTGCCTCCAGAGCATTGTGTAACATTAATTACATAAACACCTCTTTGAATACTTTCTTTTATTAACTCATAAAACCAATCGTCTGTAAAAGCATTTCCTGAGCCATATGTTTCTAAAATAATCGCTTTAATGTTTTTATTATTAAACACACAACTTAATACGTTTTTGTTAAGTCCAGGAAATAATTTGACAACAGCTATATTATCGTCTAATATCTTGTGAACTATAAGCTTCTTATTCTTTGAAATAGAAGGCAGTAAATTTTCCTTATAAATGGTAAGATGCACTCCACTTTCTCCTAAAGGCGGATAATTTAAAGATGTAAAAGCGCTAAAGTGTTCGGCATTTATTTTTGTTGTTCTATTGGCTCTGTATAATTTGTATTCAAAATACAAACACACTTCTCTAATCTTTGGTCTATTTTTCTCTCTAAGTGATGCTATTTGTATCGAGGTAATTAAATTTTCTTTAGCATCTGTTCTAAGATCTCCTATTGGCAATTGAGATCCTGTAAAAACAACTGGCTTTTGAAGGTTCTCTAACATAAAGCTTAAAGCAGAAGCAGTATAACTCATAGTATCGCTTCCATGTAAAACTACAAAGCCATCGTATTTTTTATAATTATCTTCTATAAGAGTTGCTATTTGAATCCAGTATTCAGGATTCATGTTTGATGAATCTATAGGTTCTACAAATGAAACCGAATGAACATTACAATCTAATTGTGTTAACTCTGGAATTCTCTCTACAAGTTTTTCGAAATCAAATGCTTTTAAAGCACCTGTTTCGTAATCCTTAACCATACCAATGGTGCCTCCTGTATAAATAAGTAGTATGTCTGATTTATTAGCCAAAATATTTTAGATTATTTTTTACTGGATTCGCATACATTGCTAAAAAATTGTTCAATGCCACTTCATTATCTCTGGTTACTCTTCGTTCTATTCTTCTTTCAAATTGTCGTTTTTCGCGCTCTGTATATTTTTCACTAAATATAGCGCTCTTGTTTAATAGATCGTATGCTATATAATTGGAAGGCCAAAGTTTATAATTTTTGTAGATATTTTTATCTATTAGCTCTGCTAATAATTGAAGCTGTTTATTATCTACTTGATTTCCTATATTAATTTCTTCTAATTCATTATCCAACACATCTCCCAATGCGATATGAATTCTCTTTTTTTGCCCTAAAGCACCTTTTAGAATAGAATTAAAATCTTCATTATTGGTTTTAACATATTCTTCATCATAATACTTTGCCATCAATTCTGGCATTTTTAAAATGTCTGTAGGGTCATATTCATATGAAATCGAAACAGGTACTATTTTTAGTTTTTTAAAATATGATGAAATGTTTTCTTTGTTTTTTGCCAATGCTAACATTTTTAAAACACCTTGTTGTGTTTTATCATTTCCATCTTTTGTTCTTCCTTCTCTATGTGCAATCCAGACAGAACGATTATCTTTTACCAACAGTTTTTGAATATATTGAGAAACTTTTTTGGAACTCAACAACATTTCTCTTGGAGACAAACCACGTTGTATCAAAAAGTTTCTATTCAATTTAGACAATCCCAACAAAAAGGGCTTCTTTACCAGATTATCTCCAATCGCAGAAGCTGTAGTAATTAAATTGTGATCTATTAAAGTATAATTAAGCAATGAGGTATCTAAAATAATATCTCTATGATTGGAAATAAAGAGATAAGGCGTATTTGCATCTAATTTATCAAAACCACTTGTAGAGAAGCCTTCTGAGCTTTTATCTAAAATGTTTTTAACTGCATAATAAATAACATTAGATTGAAAATCTTTTATAGAGTGACAGTTCGCTAAAAGCACTGCTATTTCATCTTGCTCTTTTTCAGGAAAAGCAAAGATCAAAAGTGCTTTTATCATAGGATGATCTTTAACCTGTTTTAAAGCGTCACCTACTTCATTATCACTATAAGGTCTTATCTCGTCAAAATTGGTCAAATCAGTTTATTTAAATAAACGCAAATGAACAAAATTTAATCGAACTTTTTTTTGCTAATTTGTTAAACTCCAAAAATTTCCCTGGAATTATTTGTTGTTATTAATGCTATTTCTTTGGCAGACTTCATATAAAGCTTACTTATTTTATTTAAAACCTCGATAATATAGGCGCTTTCATTACGCTTCCCTCTATAAGGTACAGGCGATAAATAAGGCGCATCTGTTTCTAGTACTATATGTTTTAAATCTATTTCATTCAAAAATTGATCTATTTTTCCATTTTTAAATGTTGCAACACCACCAATGCCTAATTTCATATTATAAGAAATTGCTTTTTGTGCGTGTTCTTTAGTACCGGTAAAGCAATGAAAAATTCCGAAAAGATCGTCGCCTTTTTCATCTTCTAAAACTTCAAAAACCTCATCAAAAGCATCCCTACAATGAATTACAATAGGTAACTCATATGATTTTGCCAATCTTATTTGCGCCTTAAAAGCTTCTTGTTGTTGTTTTAAAAACGTTTTATCCCAATATAAATCTATACCAATTTCTCCAACTGCATAAAAATTTCTTTTCGCAAGTATTTCTGTAACATGTGCCAACTCTTCTTTATAATTTTCTTTAACATGGGTAGGATGCAGTCCATTCATTAAAAAAATGTTCTCAGGGTATTTTTTTTCTAAAGCAAACATTGATTCTGTATAAGTAGAATCTATCGCTGGAATAAAAAAACGCTCTACTCCTAAAGCTAGTGCTCTTTGAATCATTTCATCTCTATCAGCATCAAAAGCTTCGCTATATAAATGAGTATGTGTGTCTGTTATAATCATAATTCAAAATTAATGGTTTTTGTTAAGTAACTTTGCAAAAAAATAAAGATGATATCGTTAAAAAAATTTCTTTTAGAAAAAGGGTACATTAAAATCCCTTTACGAATAACGAAAACAAATCATTTTGAAATTATTGCAAAAATAAATGGAATTGAAGGAAGGTTTATTCTAGATACCGGAGCTTCGAGCACCTGTGTTGGTTTTGATGTTGTTGATTATTTTAATTTAAATCCCGAAAATTCTGATGTTAAAGCTGCTGGTGCAGGCGGATTGGGTATGGAAACTCAAATTGCCAAAAAGAACTATTTGTCTATAGGGGATTGGCATAAAAAAAGAATTGTTATTATTCTATTTAATATGACACATGTTAATGCTGCTCTTATTGAACATGAAAGCATTCCTGTACATGGAATTATTGGCGCAGATATTTTAAAAAAAGCTAAAGCAATTATAGATTATGATAAATCTTGTGTCTATCTAAAATGAATAGCTTTTTGTTAAAGGGGGTTTTTCCCCTTTTTATTACTAGATAATTGCTCAACTCTGTTAAAACAATAAAAGCAATCATGCAAACCTTTAAAAGTATTTTTTCTAACGATACCTTTTTAGCTTATTCCATTTTCATTCTAACAGTCATTACAATTTTTATAAATATTTTTTTGGTTATTTCTATTTAATACTAGAGTAAACCGATAACCAAGCACCCTAAGGCTTTTGACTTAGGGTGTTTTTTACCAAAAAAAATTTAAATAAAAAAAAGCCTAAGCAAATATTACTCAGGCTTTTTTATAAGTTTATTTAAACAGGTTTACTATAACTCTAGTGCCTTTTTAATATTATTGTTCATTAACAATTCTATTGGATTCTCTAATGCTTCTTTAACTGCTACCAAAAACCCTACAGATTCTTTCCCATCAATAATTCTATGATCGTACGAAAGTGCTACATACATAATAGGTCGTATTTCTACTTTACCATCTATAGCAACTGGACGTTCTATAATATTGTGCATCCCTAAAATTCCAGATTGTGGCGGGTTAATTATTGGTGTTGATAACATAGAACCAAAAACACCTCCATTAGTGATTGTAAAGGTTCCTCCTGTCATTTCATCTACAGTTATTTGACCATCTCTTGCTCGAATTGCTAAACGTTTTACTTCAGATTCTACTCCTCTAAAGCTTAAGTTTTCTGCATTTCTAATAACAGGCACCATCAAACCTTTAGGGCCAGAAACTGCTATACTTATATCTTTAAAATCATATGAAACCTTATAATCACCATCTAGCATTGAGTTTACATCTGGATAAAGCTCTAATGCCCTAACCACTGCCAGTGTAAAAAATGACATAAACCCTAAACTAACTCCATGCTTTGTTTTAAATGCTTCTTTATACTCTCCTCGCAATGCAAAAATAGGACTCATATCAACCTCGTTAAACGTTGTTAACATGGCTGTTTCATTTTTGGCTGCCACCAAACGTTCTGCTACTTTTCTTCGAAGCATTGACAGCTTTTTACGTTCACTCCCTCTATTTCCAGATCCTGGAGTACCCATAGATGGGGTCGCCTTCACTGCATCATCTTTTGTAATACGCCCATCTCTTCCAGATCCTTTTACTTCTCTTGATGAAATTCCTTTTTCATCAAGTATTTTTTTAGCTGCTGGACTTGCTGTACCAGTTGCATAGGTTTTTGTTGCTACTGGTTTGGGCTCTTCTTTTTTAGGAGTTTCTTTTGCTTTAGGTTCTTCTTCTTTTGGTGCGGCAGTAGTTCCTTCTGGTTTTGCAGCAGCTGTGTCTATTAAACACACTACTTCACCTACAGCAACCGCATCTCCTTCTTCTGCCTTTAGCGTTATAACACCACTTGCTTCTGCCGGAAGCTCTAATGTTGCTTTATCAGAATCTACTTCTGCAATGGCTTGGTCTTTTTCCACATAATCGCCATCTGCAACTAACCATTGTGCAATTTCTACTTCGGTTATAGATTCTCCCGGAGATGGGACTTTCATTTCTAAAATCATTGTACTATAATTTTAATTATGCTTCTTATTTTTTTCTTCGTATTGTATTATCTTTTGTTTTATCGAAAACATATTCAATAACTTCTTGATGTCTTCTTTTTGATCGTACCGAACTCCCTGCAGCCGGCGATGCATAAAAACGTCTTGATGCAACTCTCAATTTATGAGCCTCATCAAAATGCATCAATAAATGACTCCAAGCTCCCATATTTCTTGGTTCTTCTTGTGCCCAAACATAATCGTTTGCATTTTTATATTTTGACATTAATTTCTTTATCATTACTGATGGTAATGGAAAAAGCTGTTCAATTCGTATAATAGCCACATCATCATCTCTTTTCTTTTCTTCTCTGGCTTCTAAAAGATCATAATAAAATTTCCCTGTACAAAATACTACTGTTTTTACATTTTTTATCGTTCTTTTAACATCATCTATTACAGATTGAAAAGATCCGTTCACAAACTCATCTACAGAAGAAACTGCTTCAGGGTGTCTCAATAAACTTTTAGGGGTAAATACCATCAATGGTTTTCTAAAATCACCTTTCATTTGACGGCGTAATAGGTGATACATATTTGCAGGTGTGGTACAATCTACCACATACATATTATCCTTTGCGCATAACTGAAGATATCTTTCCATTCTAGCAGAAGAATGTTCTGCCCCTTGTCCTTCATATCCATGTGGTAGTAGAAATACCAATCCGTTCTGCAATTTCCATTTATCTTCTGCAGCAGAAATATATTGATCTATCATGATTTGAGCGCCATTACTAAAATCTCCAAATTGAGCTTCCCAGATAGTCAACGTTTTAGGACTCGCCATCGCGTATCCATACTCAAAACCTACAACACCATATTCTGACAATAGAGAATTGTAAATATAAAACGCTCCTTGTTTTTCTTCTAATTCATTAAGCAGTAATACTTCCTCCTCACTCTCTTCTACTTTTAAAACTGCATGTCTGTGCGAAAATGTTCCTCGTTCTACATCTTGACCACTTATACGAACATCATAACCTTCACTAAGCAATGTACCGTAAGCCAGTAATTCTCCCATTGCCCAATCTAAAGTGTCTTTTTCAAAGAACATCTTATGACGCTCATTAATAAGGCGTTCTATTTTTCTTAAGAATTTTTTATCTTTTGGTAATTGCGTTATTATTTCTGCAATTTGTGTCAACTTCTTTTTATCAAATGAAGTATCTATAGTTTCCTGCATTCTATCCTCTTGCGCTAAAGAGAATCCTTTCCATTCATCTTCCATAAATGGAGTAATAATGGTTTTATCTTCTTTTCTGGAATCTTCTAATTTTACTTCAAGAGACGCTTTATAATCTTTTTCTAATTTCTTCACATAAGTCGCATCTATAATACCTTCAGCCAAAAGTTTGGCTGCATAGATATCTCTTGCATTCTTATGTTTTGAAATAGCTTTATATAATTTTGGTTGCGTAAATCTAGGTTCATCACCTTCATTATGACCATATTTACGATATCCTAATAAATCAATAAATACATCTCTATTAAATGTCATTCTAAAATCGAGCGCAAATAAAATGGCATGCATTACCGCTTCTGCATCATCTGCATTGACATGTAAAACTGGAGATAAAGTAACTTTTCCAACATCTGTACAATAAGTAGAAGAACGAGCATCCAAATAGTTTGTGGTAAATCCTATTTGATTGTTTACTACAATATGTATGGTGCCATTGGTTTTATATCCATCTAAATTCACCATCTGAACTACTTCATATATAAGTCCTTGTCCAGCTATAGCAGCATCACCATGTACTACTATAGGGAGTACTTTAGAAAAATCATCTGGATAACACCTATCTTGTTTTGCTCTTGTAATTCCTTCTACAACAGCACCTACTGTTTCTAGATGTGACGGATTGGGTGCAATGTTCATATTAATCCTCTTACCACCATCAGTAACACGATCACTTGTCCATCCAAGGTGGTATTTAACATCTCCATCAAAAATATCTTCCTCGTAATCTTTTCCATCAAATTCACTAAAGATATCCTTAGCAGATTTTCCAAAAATATTTGTTAGAACATTTAATCTACCTCTATGGGCCATTCCCATTACAAATTCCTTCACTCCTAGCTTTGCAGCTCTTTCAATTAAAGTATCTAGTGCCGGAATTAATGATTCTCCTCCTTCTAGAGAAAAACGCTTCTGACCTACATATTTTGTATGCAAAAAGCTTTCAAAAGAAACTGCTTCATTTAATTTTTTGAGAATTTGTTTTTTCTCATCGGCATTAAAATTAGAATGATTATCGTTTATATTCAATTTATTCTGAATCCAAGATATTTCTTCTGGTTCTCGAATATACATATACTCTACTCCAATTGCATCACAATAAATACGTTCAAGATGTTCAATAATTACACGTAGGGAAGTAGCTTCTATTCCTAATATCTCTGCTGCATTAAATTTTGTATCTAAATCTTCTTCTGATAATCCAAAGTTTTGTATATCAAGAGAAGGTGTATACTTTCTACGTTCTCTTACTGGGTTTGTTCTTGTAAATAGGTGACCTCTATTTCTATATCCATCTATAAGTTTTACAACTTGAAACTCTTTCTGAATATGATCAGGGATTTTCACCCCAGATGAATAGGCTTCAGGTGATAACTCACTATCGATTGAAACTGAATCTGCTTCTAAACCAAAATCAAAGCCTTGAAAAAAAGCTCTCCAACTTGGCTCTACGGCGTCAGGATTATGTAAATATTGATCGTATAAATCTGCAAAAAAAGCTGTATGAGCAGCGTTTAAAAAGGAATACTTATCCATGTTTTCTCTCTAGAATATCTTTATAAGTCAATTTGTCAAAAATACAATAATTAGCAAACAAACTTTAACGTTTGTCGTAATTAATTGTATTAATTAACAGCCTTATCCACTTAAAAAAGAAATGTTTAATTTATAATAGTTTAGATCTGTAATTCTTTTTAATAAATATTTCTATACCAAACTTTTCCCCACTCTCGTTTTAAAATAAGGAAACTCACTTGCTCTGACAACACAACAATATCATCCCCTTCAAGTTTTTTTATCATTTTTTCTGAAACATCTATAATGTAAAGTAAGTTCAAATAATTTGCATACTTCTCCATCATTATAAGGTATATTGTTTCATGAAGTATCTTTTTCAATTCTAATGGAGATTGAGAGGGTTTAATATTTATATCAATATTTGCATAGTTAAAATCTTTTATAAGTTGTTCTACCAATTTTGTGTAAAGCTTATGCTTTCTAGCTTCTTCTAAAAGCGAAATACTATTTGAGAAATCAAATTTCATTATATCAAAAATAAAAAATAATAGAAGCGCTATTTATTTTTATAAATCGTACCGTTTTTCATCACAAAAACCACATTCTCTAAGGTTTTTACATTTTTTGTAGGGTCATCATTAACTGCAATTATATCTGCAAAAAAACCTTTCTTTAATTGACCTAACTCTTCTACACTATTCAGTAACAAAGCATTCGTTATTGTAGCAGATTGAATGGCTTCTATTGCAGGCATTCCCGCCTCTACCATATATCCAAATTCTCTTCCATTTATACCATGAGGAAACACGCCAGCATCTGTTCCAAATGCTATAGGAACTCCTCTTTTGTAAGCTTTGGCAAAAGTACCTTGCAATTGAGGTCCTACTTCCAATGCTTTTGGAACTATAATAGCAGGATAAAATCCTTCTATCTTTGCTTTTTCTGCAACATACTTCCCTGCACTAATTGTTGGAACCATATAGGCATTATATTTTATCATCAAATCCATGGTTTCTTCACTCATAAAAGTACCATGTTCAATGGTTTTTATTCCTGCCTTCACAGCTCTTTGCATTCCTTCATCACCATGCGCATGCGCTGCAGTTAACATTCCATAATCATTTGCTGTTGATGTAATTGATTTTATCTCTTCTATTGTAAACTGTGAATTACTACCATTTTTAGCAACACTTAAAACACCGCCTGTTGCTGTAATTTTAATAACATCTGCTCCATCTTTATAGCGCTGCCTAACTGCTTTTCTACCATCCGCAGGAGAATTCACCACACCTTCTTTTGGGCCTGGGTCTCCTAATAATTCTGCTTTACCGCCATTTGTAGGATCTCCATGACCTCCTGTAGAAGAGATTATTTTACCTGCTGTAAAAATACGTGGACCATCTACTTTCCCTGCATTTATAGCATCTCTCAAAGCTATATTTACTCCTGTACCTCCCAAATCTCGAACGGTTGTAAACCCAGCCATTAAAGTTCGCTTGGCATATACGGTAGATTGAAAAGCTATATCTGCTTCATTGTCTGTGTATTTTGCAACAAAACTCTTAGGGTTTGTCTCACTTTCGATATGAACATGCAAATCAATAAGACCTGGCAATATTGTTTTATTTTTTAGATCAATAACAACATCTTTCTTCTTTGCTTTCACAAAACCATCTTCAATGCTTTTTATTTTGTCTTTAGATATTATAATTGTTTTGTTAGTTAGAATATTTCCGCTTTTTGTGTCTACAATTTTGCCACAATGCAAGTATGTATCTTGCGCATTTATTTTAAAAAAAGAAATGACAATTAGTAAAAAAAATATATATTTCATCAGTGCTTTGTTTTATATAATATATGAGTTGATTTTAATAGCCTGTATTCTCTATTTCTTACTTTACTCTTGTTTTTTGTTCCCATTTCCATGCAGATAGCATAGCTTCATCTAAGGTAGAAATCGCTTTCCAACCTAAATCTTTATTTGCTTTTGTAGTATCTGCATATGCTGCCATAATATCTCCTGGCCTTCTATTTACTATCTTATAGTTTAATTTCTTCCCGGAAACTTTTTCAAAACTCTTAATAACCTCAAGCACAGAGCTTCCTTTACCTGTTCCTAAATTAAAAACTTCATAATTGTTTTTGTTTTTCTTATTCAATAGTCGCTGTAAGGCTACTACATGTGCCTTGGCTAGATCTACAACATGAATATAATCACGAATACAAGTACCGTCGTCTGTTGGGTAATCATCTCCAAACACAGATAATTGCTCTCGCACACCAATACCTGTTTGTGTAATAAAGGGGACTAAGTTTTGAGGAACTCCTATTGGAAGTTCTCCTATAGCTCCGCTCTTATGAGCTCCTATAGGATTAAAATATCTAAGCGATATCGCTTTTAGTTTTGAAAATGCTTTACATGTATCTGCTAAAATATCTTCTCCTATTTGTTTCGTATTCCCATAAGGAGATGCTGCTTTTTTAGTAGGCGCTTGCTCTGTTATGGGCATTTTATCTGCTTGCCCATATACTGTACATGAAGAACTAAATATAAAATTAGCTTGTTCTTTTTTGGTAATTTCTTTTAGCAGATAAGTAAGCGTAGTTATATTATTTTCATAGTAGAGTAATGGTTTTTCAACACTTTCTCCTACTGCTTTAGAAGCTGCAAAATGAATCACTCCTTCTATATCATCATGTTTTTCAAAAAATTTCTCTACTTGTTGTTTTTCCCGAAGCTCTAGTTTTTCAAAAAGAGGTTTTTTTCCAGTTATAGAAACAATTCCTTCCACCACCTTCTCTGATGAATTAGAGAGGTTATCTATAATAACCACTTCAAAACCTTCATTTTGAAGCTCTACAACTGTATGAGATCCTATAAATCCCAAACCTCCTGTAACTAGTATCTTCATTTATCTATAAATTCTTTTACTTTAGAGGTGATAAAATTAATTTGTTCGTCATCCAATTCAGTATGCATTGGCAATGAAATTACCTCTTTTATTAATTGATTCGTCACTTTAAAGTCTTCTTCATTATACCGAGTATCTGTATATGCTTTTTGCCTGTGTAATGGTATTGGATAATATACTCCACACGGGATTCCATTTTCATTTAGATGCTTTACTAAAGCATCCCTGTCTATATCAATGACTTTTAATGTATACTGATGAAAAACATGACAACCACACTCTTCACGTATAGAAGTACACTTTTTTGCTATTTTAGGAACTACGATATTTGCATTTCCTTCAAATGCTTTTGTATATTTTATAGCTGCTTCTCTTCTTTTTTTATTGTACTCATCTAGCAATGGTAATTTTGCTCTCAACACCGCTGCCTGAATTGCATCTAATCTGGAATTTACTCCTACTACATCATGATGATAACGCTCATACATCCCATGATTTACTACACCTCTTATAGTATGTGCTAAAGCATCATCGTTTGTAAAAATAGCGCCTCCATCTCCATAACATCCTAAATTTTTGGATGGAAAAAATGAAGTGGATGCTACATGACCTATGGTTCCTGTTTTCTTTTTACTTCCGTTATTAAATGTGTACGTACCCCCAATAGCTTGTGCATTATCTTCAATAACATATAAATTGTGAGTCGCTGCAATTTCCATAATAGCATCCATGTTTGCGCTTTGTCCAAAAAGATGCACTGGCACAATTGCTTTTGTTTTAGACGTAATTGCTTTTTTTACAGCCTCTGGATCGATATTAAACGTATCCGGCTCTACATCAACAAGTACCGGTGTTAATTGAAGCAACGCAATAACTTCTACCGTTGCAGCAAAAGTAAAATCTGAAGTGATTACTTCATCCCCTGGTTTTAATTCTAATCCCATCATTGCGATTTGCAAAGCGTCTGTCCCATTTGCACAAGGAATTACATGTTTCACTTCAAGATATTCTTCAAGTTCTTTTTGGAAAGCGTGAACTTCCGGACCATTAATAAATGCTGTAGAATTAATAACTTCGGCAATAGAAGTATTTACGCGGTCTTTTATAGATTCATATTGACCTTTTAGGTCAACCATTTGTATTTTTTTCATACAGGAGTATGCTATTTTATTTAAACAATATTACGAAATAAAGCAACGATACCCAATGAATTTTAGGCAAAGAATGTATTTTAGCATTAAAGAAATACAATCGTGTGATTTTTATATATAATCTCTTAATTATCATTACAGGTTTTTTTATAAAAGCTATAGCGCTTTTTAATAAAAAACTAGCGCTTTTTGTAAAAGGAAGAAAAGATGTTTTTCGTATTCTTGAGAAAAATATCAACCCTAAAGAACCTTTAATTTGGTTTCATGCGGCCTCCTTAGGTGAATTTGAACAAGGGCTTCCTGTTATTGAAAATGTAAAAAAAGAATATCCAAGTCATAAAGTTTTAGTAACCTTTTTCTCCTCTTCTGGCTATGAAGTTAAAAAAGAACATCCGATTGCAGATTTAATTACCTATTTACCTTTAGACACTTTAAAAAATACTCGCAAATTTTTAGATAATGTAAACCCAGTGCTTGCTGTTTTTATTAAGTATGAGTTTTGGCCTAACTATTTAAATCAATTAAAAAAGAGGAATATTAGCACTATTGTTATATCGGCCATTTTTAGAGAAAAACAATTATTCTTTAAATCTTATGGTGGTTTTATGCGATCATTTCTAAAAACATTTGATCACTTTTTCGTTCAAGACGAGCATTCAAAAAAACTCTTAAAAAAAATTGATTATCAAAATGTTAGTGTTTCAGGAGATACTCGATTTGATAGAGTTTTTGAGATTCTCAAACAAGACAATAATCTTTCGTTTATAAATGAATTTAAGAATAACAAAACATGTTTAATTGCTGGAAGTACCTGGAAAGAAGACGAAGTGCTTTTGGTTAATTTCATAAACAATACCTCTTCGGGGTTTAAATACATTATAGCGCCTCATAATATTAAAGCTACTCAAATACAAAATCTTAAAAATTCACTCTCAAAAAATGTGGTTTTATACTCTGAGATGGAAGGAGAAAATTTATCAGATTTTGATGTTTTTATTCTAGACACTATTGGTATTCTCACTAAAGTATATAGCTATGCAGACATTGCTTACGTTGGCGGGGGCATGGGAAATTCGGGACTTCATAACACATTAGAACCTGCTGTATTTGGAGTTCCAATACTTATTGGAAAGAACTACACTAATTTTAAAGAAGCTCGCGATTTGGTATCGTTAGGTGGTATTATTTCTGTTAAAGATGCTGTATCATTTAATACAACATTACTTAAACTTATTGAAGATGAAAATTATCGTAAAACAACAGGGATAATTACTAAAAACTATGTAAACAATAATATTGGTGCGAGTAAAAAAATAGGGGAGTATATTAGCTCTACACTATCATCTTAGTTTTCTCAATCCTTCATAAACAACTACACTTACTGCATTAGCCAAATTTAAACTTCTAATATGACTACTATGGATGGGTATTTTATATAACTGATTTGGATATGCATTTATAATTTGAGAAGATAACCCTACAGATTCTTTTCCAAAAATCAGAAACATTTCATCTAAATAAGGCACATCATAATATTCTTTATCTCCATGACTAGAAAAAAAAGCCATTTTCTTATCGCGATGTGTTTTAAAAAAGAGTGTTTCACTATCATAAATAGTTAATGGGACATGTTTCCAATAATCAAGCCCTGCTCTTTTAACTCTTTTATCATCTAAATTAAAACCAAAAGGTTTTACCAAATGTAAATGAGATCCTGAAGCCAAACTCAATCGACCAATATTACCTGTATTCATCGGAATCTCAGGTTCAATAAGCACTATATTATATCCCAAAAAACAATTGTTTTATTTCACACTTAGAAGTTCAATCTCAAAATATAATGTCGCATTAGGAGGAATTACTCCGCCAGCACCACGAGCTCCATATCCTATGCTAGCTGGAATTTTTAAAATGGCCCGGCTTCCTATTTTCAATTTTGCAACACCTTCATCCCAGCCTTTTATAACACGTCCTTGCCCTAGCGGAAATGAAAAAGGTTCATCTCTATCAAAAGAGCTGTCAAATTTTTTACCATCTTCTAAAAAACCTGAATAATGTACTACTACTGTTTCTCCTTTTTTTGGAAATACACCTGTTCCTTCTTTTAAAATTTTGATTCCTAAACCTGAATCTGTGTATTCATGACCAAGTTTTCTATTTTCTATATTCCAGTCTTTTAGACTTTCTTGTATGAAAAGAATATCAACAGCAGATAATTTTAACTTCTTATTCCCAGCTATTTTTAATAAGTTTTCTAATGTTTCATCTTTATAAAAAGGAACCTCTTTTTTCTTTTTCTTTTTTGATAATTGCAATACATTTTGCCCATCTTTAAACATTGCGCAATAGCCCTCAAACTTTTCATTTTGATAGCAGAAAGTATTTTCATCATTAATACAAGATGTACATTGAGCAGAAACCATTATCGAGAATCCAAAAAACAAAAAGAAACTAAGTGTTATTTTTTTATACATGATCACAATTTTTAAACAAATATACTGGCTTTCATCTAAAATGAAAATATAAAAATGTATTCTTAATTTATTAGCTTAAATCAACAAGTTTTAATTAAAAATAAGTCTAAAATAAAAAGAAGGTTTCAACAATTCCTTTTTAAGATCTAGGTCATCTAACATAGAAGTTAACAATATCCGGACTGAGCTATTTCTATTAGCTTTTTTAACTAAAAAATTAAAAATATGTGGATACCTTAATAATTTTTGAAGCGAATAACTAATACGCAATTCTTTACCCATTCTTCGATAAATTTCTTTGTCATAATGCTTATTAAAAGCAGCATCAAATTTATTTTTTTCAAATGCTTTTGCTAGATGATTTGCAGCTATTCTACCACTTCTTATAGCATTTCCGATGCCTTCGCCTGTAAAAGGATCTATAAGGCTCGCAGCATCTCCTAAAAGTAAAAATCTATTGCCTGAAATAGTTTTCTTTTTTGAGCCCATAGGAAGCCCATATCCTCGAATTGTCTCTAACGGTTTTGCATTTTTAAACCGATGTTTTATGGCAGGATGATTTTGAACAATATCAGTGAGTTTTTCTTTTAAATTTATTTTATGCTCACTCACCTCACTAGAAAGCATTCCTAACCCTACATTCGCGTGATTATTTGGTAAAGGAAAAATCCAAAAATATCCTGGGAGTACTTCTTTGTAAAAATGCAATTCAATATGACTGTTTGGATGAAAACCAGTTACATTTTCAAAATACTGCCTTAAACCTGCGCAATGATGATTCTTTTCAAGTTTATTATCTGTAAGTTGTTTGTTTAATATAGAATTTGCACCATCTGCTCCAATAGCTATTTGAGCTTTAAAAACACCTTTATTCGTTTTTAAAACAATATCATTTTTAGTACTTTTTACTTCTTCAACAACATGATTTAAAAAAATACTAATTTCGGGAATATCTTTTATCTGAGTAAAAAAGAAGTGATCAAAATCACTGCGTTTTGCCACAAAACTTTCGGAGTTTTTATGATTTGAATTCTCAAAACTTATGTCTAAACATTTTAGGTTGGGAGCAAAAAAACGAACTCCATGAGTTTCTTTTTTATTTGCAAATTGTTCAAATTGTTTCGCAAGTTTCATATCCATTTTATAAAACTGATTCATCACATCTGCACTAAGTGCATCTCCACAAATTTTATCACGAGGAAAAGCACTTTTCTCTAGAAGAGCTATTTTCAATCCCTTTTTAGCCAATTCATATGCACACGAACAACCTGATGGACCTGCTCCAACAATTACGATGTCATAATTCTTAACCTCCATGAATTGCAAAACTTAAAAAGATTTATTAAAAAGAAAATCTTAGCTTTCTTTTAAAAATAGTAATTCATAAAGTAGCCAAACATCAGGATCAACTTGTATTGAAACAATGTTTTTGGTACTCGGTATTTTTATTTCTTGCTTTTTTTCTGAAACTTGAATAGTTTCTAAAGAAGTACTCCCATCTTCGTAAATAACTTTTAAGTCTAAAGGAAAATTATATACAGTATTTTTCTGCTTTTGATCAATGCTCACTTTTAAAACATTTTGTTTATGACTCCAACTAATTCCTAATTGAGGATGTCCTGCTTTATATAGCCATTGATCAAAAAAATCAGAAAGATTTTTATCTGAAATATTTTCCATGATTTCTTGCAGATCTTCTGATATAGCATTGCTGTATTTATATTGTGCATAGTATGTTTTAATTCCTTTCCAAAATAGCTGATCCCCCAATTCTCTTCGTAACATATGTAATACCCAACCTCCTTTTTCATATGAATTAGGATTGAGAAGCTTCATATAATTTTCTACAGTTGTATTAACGACAGGAACTTCAATTCGCTTTGCGTAATTGATAATTTTTTGACGTTGTTCTTTAACACGTTTTACCAATACATCTCGCCCGTATTTATGTTCAAAATAAAGGTTAGTAAAATAAGTAGCAAAACCTTCACTCAACCAGATATGATGCCAGTCCAATTCTGAAGCCGAATTTCCAAACCATTGATGAGCAACCTCATGAGCAATTAATGCCTCACTACTTCCCGTACCTGTAACACTTCCTTCAGCATAAAAAATATTGCCAGCATTTTCCATACCTCCAAAACGTGTTTTAGATTGTACATTCGCCAACTTTTTAAATGGGTATGGCCCTATATGATTGATAAAATAATCCATAATAGGTGTTGCCAAACTATAATCACTAAAACCGTTATCTCTATCTTGAGGATATACCCAAGATGATATCGGGATACCATAAATAAGATCTTGGCTTTCTACCGCAAAACGCGCTGCTCCAATAACCATTACTTTTGGAGGTATTGGATTGGTCATTCTCCAATGCGTTAATGTTTGATTGTCTGAAATATTGGTTTCCTCTACTTTTTCTCCATTTCCTATTGTTTGATAATGAGATGGTGCTATAATAATCCAATCTACAGTAGCTTTATCTGATGGGTGATCTACAACCGGCAGCCAATTTTTACCTCGATCTGGCCAATTATCTCCAAAAAAAGTACGCTCATTATATTTGTTTTTAGATATAATTAAACCGTCTGCAGGAATTCCTTTATAAACTATTTTATACGTTCTAATTTCATTAGGCTTTGTGACAGCTATATTAAAAACAAGGCGATCTTTAGCATGCTTATATGATATCTCTTTTTCATTCTCTGAAACAAAAGAAACATCCATTCCTTTTTCACTTTCTAGTTTCTTTACTAGGTCTAGTGAAAAACTAGTTGTTGCTTTTTTAAATTTCACTTTAATTTTAGCTTCTCCCTCTATATAATCACTAGTATCTGTTAATTTCAACTCAAACCTATAGTTAATAATATCTATTGTCTCAAAACGTTCTTGGTGTTTTTGAGCCTGCGTATTAATAGCAAAAACCAAAAAGAATATGAAGTGAATATATTTAAATAAAGTTCTCATAATCTACTTATAACTTTTTATATTTTAAATTTTTCTAAACCCAAATCTAAAAGTACATTACCTCTTACGATACTCTCTAATTAAATCGAAAGCGATTGGAATAAAAATCTGCTTCTCTTTCAAAGAAATTATCAAATGCACTCTCTCCATTAATATCTTCAATTCCAAACAAAGCATTGATAATAATAAAATTAAAATCGGTATGAAATATTTTATTATACGTTTTTAAAAACCCAGATTCTGTTTTTGAAAACAGATCATCTAATGGCTTATCTAAATAAGAATTGACAAAAGAAAAGCTTTCATATTGATAGGTATGAATGATTTCATGCGCCAATGCATCATCACCATCTTGATTGTCTAATATTAAAATAGAATTAGCAAACAATGGGACTTGCCCAGTGACGCGACCATCTCTTATGCTATTAGAACTAATAAAATCTGAGGTGAAGACAAAAGTTCCTGTTTGCAGGCTACGCTCTAAATCAAACTTTCCTTTTGTCGCTGTTGCTATAGTACCTGCAAGAGCAAAAGGCATAACTCTGTATTTTATTTTAAATTTTTCCTTGGTATAGAATTCTATTCTATTAAAACCTATATTTATATGCCATCGTTCCCAAAAATTAATATTGGAAACTGCATTTTCTGTAATAGAAGTGCCAGCTGCATTTAAAATTTTAGATGGCCATACATAAATAAAATCGTCTTCTTCAAAAAAAGTTCGCACCAATCGCTTACTTTCAAATACTAAGTATCCGCCTAGTGCTCCTTGATAAAAACCTTTTAAAAAGGTTTTGCCAAGTTTTTCATTTGGCTTTTTATTGATAACAGCTCCTACACCACTAAAAAAACTATGAATACCTACATTGTAAAATAATGCTTGTGAATCATTTTGCTGAGCAGATGATGTATTAAAAAAAGAGAAGACAATTAATACGAGTATTATTTTTTTCAAAAGCAACTTATTAAATCAAAGCGATGACAATTTAACAAAATAAAAAAGTTTTTTGACATTTAATCTGCTCTTTTCAGTTTGTAGTGATATTTTTTCGATTTAAAAAATACCCTCTAAGCATTAAAAGAAAATTTATAAAATGCATAATAGCAAGAAACCAAAGAGAAGTAAACAAACAAACTACTGTTGCCAAAATTTGGCCTACTGCCATGATACTAAAACCTTTAAGATTCTTACGGTTCATTAACTCAAAAGCTATTAAAATAAGTATTGCCGAGCTAATTTCTATAATGGTTTTATAGGCTTCCATATATTGTAAGTTTAGAGCTCAAATATAGGTTTTACAACATAACACCATCTATTTTAATCTAAAAACTTATTTAATATCATTAAATGGACAAGATGCAAAATAAGCTTGAATGTTAAATTTTCTATCATCAAATTTTTCTTGCAAAATCTTAAAAGATTTGATCCTATCTATACGAAAAGCTCTGTAGTCATTTCGCAAATGACACCAGGCAATTAAAATCCATTTATGTACTGCAGAATACATCGCACACGGTTCAATTTTCCTAAAAGATATAGTAGTTTCGTTTATTTTTTGATATTCAATTTCAATAAAATTAAAGTTGGTAATCGCTAGTTGTATTTCAGGTAAGGTATCACTAGAAAATTCTTCATATTCCCAATTTACTACATAAATCTTATCATTGAGGAGTTCACTTTTTTCTTGAATAGTGCTTTTAAAAACTGATTTAATTTTTGTCAAAGCGTCATTAAAATCGTTTACAAAAGAAGTGTCTTTAGATTGATTTATTATATGTTGTGCTGTAATTAATGCATTTGCTTGTTTCTCTGTAAATTGAACGGGGGCAACAGTATAATGATCCATTAAACTATACCCTCTTCCTTCTATAGCATATACTGGAATTCCTGCCTCTTCTAGTTTTTTAATATCCCGAATATTGTTCTAATACTAACATCGTATTTTTCTGCTAGTTCTGTAGCAGTTAATAGTCGTTTTGATTTTAACAACGTAAGAATGGATATAAGTCTAGATAATTGTGCCATAAAAAACAAAGATAGCAAACCCCTTGGGATTCGCTATTAAAACTAATTTATTGAATGTAAAGCAACTCTATTTCCTTCGGTATCTATAAACTGAGCAATAAAACCATCTTTACCTATTTCTGTTTTTTGCATGACTACTTCTCCTCCTGCGTCTACTACTTTACTTAGTGCATTATTAAGATTATCACCTCCGTTTAAATAAACTGTAGAACCTTCTATAGAAGGGATTAGTCCTTCCATTTCTACTATTGCACCGCCTACTGCATTATTTTCTATATCATATGGAAAAACTCCATATTTCATATTTTTTTCAGGCATGTGATGATCTGTAATTCCTAATTGTAGGATTTCAGAATAGAATTTTTTAGCTCTTTCATAATCTTTTGCTGGAATCTCAAACCAGTTAATTGCATTTTTCATCTATGTTGTATTTAAATTAATATACTACAAATGTATTTGAGCTTATGACAGATGATGTCAAGGGTGAAAAATAAATTATTAAGTAAATTCAATATATGAGGCACTTATTTAAAATTTATCTTGCCCTTGCACACTTATAAAAAGTAATCCAAACAAAATACTAGTGTCCCATTTCATTTAATTGATATTTTAAACTAAAAACAATTTCTTTATTTATTTATAAAAAAATTAGCTTTTTTTGCAAGAAAAATCATACTTTTTAATAAAAGTATAATTAAAAAGAATAAAATAAAATTATCCCTAAAAAAGCAAAAAGTATCTAATCTCCAGAGCAATACAATTAAAGGAGGAATAACATCACTTTGCAATTCTTTATTTGTAGAATGTGAATGGTCTGAAGGAAGTGATGATGTAACAAATATATCTGTTACCAACGGAGATGGAGGTTTAAAGCCACCTCGCTAAAAACAATAAATAAATAAAAAAAGCTCTTCAAAAATGAAGAGCTTTTGTACAGGCGGAGAGACTCGAACTCTCACACCTCGCGGCACTAGATCCTAAGTCTAGCGTGTCTACCAATTCCACCACGCCTGCATATTTTGTGAATTGTGGGTGCAAATATAAACAATCATTTCAAAATACAAATGAACTGTTCATTAAAAAGTTCTTTTTTGTAATTTTATAGCATACAAATAAAATTACATGAAAAATATACCTTCTTACGTTCAGGAACACAAAGAACGTTTTATCAATGAGCTTATTGAACTTTTAAAAATACCTTCTATTAGTGCGGATCCTGCTTTTTCGCAAGATGTATTAAATACAGGAAACGCCATAAAAGAAGCACTTGAAAAAGCAGGTTGTGATCAAGTGGAAATATGTGATACTCCTGGTTATCCTATTATTTATGGAGAAAAAATAATTGACTCTAATCTACCTACAGTATTAGTTTATGGACATTATGATGTACAACCTCCAGACCCTCTAGATTTATGGGAAAGTGGGCCTTTTGAGCCTATTATCAAAGAAACTGAATTACACCCAGAAGGTGCTATTTTTGCAAGAGGGGCTTGTGACGATAAAGGACAAATGTATATGCATGTTAAGGCTCTAGAGTTTATGGTTTCAACAAATCAACTGCCTTGTAATGTTAAGTTTATGATTGAAGGAGAAGAAGAGGTTGGTTCAGAGAGTTTAAGTTGGTTTGTAGAACGCAATCAAGAAAAACTGGCAAATGATGTTATTCTTATCTCAGACACCGGTATGATAAGCAATACACAACCTTCTATTACTACTGGTTTAAGAGGTCTAAGCTATGTAGAAGTTGAAGTTACCGGGCCCAATAGAGATCTACATTCTGGTTTATATGGTGGAGCTGTAGCCAACCCTATCAATATCTTGACAAAAATGATTGCTTCACTTCATGATGAAAACAATCATATCACTATTCCTGATTTTTATGATAAAGTAGAAGAACTTAGTAAGGATGAACGTGCAGAAATGGCAAAAGCACCATTTTCATTAGACGACTATAAAAATGCATTGGCCATAGAAGAAGTTTATGGTGAAAAAGGATATACAACCAATGAAAGAAACTCTATACGACCTACCTTAGATGTTAATGGAATATGGGGAGGCTATACAGGTGAAGGCGCGAAAACAGTTATTGCCAGTAAAGCATTTGCAAAAATTTCTATGCGTTTGGTTCCAAATCAAGATTGGAAAGAAATCACTACGCTGTTTACTAAACATTTTGAAAGCCTTGCGCCAAAAAGTGTTACTGTAAAAGTAACACCTCATCATGGAGGGCAGGGATATGTAACTCCTATAGATAGTATAGGTTACAAAGCAGCTTCTAAGGCATATGAAGCTACTTTTGGAGTAACACCAATACCACAACGCAGTGGAGGGAGTATTCCTATAGTATCTTTATTTGAAAAAGAACTAAAAAGTAAAACTATTTTAATGGGGTTTGGATTAGACAGTGATGCGATACATTCTCCTAATGAGCATTTTGGAATTTTTAATTACTTAAAAGGAATTGAAACGATCCCATTATTCTTTAAATATTTTACTAAATTAAAAAAATAAGATAATTCTTTATCGATATAAACACCTGATTTTATTAGGTGTGTTTTTTATTTCCTTAAGCATTATGGTAAGATTTTTAAAGAATCAACACATCAATATGACTAATAATTCTTTAAAAATTTAATATTATGAAAAAAAAGAAAATCAAAAATCTTACTCTTAACAAAAAATCAATTTCAAAATTAAATTCCAATGGTGTAAATGGTGGAAATAACTCATGTGGAGTTTGTGAAGAATCAGTAGGGCCTTGTGAAGGAACTAACCTTTGTCCTTCAGTAGGTTGTACCGAACTTGAACGAGACTGTATTGGTGGGGTAGATTATACAATGTTTGTTTTTCATTGCCTTCAAAACAATCTATAAGAAGGAATTATTTATTTACTAATAAAGCACACGTTCTGAAGTTTCAGAGCGTGTGTTTCTTATTAACAATAGCACTAACTCTGTTTATTATATTTTTTACTCTACAAATGTCGAGCATATTATTTTTTACTCTATATTTGTAGAGTTAATTCGATATTTGTAGAATTTAAAAAATTATTGCTATGCCTAAATTTAATAAGAAAAAAGAAGGAGATTTACCTGCAGTATCAACTGCTTCATTACCTGATATTGTTTTTATGTTATTATTCTTTTTTATGACAGTAACTGTAATGAAAGATAACTCCTTGTTGATTCAAAATGAATTGCCTTTTGCAGAGCAAATTAAAAAATTAGATAAAAAAGATAGAGTGATCACCATCTATGCAGGGAAACCTCATGAGCGTTATCAGGAAATACATGGTACAGAAACTAAAATTCAATTAGACGACAAATTAGTATCCATATCTGCCGTAGCTCCCTACATTTTGGAAATGCGTACTGGGAAATCACAAAAAATACAAGATCTTTTAACAACCGCTTTGAAAATAGATTCCGAAACTAATATGGGCTTAATCACTGATATTAAACAAGAGCTTAGAAAAGTAAACGCACTTAAAATTAATTATGTAACTAAAAAAGGGAATTCATTTGAGAATTTACCATAAATTTTTACTAGTATTTAACATAACTATTTCAATATATATAACAATGCAATTATCAAAAGCAGAAGAACAACTAATGACCTATATCTGGAAACTGGATAAGGCCTTTATGAAAGATTTACTAGAAGAATACCCAATGCCTAAACCTGCAACCACTACAGTAGCTACGTTATTAAAAAGGATGACAGGCAAAGGGTTTATAGCGTATAAAGAATATGGGAAGTCTAGGCAATATTATGCATTAATTAAAAAATCTGATTATTTCTCTAAGCATTTAAATGGGCTTATTAAAAATTTCTTTAATGATTCTGCTTCTCAATTTGCTTCCTTTTTTACTTCTGAAACCAATTTGAGTACTGCAGAATTAGAAGCACTTAAAAAATTAGTTGACACCGAACTTAAAAAGAAGAAAGAATGATTGTATATCTCATAAAATCCGGGCTGTGTTTATTGTTTTTATTAGCAGTTTACCATCTTTTTTTAGAAAGAGAAAAAATGCATTCTTTTAATAGATGGTTTCTTATTGGCAGCATCATTTTCTCTTTATCTGTACCAAAAATACTCATTACAGTACCTCCAAAAATAGTGCAATTAGAAGATGATCATGTACTTCAAGAGTTAACAACAGTACCTGAAAACGATTTAATACTAAATACAAATACACCCGTAGGTAACACTTTTAGTGCATTAGAAATAGTTTTAATCTCAATTTATCTAATAGGGTTCTTATTTTTTTTAATTCGTTTTATTAAAAACTTAAGAGCGCTTTATAAAAAAATAATCTATAATATAAAGGTAAAGTCTAAAAATGCATTGTTTGTTTTATTAAAAGACAATATACTTCCGCATAGCTTTCTACACTATATTTTTTTTAATAAAGACGATTATCAAAATGGAAAAATAGAAGAAGAGTTATTCACACACGAACTCACTCATGTAAAGCAAAAACATTCTTTTGATATTCTTTTTATAGAATTGATAAAAATAATTTTCTGGTTCAATCCTGCTATATATTTATTAAAAAAAGCAATACAATTGAATCATGAGTTTTTAGCAGATCAATCTGTTATAAACACACATAAAAATACCTCCACGTATCAATATATGCTATTAGAAAAAGCGTCTTGGAGCAAAACATCTTACTTGGCCAGTAATTTAAACTATTCAGTAACAAAAAAAAGATTAAAAATGATGACAAAAAACACTTCCAAAACGATAGGTGTGCTTAAAAAAATAGCACTTTTCCCTATTGCGTTAGGGCTTATATACTTGTTTAGCACAAAAATAGAAGCTCAAAATGAAAATATAATTAATGATGATCCAATTGATACCTCACAATCAATCAATATAGAAAATGACGAGAATTTTAAAATAGTTGAAACTATAAACATTGTAGTCAATAAAAATTCTGAAATCTTATTAAACAACATACCTGTTTCTAAAGAAAACTTAGATAAAGTACTTAATGAAATTAATACTCACCTCTCTTATGAAGAAAAAAAATCTATAGTAGAAGCTACCATAACTGCAACTGATGCAACAAAAATGGGTTTAATTACTGATCTTGAAGAAATTATTATTAAAAGCGGTGTTAAGAAAATTACGCTTAAAAGAATAGGTGAAAAGAATACTGTCTCCAGCATTAGAGTTTCTCAAAATCAAAGATCAAAAGCAATACCAGAAGATATTACTATTTATATCAATCCTGAAAACAAATTACTTTTACAAAATAACAATCAAGTTATTAAGTCTTCATACTTAGAAAAAGGATTAATAAAATTTAATAAGGGTGTATTTTCAAAAAAAGATATCCTTAACAGAAAAGTTATTCTCGTGACTGATACTAATTCTAATATTGAGTTTAAAAAAGAAGTGATTTCAATATTAAAAAAAATAGGATTTAAAAATATTATTCTACAAGAATCTAACGAAACATATCATAAAAATATCCCACCGCCATCTCCTGTAAAAAATAATAGTTTTTATCAAGATCAAAAAGGTGCTACTAAAGCAATGATTGAAGAATACAATAAACTAGCGAAGCATTACAACAATCAAAATGCTTCTAAAGTTGTATACAAATTAAAGGAAATGTCTCGTATACGTGAAATTTATAATGCGATGTCTGATGCACAAAAAAAAATGCAGAGCCATTACCTAATTATCCCGCCCCACCTCCTCCTCCAAGCAGTAAAAATGATGTGCCATCTCTTAAACCTTTAAAATCTATTCCGTTGCCTAAACTCTCAAAAAACCCTTCTGTTAAAGAGAAGGAATTGTATAAATCTAGTCTTAAAAAGTATAAAGAACAAGGGTATGGGTATACTTATGAACAAAAAGGCAAAAATGGAAAAACAGTAGATGTTATTGTAGTTGTTGAAGATATTGTTCCACCTCCACCTCCTACATTTAAAAAAGAAGGTATTAAAACTAAAACTTCTGTACCGGTAAAAAAGAAAATCAAAAAAGCTAAAATGGAAGATGGCAGCATCAGAGAGTTTGAAATTATTGAAACTCCTGCAAAAATTCCATTAAAATTAGATTCAAAAAATAAAGAGGTAACTAAAATTATAAAAACTATTCCGCCAGTTACTAAAATACAGGGAGAATATTTAGACAAGTACGCTACCTACAGAAAAAATTTAAAAGCGTATTCAAAAGGTGCTGATATTTCTTCTAAAGACTTAGTTATAAAATACAATGAGCTGCTTGAAATTTATAACTCATTTACAAAAGAAGATAAAGAAATATTCCATTCTTTTCAAGCTTCTCCACCTCTTTCTAAAAATTAAAATAAAAAAGCCTCGATATATCGGGGCTTTTTTATGCAACATTTTATTATAAATCTGAGTTATACTTATTCATCAATCAAAACACTCCTATTATGCTTAAGCGTTTTTTCATTATTTGCTCTGGCGCAGATACCGATATTCTAGATAATTGTTCTAAAGGAGAACAAAACAAATATGCAGGGATTGGAGCTACCGTATTTTTTACAGCTGTTATGGCTTTTATAGCATCTGCTTATGCATTATATACAGTATTTGATAATGTGTTTACTGCTGTTTTCTTTGGATTGGTATGGGGTTTGTTAATTTTCAATTTAGATCGTTATATAGTTTCCACTATTAAAAAAAGAGATTCTTTTAAACATGAGCTCCTTCAAGCCACTCCTAGAATAATTTTAGCTTTAATTATAGCAGTTGTTATCTCTAAACCATTAGAGCTAAAAATATTTGAAAAAGAAATCGATAGTGTTTTATTGGAAGAAAAAAATCAAATGACTTTAGACAATCAAGAACAGATTGCATTTCAATACAATCCAGCTATTGATAAATTAAATAGTGAAATTTCAACTTTAAAAAATGAAACGACAACTAAAGAAACAGAAGTCAATGAGCTATACAATATCTATATAACAGAAGCTGAAGGCACTAGTGGAACTTTAAAATTAGGGAAAGGGCCTGTTTATAAAGAAAAAAGAGAGAAACACGATGCCGAACTTCTGGCACTGCAAGATTTAAAAGAAACCAATGCACAAAAAATAAAAGATAAAGAAGCTCAAATCGCTGCATTATCAACTGATTATTCTAAAAAATTGATAGATACCCAACCTATTATTAATGGGTTTGATGGTCTTATGGCTAGAATCAATGCTTTAGGAAAACTCCCCTGGTTACCTTCTTTCTTTATTTTCTTATTATTCTTAGCTATTGAAACTTCTCCAATTATTGCAAAACTTTTAGCTCCTAAAGGGGAATATGACTATAAGCTAGAAGATTTAGAAAGTACTGTAAAAAAATGGATGGCTCAAAAAGAAGATCAGAGAAAACAATTGTTAACTACTGATGTGAATATTAATGATAGAATTTATCAAGACATAACGGAAGAGGAAGAACTATATGCCTACAAGCGTAAAAAAGCTAGAGAGCTTATGCAATTACAAGCAGATGCATTTTATGAACATCAAAAGAAAAGTTTGTAAAAGATAATGCGCTAGAAAAGCTGGGGAAGCTTTTTAGCGCATTATCATCAATTAATCAAATTATGAAAACAAATTATAAGTAGGAAACTTCACTATATGTCTTTATGAAGATGTTTTATCATCCGTTGTTGTGCTGTTTTCTGGGCTGCGTATATGCTTTTTTTATATTCTTTTTTTTCAGTAGATGATGCTATTAAGAGCTCATCTTTATAAACCGCCCACCAATATTTTGATTCTTCTATGTAGGCTACTTTTAGTAAATAGCCATCTAGAGTATTGATTGTTTTTCTTAATTTATCCCCTTTCCATTTCATACTTAGTCATTTTGTGATAATTATAATCTTATTTATTGTTTATTTATACTGCTATATCATTTGTTTGTATAGCTGTGAAGGAAATATGAGGTATAGGGTCTACATTTCCTTTGTATGCATTCATTACACTATAAAAGAACCATATACTTATGAGCTTAAAAGGAATTTGAAATGCATCTTTGGCACCTAATTTAGAGTCTTCTACATGCTCCCATCGCATCAGAGGTTGTTCTAAAATTTTATTCATAATTTCTTTTTTTCCAAAATGACGTTTTAAGCGTATAAAAATCTCAACATCAAATAACCATTTGCATAAAAATGGAGTTGTATAAACCGTTGCTATACAATTTCTTCTAAATATTTTTGCTCCGCATTGAGTGTCATGAATAGGCAATCCTAGAATAAAGCCAACTAAAAGTTTTATTAGTCCAGAAAAAAATGCTCTAAAAAAATCTCTTTTGATGGTATTATTACCTTTTGATCTTGACCCAAATATTACTGATAAGTTTTTATTTTTTTTTATAGTGTGAACAAGGTTTTTAAAGTCTTTAAAATCTGTAGAAAGATCGGCATCAATATAGCCCATCAATGCTATTTCCTGCCTCGAAAAAAGATATCTCATCCCTACTCTAACTGCTGCTGCTTTTCCTGCATTTTTTTTAACATCAATAATGCTTACTTTGCTAGGCACTTCATTTTTTATTGATTCGAGAAGCGTTATTGTATTGTCTGTACTTCCATCATTTACAAAACATAAATGATACTCGTCATTAGTTTGTATAAAGTTTATAAAGGCATCTTTATTTAATCGAGTCGCTTCGTTATAGCACGGTATTATAAGTCCTGTTTTCATGGTTATATCCTTTGGGTTATATTCCAAAAGTATAGTGTTTACAGGCCTTTATAGGCTATTTTTCGGTTAGTGGTTTTTTGCTATAGGTGAATACCTTATAATTATCGTTGAATGAAAAAATCCGTTCTTATTTATAACAAATAGAACGGATTCAACATATAATTAAAGAATGTCAATGGTAGTAAATATTAAAACATATTATTAGTTATATTTTACAGCAATTTGTGCTAGTTGTCCAACAATATTAAAAGAATCTCTCATAGATAACTTGGATCCGTCTGCATGAATCCAACGCTTAAGTGGCTGTTCACAAATTAATGCCTTTGCTTTTTCTCTACCGTAATGATTTTTCATCTTCATAAAAATTTCCACATCAAATAACCAACGTGTTATAAACTTATCTTTGAAAACAATCTCAATAATTTCTTTATCCATAACCTTAGCACCACATTGTGTATCTTTAAAAGGCATTCCTAAAATCTTTTGAATAATATAATTTACAATCTTACTTATGATTTGTCTTGCAGATTCTTTAGAAATATCTGCTCCCATTCTTGATATTCTCGAACCACTCACAATTTTAAAATCGGAAGATTCTATAGTTTTTACTAAATCTTCAAAATCTATAAAATCTGTAGAAAGATCAGCATCTAAAAAACCTATATAATCAAGTTGTTGATTTTTTAAGAGATTTAAAGTTCCTAATCTTACAGCTTCTGCTTTTCCAACATTATTTTCACAATTAAAGATACTTATATTATTCTCTCGTTCATTTTTCAAGTTTTCTAAAACTGATAATGTGTTATCTGTACTTCCATCATTTACAAAACATAAATGATACCCTAAATTACTATGAATAAAATCAATGAATTCTTGACTTAGCAAACGTTTCTCTTCATTATAGCAAGGAATAACAACTCCTACACAAGTTTTTTGAAGCATTCTGGCTTTATCTTTTTCTTCTTTCTTTTTTGGAATAACGCTATCACATCCATTCCCTATTAATCGTTTTACTCTGGCGTGTACTTCGTCCAGACTCATTGGTTTTTTCATATAATCTTCAACACCAATGTCAAAACTATTCATAATAGTATCTTCATCAGAGTTTCCCGATAATACCATTATAGGCACTTGAGATTTTTTTTCTTCTCGTATATATTTAATTACATCGGTACCTTTCATTTCAGGCATATTAATATCTACAATAACTAGATCTGGTTGGTAGCTTTCAAAAAGCTCTATTCCTTTGGTTCCATTATTGGCAGATTCTACATCATATCCTAAATCAATAAGGTGATATTCTAAGGATATTAAAATAAGTTCTTGATCGTCTATGGCTAATATTTTCTTCATGGCGTATTCTTATTACGTTGGTTTTTAGTAATTACAAATAGTCATGCTGAGGGGCAAATAGTTTGCATAGTTAGAAACTAACTAGGCCACTATTTATTACAATAAAAAAATAAGAGTAATAAAATAGATTATGGATAACTAACAAATCAAATCGTTTGTTTTATTAGTACAGTATTTTCGCAATACTAGGGTCAAGGTTTTTTCTTTTAATTGCTCAAAAAACTTTAGAGTAGTATATTTACTATAATCGTTAACATCATTAAAAGAACGATAGTAAATTAAATAAAAAAATAGTTTTTGCGAAATTTGAGAAAACGAGTTTCTACCATTAGGGTGCATTGAAATTGATCTGTTCATAAATTAGTAAGTTTTGGGTTAACTTAATAATTGTGAGGGGCTTTCAATGTAAATGCTATCACAAGCATTGGTGACAAACATAGTAAAAAAACGTTAAAACATAGTATTTATTTCGATGACGGGTAAAAAAAGTAGTACAAATCATTTAATTCTTGCTCTGTTAATAGGCTTAGTTTTCCATGGTTCGGCTATTTTTTTCACATTAGAATATACCTATGATGCGTTAATTCATTCTTTTTTTGCAGATCATTATGCAAAAAACTGGTTTGATCCATGGGATTATCGATGGTATACCGGTTTTACTGTTACGGGTTACCCGCCATTAGTGCATCAATGTATCGCATTACTATCATACATTGGAGGGTTAAAATTTGGTTTATTCACTTTTGCTATCATTTCTGTGGTTTTATTCATCACCGGAATCTATAGATTTTCACTCTTAATTACTTCAAATAGAAAGATTGCCGGATACACTGCTCTAATAGCTGTTTTTTCTTCTTCTTTTGTAGAGACTTTACATATTTTCGGCCAACTTCCTAGTATTATTGGGATTTCTGTTTTAATGCATGCGCTTCCAGAAATATATTTATGGATAAGAACTGGGCGTTATCGTTATTTATTTACTTCTATATCATTAATAGCAGTAACTGTTACATCGCATCATGTAACTCCTATTTTTGGAATGGTTTTCTTTATATTTCCTTTAATAGGAATGGTTTTGATGGACCATTCTAGAGAACGTGTAGATAGCATGAAAGAAATAACATTTGTTGTTTTTTTCAAATCATTTTTACAGCTTTTAAAACGCATTCTTGTTTTTGGAGGGTGTTCACTTATTACCATTATTTTTTGCATATTGCCCTATTGGATTAACACTAAAAACAATCCAATTACTCAAGTGCCCATACCACATGGTTCTAGAGATAATTTTTTAGAAGTCACTTCTTCAGGATTGGCTTTTTTTCTTATCCCTTGGGGGGTATTATTACTTATCCTCCCTTATATTTTTTATCGCTACTATAGCAAACGTTATTTGTTTTTTGGATTTTCATTAACCATATTAACTATTTTAGGAACTGGAGGTACCACTCCCATACCTAAAATGATGTTAGGGGAAAATGCGTTTAATATTCTAACTCTCGATCGTTTTACACTATGGGGTTCTATCATGTCTCTTCCAATTTTAGGAGAATTTACATTTCGTTTGGTAGAAGGTGATTTAAAAGAATACCTTGTTACAAACTTTGGATCTATTTATCGTAGAATTCTAGGAGGCATACTCGCTAGTTTATTTCTTTTCATGACAATTTTTACGATTAGTTTAGGGTATTTCAGGCCTTCACAGCCTCAAAAAATAAAGATGACGCCCATCATTAATTTTTTAAATCAAGATCAACATGACCATTGGCGGTATTTACCTCTTGGTTTTGGAGATCAAATGGCCTGGTTATCTGCACAAACAAAAGCGTTAACTGTAGATGGGAATTATCATTCCGCTAGAAGATTACCCGAACTCACAACAAGAGCCATAGAACGTTTAGAAAATTCAAAATTTAAAGGTGTTGAAGGTATTGGATCTTTACAACAGTTTTTAACCGTTCCTGAGAAATACAATCTAAAATATGTTTTTTCAAATGATAAGTTTTACGATCCTATATTATACTTCTGTGGTTGGCAACGGCTTCAATATTTAGAAAATGGTATCATGGTTTGGGAAAAGCTAAATGTTCCTCCTCTCTCCTCTATTTTACCAAAAGAAGAAATTCCATTGACCCAACGATTGTTGTGGGGTATTATCCCTTTATTAACTGTTATTATTGCATTTATAGGAAATATTCAAATGATATGGTTAAGAGCCATGGGGAAATCTTCTACAGGTCCTCCTCATTTCTTAAGTATTAAAAAAGAATACGATTTGACTCCAGAAAACAAATCAGAATTATCGTTAAAAAACACCTATTCATTTTTTCCTAAAAAAATATTCATTATTTCCCATATATGGGGTTTTATTGTGCTACTAATAACAATATACGGCCTCTATCATTTCTATCTAAAAAATGAAGCACAATTAAAGCCAGAAAATGTTGTAAAGGCATACTTTGATGCCGTTGATTTTAAAGAGTTTGAACGTGCGTATTCATATATAGATCCAAAAAGTGATATCTCTATTTCTCAATATATGCTTGAGATTTCTGTTACCGATGGCTTGCTCAGTTCATATGCTAAACTAGATGCCATTGAATTAGAGCTCACTAAAAAAACAGAAAGCAGTGCAAAGGCACAAATTAAAACACAATGGATTACACCTTTAGAAAAAATAGATAAATTATATGAACAAGAATTAGTAAAAAGAGATGGAAAATGGTATATAAAGCCTGCTATTTACGATCTCGATGTGCCTCCAGATCAATTTTATTCAAGCAATACTACCCAATTTTTTAATCATGGTAGAAGGCGTATTACTACACAACAAACTCATCATGAAGATGTATTGAAACAGCCTTCATTGGAAGTATTAAATGCAAAATTGATAAAATATAAAAAGCAATATGCCATTATAGGAGAGTTACAAAATATAGACAATGTCCCTGCAGATGCCGTTTTAAATGCCACACTATATAATGACAATGATAAAAAACTAGCTTCCTATAGTGCTAAATATCATATAAAACATAAACTACTTCCTAAAGAAATCACCAGTTTTAGAATTAATTTTGAAGGAATTGCATGGACCAAAACAGAAGACTCTATTCCTGCTACTTTTAATCCTGATGAATTTACTCCTATAGAATTTGAAGAACAGCCTGTTCGATTTAATTTACAATGCGCGGCGAATGTTGCTACTAAAGATTTATATAAAAATGTAGCGCTTAATCAATTAACTCTTTCTAAAAATAGTATCCAAGGTATTTTGTTTAATACAGGGATACAAGAAGTTACAGTACCACAACTCTTATGTTCATATTATAATAAGGATAAAGAATTGCTATGGGTAGACCATGCGTTTCTTAAAGAAGGTATTAGGCCGCAGAGAAAGCAGTTATTCACTATCAAAACAGATAGTATTCCTGAGATTAAAATTATCAATAAGGATGAGCAGTTTATTTTTATTAATGGCTTGCCTAATAGAGCTGTTGGAAGAAAAATCATCCCTATAAGAGATTCAACACATATAAAATCACAGCTAATTCCTTTTGAACAAGGTTCAATAAAATATTTAAAAATAGAACTCAATAATTATATAGGAAACCCTAGATGACCTACAAAACTATCATAATACGAGCTTTTCCTATAGCAATTATACTGGTATCTATACTTTCATTTTCTTTGTTTAGAGATATTCAAAATATCGATAGCGCTCATTTGATAACAAATCAAAAAAAATTTACTGCCGGAAGTATCATTCAATTACAGTTTATTTCTAATGGCGGTTCTGCTCCAGCACTAGGGGTAAAATCTTCTTATGGGTCTACGCTTTTTTATCCTGAAAAGAAAAAAGATACATTAACATATACCTTCCCAGATTTTTTAACAAAGAAAACAGGAATCATTAATTGGTATTTAACTGATCTAGAAGAAACAATTACAGGTGACATTCAAATTGTGTCTGATCCTAAAGAAACATTCTTAGAATCTTATTTTGGACCTAGAACTATTTTGGCAGGTAGAAATGATTTTTCTATGCTTGTTGTAGTCCCAACAGATAACTATGACAACCCCTTAAAAGATAGTACTAATGTTACTATCAAGTATGAATTTCAAAGCTACGTAACAAAAACAGCAATAGCTACTGACAATTTTATAAGTTGGAAAAATATTTTTTCCAGAGATTTAGCAGGTGATATTTTGGTTTCTTCCTCTTGTAATGGTACCGATTCTAAAGAATTTTTAACAGAAGTTTACCCTTCTAATGCTACTGATTTTACTATTACTGCAAAACGAGATCACAAATTTGCAGATGGCAATCAAATAACCACATTTAAAACTTCTGTAATTAAAGATCAATATGATAATATTGTTGCAGATGGCACTTTTGTAGAATTCTTTATTTATACAGAAAACAATATCATCTTAAAAACTTCAGGAAGTACTGTTTTAGGAATAGCAACTGCTAAAATGCTACATCCAGATTACGAAACTTCTTGGAATATTAAAGCATTTGTTACTGGTTTAGCAAAAAGTGACACTATCTCACTTTCTTATGAAGCTGTGATGACTAATTTTGATGTAGCACTATCTGAAAATGGAAGAACGCTAACCATTGGTCCCTTAAAAAGTTTTATGGAACAATTAATGCCCGATGGAGCTGTTGTTTATTTAAGGGTTTTTGATCGTAACAATAATCTTATTGAAATAAAAAAAGACACTTCTTTTGAAGGTTATGTAACATTTTATTTATCTCCTGATTTTTACCCAGAAAACACTTATCATTTCGATATTGAAACTTCTGGCATTCATAAAAAAGCTCCTAACATACACTTATGGTAAAAATAAATCACATAAATAAAAATATTTACAGGTCGCTACTTGTCATTTCTTTTATAGTAATAAATGCGCTTATTATTTTTGGGATCAGCGAAGTTCTTTCTTATTTCAAAACAGGTGCGACTAGATCTGCTATGTTACGTTTAGAAGTTAAAAATAAAGACACTTATCTACCAAAAGTATATTGGGGATCTCTTGAAAACCCCGGAAGGCCCATTGAAACACAAACCCTACAGGAAATTCAAGAAGATTATTTAGATTCGTGGTATATTAGAAATGTTGCTTACAAAACAAATGATTCTATAGGAGTTAAAGATTTTTATACAGATAGCACACGTATTAACCTCTACAACTATATACGTTTTAATAAAAAAAATAATATTAATATTGAAGCTACTAGTATTAGTCATAATCCTGAGATTGAATTTTATAGTGCAGATGGACAACTAGTTGTTTTTACAGATAAAAAAGTAAAAGAATTTGAACGTATCTTACATAAAGATCGTTTAGTTTCTGAACATATTTCTACCTCAGATTATCGCGTAATGATGCTTTTTGAAGATGGTTTTTGGCGTATTAGACATCTTGTTAAAAATCCTTCTACCTCAATAGATACAATTCCTCAACCTACTCCTTTTTTACAAATTAAAGGAGGTAGAATTTATGAAAACGATGCTCTCTTTCATATTAAAGGAATTAATTATTATCCGCAAAAAAACCCATGGGATTTATTTGGAGATCAGTTTGATGAAAAAGTAATTGATAACGACTTTAAATTAATTTCTGACGCAAAACTTAATACAGTTCGAATTTTTATTCAGTATGAAGATTTTGGTAAAGCAGATGTAAAAGCTTCTAAATTAGAAAAGCTTAAAAAAATATTAGATAAAGCCGAAGCCAATAACCTTAAAGTTATTATCACTTTATTTGATTTTTATGGAGATTACTCCATACTAGATTGGACGCTTACACACAGACATGCAGAAAAAATAGTAACTGCTATGAAAGATCATCGTGCAATTTTAGCTTGGGATTTAAAAAATGAACCTGATTTAGATTTTAAAACAAGGCGTAAAGAAACGGTATTAGCCTGGTTAAAAGAAATGGCTTGGCAAATTAGAAGTTTTGATCCAAACCATCTAATCACAGTTGGATGGTTTGATTCTGATGCAGCTGCATTACTTAAAGATGAAGTTGATTTTATTTCATATCACTTTTATGGTGCTGCTTCCAATTTTGAAAAAAAATATTTGAAATTAAAACAAAACATACCGGACAAACCTTTGATCCTTCAAGAATTTGGGTTGTCATCATATAATGGTTTATGGAATTTATATGGAAGTTCAGAAAAAGATCAAGCTACATATCACGAGAGAATGCAAGCTGTTATAAAAAAGAACAACGTGCAATTTGTTTCATGGACTCTTTATGATTTTAATGAAATTCCTAAGGCCGTTATTGGAAGGCTTCCTTGGAGAAAAAACAAACAAAAGTATTTTGGTTTTATCGATATATATGGAAATAAAAAACCTTCGTTTAAACATATAAATTCAAACTAAATCTTTATCTTAGACTAGCCTTCCAACTTATCAATTAAATTACATGAAAATAGCTATTGTTACCGCCTATCCTCCAAGCAAAATAACATTAACTGAATACGGTTATCATTTGGTAAAACACTTTAGAACAAAAGAAGAAGTTGACGAGTTAATTTTACTTACTGATAAAACTTCTGAACCTAAATTACTTGATTTTGAAGAAGATGGATGCAAAATTACTATCAAACAATGCTGGGAATTTAATAAATACGAAAACATCATTAATGTAAATAAAGCCATTAATGAAACCAAACCAGATGCTGTGTTATTTAATTTGCAGTTTTTAAAGTTTGGTGACAAAAAAATACCTGCAGCATTGGGTTTGTTACTTCCTAAACTATTTGCTTATAAAGGAATAGCCACTATTGTTTTACTCCACAATATTTTAGAAAAAGTAGACTTGGAAAATGCTGGTTTTACAAAAAATAAAATTTTACAAAATGCTTACAATTTTATTGGTACTACACTCACACGTTTTATCTTATCTGCAGATTTAGTAGCTGTAACTATTAGTAAATATGTAGAAATCCTTGAAGAAAAATACAAAGCAACCAATATTGCATTGATACCACACGGGGCTTTTGAAATACCACCTCAACCAAATTACAAATTACCTAGCGGTCCTAAAAAGGTAATGACTTTTGGGAAATTTGGCACCTACAAAAAAGTAGAAATTATGATAGAAGCCGTGCAAAAAGTTCGCCAACGTACTCAAGAAAAAATTGAAATTGTTATCGCAGGTACAGACAATCCTAATGTGCCTGGCTATTTAGAAGATGTAGAGAAAAAATATAAGCATATTTCTGGTATCACTTTTACAGGTTATGTAGAAGAAACAGACGTTCCCAAAATATTTGAAGAAAGTGCCGTTGTTGTTTTTCCTTATACCTCTACTACTGGAAGCTCTGGTGTTTTACATCAAGCTGGAAGCTATGGGAAAGCAGTTATTTTACCAGACCTTGGAGATTTGAGTTATTTAGTTAGAGAAGAAGGGTATAGAGGCGAGTTTTTTGAGCCAGAAAATGTTGACAGTTTAGCAAATGCAATTGAAAAAATAGTCATAGACGATGCTTATAGAGTACGCTTAAGTAATATTAATTATAAAGCAGCCACTGGATTGCCTATGAAAGATATCGTAGACTGGTACTTACTACACTTTCAAAACATTCTAAAAAATAAAAAAATCTAGTGAGTTTTCTTTACAGAAAAAAAGTAAATCATTTGGACAGTTAACAAAATACTCATTGCAATAATTTGCATGATTACAACTTGATACAGAGAATCGTGAAAAAAGATTATAAATGCGATTTGTGCTATTCCTAATATTCCAGACAATACAACAGGAATGTATTTATCTAACGATAGAAAATAGTAAGCAAAAATATTTGAAATAGCGAAAAGAGAAGTAGCTAGTGCATATTTCCAGAGCAATGTTCCCATTGCTAGATATTCACTTCCAAACATTATTTTAATAATTAAATCTGGGAAAAAATAACACCCAAAAACAATACATGCTGATAACACTCCAATATACACCACATATTTAGTTAATACGTGTGCATGAGGAAGCCCATCTTTTTGTTTTTGAACTACTGTAGGAAGCAATATCATTACAAACATCCAAGCTACAAAATAAACAACTCTACCAATAAGAGCTAACGAAGCATAGAGCCCCGCATTGTAACTATTAAAATAATGTTTAACTAATAAAATATCACTATTATTAATTATAATTTGTGTACATTCATAAAATGCAGTGAGTAGTATAAATCGCATTACTCTTTTCCTATCTTCATCAGACAATACTTTAACTAGGTGAAAAGAGAGTGTTTTTATTTTTATTGGGATTAGTGCAAAAAGGAAAGAAACTGCAATTCCTATAGCTATTAGAACAGAAGATTGTCCTGTGAAAAATAATATCAAAACTAAGGTGATAACCAACCTACTTATCATTTCACTTTGATATGTAATCGATAAGTTTTTAAATTCTTTAAGACCTTGAAAAATCCCTCTATTAACACTCATCATAAAATAGATTGGTATTCCCAATCCAAAAACAATAAACATTGTGGCTGTTTTAGTATGAAACAGCGCCTGTAATTCTTTGGAAAAAACAATAATTAAAAAACCAATTAAAATTCCAAAACCTACAGCACTCCGATACATTTGTGTTTTAAAACTATTAAAAACAACGCCTGTAAAAAGCACAGAAAATTTAGCTGTAGTTAATTGAAATGTCATTGCCATAAAAGACAATACTAGTAAAAAAGTAATTAGTATCGCTGCATCTGCAAATGCTTCAGGACCTAAAATTCTTCCCATCAAAACATTGTATAAGTAGTTGCCTCCATTAACTAGAAGAACACTAAGCATAAATAATTGCTCAGAAGATATTTTTTGTTTTATCTGATTAATCGATATCATTCTTAAACTCAAAATAAAGTTTACTGTGTCTAAAATGTGTTTTTACATTTATTCTTTGACATCCACTAAAGAGAATTGATTTTCCTTGGCTCGCAGCTCTCTCATATAAACTGGACATTAATAAAAGCCCTGCAGAATCTACGGTTTGTATTTTCCAAAAAGAAATCATGATTTCCTCACAAGTATCTATTAACATATTAAAATGATCTTCGATTTGATGTAAGTTTTTATCAATGAAATCATTTCTTAATTCAAAAAAATCTTTTTTGTGAATTGTTTGTAACTGCATAACAATGTGTTTGATTCAAAAAGTTAAATAACATCTCTACTTAAAATGAAATCCATCTTAGTAGTATCAAATACTTGCTGTATGTTTTTATTCCCTTTACCTATTATATAAAGTGCTTTATTATCTTTAACTGCTTTCTTGTAGAGTGTAGCCAATACATTTACTCCTGTAAAATCTATAGACTTTACTTTGTCTAGATTTATAATTACTTCGTCAGACTCATCGATGAGCTTTTCAAAGTGTTCTTTAATAGAGGTTGCATTTTCGGTAACAATGCTACCTATGATATTAAAAATACCAGAATTGTTTGTAATTGTAGGTTTCATAAATTTTCTGTTTTAAGATTGGGTTGGGTAAATATCAACGAAATAAACCCATATTGTTGTTATTTTTCGATGAATGACGGATTTGTGTAGATGAATTATCTTTACTTTATAATTAACTTGTGTCAGTATCAAAAAACAATCTCTTACTTATGAAGCGTACATACGCCATCCTACTTATCTTACTTCTGTTTACTTTAAATTTATTTTCGCAAACTTCTCTTGATAAAGGTTTTAATTATTTAGAGACTGGAAAATATGCACAAGCTGAAGTGTTTTTTAAAAATTATTTAAAAAAAGATCCATCTAATAAAACTGCTAAACTTTGTTATGGAAGAGCCATTGGATTAAATGGAAAAACCGTAGAAGCTGTATCATTATTTACAAAGCTTTTAGAAGAATACCCAAAAGATTATGAAATAAAACTAAACTATGCAGAATCACTTTTATGGAATAAAAATTTCGATGCTGCTGAAGGGTATTATGAAAAATTAGTACTGGAAGATTCCTTAAGTTTTTCTGCCCAATTAGGATATGCAAATACACTATCTAATTTAAAAAAATATAAGAAAGCTTTATTAATTATAGATAAAGCACTTGATATTCAAGAAGGAAACCCTAACGCTTTAGTTTCTAAAAAATATATTCGACTAGGATATGCAAATACTTTTACACAAGCGCAAGAGTATGAAAAAGCATTGAAGTTACTCTATGAAAATTTAAAAGATTTTAAAAACGATAAAGAAACTCTTTTGAATATTGCTAATATTCATCTCATTGTAAAAAATACCGAAGCAGCTAAATTAATTTATAAAAAGTTATCTGTTAATGCTACAGATTCTATTATTGGATTAAATGGCATTGCACTTGCAGAACATATTGCAGAAAACGATAAAGAAGCCCTTAAAGTAGCTAGGTTAGCAAAGAAAAAAGTAGCTGTTTTTGGAAACGGCACATTACGTAATCAAACTATAGAACGTTACATACAGTCGCTTATTTGGAACAAAAAATATTCATTGGCCGAAAAAGATATCGATTCATTAATAGCCATCGCACCTAATGAAAATTGGGTTTTATCTTTACATGCTACCTTAGGTTTATATCGAAGTGATTTTAAAGAAAGTGTATCTGATTATAATCAAATACTCAACAATGACATACGCTCTTTTGATGGGAATTTAGGCCTCGCAAACGCATTAAGAGCAAGTGATAGAAATGAAGAAGCATATGGAGCTGCTTTTAAAACTCTCTCTTATTACAAAAATCAAGAAGATGCTAGTGGTTTTATTCAAAAACTAAATACTGAATATACCCCTTATGTAGAAGAAAAAATCTCATTTACTTTTGACAATGGAGATAATGAAGCGTTTTCAATAAAAAGCAACATAGAATTTCCTTTTAGCATAAAGTTTAAAGTTTTGGCAGAACACCAATACCGTAAAACGCAAAATACAGTACTCAATAATGAGGCATCATCAAACAATGCGTTTGTTGGATTTGTTTATAGATTATTTCCAAAAATAAATTTGCATTCTAAAATAGGTATTAACGCTACATCATCTTTTTCTAATGACTTTACTAATATTTTGGCGGAAACTTCTTTGAAAATAAAATCTTTTAAATTACAAGACCTGGAAATAGGATATAAAAGAGAGATTCAAAACTTCAATGCAGATCTTTTAGATCGAGAAATCTTAGCCAATAATTATTTCATCAATTATAATATTTCCAGTAATTTTAATCTCGGATGGTTTACTCAATATTTTTACACAAGTCAAACTGATGGAAATGTTCGAAATCTTTTATTTACATCACTCTACTATAATTTTTTATCAAAACCTGTTTTAAAAGGAGGTATAAATTATCAATTTATTAGTTTTCAGGATCAAGTTCCTACGATCTATTTTAGTCCAGAACGTTTTAATGCCGTAGAGGTTTTTATAGATTTTTTAAAAGATGAAAATGCTGCATTAAAAAAACAATGGTTTTATACAATAAGTATTGCTGCCGGTTTACAATACATTGAAGATGATAGCAGTCAATCTACGTTTAGAGCACAAGCTAAATTGGGGTATAAATTTTCTAATCGCTTACTCGCTAATTTTTATGGACAGTATAGTAATATTGCTTCTGCTACTTCGGCTGGGTTTGCCTTTACAGAGATTGGTTTCCGTTTTAAATGGCATTTTTTAGAAGCGCCTATTTTCATAAATAAGCTAAAAGCAAATGCTTCTAAAAATCCATAGTTTATTATTTTTATCCTATTCCTTATCAGAAGCACTCGTTCTTTGAATGTATGAAGAAATAGTAAAAATCAAAAAGTAACTAATTAATGCTATTATATAAAAACTCATAATAAAGGGGGTTTTAGTAGTGTTATTTGCAATTTGCACTTGTAAAATGTGTTAATTAATCACAAATGTTCCTACATATTTACTATCGTCATCTATAATAAGTACGTATTTATAGATGCCTTGGATCATTTGTTTTGATTTATATTTAATATTTTTTTCTTTTTCATTAGAAAAACGATATGTTTTTTGACTAATATATCTACCTGTCATGTCTATTACACTTAAGTTTGCAACTTGCGTAGTAATTGGTAAACGAATGGTAGTTACATCACTAAAAGGATTGGGATAATTCATAATGGTATTGATCGAAATTAAAGGCTCATTTGTATCAATATCTATTTTACTTGTATTGCTAAATGCTACTTCTTTTACCATAAAACTAAAGTCTTTATAGGTATTAAAATCTCCTTGTATAGAGAAAACTAATGTTTTAATATTAGCTATTGAAATTTTAGGATTAGCACTTTTAAAATCTTCAAAATTGATAGTAATGGCAGTAGCTTCATTATGGGTTGGTAATTGATAAATAAATCGATCATTCCAATCTGCAGTTTGGTCAGTTACTATAATAACCTCAACAGCTACATTATTTTTAATAGTAAACTCTAAATTTTCATATTCAGAAACATCTAGGGTTTGGTCACCAGGAAGTACGGTTCTATAAGTATTAATGGTTCCTTTTACGTTTCCAAAAAGAGAAACACCTCTTTCTATAGAATACTTTTTATCATCGAGTATAGATTCTTGCGGCAATACATCAAAAAAACCAACATTAACCTCGTCATTAAGATAATCTATTCCCCAAGGTCCATCTGCTAAATACATTGCATCGTGCAAGCTTCCATTATTTGGAATTACAGAAAATCCGATATCAAATATGTATCCTAATGGTACTTCTACAGTTTGGTAAAATTCGCCACTCAGTGCTATACTTGTATTCATCAATTGGGTTTCACTTTTCTCAGTAGTTCTTAGGTTTCCTGAAAAAGTTAAAGTTTGGGCTTTTGATTTATTGATTAAATTCAAGTATAGCTTTCCGTTTTTATAACTTCCGTGGCTAACAAATACTTGGGGGGCTCTTTCATCAACGGTGACACTCATTAGCTTTTTTTCATTTTCTAAAACATTTATAATATAATTGACAGTATTACTCTACCACCCCAAACTTGGAAATTCATATAATTTCCTTCTGGGTATTTTTCAATGTTCCATAAACTATAAAGCTCGTTTTGATCAATTCCTTGTCTAATAGAAAAACTCAAAGCATATTCAATTTCTCCACTAGCGCGTTCTATTTTAGAATATATAACTTCATGTCCTTTTAGGCTTACATATCTAACATCTAATAACTTCGAACTATTTAAACGATCACATATGACTTTGGAATGATCGTATATGCTTCCTTCTGTTTTAGTTGCTAAGGCTGCAGAAATTCTTTCTTCACCTCGATAGTAATCTACAGAAAATACATCCTTAGCATTGGTTATCCCTATTAAATCATCTGGACTGGAAATATGTGCTATCTCTGTCCCAAATACACCTGTTTCTGGAAAAAAAGTCTTGTAATTGAACTGTATTACCAGCTCCATTAGCACTTGATCTAGTTATTTTTTTATAAAGTTGTTGATTCAGTTTTGTATTCGCTACATTTCCATTTTTAGAACGATCAAAATTACGTTTGGCAATAAGAGAAGCTAAATCTCCATTACTCTCTAAACCTCCATCATTACCTGAGGTAACAGGGTTTGCACTATCTACATCTGCGTAATTAGTAGTAGCCATTGCTGTAAACGGGTTTGCTGTGATATAAAATAATACATCATTAAAATCATTATCACAGGAAGCATAATCTCTTCGTATATCTTCAAAACCTAAAATAATTCTCTCGTTTTCTGGGTCACATAATAAAACATTGTGTTTTCTCAATTCTGCATTATTTTCTGGATTATAATCTGGATTCGAATATAGTTTCCACAAACCAGAAGTTACTTCAGATCCATTCCATCCATTTGCTAACAAAACCCATCTATTCCTGTTCCAGCAGAAAATCTTCCAATTTTAACTTTATTACCGGCTTCCAGGTCTCCTCCACTTCCTTTGGCAGAAATATTTGGGAATACAATAGTTATATCACTATCACTTGGAGATGGAGGATTAGAATCATTAACATCATAAGTATAGAACCCTAATACGTTTCTATAACCAGCATCTTCTGCTACAAATGTTACCCATACATCTGCATTTTCTACTAATATGATGTCTGTATCAAATCCTGAAGATATATAATGTGGGTTGTAATCAGGGACTGGATATTGTTCTGGTAAAGAATTATTTATTAATGTTAACGTCTCTTCTCCAACAGTATCATTTTCATCAAGATATAGTGGAGTTCCGTTTGAGGTGTACGCGCCTAAAAATTGATATTGAGCACTTACTGTTAGGCTCAAAATTATTGCAATAAAAAGTAGTAATTTATTCATAATCATCGATTTTAATACTGCTAAACTACTATGGTTATTAGGCTCGTTTTTCCAATTTCGCCGAGTTAAAAAGCTCCTTAGTCAAATGACTCATTTGTTTCGATGAATAGTTTTTAATTAAAAACGACTGTGATTATTAAGATATAATTGAAAAAACAAATAAAAGAATCAACAGATTGAAAAGTAAACATTCAAAAAAATTAATCGTTTGATATACAGAAACTTTGGATGTTAAAAGCAACGCTGTTTAGGTAGCCATTCTTGTTTATATGGCAAGTGAAGATAATGAGAGAACATTAACGTAAAAACGTTTTGCCAATAAATCTTTAGAACAAAAATCCAAAGAACATAACTTATGCCAAGAAAGGCAAATAGGCATGGGGGATTAGATTAAATAAAAGAATTATAAAAGATTAAGTCGTTTCATAAGTTCTGGTTTATTAGAACGGCTTACTGGTATAACATCTTTTGCAATTAAAATACTATTGTCTTCTATATCAATTATTTTTTTTAAGTTAATAATAAAAGATCGGTGAATTTTCAGAAATAAATCACTGGGGAGTTTTTCTTCGATTTTCTTCATCGTAGAGTGAACAATATGATTTTTACCCTCTGTTTTTATACTGATATAATCACCTTTAGCTTCAATAAGATATATATCTGGAATATTAATTTTTATTAATCGTCTGTCAATATTTACATAAAGATGATTTTCAGTATCTTCAGTTACAGCTGTTTTTTCTTTTTCTTCTATGGTTATTGCCATTTTCAATTTTTGTATCGCCTTTGAAAAACGCTCTTCTGAAATAGGTTTTACCAAATAATCAACTATACAATCATATTCAAAAGCTTCAATAGCAAAATTTTTATCAGATGTAGTTAATACCACCTTAGGCGGATCTTTCAATGTCTGAATAAAATCAAAGCCTGTAAAATCTGGCATATGAATATCCAGAAAAATAAAATCTACCTCCTGATTATTTAAAAACTTGATAGCTTCTATTGCATTTGAAAATTCTCCAACTACATTCAATTCTGGAATAGATAAACACAATTGGTTAATAATGGCTCTAGCCATTGTCTCATCGTCTACGATAATACAATTCATAAGTATATAATTTTTTATAACCTTGTTATATAATCTTGAATGATTTGTAACAAGATGGTGAACTTCTCGTGTAAATTGTGGGGGGTAGCGTTTGGATTGTTTAAACTTCCTTCGAGTTCCTCTGCCAAAGAGTATCCTTTTTCGAGTCCTAAAATACTAATTTTATGTTTAATTTTATGAACATCTTGACCAGCTTCTTGAAATTTATTTAAAGCAAAGTTATTTAGATATTTTTCTTTTTCTAGAGGAAATTCAAATTGTAAGACATTTATCATTTTTTTCTTAAATGCTTCGTCATTTCCTGCTAATTCTTCTACGTAATTTAGATTTGGAGTTTCTTTCATGGGGCTTATTTTTTTAAAGTGAAATAAAATGTAGTACCTATACCTATTTTAGATTCTAACCATATCTGTCCTTCATATAAGTCTACGATCTTTTTTACAATAGACAATCCTATTCCTGTAGAGTTTTCATCATCTCCTAGGGATTGAAATATTTTAAAAATCTTTTCGTGATACGCTTTAGGAATCCCTTTACCATTATCTTGTATAGAAAATTGCCAATGGGTATTTTTAGAAATACAATCAATCTCAACAATTCCTTTTTCTTTATCTATATAATTAACAGCATTTGCTATAATATTTTGAAATAGCTGCTGTATTCTGATTCTATCTGCTTTTAAAATAGGCAGTTTTTTTAATGAGATTACTTTGACGTGTTCTGGAATGTAAATTGTATCTGTAATTTCAGTAATAATTTCATTAATATCAACTTGCTTTTTAACTAAAACATCATGACTAACACTTGAATACTTTAAAATTCCATCTATTAAACGTTCCATATTTTCTGCCTTCTCTTCTAACATCTTCAGATATCCTAATCCCTTTTCATCAAAGTTTTTTTCATAATCTTCTTTCAACCAAGTAACAAGGGTTTCTATACTCCTTAAGGGCGATTTAAGGTCATGAGAAACCATATGAGCATATTCTTGTAATTCTTCATTACTCTTCTCCAAATTCAATACCAATTGCTTCTTTTGTTTCTCAATTGCAAGTTGGGTTGTAATATCTTCAATCATTGCAACTTGATGCTTGACTATTCCTTTTTTATTTTTAACTGCGCTTACTGTTGTTTTTGCATTTAGTATCGAATTATCTTTTTTTAGATATCGTTTATATATTGTGAAACTATCTGTTTTTCCAGAATTCATAACTTGCATATTGTTTGAACTCTCTTCCTTATCATCTTCATAGGTTAAACTTCGTACGTTTTTTCCTGCCAATTCTTCTTCAGTATAACCCAGTAAATTTAGAAATGTAGGGTTTGTTTTTACAACAAACTCATCTATTGTCAATACAATTCCTAGAGGAGAATGATCTACTATAATATCTAATTGTCTTTTTTGTTCTTCAAAAATTTCTTGATCTATTGTAGTTTGCGTTATATCTCTAACAATGCCTTGAGCAGCAACTGCCTTTCCTTTTTTATTATAAATAATGCTAGAATTCACATGAACTAGCTTTGTGTCTTTATTTTTTGTTATGACTCTTGCTTGGAAATCTGTAAAAGACCCTTCTTTATATAATTTATTAAATGCTTCTATACTATACTTCATATCATCTTTATGAAGTATATTGAGTAAATTAAATGATTCTTTAGAAACATCATATCCAAACATTTTTTTAGCTGCATCATTCATCTTCAAAACATTACCCATCAAGTCCATCATTATATAGGCATCTACAATGTTTTCAAAAACACCTTTTAATTCTGATACTTTTTCACTTATATTTTCTTCTAATCTGGTATTTGCTTGTTTTAACTCTTCCGTAATTTGATAGAGTTCTAACGATTTGCTTTCAAGAATTTTTTCTGCGTGTTTTCTAGCTATTTTTTCTCGTTCTAAAGCTCTTTCTAATATTTCTATTTTGGTATTACTCATTATAAGATGCTGTGAATTTTACTCGACTTCCATCTTCTTTAAGTTTTTCTACAATAATTGTTGCTTCTCTTTTATAGTGTTCAAAAGTTTTTTGCATTAATCCATGAGCAAAACGATACAAACTTCTACTGGATTCATAGATCATTGTAATACTATTATTATCTTCTTGTAACACTTCAAAAGTAGGGAGTTCTGCTCCTGGGTATATCTTCCTTACGTGCACATGTATATGATCTTCTATGGATGACATTAATGAAATAGGGTGTTTAAATTGCTTAAATATTTCTGGATGACTTGTTAGTAAAGCACTAAAAAAGTAAGTCCCATAAACATATAATAAGTCATTCACTGGTGTATTCACTTTTTCACTCAAATTAGTAACCAAACGTAACATCTCTGCAAAGTCATAGGTACCAACTGCTGTATACGCTCCTTTAGACTCTAAATTTGACTGTGCTATAATATAATCTACAGTTTCTAAACCAAATGTTTTCTCAACCATTTCTAAAAACTCTGTAAATACAATTCCTTTCATCTATTTAGATATTATTAAGTTCATTAATACTCCAGTATTCTAATACTGTTTTTAATTTGTTTATATAATCTTCATATTTAAGAGGTTTAATAATATAGCCTGCGATTCCTATTTTATAACATTCTAAAATATCGCTTTGTTTGTTTGATGTTGTCATTACTATAGCTGGTATAAACTTCAAAACTTCATCTGTTTTTAGTATTCTTAAAAATTCTATCCCGCTTATTTTTGGCATGTTTAAATCTACCAAAATAATATCAGGTAATTTGTTTTCTCCATTTAAAATCTTTAGCGCCTCCTCTCCATTTTTAGCTTCAATTATCCTATGTTTCAATCCTAATTTTGAAACTATTCTATTTAATTTCATCACTTCAATCTTGTCATCTTCAATAAAAAGGATGTCTAAGGTCATTTTTTTTCTGGTTTTAAAAATATTTATAAATAAATTTCTTCTATTAACAGGACTATTATTAATATGTTTCGATAAATAGGCTTTTGGTGTAGACCAATGGTTGATTACTGTAGATCAATGGTATTTTTACATAAAAAGCATACTTGATTTGTTTAACTACCATTTAATAACGATGGTTTTTCCATAATGTTTTTTTAAAAACTTTAATTTGAAGGTCAGAAAAAGCTATATTTTCATAATTTTGGTTGTATACAATTCATATTTTTATTAAAATGAAACGATTTGTTCTATTCTCTTTAATGTTATTTATCTCTCTCACCGTTGCTTGTCAACGACAAATAGCAGTTGACAATATTAAAGACACTCCAATCTATAGCAATTCTGATGCTAAATATGCGGATGTTTTTAAAATTCTAGATGGCACTTGGAAGGGAAACTTTCTAATTTATCAAGATCAGTTAATAAAACCTAAAGACGAAATTAATCTTAAAGATATTTCTCAAAAAGATCTGCAAAGAGAAGGACTAAAACTCATAAATAGTATTAATGTTACTCAGGTATATACTTCAGAAAATCCTTATTTTCAAAGAGTTACTATCACAGATTATTATCCAGAAACAAAAAAAGAAGAAATTAGCACAGGCGTTAATAAGATTCAAGATGGGAAAATGTGGTGTATTGTTAGAAAACCCAGCGAAACTGTTATTCATGATGGTATTACTCAAGGAGATAATACAATTATTTGGAGTAGATCCGAAAAATCGCCACAACGTATAGAATATTTTAAAGAAACAGTATCTTCAAAATCATACGAGATAATAGGTTGGGGGTATTATGAAGGAGATGATCCTAATGTAAGCCCAAAACTATGGTTTTATGCAAAGTATGAAAAGCAGTAAAAAAATGATCCTATCAAATGATTTTCTTATCAACCAAAAGGATACTGCTTAATATTTTCTTTGATCTTGTATTTCATAATGTTGTGAATGCGTATCATAACGCTTGAGTAATTTGAGTGCCTTTTCAGGTAAGTTGGCCACAGCATAGTCTTCTCCAACAAATCCTTTGATATTCTCTAGCTTAGAAAAGTTCATTATCGTAATAAATTCTATTTCGTCTTGATACTCTTCAGAAACCCTGCGCAGTATTTGCATACCGAGGTAACCCTTTATTTTTCTGGAGGCGATACTTGGCATAATCTCTTCTTTTAATAATATTCCATAGGCTTTGGCATTTTCAAGTGTTGTATAACCATGCCATATACGTTGTATCATAATCTATGTTGTTTTTTTAGGATAATCATATTAAACAATTCCCATTTTTTTCAATAGAAAAGAAGCATTCATGTTTTGGCAAATTCCCTCTTTAAATTTATAATCAAAAGAGAGTTGGTCATTTTTGATATAGGCGTCAAAATAATAGTTTTTCACCCTAGGATATGCTTCTGCCACCTTACACAAACTTAAATCATGTGTAGCTATAATTCCAGTAGATTTAGAATTGCTAAGTTTTTCTAGAAATTTTTTAGAACCTTCTGCTTTATCTTTACTATTGGTTCCTTTTAAAATCTCATCTAATACAATAAAATAGGTCTCTTTCCCTATGTGATCTACTATATATTTTAACCGTTTTAATTCTGAAAAGAAATAAGATTCATCATCAGACAATGAATCTGTGGTTCTCATACTTGTAATTAATTTTATAGGAGCATATACGCTACTAGTTGCACAAACGGGCAATCCTGTGTTTGCCATTACATGGTGTAGGGATACTGTTCTTAGAAACGTACTTTTTCCTGCCATATTTGCTCCTGTAATTACAAAGAATTGCCCTCTATCTATATGAAAATCATTTTTAACCAATTTGTTTTCATCTACTAAAGGATGACCCAAGTTTTCTATCCTTGTATTATTTTCATTATTTGAAATTTCAGGATACATATACTTTGGATGGTTGAAAGCAAAATTTGCTAAAGAAATTTGAGTATCAAAAAATGATATAATTTCAAACCATTTTTCAACATAACTCCTGTATTCTTGTATCCATTTCTCTATACGATGCGCCTGCCATAAATCCCAAAGAAATAATCCGTTAGCAGGGATCATGAAGAAGATATTATTTCGTTGATCTAGAGCATCTAATGCTTTAGAAAAAGACTGTACGATTTGAGAAGCTTTTCTAGTATCAGAATGAATGGTTTTGTATTTTATTTTAAGTGTTTCTGATGAAAAAGTTGTATTCTCTATTTGCATTAACAGCTTATGATATTGTTGGAAAGTATCTTGTACTTTTCCTGTATCTTGAGATAATGTTCCTATTTTTTTTATATAAGGTGATAGCAATCCAAAACCCACAAGTAACCATAAAAAAATAATACCATCTTTTAACAAACCGAGCGAAATGAGTACTATAACTATAAGAGAAGATAATGAAAAACCGATCACCAGTAGTTTCGTATATTTTGGAGTAAACGATTTATAGTTTTTAATCCATTCCAAGATATTCTCTACTCCTATTTCAGTTTTTATTAAAGATCCTGTAGCCCTAAAATCTTGTAGCCATTGAGGTTTTTGTTCTAATTCTTTAATAATTTCTTGTTTATCTTCTATTTGATTAATATCGTTGGCGTTTAATGTCTTAGCCAATACATTCTCTCCTGCTTTGGTTGTTGTTCTATTGATACATTGAAAAAAAGAGCCTTTACCAAAAAGATCTATATCATTGCTGTATTGATGAGTAGGATCAGAATAATCACTTCCATCTTCAAAAGCATTATAATCTCCTTTAAGAGCGATTAGTTCTATCTCATTAATCTTTATAAGTGCATTAAATTTATCTCTTTTGTATTGCATGTCTGTATATCTAGACACCAAAAAAAGAAACATTGATACGCCTATGACTCCAATAATAAATGGGATGTTAGGAATTCCAAAAGAGAAATAAATTCCAGCTATAGTTCCTAAAAAAATACTCAACCTAATGGTACTCAAGAGATAAAGTTTCTTTTTAATTTTTAAAAATTTAGCTGTATAAATCTCTTTTTGTTGCTGATAGAATTCTTCTGGTAGCTGCATTCTTATTCTTAATTAAGCATTGCCAAAATAACAACAAAATTTATAGATTATTGAGCGCTTCTCGCATTTTTTTAGTCATTCCTTTAACTACCATGTCATAAGAGTGGTCAATCAATTGACAGATAAACAATGGAGGTAGTTCTCCATTGTTTATAGATACTGTATTCCAATGCTTGTTATTCATATGAAAACCACTTTGGATACTTTCGTATTCTTCTCTTAATTCTAACGCCCATTCTGGATCACATTTGAGATTAATAGAATGATCACCCGCTTCCCATCTCTTTAAAGAAGTTAGCGTAAACATTTTACCCATTACTTTAAAAACTAGCGTATCTTCATCAAAAGGAAATTCTTCTGTGACTCCTTTTTTTTGTATACAGTATTGATGCAATTCTTCTATATTCATTTTTTAATTAATGATAATAATACAAGAATTAAAGAAATTCATAAAGAATTGGTTTGCTGGGTGTTGCATCATTATCAAAGGGAGCAACCTGAAGGTTCAAAAGATAATTCCCATCACTAACTTTATTTGAAACAAAAATAAATTCTGTAATGGTAGCGTCTAAGCGAAGTTTTCCATTAAAGTTCCAAAATGCTTTATGAGCAAGTAACGCTCCTCCATCTTTTTCTTTATCAACCGAAGGAAGATCAATCAATAAGTGTTTCACTCCTAGTTCTCTCAAATAAATTGCTGTTTCTTCTAACAAATAAGGAGGGTTTGTGTGTGAATAATCTTTATGGCATTTAGCTTCGTCATTAGGAATCGTTCTAATGATCAAGGCTTCGATGCCTTCAGTTTTAATGAGATTTTGAACTTGTATTTTACTAATCACAAAATCATCATTTATTTTACCCGGAGCTACTGTAATCACCTCAGCTATAAAAAAATAGTCTTTTAATTCATTATTGATGGAATAAAAAGTTTCAGTAATATGCCCAACACATTCAGTATGTGTTCCATGTGCATGTGGATTAAACACGATGGTATTTGCATTTACTGCAGCACCGTCTGCTATGCTTACTTTAAATCCATCGACGTTTGCAGGCAGTATCGTTGGCCTTGGCATATACCAAGAAGTGATATTAGTTTCTCCACCTCTTAGAGGCATCGATATATCTATTGGTTTTGATAAATCTACATGGACTTCTAAATCATTATTTTTTATAAATGCTATCATGAATTCATATTACTTTCCTAAATGTAATAAAAATAGATCGGAAGCAATCCCGTCAGATAAAAATTTTCCTTTTTTGGTTGTTTTAATACGTTGCGTAGTAGTTACTATTTCTAAAAGACCTGTTGTTATATACTTTTCTGCTTGCTGTAATAAGTGTTTTTTAGCAATGATTCCAAAATCTTTTTCAATTTCTATCAAAGAGACTCCCCACATGGTACGCAAACCTGTCATTATATATTCATTATAACGATCTTTTTTACTAAGTTTTTCTATTTCTGAAGGCAAGTTGTTTTCTAGAATAGTTTTTATGTATTTTGTATTATTAGCAATATTCCAACTTCGATATATGCCATCATAGCTATGGGCAGATGGACCAATCCCTATATACTTTTTTCCTAACCAATAGGCTGTATTATTTTCAGAAAAAAAATCAGGTTTCCCAAAGTTAGAAAGTTCATAATGTATGAAATTATCTGCTTCTAAACATTCTACTAAACTCAAAAAATGTTGATGTGTCAATTCATCATCTACGCCATCTATCACTCCTTTTTTAATAAGTTTTTCTAAAGCAGTTTTAGGTTCTATTGTTAATGCATAACTCGAGATATGAGGGATTTGAAAAGCTAGAGCTTGTGCTATATTACTTCTCCATCGCTGATCTGTCATCTTTGGTATTCCATAAATAAGATCTATTGAAATATTATCAAATCCTGCATCTTGAGATTGTTTAATACAATGCATAGCTTCTTCAGAGTTATGCGCTCTATTCATTAAACGAAGGTCTTCATCAAAAAATGATTGTATGCCTATACTCAAACGATTTACAAGCGATTTTGACAATTCATTTATATTTGTTTTTGAAAGATCATCTGGATTTGCTTCTATGGTTATTTCAGGAGTTTCAACAACTTTATAATATTTGTAGACAGTAGCTATTAATTGTTTTATTTCATCTACTGTTAACAATGATGGAGTTCCTCCTCCAAAATAAATAGTTGACACTACAGCATCTAGAAATTCATCTTTTCGCATTTTTAATTCTTCATGTAAAGCCTCCAACATTATATGTTTTTTCTTTAACGAAGTAGAAAAATGAAAATCACAGTAATGACAAGCTTGTTTACAAAAAGGGATATGGATATAGATACCTGACATTATATTAAACAACTAACTTATTAGCTTATGTGAAAAAGTTATTTCTTGATACGTTTTTCATTTTGTTTTACAAAAGCGCCCCAACCTGTATAGTTTTTTCCAATTTCAACACGGCCCTCATTATAAAAGTGACATACTGCTGCTGCAAGCCCATCTGTGGAATCTAGATTTTTCGGTAATTCTTTCATTCCTAACATACTCTGCAACATTTTTGCAACTTGTTCTTTACTAGCATTTCCATTGCCTGTAATTGCCATTTTTATTTTCTTAGGAGAATATTCAGTAATAGGTATTTGACGAGATAAGCCAGCAGCCATAGCAACTCCTTGAGCTCTTCCTAATTTTAACATTGATTGTACATTTTTCCCAAAAAAAGGAGCTTCAATAGCAATTTCATCGGGATGGTATGAGTCAATAAGCTCTATGGTGCGTTCAAAAATAATTTTAAGCTTTAAATAATGATCGTCGTATTTTTTTAATTGCAATTCGTTAAGTTGAAGAAGTTTCATTTTTTTATTGATCACTTTAATTAATCCAAAACCCATTATAGTGGTTCCTGGATCAATTCCTAATATAATTTTCTCTGTTTTCAACAAATCTTTTATTTATCTATACATATTTAAAAGCATAGCGTATTCTTAAATTTATTATTTACTTTGCGTCCATGCATAAACCTACTTCATACAAATCTAAGCAATTCCTATCCCCGCTCATAAAACTTTCTATTGTATTTATTACTTGTTATTTTATTTATTATAAGTTAACTCATAATGAACAATTAAACATTGCTACTTTATGGGAAACCTTACAGCAAAAAACCTTAATCAATCCTATTAATTATATTGTACTCATTCTGCTTAGTATTTTTAATTGGTATTTCGAGATATTAAAATGGAAAATCACTGTTTCTTCTATAAAAAAAATATCTTTTTATGAAGCGGCAAAACAAAGTTTAGGCGCTTTAACTGCTTCCTTACTAACTCCTAATAAAATAGGAGAGTATGGAGCAAAAGCCATTTTTTTCGAAAAAGTAAATAGAAAAAAAATCATTTTTCTCAACTTAATACACAATTTAAGTCAACTCACTGCTACCTTAGTTTATGGGAGTATTGGGAGTTGTTTTTTCTTTATAACATACAAGCCTACGATCTCATATTCAACATCACATTTATGGATACTTATTTTATTTATAATTGGCTTGTTTTTATTGATTGGTTTTTGGAAAAATAAATTTAAAGGCCAACGTGTTTCTATTGATCGCTTAAAAGGATTTTTAAAAAAAATCCCATCTGAAATTCGTTTTAAAATTCTTGGATTATCATTTTTAAGATACCTTATCTTTTCACATCAATTTTATTTTTTAATGCATCTTTTCAATGTAGAAATTGATTATAAATTATTGATGATAGGGATCTCTAGCATCTATTTTTTAAGTGCTGCTTTACCTGTATTGTTTCTTTTTGATGTTGTTATAAAAGGAGGTGTTGCGCTCTGGGTTTTTAGTTTCATTGGGGTTAATGAGCTCGCCATATTAACAATAATACTACTAATGTGGATTCTTAATTTTGTGTTTCCTAGTCTTATTGGAAGTTATTTTATCCTTAATTTCAAAACTTCTAATCACTTAAAAGCTATAGAAAATTCTTAATGATATTTATTATTTCCATATCTATATGTTATTCTGGGCTTATATTTTGGCTTTTATTAGGAATACAAAAGGTAAAAACTTTTAACCCTAAAAATCTAAAAGAGAAAACATTTTTCTCTATTGTAATACCTTTTAGAAACGAAGCAACATCTTTACCTGATCTTCTCAACTCTATACATAAAATAGACTATCCATACCCCTTATTTGAGGTACTCTTAATTGATGACGATTCTATCGATAGCTCTTTACAAATCATCAATAACTTTAAGAGTAAACATCTAAATATAGACTTACAGATTATCAAAAATAATCGCACCTCTAAATCTCCTAAAAAAGATGCCATTACTACAGCTATTAAAAAAGTAAAAAATGAATGGATTGTTACTACAGATGCAGATTGTGTATTACCTATAAAATGGTTAAAGTTATTTGATGAATATATTCAGGCAAATCTTCCCGAATTTATAGTTGCACCAGTTACTTATACTAGTAAAAACAATTTTTTGAACGCTTTTCAATTATTAGACATTCATAGTTTACAAGGACTTACTATAGGTACTTTTGGACAAAACCGTCCTTTTCTATGCAATGGAGCTAATCTTGCTTACAGAAAAGATGTATTTAAAAAAATAAATGGATTCTCCGGTAATGATTTTATAGCTAGTGGAGATGATGTCTTTTTATTAGAAAAGGTCATGAAGTACGCTCCAAAAAAAGTGTTTTATTTAAAGAATAATGATGTTGTGGTAACTACCAAAGCACAGATTAGTTGGTATGGTCTTATCCAACAACGGATACGATGGGCTGCTAAAACTCCTGCGTATAAGAACTATTCAAGTAAAGGTATTGCTATACTCGTATTATTAATAAATTTAAGCATCATTGCATATACCATTGGCTTTATATTCTTAAAAGAATCTTATTTATATGCGTTGGTTTTAATTATATCTAAATTGATAATAGATTTTTTATTACTTCATAAAGTCGCTCGTTTTTTTAATCAAAAAAAACAATTAAACTTTTATCTTTTAAGTAGTTTACTATATCCCTATTTTTCAACGTATGTAGCTATTAAAAGTCTTTTTTTTAATTACCAATGGAAAGGCAGAACGTTTAATCGATAACAGTTATTTTTTTAATCGATTATCAAATAAGAATTTTTCAATTTTTAAAACTTTTATTCTAGAGGCTTCTTCATGCAAGTGATTAATGATAAAATTGTATTCAGATTTTACAATTGCAGAAGGCACTTTTAATACTGCTCCTTTATTTTCTTTACAAAACTTTGTAAAAACCTCTTGTGTAGAACTACTATATGGGAAACTATTCCAGTTTTTAGGTAGTTTTTTTTCTTCAAAAATTGTTATGTCATCAGGGATTTCAATGTGCACCAAAATTCTATCATCAGGAAGGTCTTCAGAAATGTCTAAATGCATTACAATTTCCAGATATGCTAATGAAATATTTTGAGAAGTGTAAACAGCTCTCGTCCCTATTTGATTCCAACGCCCTCCTACTTTTTCTGCTCCAATACCAGATAGCAAGTCATTTTTTCGTTTTAATCGATCTATTCTATAAACAATCATTAAACAAAAATCCCATAATCAATACGTTCTATCTCATTGAGCACTAATTTAACACCATAACTTGTGTCTAATAAAGAAAATGGCACCTCTCCCCCTAATGCTATACTCGACTTATTTAACCAACGAGCAAACTTCTTTTCATCTCCAAAAACTTCAAATCCTTTTGCATAAATCTCTGCTATCTCAAAAAGTCGTTCGCTAACTTCTTTATCATAATTTAGTTTCTTTGCTAGTGTAGAGTAAGATGCAGGTACTATTTCTGATATTTTTGTAATTGGTAACGCTACTCGCAGGCTAAATTTTTTAAGATCTGAACGAGAAACCCCATTTCTAGTAGCATGAATAATTTTAAGCTTAGTTTGAGGAGAATTACTCTTCTTATCTACAAAATCTGTTAATGTGATAGCTGCCATATTAGTAAATTTACCTATTGTGCTATGTAAAATTATACAATTTTGTCGATATAACACTATATATTTCATTTTTAACGAAATCTTTAACTATATCTTACTTAATATCTAATACTATAGGCAATGTAAATCTAGTAGAAACAGGGATCAATTGCGTATTGTAATCTGATTGAATTTTCTTTTGCGCTGCATACAGCTTAGGAAGTGTTTTAACAGATACTTCTATTGCTTTTTCTAAATCTATGAGTTCTTTTTTGATCGTATCATTTGCATTTATACGATATATATAAACCAATCCTTCATTATCAATTTTAAACTCTAAATAAATAGTGTCTGACATTGTCCTTTCTACTTCAAAATGGTAGTTCTTTAAAGATTTTATCAAATGAGCAGTAAAAATGGTTTCGAAGCATGTTTTTTGTTCTATTTTTGGTGTTAATTCACTACAGTTTTCAAAAAGAGGATAACTATCTATTTCATTCCAATTAATTGTATCGATTCGTTGAATCGTCAATTGATTGACTTTCTGTTCTTGATCTAAAAAATAAGAGCAGCTCGCACCTAAAATAAGCACAAAAAATAAGAGCAATAGAAATCTCATAAAAATCGAAAATAATCATGGAAAATTACGATTTTTTAAACAATCTATTTATCAGACAAATGAATTTCAGCTTTCAATTCTGAAATACGTTTTTCTACGTATTTATTATATATCTTTTTTTGATCGCCAAAGCGTTCTTTAAAATCTTCAAAATACTGTAACCTTACCTTAGGATCTTTATAATAATTATCTGCTAAGAAACATATTTGATAATATACAAAAAGATTGGTGTCATTTTCTTGAAAAGAGAGTTTATAGTATTCTAATGCTTTTTTAATGTTTCTATTATCTAAATAAACTCTTGCTATTGCTGAGTATTCTTGTTCTAAAGAAACCTTTTGAGCTTCAATAGCCTTATTAATAAACTCAATTGCTTTATCGTACTCTTCTAGTTTTCTGTAAATATGCCCTAATGCATTTAATGTTTTAGGGTTTTCATCATCAAAATTAAGCGCTATATTATAAGCAGCTATTGCTTTCTCATAATCTTCAATTGCAGTATAACTCAATCCTAGTTTTTCATATATATATTCTCTTTTTTGTTTTAATTCAAGTAGTTTTTCAAATAATGGAATTGACTCTCTATAGTCTCTATTATTAAACAATCCAATAGCCTTTAAATTAATAAGTTCTATAGAATTAGGATAAAAAGAGAGCCCTTGATTTGTGTATTTAACCACCGAATCTTTTTTACGTTTGGTTACATAGTATTCTGAAATTTCATATAGACTTTTAAGATGCGTATCATCAATTTTTATTGCAGTTAGAAAAACATTTAAAATTTCTTTTTCATCTTTATTTTGTTTCTGCATTATTAAACCCAGATAGTAGTGATATTGAGGATTATTAACATCCCTTTGTATCAATAACTTAAAAGTTTTCTCGGCATTTTCTAAAGATTTTATTTTAAAATATAGCTTTCCTAATTCATAAAAAGCTAATAGCATTGAGTTATCTTCTTTTAATAAATCTTCATACTGTAATATGGCCTTATCATAATTTCCTATTGCATTGTAGGAGCGTGCTATTTGCCAACTTGTATACGTAGAAGGTGTTTTTGCATACTCATTAATAGCCTGCGTATAATTGGCAAGATTGTACAGACTATCTGCAATAGCTAAAGTCGAATCTTGAGATTCGACTTTAGAAAAAATTAATATTGTAATAAGCAATATGCTTTTTTTTATCATCGTAACTTAAATGTTATTGGAATAAAAATTGGAACCTCAACTGCTTTACCATCTACCTTTGCTGGTATCATTTTCGGTAATTTTTTAATGATTCTTTGCCCTTCATTTTCTAAAAGAACATCTGGCCCTCTCTTTTTAACCTCAATCACATTCCCTTCTTTATCTACTACAAATTGTATATAAACCTTTCCTTGAATTCCTTGCTCTTTAGCTTTTTTGGGATACTTAAAGTTTTTTCGAACATGCTCTCTAAGCATTTCATAAAAACAATCCTTATTATCTTGTGCATTTTCACATCCTGGAAATACAGGTAAAGCTTCTATTGATGAAAGTGAAGTTAATATAGCATTTTCTTTATTATCATATCCTTCTATTGATTTAAAATACTCTTCCAACTCTGTAACTTTTATTCCTAAACTCTCTCTTAATTTCAATAATTCTAAATACGCTTTTTCTTTTTCAATTTGGGTTAATTCACTATCATTTATACGTTTCTGTAGCCTTTCAATCTTTTTTTCTATGTTTACATCTATTCCTTGAGAAGAATCTTCTATAATCAATTCTTGATTTTCTCTTTCACATGAGCTATAAACTAACATGCATATAATTAACGGAACAACAAGCAAATACTTAAATTGCCAGATATTCTTTGATTTTGATTTTTGTAACATAACGATTCGTTTTTTGATTAATGATGAATTAAAAAATTGATTGATAAATGATATTTTTTCTGTTTTAAAAACCTCTGAAAGCAGTTTTTGATAATGTTCTCTTTTATTACCCTTGGCTATTTTAGAATCTGCTATGAATTCATGCAATTCTGATATTCTTTTTTGATACACATAAATTAATGGGTTAAACCACATTCCTATTTTTAACAGCTCAAAAAGAAGTAAATCAAGCGAATGATATTGCTTTACATGAATAAGTTCATGTTTAATAATATGTTCGTGTTCTTTTTCCAATACTTTATCTCCTAGAAAAATATTCTTAAAAAAAGAAAAAACAGAAGTACTATTAGTTATAATAATTTCTATGTACTCATTTCTAATAACTCTTTGGTTACTACTTTTTAATTTATAGATTTTATATATCTTGAAAATGAAGATAATTAGACTAATTAAAATTCCTAATAGAAATATAAACTGCCATATAGCTATACCCTCAGATGAAGTGTTTGATACTTTGTTTACGGTTGGATTTCCTAACACAACTTCTGGTAATAAAACAATATATTCTTGAGGAACAACAGATTTAAAGCTTTCTAATTTCACGAAAGGAATTCCAAAAGGCAATAAAGAAGTTATCAATAAATAGGCCCTATTCCATTGAAAAAAAGTTTCTCTTTTTAAAAAGAAATCATAAACCAACAAAGCAAATAATTGAAATGTTACTATTTGTAATACATAGTGTATCATAGCTCTTTATTTTTAGTATTAATATCTTTTAAAATATCTTCAAGTTCAGAGATACTAAGCTCGTTTTTCTTCATAAAGAAAGAAACCATACTTTTAAAAGAACCTTGAAAATATCCATCAACAAGTTTATTTATAGATTGATTGCTATACTCTGACTTTTTTAAAATCGGGAAATATAAATAACCCTTACCTTCTTGTTGATGATCTACAAAACCCTTACTCTCTAATATTCTAACAATTGTAGAAATTGTATTGTATGCTGGTTTTGGTTCTGGCAATTCATTAATAATAGCAGCAACGTTTGTCTTTTTTAATTTCCATAAAATCTGCATTACCTCTTCTTCTGCTTTTGTTAATTGCTTCATTTTTTAACTAAGTTTTTAGTTTAACAATACAAATATAACTAAAATTTTAGTTTAAACTAATTTTATAGTTGAAATTATGTAACAAATACTTAAAAACGTCGTCTTATTAAAAAAAAATAAATGGATATACTCTTTCTTGTATTAGGTTTCATATTTATTTGCTTAGGAATAATAGGAAGTTTACTTCCTGTTTTACCTGGTCCTCCATTAAGTTGGGTTGGATTATTAATGATTCACCTTACAGAATCTGTCCCAATGAATTGGTGGTTTTTAGGAGTGACATTAATTATAGCACTTCTAATTTTTGTGTTAGATTATGTAATTCCAGCAATAGGAACTAAAAAATTTGGCGGCAGTAAGGCTGGTATGATTGGAACCACTGTTGGACTTATCGTTGGTATTATTGCTCCTATCCCATTTGGAATTATTATAGGACCTTTTGTTGGAGCTTTTATAGGGGAACTTAGCAATCAAGTAGATTCTAAAAAGGCACTTAAAGCTGCTTTTGGTTCTTTTTTAGGGTTTATTACCGGAGCTTTTCTAAAATTTATCATTGCTCTTATCTATTTTGGTTTATTTTTTATGAAAATCTGGGAATATAGGACCCCTTTATTTACATTTTAATTTAAGTTAGTTCGTTTTTATTAAAACTTACGTTAGGTCATTATAAATAGAATATATGGTTTCTTTTTTTATCTTTTGAAAAAGAAATCTATGCTACTTTATGCTATATTTACATTTTGTAAATTATATCACTTTTTATATATAAATGAGCGCTGACAAAATATCTTTAAATCAAAAATCTTTTATCACAGATTTTCAAGAAGACATCATTGTTTTTTCTCCCGGAAGAATTAATTTAATAGGAGAGCATACAGATTATAACAATGGTTTTGTATTGCCTACTGCTATTGACAAAAAAATCACTTTTCGCTTAAAAAAAAATAATTCAAAAACTATTTGCAATATCTATAGTGCTCGTTATGACAGTTATTTACAAATCAATTTAAATCATATTAATAAAAGTGATATTGAATGGGAAAACTATCTTTTAGGAGTTCTTTTTGAATTAGTATCTAAAACAGATCAAATAAAAGGTTTTGATTGTATTATTGAAAGCGACTTGCCTAGTGGTTCAGGAATAAGTTCTTCTGCTGCCTTAGAATGTGGATTAGCTTGTGGACTCAATGCACTTTTTAAATTGGAGCTTTCTAAAGAAACCCTTATTATAGCTTCAAGAGATGCCGAACACAATTTTGTAGGCACTAAATGTGGTATTATGGATCAATTTGCATCTGTCATGAGCAAAAAAGATCATGTACTACTTTTAGATTGTCAATCTTTAATACCAGAATGGATCCCATTTGAATTAGGTGACTATAAAATTTTATTATTAAATACAAATGTAACTCACAATTTGGCAGAAAGTGAATACAATACCAGAAGAAAAGAGTGTGAACAAGGTATACATATCATTCAAAAAAAATATCCTCATATTCGTTCTTTAAGAGATGTTAGTATTTCCATGCTCTCTGAGTTTAAAAATAACTTATCTCCAATAGTATTTAAGAGATGTCAATATATAATTTATGAAAACAAACGAGTATTGGATGCAGCTGTTGCATTAAAAACAGGAAATCTTGATGTTTTTGGAAAACTAATGTACAGTGCTCATGAAGGACAACAAAATGAATACGAAATAAGCTGCCCAGAATTAGATTTCCTTGTAGATTTTTCTAAAAAAGACGAGCGTGTTATAGGTTCCAGAATGATGGGAGGAGGTTTTGGTGGTTGCACTATTAATATTATACATAAAAGTGCTATTAAAAATTATATTTATAAGGTTTCAAAAGCATATGAGAAAGCATTTAAAATTAAATTAGATGCTTTTGAAGTTAAGCCAAGTGAAGGAACAATAATAGAAGAGATCTTATGACAGAAATTATAAATGAAAATCCGCATAGAAGGTATAATATATTGACTGGTGAATGGGTATTAGTTTCTCCACATCGCACCAAAAGACCGTGGCAAGGAAAAATTGAAAAGGCGTCTATTAAACAACGTTTAGAATTTGATCCTAACTGTTATTTATGTCCAGGAAACCAAAGAGCAAATGGAGAAATAAACCCTCAATATTCTAAACCTTTTTCTTTTGTAAACGATTTCGCTGCTTTACTCAAAGATGTTCCTAGTTCGAAGACTAATAATGGATTGCTTAAAGCATCCTCTGAAAAGGGTATATGCAAAGTTGTTTGTTTTTCTCCTAATCATGCGTTGACCCTCCCTTTGATGGAAGAAGAAGATATAAAAGATGTTATTTCTCTTTGGCAAAAAGAGTACACCGAACTGGGAAATATAGATTTTGTTAATCATGTACAGATATTTGAGAATAAAGGAGATACAATGGGATGTAGCAATCCTCATCCGCATGGTCAAATATGGGCACAACAATCTATTCCTCAAGAAGTAGTAAAAAAATCAATCAATTTTAAAAACTATTGGGACGCTAACCAGCAAAGTATTTTAAAAGTTTATTTAGATCAAGAACTAAGTATCAATGAAAGAATTATTCATGAAAATCAACACTTTGTAGCGCTTATACCCTATTGGGCTGTATGGCCTTATGAAACAATGATTATTCCTAAGAGGAAAATCTCATCTATAGATAAACTGACAGACGATGAAAAAAAAGCATTTGCTGCCATTATTAAAAAGATGACCATCACATATGATAACATATTTAATACTTCTTTTCCTTACTCTTCAGGTATTCATCAATCACCAACAGATGGAAAAGAACATCCTGAATGGCATTTTCACATGTCTTTTTACCCTCCATTATTGAGATCTGCATCTGTTAAAAAGTTTATGGTGGGCTATGAAATGTTTGCAGATCCTCAACGTGATATTACTGCTGAGCAAGCTGCAATTACAATGAAATCATTATCTGAAGTTCATTATAGTAAATAAAAAAGAAATCGTAAAGTTTATGTATTAAAAACAAGTGATACTCTAGCTATACACTTGCTTTTTGATATTCATATCAATCGCTCTATTAAGAGATGCATTTTTATCAGCATTTTGACGATAGTGATCTATTTTCAATATGGTGTTTTGTAGCTTATTTTTTAACACTGTATTTTTATCGGTCATTTTTTTATACCAGTTATAATCATTTATCCACATTATAACAGTTATTAATGTTGTTACTACAACAAGCCCAACTGCCAAATAAATAACATCTAACTCTAAAAAATCATTTATCAAATCTAACATATCACTCCTTTTTTTAAATAGGCGTTTGGCGCTATTTTATAGTCGTGATTTTTTTATAAAATTTCTTTTTTAAGAAAAATTTAATATTCTTGCCTGTATTTGTTAAAAAATTACCAGAATGTAAATATCAAATAGCTTATAACTACTAGAAGAAAGATAATGTGTATTCTGTAATCCTTATACCAAACTACCTTATCCATTCCCATTTGAATTAATTCTTTCTTATAGGTATACTCTTTTATTTTATCCATATCTGGAGCTGGTGTGAGCAAACTAACTAAAATAAAAATAACCGTACTAACTACCATCATAATACCTACATTATAAGTAAAATGTAAATGCCAAAGATCAAATTGCCCAAGAATAAAAAGAATTACTCCTCCTAAAGTTCCTAAAATTAATGTCCAAAAGGCACCTTCTTTATTTCCTCTTTTATAAAAAACACCTACTAAAAACAAAACTGCTATTGGAGGAACTATTATAGAAAACATTTGTTGTAGATATACCCAGATACCACCAAAGTTCTGTATCATAGGAGCCCAAACTGCTGCAATTACCATCAATATGAGTGTTGTAATACGCCCATATTTCATTGTTTGCGTATCGCTAATGTCTGGTTGTTTTGTTTTTATAAAATCTACAACTACTAAGGTAGATGCAGAGTTTAAAGTAGAATCTACACTAGACATAATTGCAGAAATTAAACCCGCTAATACCAACCCTATTAATCCAACTGGAAGTACATTCATAACCGCTGTTGGAAATACTTGGTCAGCATTTTCTAAACCTGGAAAAAGACTAATTGCCATAGTTCCTGGAATAACCATAATAAATAAAGGAACTATTTTTAAGAAACTTGCTAAAATAACACCCCATCTGGCATTTTGTATATTTTTAGCACCTAATACTCGTTGAATTATATATTGATTTGTGGTCCAGTACCAAAATCCTAAAATAGGAACAGCCATGATAAGACCTGGCCAAGGCATTACTGTATCATTTGCTGGCTTTATAATTGATAAAAATCCATCTGGCGCAGCACTGACTACTCGATCCCAAGAGAAGTCTAATCGCTCAAAAAGCATATATGATAATATAGAACAACCTAGTATGAGAATAATTGCTTGTATAGCATCTGTATACACTACTGCTTTAAGCCCTCCAAAAGCAGTGTAAATTCCTGCAATTAAAGCCAAAGCTAATGTAGTTTGCCATATAATTAAATTAGGGAAAAATGCCTGTAAAACAATCGCTCCTGCATATAACCCTCCAGCAGTATCTACTATTATACTAGTAAAAATAGTTACTACTGAAAAGAATTTTCTTGATCTTCTGTCAAAACGCAATTCTAAAAATTCTGGAATTGTTGTAATTTTTGACTTTAGATATAACGGTATAAATATAAGTGCAGCAATAATTAAGGGGATACCTGTCATCCATTCATATACAGACTGTACAATTCCAGTACTATATGCAGCTCCAGACAATCCTATAATTGTAGAGGTTGATATATTAGAAGCAAAAAGAGAAAGCCCTATAAGCCCCCATCCAAAAGTACGTCCTCCCAAAAACAAATCTTCTCCTGTTTTTGTACCACGAGCAACATAAAGACCAATACCTAAAACGGCAATAAAATATATGATAATAATGATAATATCTATAGAACTAATCGCCCCTCCCATATGTAGTATATTTATTTATTCATGATTAAACTGTACCATTCCGCATGGTGGTACCATCATTTCTTGGATTCCTTTCTGAAACACTGTAACTCCTTGATCTACAATATTTCCTTGGCAATTATAAACAAGATATCTATATTTTCCTAAATTAATTTTACTCTTTATAATTATTGTCTCAGAAAATTTTCCATTAATAATATCTATAGTTTGGTGAGCCTGTTCAACAATAACCATTACTTCTTCATAAGCTCCAATAATCATATGATGATCGCTTGAAGCGTATACAACAGGATAATTAGACAAGGGTTTTGTTGGCGTAAAATCACCTTTTAATAATACTTCAGAATACTCATTCCAATAGTCTGTATAAAATTTGATCATATCCAATTGTTCTTGAGGTGTTTCTTTAAGAATGACCGACAATTGAGGAACGCCAAATAAAGAATTAACCATTTGTAATGCAGCAATTTCAAGAGGTTCATCTATATGCCATGTTAAAGGATCAGAATGTACAGATGTATCTCCTGATAACATTTTTAAATCTGCTATACGTACTCTATTCATAGTAGAATCTCCGGGGCAATCAAAAGCTCTAAACATATTGCCAAATTTTCGCATTGCAGGCCCTATGTATTTTTGTCTAAACTCTATAAATACTTCTGGATTAATTTGTTTTAAAGCAACTATAACATCTGTCATTAATCTATTTACAGCTTCATTGATAGATGCATAATCTCTTCCGTCTTCTTTTGTTAAAACTGTTGTTTCATATGCTTTAAAATCATCTATAAAATCTAACTTAAAGCCATCTATACCCCATACTGTTAATGCGTTTGTATATATAGAAATAAGGTACGCCCTCACTTCTGGATATCTAGGGTCAAAAACAGGAGCCCAACGATGATTTTCTGTTAAAAATTTTCCTTTAAATCTTTTATAAGCTTCCGATTTTTTTCCACAAAAAGGCACCGAAAACCACAACCCTAATTTCATGTCTTTTGCATGAACTTCATCAACAAATTCTTTAAATTTTGGAAATCTTTCAGGCTTCCAATCACCTGTATAATCATACCCTCTATTAGAATCATTAGTTTGCCAACCATCGTCTATAATAATTAATTTATATCCTAAAGACCTTGCAATCTTACATTCTTCTAATAATGTTTTTGTTTTCAAATTTTGATGAAACTGATACCAAGTAGAGTACAAGGGAACACAAGCAAAATCAGGAACACTTGACGGTTTCAAAATTTCAAAAGTCTCCCACCATCTAGAAACGGCTTTTAAAGATTCAGAAAATAAATTAGTATCATTATCTATATAAATTTCTGCTTCATAATGTTCTATACACTCATGTTTTTCAGGAAAAAAAGTAATGTGACAATAGAACAAATTATCTTCTTCTCTATAGAGCGTATTTAATTCTAATGTATTGATAGCATCAGAGCAGGCAAAAGTTTGATAGTTACTATCATCATGTCCAAAGAGACTTACTACTGGGCAATCTACAGAGATACGTGTTTGCATATGATCTAGTTCCCAGTCATCCATAATCCTTTTATTAAAATCTGAAGTCGGTTTCCAAACTCCTTTAACATTATGAGCTGGTATTTTCCATCGAAGTGTGATTGGATGTGGTTCAAATGCTACATCATTATCCATTACTAAACGATATATAGAAACTCCTTTGTGCGATGATTTTTCATGCAAGGAAACATTAAATCGATCTGTTTGACCTATTATTTCAATAGATTTGGATTGTATTTTAGTTGATGTTATAATCATTGATATAAGTTATAATTCAAAAACTTTAATTTTTTCATTGTTTTGTGTGGCAACAATATATTCGTTGCCATCTTTATCTGTAATTTTAATAAGGTGATTTGATTGATTAGGAACATAAAAACCTGATGTTTCAGAAGAAATTGCAGTAAAATTGCCCTTGTCTCCTTTTAAAAATAATCCGTTTAACGCATCTAATCTGCCATAATTAGTTTCTGCATAAAAATCATTTCCTACTAACAATGCATCTAAAGATCCATCTTTATCAAAATCATCTATTAAAATATCTTTTATAGGAGCTATTTGACTAGCCATAGGCAATGCTTTAATTTTAAAGCTACCATTTCCTAAATTCTCTATATAACTACTTTCAAATTGTTCTACAGACAATGTTTCTTTTTCTATATCTTCTATTTCGAGCAGTGTATTAAAATCTACTTGAGAAAAAGATTCATAGGTTAGGTATTTGGTCTTCAATTTGACCAATTGTTTCATAATATCATCTCGAGAGTGAATTGGCAATAATTTTTGCCCAGCAGAAGTTTCAAAAAATTGAGCAATTATAGGATCTGGACTACCGTTGTTGTCAAAATCTTTTTTATAAATGTAAACAGGTGTTTTAGAGGTTGGTTTTAAATAACTATTAAGCCCTTGATTTCCTGCTATAAAATCTAAATCGCCATCATTATCAAAATCGGCAGTTTTTATAGTATTCCACCAACCAGTTGTTTTTACTCGGTTTCCAGATTCATTTTCCCATTGTACCTCCCATGGTTCAATACGTCCTTGATTATTTTTAAAAAATGTGATGTTTGACCATTCTCCAACTGTAACTAATTCTGGAAATCCATCATTATCTATATCTTTCCATAGTGCATCTGCAACCATCCCTATAGCATCTTGACTTAATTTAATACTAGAAAAAACGCCTTCATTATTAATTAAAATATAGTTTTCAGGGATTGTAGGATATGCTTCTGGCACTAAATTACTTCCAATAAAAAAGTCTATATCTCCATCATTATCTATATCTGAGGGACGAACACATGATGTGGCTTGTGATAAAGCAGGCAATCTTTTTTTGTCTAATACATAATTTCCTTTTCCATCGTTTATATAGATTCTATCTTGTAATGATGGAGCGTCTTTTTTAAATTCACTACTCCCACTAGCCACATAGAGATCTAAATCCTGATCATTATCTATATCTATAAAAGCAGCATCTGTATCTTCATAGATACTTTCTAAGGTTTGTTTTAATTCATAAACACCTTCTTTATTTTGTTTAAATAGCTGTCCTGGAAATCCTTTACTTCCTCCTATGAAAATTTCATCTCCTTTTTGCTTATCTATATTGGCTGCCGCAATACATGGCCCTGATTTAGAATATTGTTTCATCAATAGGTTTTGAAACACATAATCATTTGAAGGATTCTCTTTGTGCTTAAAATCTAGAAGTTCTTTGTTTTCCTTAAACAAAAATGATTTAGTATTTATTTTCTCCACAGGAGAAGAGCTTTTGTTTTGAAAGATCTCTATAGTTTGATTTACTAAAAGATCTTCTTTATAGAGCTTAGTAACATTCCCTTGGGGCCATTTTACTTCCAAAGAATCTACGGCATTGTTTTTTAAACCAAAATGAAGTATTGGTTCTACGGAAGATAAATACCCTCTAATTGTATTTTGATATTGTATCTGTTTTCTATTACTTTCCCATATTTGAACCTTAGCCCCTATTGCTTTAGCATTCTTTTTATTGCCTTTTAATTTGATTCTTAAATAATAGGTTTCTTCTTTTTCTGTTGTATGATTTTCTATTAAAAAAGCTTTATCATTTATATTATTAACCGCTAAATCTAGATCCCCATCATTATCAAAATCTGCATAAGCTACTCCATTAGAATAAGAAGTGTTTTCAGTCATCCACTTATTTGAAACGTCTAAAAAACGAGCCTGTTCTTTATTCTCATAAAAAAAATTGGATAAACGTATACCTTCTACATCTTTTACTAAATCTCTTAGTTTTTGATTTCTGGCTTCTTGTGTTCCAAAAACATTGTTCTGTCTTGAAAAATTCACAAAATCTAAATCTGTAATGTCTTTCACATATCCATTGCTTATATATATGTCTTTATCTCCATCATTATCAAAATCTACCATTAATGGAGCCCAGCTCCAATCTGTATTAGAGATCCCAGCTAAAAAACCTATCTCACTTGTTTTAACGGGTTCATTTTCAATAAAACCATTATTAAGTTGTAATGTATTATGCATATATTGAGATGCATATCCATTTCTATTTGATAGGAGGTATTTATCATAATTCATGATTCCTAACATACGCTTTTGACGTTCATAGTTTTCTGGAAGCATATCTAAAACTAGAATGTCTGGCAATGCATCATTGTTAACATCTGCCAGATCTACTCCCATTGCATTATAAGTTTCATGCCCTAAATATAATTGACTAACTTCCTCAAAGCCTAAATGTTCTTTGTTTTCATTAAATCCTTTATTAAGGTACATCAAATCATCTGTAATAAAATCATTAGAAACATAAATATCTGGCAAACCATCATCATTAAAATCGTTAATTCCTACACCCAATCCAAAACCTTTTTCTTTAATATTCATTTGATCTGAAACATCTGTAAATACAGGGTGTTGTTTGTTTTGATCAAAATCATTTCTTAATAAATAATCTGATAAGTGTTCGGGCATATACCGTTTTGGGATTGGAGAATTTTTATCAAACGTAGTACTCCCATTATGAACAAGGTAAGCGTCGAGATCTCCATCTAGGTCAAAATCTAAAAACACAGCTTGTTGTGAATAACGCCCGTCGCTTAGCTGATAAGCTTCAGCTGCTTCATTAAAAAAAGGGGTTCCATTTTTATCTAATCCTTTATTAATAAACAGTAAGTTTTTGCAATCATTTTTGCAATTTGCACCTCCCACACTCAAATAAATATCGTCCCATCCATCTGCATTTATATCTATTATAGAAACTCCTGTTACCCAACTCTCTGTATAAAACCCTGAATCTTTAGAAATATCTTTAAATTGTAACGCTCCTTCATTTATATATAATTTAGAAGAAACTTGATTTCCAGTAAAAACAATATCAGAAAGACCATCATTATTAAAATCACCAATGCCTACGCCTCCCCCATTATAACAATATTGAAAATCAATAACATTTATAGAATCGTTTTCTGAAATAGTATTAGAAAAATCAATATTAGAATGCTTACTATTGATATATGTGAATCTCATTTCTTCTTTTTCAGTTGTGCATGAAATCGTCAATATGAAATAAAATATAAATAGTAATCTTCTCTTTTGCATAGGTACTTTGTGAATAATCATAAAAAGTATATCTTCATGAAAGCCAAGTATCTATATTACTTGGCTCTCAGAAAATATTCAACAAACTACTTTAAACTTAATAAAACTAATTTAATATACTAGTAACCTGGATTCTGGTTCAAATTTGGATTTGCTTGTAATTCTGGAACAGGAATCCATATTAATTCATCTCTTCCTGTTGTAAAAGATGCGCCTGCTGCTAATGATTTTGGGTGTCTTCCATTAGCAACTGTAGAACCAGGGCCTAAAACATCATCTGCTAAATTCCATCTCACAAGATCAAGAAAGCGATGACCTTCTCCTGTTAATTCCATAATACGTTCATCTACTATAGCATCAAAAGTTTCTGTCTGTGATAATCCTAAATCTAAAGGAGCTATCCCAGCACGAACTCTTACTTCGTTAATAAATGGAATTGCTTCTCCAGTAGCTCCGTTTTCGTTTAGCGCTTCTGCTAACATTAACAAAACATCTGAATAACGAATAATTCTCCAATTGTTTCCAATAGTATTTCCTAAAACAGGAATACTTTGTCGTTCTCCTGCTTCATAAGCAGCGTATTTTCTTGTAAAATAAGGCTCTACCCCTCTAGTTCCTGCTTCAGCTATATCTGCTGCAAAATCTTCAGCAAAAGGAACGCCTCCATATCCAGTTGAGCCTGGATAATCAAAACCAATAGTGACATTTCTTCTTACCGTATCTCCATTGTCTTCAAAAACTTGAAAAATATGTGGGTTAATAAAGTGCCCATTGTCTGGACTTAAATTTGGCGGAGCATAATCAATAAAGTAATTTCCTTGTGTACCAGTTCCTGGTATATCAGAACCCCAAATAAAATTATCTTGCCCTAAAAATTGTAGTTCAAAAACAGATTCTTCATTATTTTCATTTGTAGTTGTGAAGTTCTCTTCATAACGTTCTGCAGGTAATAATGCATAACTAAAATTTGTAGTTACTGCTCGCAGATCTGTTACTGCTTCTCCAAAATTCTCTAAATAAAGATTTGTTTTTCCTCTTAGAGCCAATGCTGATCCCGCCGTTGGTCTACCTGCATCTTCAGAAGGCCATGTATCAGGAAGCATTTGAGCTGCTATAGCAAGGTCTGCCACTACTGCATTAAAAACCTCTGTTTGAGTTGATTGTGATGGAAAAAAATCTTCTGTCGATGCTGGTGTCTCATTTACCAATGGTACGTTACCCCAAAAAGCAGCTAAATACCAATTTGCAAATGCTCTCATAAAGTAAGCTTGTCCTAAAATTTCATTACGAGCGACACCCTCTGGCAAATTATCACTATTTGCGGATTCCAATATCGTATTTGCTCTAAAAATTACTTGATACAATTGCGGAAACATATCTGTAGACCACCTGGAAACTCCTGGTACTCCTTGTAAAGTTGACATTTGAGTATTTGTATCAAACGGCACTATATTAAATGCATCAGAACGCAACATAGCTCCTGTATGCACCACTCTTCCCCAGAAAAACACTGCGGTGAGTGGGTGAAACATTCCATTTACAGCAAGCCTAAAATCTGCTTCTGATTGAAAAAATTCAGGCTCTGCAACTGCATTTGGGTTAGAAATCTCCAGTTGATCTTCATCACAGCTATATATTCCTAAAACCAATGCAAACAGAGCGAAAAGACCAAAAATTTTAAAATTAATTTTCATAATTAAATCGCTTTTTAAGTTATTCTATTTTTATTCTCAACATTTAAATTTATTATTATTTCGTTTAAAATGAAAACTGCGCTCCAAGTATAAACGTTCTTGGTCGTGGTTGTGCTCTTACGTCTAACCCTCTACCAAAAATTGGATTTGTAACTCCTCTGAAACCAAAGAACCCTGTATCTGCATCTGCTTGAGCTCCAGATGTAGATCCAATTTCTGGATCAAATCCTGAATATCCGGTGATAACAAATACATTTTGAATATTCAAAAATACTCTTAAATTTTTAATCCATTGAGAACCAACAGCATCTGTTAAATTATATCCTATTTCTAAAGTTTTTAATCTTAAAAAAGAACCGTCTTCAACAAAGAAATCTGATGGTAATTGATTTCCTGCTGGTCCTCCAGCTGCTGTAGCTCTAGGTATATTTGTGTTTTCATTTACACCTTCTACAAAGGAATCTCTAACTAAAGAAAATTTGTTATCATCTGTAAAAAACACACCAAAAAATCTAGTCACATTATAAATTTCATTTCCTTGAACTCCATTAAAGAATGCGCCAAAGTCCCATTTTTTATAACTCCCACTAAAATTAATTCCGTAGGTGAAATCCGGAGTTGGATCTCCTAAATTAGTTTGGTCGCTTTCATTTATTATTCCATCCCCATTAATATCTACTCTTCTAAAATCTCCTGGTTGTACTAATGCTCTTCTTGCAGGATCATTAGCAATTCCCGGATCATTGTCTATTTCTGCTTGATTTCTATAAATACCATCATTTCTAAAACCAAAAAAGAAGCCAAGAGGATTTCCTACCTCAAATCGATTTACTCTAGTTTGTTCTTCATTAATTGCTGGACCAACGATAGGGTTTGGAGATGATGTTAATTCATTATCGATAGCTGCAAAATTTAGCCCTACATTAAATTTAAAATCGCTTCCTGTATCATAGTCATAACTTGCTTGAATTTCAAAACCATTATTATTGATAGATGCTGCATTTTGAGTTACTGCATTAGCAGATCCTGTGGTAGATGGAACTTGCACTGGCAATAATACATCATCATTGTCTCTGTCGAAATAGTCTACACTAATATTTAACTTATTGTCTAACAATGTTAAGTCTACACCAAAATTGACTGTTGTAGAAGTCTCAAAACTTATATTTTCATCTACTAAAGATGTAATTGCAAATCCCTGATCAGGTGAACCTCCAAAAGCAACATTTGATGATGGGCTCAATACAGATTGAAAAACAAAATCTCCAATGTTTTGAGATCCTAATTCTCCATATCCACCTCTTAATTTAAAGGTATTAATCACTGCATCTTCAGGCCAAAAGTTTTCTTGACTCAAAACCCAACCAACAGAAAAGGAAGGGAATACATCTGAATTATTAGCATCGTTAAACCTAGAAGTAGCATCTCTACGAAGGATTCCTGAGAAAAGATACTTGTTATCATATTTATAATTTACACGTCCGTATACCGAAAATAATCTCGATAATAATCTTCCACCGCCTGTATTTTCAACCTGATCTGTGAAATTGGAAATGTTTCTAATATTATTACTTGGTAATCCTTGAGCAAAAACTGCTAGCGTATTAACATCAACTTCTTGACGGGCACCCCCTATTAGCACATCAAGATCATGATTTCCAAATCTCTTTTTATAATTTAAAGTTGGCTCTACGTTTGTTGATAATACTTCGCTACGAACTTCTGTTAGATCATTTGCATCATTAAGGTTATTAGTTGCATCCGTAAAACTTTGGAAAAAAGTAGGAAGAAAGTTATTCCTATATATATTTCTATAATCTACTCCTAAATTTATTTTTGCAGTTAATCCATCTATTATTTCATAGCTCAGATTTATATTCCCTAATAAGTTACGTTCTGTGTTTTCATCATCTAACAAATTTGCATTGGCAAATTTATTGGTACCTCCTACCCCAAAAATGTTTCCATCAACTGCTTCAAAACCTCCTTCATTTTCAGGCGCAAATGCTCTTAAAATAGGTAATGTTGGTCCTTGATTTCCAAAAGCTGTATTCTGAGTAAACTCATTTTGAGCAAAAGAAAAGGATTCTTCTACTTTAAATTTTCCCAAACTAAACTGACTGTTAAGTCTAGTCGTAATTCTTTCAAAATCTGAACTGATTAAAAGACCTTCTTCTCTATAATAATTAGAAGAAAAATAATAAGATGAGTTTTCTCCTCCTCCAGAAACATTGAACCCATAATCTTGAATACTTCCTGTATTGATGCTTAGATCCTGAAAGTCTGTATCAATCCCCGGATCTACTATGTTTCCTGGCAATCCATCATTAATTCTACGCTGATTTAAAAACTCTATATATTGAGGTCCATTCAAAAGGTCAACCAACCTTGTTTCTGTATTAACTCCTCCTCTAATATCTACATTGACAGTAGGTGTAGAGTTTGTTTTTCCTCGATTTGTTGTAATAATAATTACACCATTCGCAGCTCTAGAACCATAAATTGCTGCAGAAGTAGCATCTTTTAATACTTGAATATCTTTTACGTCTTTAGGGTTTAAAAATACAATATCATCTACAATAGTTCCATCTACTACATATAATGGAAAAGAATTTGTAAGTGAACTAACTCCTCTAACAAATACATTTGCAGCACTTCCTGGTTCACCCCCTGCGCTCTCAACTTGCACACCTGCTAATTTTCCCTGAATAGCAGTAGTGGGATTTGCTGTTACAATTTGAGCGATATCTTTTTCTTTAATCTGAGATACTGCTCCTGTTAAATCTCGTTTTGTTTGTGTACCAAATCCGATCACTACTACTTCATCAAGTTGTTGTTGATCTTCTGCCATGGTCACATTGATAGTTGTTCTATTGTCTACTGCGATTTCTTGAGTTAAAAAACCAACATAAGAAAACACTAAAACAGCATCTGTCCCTACATTATTTAATGTATAGTTACCGTCAAAATCTGTTGTTGTTCCATTTTGAGTTCCTTTGACAACTACACTAGCTCCAGGCAACGGTCCTGTTGCATCTGTAACAGTACCTGTAATTGTCTGTCCCAAAATCGTTGTGGTAAAACCCACAAAGAAAAATGTTAAAATTAAATTGAATAGATTTTTATTCATAAGGTCTTGATTAAATAGTTAATTAAAATCCCAAGCATAGAATACGTCAATATTATTATATAGTAAGAAATAAAAGTGTGCTATGATACACTATGCTACCTAACAAATATATAATATTTTTTGTATTTATGTAAAATTTAAGATAAAAAAATGTCTAATCAATAATTTTGTGTTTATTATATTAAGGAATATTAAATTATAAAGAGTTTCTTCTTTGAATTTTAGAAGGTAAGATTTCTTGTATTCTCTCTCCGTTCTTAACGTAAGTAGCAGAAGCTTTTGCCATTAATTTAAAATCTGTAGAAATAGTAGTAATACCTCCAAAAATAATTTCTTTCACTGCATTATCATTATGAGCCAGAATGCCTATATCTTTGCCTACTAAATACTCTCTGTTTCGACAATCTCTAAGAACCTCCCATAAATAAGTATCACTAATAAAAAAATACAATGTTCCTTTTTTAAGTTCGCCTTGTTTATATTCTTTCTCTATTTTACCATCTATTTTATAATCATTTGTAAACTTATTAAATGCATTTAAAATCCCTATCGGATAATCTGTATTGTCTTGAAAGAATAAAATAAATTTATCAAACTTTTTAATAGAAGACAATAATTCAACCAGTTGCCTATAGGTAGTTTGCTCAAATTCTTGAGCTATAAATGAATATTCTTTAGGCATTGGTATGTATCTATCTACTATTAATAGTTTTTCTGAAGAGAAAGTTTTCAATAATTTAGTTATATCTCCAGTTGGAATTGGAGCTATCACATATTTCCCATACTTATTATGTATCGTTGATAATATATTTTTAAATACATTTAAGTTATTATGATGAAAAAAAACATCTATATGAAACTTTTTTCCGAGCTCTTTTCTAAACGTATTGTAAAAATCTTCTTGAAAACTATGAAATGAGAAAAGAAACAAAGCAACTTTGAGAATCATTTTTGTTTCTGTACTTAAAATAAAATAACCTTTTAAATTTTTAGACTCAACAAGGCCTCTACTTTTAAGATCTTCATATGCTTTCACAATAGTTTTACGAGCATAGCCAAGCTCACCAACCATTTTATTTATAGAGGGTAATTGATCGTCTTTTTTTAAAATTCCAGCATCTATAGAATTAATAATTCCATTTACTAATTGCTCGTGTTTAGAGATTGTTGTAATCTCCTTTAATTCATTTATCTTTTCAAATAGTGCTGAATTCATACAACTTTAAAAATAATACTAAGCATCTTCATTTGCAAATATGTTAATTTATTTGTTATTGACCTTACGATAATCCAGTTATAACAAAACTATTGAGATTAAGTAGAATCTATATTAATCAATTAAAAAGAGGCACTTTATAAAGTGCCTCTTTTTAATTATTTATTTGTCAATATTTCTTAGAAAGAAAATCCTGTTGCCAATCTATAGATAAAAGCATAAGAAACTATACCTATTAGTGCCACACAAGACCAAGTTAAAACTTTTAAACTAGAAGAAACTATATGATGTCCCAAGTTTCTATAAGCATTCATATAAAGATCTTTAAAAAGTAAATATTTATTCATAACGTAATAAGGTTAAATGATTAATAGCACTACAAATATATAATCATAAAGAAAGTTCAAGAAATATATTAGTTGCAATTCACTGAAAAACAGTTAAACTAACAACTGCTAGTATGAAAAGTTATAAATCATCGGTGAATAGCACGTTATGCCAATAGGTTTTCCTAAACAAATTACAGGAAAACAAAAAAAGCCTTCCTTTATTCTGAAATACTCAGAACTGGAAAGCCTTTCATTTGGTTTAACTACTAAACCGTAAACAAGCCGTTGCTTGTTTAACAACACAACTATTTTTAATTTTTTTGAATCCCAAAAGTAATAAAAAGTGAAATGAATTAGTACTGTCCAGCATTATATTTTAAAAAAGCTAATTTTTAAATGAATTTTAAACTTTAGCTATTAGATAACATTTTATAATAAAAACCAATACTTAAAAAACCTAAGTACTGGTTTTTAATGTGTTATGATCTAAAAGTAAGCTAGCAACTTTTCTTTACTATATACTCTTCTTATCTAATTCTGTATTCTATTTCATTTTTACTCTCAAAGTAATTAAATATAGAAGGGATTCCTGAAATGTTTGAGCTTAAGCGCAACAATTGATGATCGTAATCCTTATTCCAAGATCGGTATCCCATGCTGAAGGTAGTACCATTAGAACCAAGAATTATTGTTGTTTTAACTGGTGCCGGAAAATTATCATGTTCAAAAATAAGATACTCTATAAAACCGCTACCATTTCGGGGCGAAACAATCGTAGCATTTACTGTTCTTGTTTCATTTAAGTGTCTGTTTCTTATTTTAGCCACTTCTTTACCAGAAGGATTGTGTTGTACAACATCAGCATATGAAGTATTTGACTCAAGAAATGCCCCACTTACTACACTGTGATGGATATCCGCACGTTCCCATCTGCTCTCTTTCTTATCTTTAATATTTATTGTGTATAGTTTAATGGAGTTATTTCCAGTTCCTCCACCGCCAGAACATCCACCAATATCATCAATAGGTACTACACCATTGACACCTCTAATATCGCAAGTTGGAAATATTTCAACAAGTGCAATTGAAGGGGAATTAGAAACAATATTAGATGCAACGGTTCTAGAATTTATTCTAGAAGGAACACCTACCAGTTCCTGATATATTGCTTCTGTAAATACGGGATATGTTAATTCTATTTCACCGTCAACCAAAGTAAAGTCCTTTACAAATTCTTCGCTTTTTTCTTTATCATAACAATTAAATAGATAAATTCCATTTTCAGCATTTCCATTATTGTTAATTACTGTTATTGCTGGTTGCCAATCTTGACCGCCTAAATCAGAAAAGGCATCAAACGCATCTTCAGATGATGACTTCATTGCAAGAGGTTCTCCATTTTTTGATTTTGTAATTAAACTATTTTGCAGAATAGCTTTGATGGGAAATGCAGATTGGTCTGCCTTGATATTGATAATTTCCTCCATTTGTAAAAAATTCGGATTTTCCTGAACTAAATCTTTTACAAGCTTACCGAGATGGAATTCCCTTAGATTTGCTCCAGTTATTTACTTAGAGGTTTTAATAAAAGATGCATGCATCTTTTATATAAATGCAAATCTTGTGGGGAAACACTCCATAATAGTAGGTAGCTATTAACCGATAAAGGAGACTTACGTGCTAATAAAGTCTTAGGAATTACTCGTTTAAAAAAAATCCTTTATCGGTTACCTTCTGGATAAAAGCATCATATGGAAATCCAGGTTATAAGGCCTATTAGTAGGGATCAGATCGTATTTCAGTTGCTCGGTTGTTAAATACTATTTTATAACTCATTTTTAAATCTTTTTTATGGAAAAATTAAACTTCTTGTATTTTATTGGTATTGATATTTCTAAAGCTACTTTTGATGTAGCTATTCTTAAAAAGAATACCACTGCTTCTTTTAAATTTGAAAATAATAACAAAGGAATCAGAGCCTTTATTACTCTTTTAAAAAATCAAAAAATCACTTTAAATGACACACTAATATGCATGGAGCATACAGGTGTATACGGACGATTGATCATTCAAAAACTACTTCTTAAAAAAGCTCTTTTTTGTGTCGAAATGCCTTTGCGTATTATCAATAGTATGGGAATTCAACGAGGTAAAAATGATCGTATCGATGCCATTAAAATTGCTAAATACGCTGCTAAAATGCAGATACATTAGAATTATACAAACCAACTCCTCTAATTCTAGAAAAAATTAAAATGCTTATTAAAATAAGAGAACAGCTGGTTCACTTTAAAGCTGACCTTAACAAACATCCTAATGAAATCAAAGCATTCGATAGCGAACTTAGTAAATTGGCGCAAAAAAATATTGCTAAAACCAACTCATGTATTACTAAAGAAATACAACGGATTGAACTACAACTAAAAGAACTTATCCTATCCGACGATAAACTCAATACTACCATCTCTCTAGTAACTTCAGTAACAGGAATTGGCATCATTACTGCCATATACTTAACTGTTTTTACTAACTTTTTTACCAAATACCAAAACCCTAAACAACTCGCTTGCTATTGTGGCGTTGTTCCCTTTGAACATACTTCTGGTTCTAGTGTCGAAAAAAAAGCTAGAGTTCATCATATCGCTAACAAAACACTTAAAAAACAACTTCACATGTGTGCCTTATCTGCAGTTCGTAGTGACCCGCAACTCAAAATGTATTATGAACGTAAAGCCAGTGAAGGAAAAAATAAAATGCTCGTTTTAAATAATGTTAGAAATAAACTTATTCTTAGAGTTTGTTCCGTGATTAAAAAACAAAAACCTTATCAAAAAAGAGCTGCTTGATTAAAAAATCTTAAAAAACATACTTTTTTCCTTGTAACTGTCATGGAAATCTTTTCCCTCGCACAAAATGCTCGGGAATCGTCAACCTTTATTAATATAAAGGCAAAAAAGACTTTTTAATGAATAAAATGTAAATTTTAACACGTCAAAATGTCATTTTTTGAGAATAATTTATCATATATTCAAAATCATTGAATATTCAATAATTAAAAAAAGAGCAGCTTTTAATAAAGTCACTCTTTTAAAATGAAGAGAATTGGTGTTTTAAAAACTAGAGTTTAAAAACGTATTTGTAGTTGTATAAATTTCTAAGTGCTTCTTCTTCCAAAAGCTCTTTATAATTTAGGTTATTTTGCTTGGCATAGGCTTTTAAATCCTTACCAAATTTTCGTCGTATATCTGCCTTTGATTTTGACAAGATTGACTTTTGCGTTTTCTCATCTAAATTGTTATAATTTAATCGTATCATAAGTACTTATTTTTAGAGTAAACATTCATCTGCAAAACTGAAATATTCACCCGTCGGAGATAGTATAATATGATCCAGTAATTTGATATCAAAATAGCTACAAGCAGTCTTTACTTTTTCGGTTAACTTTTTATCTGAAATACTTGGTTTTAATGTTCCCGATGGATGATTATGTACAAGTATTTGATGTACTAAGTGATTTTAAAATCACTGCAAAAAGGATTCTAAGATCAACGAGTGTTCCCGTAATTCCTCCTTTAGAAATTGTATAGATCCCTTTTACCTTATGTGCATTATTTAATAAGGTCACTTTAAAAGATTCTTGTAATCCAATGGTGTTATGATTCCAATTTTTAAATAAAAATTCTGCGGTATCTTGTGAAGATTTGATCTTATAAGCTTCTTTTAAAAAGTATTGTTTTTCTTTATAACCTATGGTTATTTCATTAACTTTATGTTTCATTGTGAATATCGTTACGAGTTATTTATAATGAAAAAAGAGGGTGTAATTTTCAATTGACCTACGCCCTCTTTATTTTTTTAGTTTTAAGCGGCTTTTTTAGCTTTTCTAGTTCTTGTGTTTTTTACTTCTGTTTTAGGTTCTTTTATATCTTCTTTTTCATTTTGATCGTCTTTAGCACCTAAGAGTAAAAATTCATTCACTACCACTTCTGTTACATATCTTCTAACTCCTTCTTTATCTTCATAAGAGTGAGAAGTAAGTTTACCTTCAATGGCAACTTCTTTGCCTTTTGTAACTAACTGCTCAATGAGTTCAGCCGTTTTATTCCAAGCTATTAAATTGTGCCATTCTGTTTTTTGTACTTTCTCTCCTTCGCCTGTTTTATAATATTCATTGGTGGCTAATGAAAAACGAATCACTGTTTTACCACTATCCAAAATTGTCATTTCAGGAGTTTGTCCTACATTCCCAATTAACTGAACTTTGTTTTTTAAATTTCTCATAATTTTTAATTTTAAAAGATTACTATTTATTTATTTTTAAATGATTTACTTTTTTTATCCAGAAGCGTTTTCCTTTTTGATTTTTTCACCTTTTTAAGCTTCCTTCCTGTTTTATTTATTTCGATTGATTTCATCTTGTTTTTATTTTAGATTTACTTCCTTTAGCGCCGTCAGCTGCTTTCCTTTTTTGATGCTGTTATTCTTACAATGTTCATTTCTTGAAAGTGATCTTATAAAAAAGAGTACGCTTACAAGCGTACCTGATTTATGCAGTCACCAAGAAAGAATATTGTTGTTTTGCTTACAGAAAAAGAGAAACAGACGGAACTAAATAAGGAAGTGAATTAAAAACGAGAAATTTAAAAACAACTGGAAATGGACACAAAATGAATTATATTTTCACTTATTTAAAATTATACCCGTAAACAACAATACTATGAATGACTTTTCTTCTCGTAGAAGTTGGGATACTGCTGTTAAACATTTAGCCAGAAAAGACCTCTTAAATGATGTTTTAACTACTGATCAGATAGCTTTAATTCCTCGTTCGAATATCTCTCGTTGGAAATCTGAATCTGATCAGAAATACACGCTTTGTGAAATCAATAACATCGTAAAACAAGAGATTGAGCTTATCAAAAGATTAAACCAATCCTCTCGAATTAAAAAAATTAATGAATGTTATTTTAAACTTGCTGATGCTTTTCACAATATTATCTCCAATATAAAATCAATAAAGTCTGTTATTAAAAATCAAAAAGAACTTGTAATAAACACCATTGAATCCGTTAAAGATGTTATTTCAATTAATAAAGCTTTAAAAATATTCAATATTTCAAGAAGTACTTTTGAGAATTATAAATCTATTGTGATTCATAAATGTGAAACATCCTATTTTAATTGGTGTACTAAGCGTTTTCCAAATCAATTGTTACCAACTGAGATTGAAACGATAAAACAATATATGATTCATAAGGATTATAAATTCTGGTCAAAATCTTCTATCTATCTTAAAGCGCTTCGTGATCAAAATCTAAAATGCTGCATTTCTACCTTTTACAAATATTGTCGACTTCTGGGTTTTAAGAATAATCCTAGAAGAAAAAAATCTGATCATTATAATCCTGTAAGAACCTCTAAACCAAATCAACTTTGGTGCGCCGATGTCACTATCTTTAAAACAACAGATACTATAAAACACTATATACATTTTTTAATAGATCATTTTTCTAAATATGTCATTGGTTAAAAGATTTGTTCTAGCTCATCTTCTAAAGCTATTAAAGAATTACTTGATAATGCATATCAATTACACAAACCTAATAAAATACAATTTCTTACCGATGGTGGTCCTGAAAACATAAACACACGAGTTTCTAATTTTATAAATAGTCCCGAAATTTCCATTGAACATTTTATTGCTCAAAGGGATGTACTGTTTTCTAATTCTATGGTGGAAGCTCTTAATAAAGTAATCAAACATCAATTCCTATTTCCAAAAGAAATTGTCAATCAAAATCAACTACGTAAAATATTAAACCAATCCATTGAAATTTATAATCATATACGTCCGCAAATGAGTCTTGGTGGTAATATTCCTTTTGAGACCTTTAATGGAATATCTATTGATCTTTCCAGATTTACTAATGGTTTTAAAGCACAAAAACAACTCAGAAAACAACTCAATATGCAAAACGCTTGTGAAATATGTTTTTAAACATAGTCAAGTCATACAAATTAAAAAGCAAAGCCAATAACACAACTTTGCCTTTTAATATAAATTCTATTTTTAAAAATTATCTGATAACTATCTCATCTTAATAAGCATTCCTTATATGGAACACATTATTGTAAAATGATCGTAGAGATAGCACGGCAACTACTACCAAAGTAATTACAAGTCTCCAAAAACTAGATAGCCAAGATAAACAACATATCTTTACAACCATTAATGCGCTTATTAGAGACGCTAAAGCTAGATCAACATATTCTTAAATAAAAAAACAGCTACAACTTAACATTGTAACTGTTTCTTTTTTTTATTCTTTGCACGGATTGCACTTCCCTAAATCCGCGCTATCGGAGCTTTTATTAAATCCAAAAGATTATTAAAAAAGTAACAATGATTAATATACTTAAGATGACCAATACTTTAGTATTATGCCTAAATAATTCAATAAAAAAATCTAAAAAAAACTTTAAGAACTCTTCCATTATAATTCTCTTAGAACTTCACCCTGTTCGTATAGAACTTTTTTAATTAACTCTCCTTCTTTATTAAAATAGTACCATATTCCATCACCCTTTCCTTTAACTGTATTGCCAATACTTTTAATAACTCCATTTTCATGAAATTTCATCTTTTGACTATTATTATATATATCAGCAGATCTAAATGATTCTATTTTACCATCATTATAAAATTCAATTATAACTTTATCCCTTTTACCTTTATTATATTCAACTAAATATTTTGGAACATTTGTTTCTTCATCAAATATTAAAGAAAACCCATCTTTAATATCATTTTCAAAATGTGAGACATTAGTTATTTTACCTTCCTTATTAAGGATAAGTGAATCTTTAATTTTAATACCGTCTTCTTTTTCATTTTTTTTAGAATTAACAATATTGCTATTCCGTTGCTCCTTACAAGCAAAAAAAATTCCTAATAAGCAAATAAAAAAATACTTTTTCATACTAATCATTATTAATCAAATACATCCCAAAAATATGTAAATTATTACCAAACTGAGTTCCATAATATGCATATCTATAATCACCTGTAGCACTACGACTACTTAGGCTTTCTGCTTCACTCGTATTAATAGTTGATTGATTAGAAAGAATTTCATTAGAGTAAATGATTATTACATCATTTAGATTTTTCGTTTTCATCATTCCATCAAAACCAGATAAAACGCCTTCCCACATCAGTTCATTTTCAATTTGTCGCGCACCACTACTAAGTTCATCATTTAATGGTTCAAAAAGTGCCCCAAGACCAAACGGAAGAGCAGCTAATCCTTTGTCATACACATCAAGAGCAGGCATTATCGAACCTGGTCCAACTTTACCTAACTTTCCGAGTATTCCAATCCAATGTTTAGAAGGTATTTTTAAGAACCTAAGTACTTGAACTTGATTTTTTGTTGATAGTGTTTTAAATAAACCTAGAAGAGCCGATAATTTGGCTTTTCTCACATCATCAGGATCAAAACCATAACCCGTAAGTATATTAAAACTCTCATTACCAAAATTTAAATTCATTTGTTCTCCTGTAGGAGTTATTCCATAAAATTGATATTTAGGCTGTTGTGATTGATCCTCGTCTGAATCATCATCGTCACCATTTATCCCAAGTATTGCAGCTGCTTCTTGTGCATCGTCACCAGTAAAAGTAACACTATCAGAGCTATTAACTATTGCATCTGCTCCAGAAGGATCAGCCCAATAAATTGGATTATTATCAAAGCCAGTGTATGGAGACATTGAGTGATGAGTAACAGGATCTTGCACTACCCATCTGGCAATGGCTGGGTCAAATTGCCTCATCTCCATCTCCATCATGTTATAACCAAGCGATTCTTCTAATTCAGCACCATTGTATTCAAATTTATGATCCCTAGCTGCTCCTTGATTATTATTATATCCCTTGTGTTTGAGTCCAAAGGGATAGTAGTTAATGCATTTTTTTTACTCGCATCCCTTTTTTCAAGCCTTTTACCTCAGAAAAAAAATTCCAGTTTTTTATTTTAAAGAACGTACCTTAAAGATACTTCATTTTTTCTTTTTTCCTACTCTTTATTTAAGCTTATTAACTCATAATTTACTCCTTATTCCCTCGCAGCACCAACCCAGATATTTTAATAAAATAATCCCTGTTTTGTTGCTGCTCCCTTATCCACGATATGTTACATAAAACGGGTTATAATACTTGTTCGCTCCTTCAATACCGT
>CAYMDH010000007.1:0-98143 GCA_964389205.1 uncultured Flavobacteriaceae bacterium
CTATCTTTTTTACTCATAAAATCTACTTAAATATTAATCGAACTCAGGTTTATATATTTAATTGTTTATTTCTTAACTGACAACACTTACGAAGTTTAAAAAAATATGGTTTTAAATTCTTTTCCTTTTAAAGGATATTTTATATTAATAGTATGATTATCAAATACTTAATAATTATTTTTTTAAATAGCTATTAGATATAATAGATGAAAAAATAAAATGAAGACTAAAAAGTAGTATTGAAAGATATTATACCACTATAGAACGATTGGAGTACTTTTTTAATAATCGAAGAATAGTATGAAAGTAGAATTAAAAGTTTCTTTTTTACCCTCCTATAGTAATCATGCTCCTGTTTTTAGAATGTAAAGAAGGGTCTTTTAATTTTTCTAATGTATCCATCCCTCCTCTAGATTTAAACTTAGCTTGAATAGCATTTTGAATAACAGGAGTAATTAATTTTCCTTCTCTAAGAGGGGTTAGTAAGTCAGATTCTTTAGAAGAAAAAAGACAATTTTTAAGTTGTCCATTTGCAGTAAGTCTAATACGATTACAAGAATCACAGAATGGATTGGTAACAGAGCTGATAATTGCAAAAGTTCCAACGTAATCACTAATCTGATAATTTTTGGCAGTATCGTTAGGCTTGTCTTTTATGCGAAGTATTTGATTTTCAGAAAAAGTTTTTTGTACATATTCCATAATTGTTTGATACGAAACAAGTTTATTCATATTCCATTCATTTCCATCAAAAGGCATGAATTCTATAAACCGTACATGAATAGGTTGTGTTTTGCTTAACTTGATAAAATCAATGATTTCATTTTCATTGAAATCTTTCATTAAAACGCAATTTAACTTTACCTGAAAACCATGATCTATTAAAGTATAAATATTTTCATATACTTTTTTAAAATAATTTCTACGTGTTATTTTTTTAAATTTTTCCTCATTCAAAGAATCTAAGCTGATGTTTATATTTTTTATGCCTAGTTTTTTAAAAGTAGCAATGAATCGTTCTACATTAACACCATTTGTTGTAATAGCAATTTCTATAGGCAACGAAGCTAGTTTTTCTAAAATAAGAGTAGCATCTTTTCTAATTAATGGTTCTCCTCCTGTAAGTCGTATTTTGGTAACCCCATGATCAACAAATTCTTTTGCAATAGTGTATACTTCTTCATAAGTCATAATATTTTCTTTTGGAGAAAGTTGAATGCCTTCTGCTGGCATGCAATAAGTACAACGTAAATTGCAACGTTCTGTAAGAGATATACGAAGGTAATTATGCTTTCTTCCAAATGTATCTGTTAATACGCTCATGAGGTTTATATTAAATATTTCTTATAAATTAATCATGTCTTACACCTTTTAAAACACTAAAAATATGTAAAGCAGACGGAAATATAGCTTGCATAGATTCCTTTGCTCCATTAGTAGAACCAGGCAATGCTATTATTAATGACTTTTTAATAGTACCTGCAATACTTCTGGAAAGCATAGAATAAGGAGTTCTATCTTGCCCATAGTTTCTAATGGCTTCTTCTATACCAGGGATTCTTCTATCTAATAAAGGAGCAATAGCTTCAGGAGTTACATCTCTTGGCGATAAGCCAGTCCCTCCTGTGAATATGATTAAATCAATTTCTTTTGATTGATATTGTTTAACTCTCTGTTGAATGATTTCTATTTCATCAGGAATAATAGTATACGCAGCTATTGAAATCTGATATGATTCTAATAAAGAGATAATGGCTTTGCCTGCTCTATCTTCTTTCTTTCCTGCAGAAATCGTGTCTGAACAGACAATAACAGCTGCCTTTATATTTTTTGGAAATTTTTTATTAAAATTAGATTTCCCGCCTTTTTTTTCTAATAATTTAATGTGATGAATCTCGATTCCTTTATCAATTGGTTTTAGCATGTCATACATATTGAGGGCAACAATACTCGCTCCATGCATAGCCTCAACTTCTACTCCAGTTTTATAAATAGTTTTTACGGTTATAGTAATAATAATATGCAACCCTTCTATAGTATAATCAATGGCTGTATATTCAATAGGAAGTGGATGACAATCAGGTAAAAGATCTGCTGTTTTTTTTACCCCTAATAATCCTGCTGCCTTGCTCATAGAAAATACATCTCCCTTAGGAACAGTTCCATTTTTTATGGCTTTTATAGTTTCTTGCTTACTTACTTTTACAGTAGCTTCTGCAATAGCAGTTCGAAGTGTAGTATGTTTATGAGTAATATCAACCATTTGAAATAATTATCTAATTGTTAACGATTCACTTTCCATTGATGTGTTTCATCTTCAAACACTTCTTTTCCAAATACAGGAACTTTAATTTTTATTTCTTCTACAATATACTCCAAAGCTCTAAAAACTTCTTTTCTATGGGGTGAAGAAACAAAAACAAAGAGACACACTTCTCCTGTTTTAACGAACCCTAAACTATGATAAATATGCATGCATGTAAGTTTAAATTTTTCAAATGCAGCTTCACGAACCTCATGAAACTTCTCATTAGCCATGTCTTCATAAGCGCTATAATCAATCCCTATTACAGTTTTATTGTCAATAACATCAGCTCTTACTTGTCCTAGAAATATATTATGAGCTCCTATGGTTGTTTTGGTTTGATGCTTCGCAATAGAGTTTGCTATAAAGTCAGGAGAGATTGCACCATCCATAAATACTTTTTTAAAGCTATCTTTTTTCATAATTAAAATTTTATAGTTATCATCCTCCTGCAAAAGGAGGTAAAAGTGCTACCTCTGCATGATTTGTAATTGTTGTTTTATCGTCTACTAATGTATGATTTACAGCAATCTTAAAGTTTTTGTTTTTTAAGTCGGGGTATTGCTTTAGTAAAGTATCTTTAAGTTCTTTTACATTAAAACCAGTAATCTCCATTGATTCTTCATTGCATTGGGTTGCTTCTGCAAGCATTCCAAAATATTTAATAGTTAACGCCATTTGTTATTTTATTTAACTCTTCAGGAGTATTAATATTTATAATGTTCTGTTTATATATTTCAGGAATTTGAATTTCTTTCGTTTTAAATTGACTTACCGCATATCTTAATCTACGTTCTCCTTTTTCTAGAAGTGTAAGACATTTGGAAGCACATTTTTTTTGATATAAGGCGATAAGAGGAAATGTGTTTTCCTGATTTTTAAACTGTATGATGTCTGTCATATTATCATCATGTATAAGTAATTTTTTTAATAATGCTTCATTAATTAATGGCGAATCACAACTAATGACAATGTTTTTATCAGTCTCTGTTGCTATCAAACCACTATATAAACCAGCTAATGGACCTGCATTTTTTATAATATCATTAATTCTTTGGCAACCAAAGATGTTATATGCAGTATTATCGCTTACTATAATTATAGTGTCCGTTACTTTTTTTAATGTATTGATGATGTGCGATACAAACGGTTTCCCATTTAAGTTTACGAACCCTTTATCATTACCCATTCTAAGGCTTTTACCTCCAGCTAAAATAATACCCGTTATTTGCTCTTTCTTTTTCATTTAGAATATTACAAAGAGATTTCTTTAAGTTCTTTATTTAAAAATTCTTGACAACGACCATTTATTTTTTCAAAAGCTAAGATCATTTCTTTTCCATGAGACGTTAAAATAGTTCCGCCACCATCTTTTCCTCCAATAGATTTTATAACTATAGGGAATTTAGAAGATTTGTTAATACTATCTATTAACCCCCATGCCTTTTTATAAGACATTTTTAAGCTGGCTGCAGCTTTATTAAGAGAACCAGTTTGATCAATAGCATTTAGTAACCTTACTCTTCCTTCTCCTAAAAGCATATTGCCATCTAATTCTACCCATATTTTACTTTTAATTTTATATTCCATATATAATGCTTTATGGTAATAGAATAACTTCTACAAGTGTTCCTGCCTTTATTATATTTGTTTCCTCTTGAATAACAATTAATGCATTCGCTGTTGTATATGAATGAATCATAGAAGACGCCTGACCTTCTAGAATACTTACGTGATCATCTTTAATATATGCTTTAAGAAAATGTTTCTTATCATCTCTTTTATTATAATCATGATTAGATTTTAAATACTTTTTTTCTAAAAAATAATTTATGTAGCCTACTTTTTTTCTTAAGGCAGGTAGTACATAAACATAGCAACAGGTTAAAGCAGATGCAGGGTTTCCAGGTAATGCAAAAATAGAAGTGTTTCCTTTTTTTCCAAAAAATAATGGTTTCCCTGGTTTTTGATTCACCTTATAAAATAATTTCTCGACTTCTAAACTTTCTAACGCTTTTCCAACAAAATCATAATCACCAACAGAGATCCCTCCAGATATTAAAACAAAGTCATACTTTTGAATGACAATATTTAAAGTGTTAAATGTTTTTTCATAATCATCTTCTACAGTAGGTATTATATCTGCATTAAAATCTGTAGATTTCAAAACAGATTTTAACATAATAGCATTGCTCTCATAGATTTGCCCATGTTGTAAAGGAGTTCCTGGAGAGATTAATTCATTTCCAGTAACAATAATAGCAATTGACGGTTTTTTGTAAACGTTGACCTCTGTAATACCTAGTGAAGTAAGGAAAGCTATTATAGCTGGAGTGATTTTAGTATTGATAGGTAATGCTAAAGAGTTTTTTTTAATTTGCTCTCCAACTACTCTAATATTGGTGCCAGTTTTTATAGCATCGTCAAATGAAATAAATTTATCTTGCTTATAAACTTTTTCTTGAACAATAACAGCATCAGCCCTATCAGGAACTGGAGCTCCTGTAAAGATTCTAACGGCATCTCCAGGTTGCAGGTTAGGGTTTGTTGCATCTCCGGTTTTTACTTCTCCTATTAATTTATATGTATGATTTGAATGAAGACAAAGAGCATATCCATCCATAGCCGATTGGCGAAAAGGAGGCATATTTATAGGAGAGTATATATTACTAGCTAAAATATAACCAAGAGCATTTGTTACCAATATTGAATCAATCTCAGATGTTTTTGATGTTGTAATATCTACCAGTTCTAAAGCTTTTTTTACCGAGATCATATAAATCGTTATATTCTAACAAATATAACGATTGAACAATTGTTTTCAGTTAAACAGTTGTGAAAAAAATTAATGTTTTTTTAAATTAGAAATTTCTTGTTCTAATTCTTTGATTCTATTTTTTAATTTATCTATTTCAGAGTTAATATCTTCTAGTGTAAATCTTTTTTTAATATGCTGAGGGCAATTAACATCCCAGGCCTCAATTGTGAAGATAATAGCTCTTTCTGGTTTTGCTTTGTAAGAGAGATCAGATAGAGAATCTAAGAGTTCTTTATTATCAAAAACAACTTTTGCTGTTCCCCAAATTTTTACCCTGCTTTGATTGCGATAATCCATAAGAAAAATAAAAGCTTTGTTGTTTTCTTCTAAGGTTCCTACAGTTATATATTGCATATTTCCTGCAAAATCTGCAAAGGCAAGTTCTTTTTTGTTAAGTACTTTTAAAAACCCTTTTGGACCACCTCTATGTTGAATATACGGTTGGCCATTAGCATTAGCAGTACTTAAATAAAAAGAGTCTGATTGTTGTATAAAGTATTCCAGTTGTTGAGTTACTTCAGATTGCCAACCTACAGACGATTCCATACGAGCATAATTCGTTCTAGAATTATACTTTTCTTGTATTTTTTTTACTATTGGGGTAAAAGCTATATCACTAGTGTAATTTAAATCGTCTTTTTTCATAAACTATATTCCTAAGTAGATTTATTTAGGCATACTTATATGTATATCCATCAAAAAGCTTATCACAAATCTCTTCTAAAATACCATCAATTACTACAGGTGGTTTCCCCCATTTTGGCAATTTTTTGCTAAGCATTTTTTTTATGTTAGTAGAAAATGCAGTAGGATGAATTATTTTAGATCCATATACCAAATTGTCTAAGTTGTAATGACGCATAGCAAAAGAACTTTTTATACAAGGCTGATGAGTTATATAAAGTGTACATCCTTTTAAGCTATTCGTTGTCAAACTTTTCATAGCATTTTTTACTGCTTCTATTTCAGCATGTTTTGTTATATCCTGGGGAGCAGTAAAAGCTTCTATACCACGACCAATAATTTGATTATTTTTAACAACAATAGCCACTATTGGAGAGTTCCCATATTGTATGGCCCCCTTTCCAAGCTCAATACATTGTTGCATAAATGATCGATGTTGATCCATGGTCAATTTATTAATTGATGATTGTGTAGACGTAAAAATTAGCCAATCATAACTTTATTAGCATGTTTTTTTCTATATAAATATAGTAAAAGCCGATGCAGACAAATAAAACGAAGTTTTATCAATTATAATATTTACGGCATTATTAATATAGGTACATTTGAAAAGCTATTTTAAAAAATAAAAGAACAATATGAAATTGTTATCAATTAGCGTTTCACTTCCAAAAGAAGTTATTTATAAAGAGAGAAAAATAAGTACAAGTATATTTAAAGAACCAATCAAGGGCGATGTTTTTGTAAGAAGTTCAAACATCGAAGGAGATAGACAAGCAGATTTAAAAGTACACGGAGGAATACATAAAGCGGTAATGGTATATTCACATGATAATTATAAGTATTGGGAGAGTAAATTAAATAGAGACGATTTTAAAATGGGTCAATTTGGGGAAAATTTTACTGTAAATGAAATGCAAGAGACAGATGTTTGCATTGGAGATCAATTTAAAATAGGGGACTGTGTTTTTGAAGTAACACAACCCAGAATACCTTGCTTTAAGTTAGAGATTAAAATGCAGGAAGAAAATTTTATAGATAAATATCTAAAAAGTGATCATACAGGCTTTTATTTTAAAGTTATAAAAGAAGGTAATGTAAAAGCAGGAGACATTATTGAAAAAATATACGAAGATCCATCTAAGGTGTCTATAGCTATGATTAAGAATGCGCTATATTTTGATAAGCTAACTAAAGAAATAATCTTAAAAATATTGAATTTAGATGCATTATCACCTAGTTGGAAAGTTAAATTTGAGAGAAAGCTAAAGAATTTATAATATTGGGGTGAGTACTATAAAAAAGACTGCGATTTTAATATTGGCTGGAGGTGAATCTAAAAGAATGGGCTTCGCAAAGCAACTATTGCCTTGGAAGAATAGCAATTTATTAGGAAATGCAATTCAACAAGGTTTGGCTTCAAATGCAGATGCGGTATTTGTTGTTTTAGGCGCAAGATATCAAGAGATAAAACAGAGCATTGATCATTTTTCAATAACTATTGTAGAGAATAATCAATGGGAATCTGGTATGGGAACTTCTATTGCATGTGGTATAAACTATATTCTAAACGATTCAATACATTATGAATCTATTATTATAAGTCTTTCAGATACTCCTTTTATAGATAAAAATCATTTTAATTCTCTAATAAATACTCTAGCGCAATCTGATAAAAAAATTATAGCAACCAAATCTAATAGTATAATTGGAGTCCCTGCTATATTTTCTTCAAAACACATTAAAGAACTATTATTGCTTGATGACGATCGAGGAGCAAAACAGATCATCAAACGACATAAAGAAGATGTTTTTATAATAGATATTGATAAAAAAGGACAGGATATTGATACTATGGAAGATTATAAGCGATTGTTAAATAAATAAATTTACTTCTAGAATTCTTTAATTTTTTAATAAACTCAAAAAAAGCGAACCTAAGTTCGCTTTTGCTATTAAAAGATACCTGTACGAGGTATGCAAGGTCTACCTTTCGCCTTTTGCCTTTTTGAAAAGCATTTATCTATGGCTTCTACTTCTATACCTCCTCTAATAACATCATATTGAAGACTAGAAACAATTGCTTTTTTAATAGCTAACTTTTTTAAAGATTTTTTTTCATAACATTTTTTTTAATAATTAACGGTATTTTAAATAAATAAACTACTATAAATATAGAAAAAACTTACGCATTGATTTGGTTTTTTTACAATTCATGTATTTATTTCTCTTTATAAAAATTTAAAGCTTAATACATCATTGAAAGAAGATTTTGTATTCTGGAGACTAAAATAAAATACAAAAAAAATTCCCATCAAACATCTGATATTGAAATAGTTATTAATGATTATTCATTGCTTAAAATCTATTTAATTTCTTTTTTAATTTAAGAAATTAACCATGCGTCTATATTCATAGAAAGTAGACTCGATTTTCATGAATACATACTAAAATGAATTTTTTTCTTATAAATACCATCATACATTTGGACCACTCGAGTAAAATTATACAGTAAGGTGGAATCCGAAAAACCTTTAAAAAGAGTAGGTCATTAACTATAATAAATTTAATTATGAAAACTTTAAAAACAAATCAATTAGAGAATGTGCAAGGAGGTCAAGATGATGGAACTGCTTGTGGAGCTGGAGTGGCTGCGGCTATTATTTTTCCTGGCCCATGGACACTTTTATTAGCTGTAGCTCTTTGTGTTACAGGTGATAGTGCTCAATAAGAATATTATTAATTAACTAAATGTTTAACCAAAAATTTGAAAATTATGAATGAATTAAGTTTACACCAAATGGAAGCAGTATCAGGGAGCGATTTCTGGGATGGTTTTTGTACAGTAGGTACATTCGTAGCTATTATTAACGGAGGAGCTAACGTAGCTGCTAATGTAATAGCAGCTGGATGCTACTTGTTAAACTAATAACTGCTTGTTGTTAGTATTACAAAAAAAACAGGCTTCCTCGTGAAGTTGTGAGGCCTGTTTTTTTTAACTGTACTGTTGTATTACTTATTTGTTACATAATCCTGCTATATAGAGTATGATACAGAATGATAATTCTTTTCAAAAAATATAGTTTTCACTTAAAGGTTTAGCATTTCACTCAACTGTTTTAGTTAAAGACTCTTAATTTAAAAATAGAGTTTTCAAAAATGTAAATCATTAACTATGAAAATTTTAATTATGAAAACTTTATAAATAATTCAATTAGAAAATGTACAAGGAGGTCAAGACGAACTTTGTGGAGCAGGAGTAGCAGCCGCTATTATATTCCCTAATCCATTTACAATTATAGCAGCCTTGACGCTGTGTACAATTCAACCTGCATATTAAGAATATTATTAATTAACTAAATGTTTAACCAAAAATTTGAAAATTATGAATGAATTAAGTTTACACCAAATGGAAGCAGTATCAGGGAGCGATTTCTGGGATGGTTTTTGTACAGTAGGTACATTCGTAGCTATTATTAACGGAGGAGCTAACGTAGCTGCTAATGTAATAGCAGCTGGATGCTACTTGTTAAACTAATAACTGCTTGTTGTTAGTATTACAAAAAAAACAGGCTTCCTCGTGAAGTTGTGAGGCCTGTTTTTTTTAACTGTACTGTTGTATTACTTATTTGTTACATAATCCTGCTATATAGAGTATGATACAGAATGATAATTCTTTTCAAAAAATATAGTTTTCACTTAAAGGTTTAGCATTTCACTCAACTGTTTTAGTTAAAGACTCTTAATTTAAAAATAGAGTTTTCAAAAATGTAAATCATTAACTATGAAAATTTTAATTATGAAAACTTTATAAATAATTCAATTAGAAAATGTACAAGGAGGTCAAGACGAACTTTGTGGAGCAGGAGTAGCAGCCGCTATTATATTCCCTAATCCATTTACAATTGTAGCAGCCTTGACGCTGTGTGCAATTCAATCTGAATATCAAGAGTATTATTAAATTAAAATTAATGTTTAACTAAAATTTAAAATTATGAGTGAGTTAAGTTTACATCAAATGGAAGTAGTATCAGGAAGCGATTTCTGGGATGGTTTTTGTACAGTAGGGACTGTAGTAGCAATTGCATCAGGAGGATCTATTCCTGTAGCTAATATAATAGCTGCCGGTTGCTTCTTATTTAATGACTAATAATATAATTTAGTTGTAGAATAGAAATAGACTGTCTTTTGGCAGTCTATTTTTTTACCAATTTTTTACCAAATATTTCTTTTTATCAAAGAAATTTAATTGTGTAGAGAATAGGAGGAATCTGAAAATCCTTAAAATAGAGTAAGAATAATATATATAATTTTTTAATTATGAAAACTTTAGAAATTAATACGTTAGAAAAAGTACAAGGTGGTTTTGATGAAATATGTGGTGGCGCAGTAGCATTATTGCTTATTTTCCCTAATCTACTTACTGCTGTTGGAGTTATTCTTGGATGTGCTTCTCCTGCATATTAAAATTTACAATTAACTGAAAACTGAAAATTATGAAAGCTTTAGAATTTAACCAATTAGAGATAGTTATAGCTGGGAATGATGCTGCTTGTGGAGCGGCTGTTGCAGCAGCTATAATTTTCCCTGGACCATGGACATTAGGAGGAGTAGTACTTCTTTGCCTTACAGGAGACACGCCTCAATAATGGTTGTAATTAATTAAGTGCAAATGTGTGTTTGCCTAAAACATGTAGTTGCACTTTAGAATAAAAAACCAGATTACTTAGTAATCTGGTTTTTTTTATTGTCAATAATTTTCTTTTATAGTTGATGTTATATATTTTAATTATCGTTTCTAAGTTAATTATTTTTTTGATAGCCTTCTTTTAGCAATAGGATTTTGTGTTATTAGATATTATTAATAAAAGTCAGTGAATAATTTTATGAAATGTTCTTTATGCTTTATAATTTCTTCTATAATCTATTTTCAAACATTCCTAACAATTAGATTGTTGCATTTCTACATAATTATAATCATGTCTAAGCCCTTTAAAACATCACCTTTTCCATTCTTAATATAAAACAATTCACTTTCTCAATTTCAGGTGTCTAGATTCTTAGAAAATAGACTCGATTTTCATGAATGTGTATTTAGATAGGTTGTTTTCATACAAATCTCCATCTACATTTGACCAAATTATATAACGAAAAGGTGGTATCCGAAAAACCTTAAATAGAGTAGGAACATTAACTATTAAATTTTTAAAATTATGAAAACTTTAGAATTAAATCAATTAGAAGCTGTGCAAGCAGGTGATGCTGCTGCATGTGGATTTGTTGTAGGGCTCGGTGCTGCTGTAGGTTTTGCTATTGGAGGCCCAGGAGGACTATTATTAGGAGCTGGTATCGGTCTTTCATTATCAGTATGTTAATTAATTAAATTAAAACTTAAAAAAATGAAAGCTTTAGAATTAAATCAATTAGAAGTTGTGCAAGCCGGAGATGACGCTGCATGTGGATTTGCAGTAGGACTTGGAGCATCAATAGGATTTGCTTTAGGTGGCCCAGGAGGGTTAATAGCAGGAGCAATTATTGGAGGTTCTCTTGGATGTGCTTCCCCTGCATATTAGTTAACTAATCAAATAAATTAAAATTTAGAAAAATGAAAACTTTAGAATTAAATCAATTAGAAGCAGTACAGGCAGGAGATAATGCCGGATGCGGCTTTGCAGTAGGATTGTTTGCTGCAGTAGGTTTTGCTGCTGGAGGCCCTGCAGGCTTATTGGTAGGAGTAGGTGCAGCACTTTCATTGTCTGCATGTTAATTAACTAAATCAAATAAATTATTAATAAATTAAAACTTAAAAAAATGAGAACTTTAGAATTAAATCAACAAGAATTAGTAGTAGGAGGAGATGGTTTCGGTGATTTTGCAGGTGGATTATCATGCGGAATCTTAGTAGGAGGTATATTGACACTTAATGCATTAGCTGTCTTTGGAGGCGGAATAGGATGTATTAATTATCTTAGATAAGAGATAATCAGAAGTAAATTTATTATATTGAATTTACGATGCCTAATGTATAAAAAGGTGAGAGTTTACTCTTGCCTTTTTATTTATTTTGAATCTTTTGTTTTCTCTCATTTCAAGAAAGTAATTTTTCTTTTATTCGTTAAAACAAAAAAAGCCAAATCTTTCGATTTGACTTTTTCTCATCTGTACTGAAGGCGGGACTTGAACCCGCACGGACATTACTGTCCATTGGATTTTAAGTCCAACGTGTCTACCAATTCCACCACTTCAGCATTGGTATATTATAATGAGCGAAAAACGGGATTCGAACCCGCGACCTCAACCTTGGCAAGGTTGCGCTCTACCAACTGAGCTATTTTCGCATAGATCGAAAATAATTGATAATTATTTATACTCAGCTATTTTCGCGTATTTTTAAGAACATACAATATCGCTATTGCGGATGCAAATTTAATATATTTATAAGAATACCAAAGGATTTTTTAATAAAAAGAAGCAAAAGAAAATAAACTTTTGATTCTCAGTAAAATGCAATACTTATAAAATTTACTTTTTCTTAATCAACATTCGTTTTATCTCATTTAACTTCATTAAAGCTTCTACAGGTGTTAACGTATCTATATCCGTATGAATGATCTCATCTTTGATTTCTTCTAATAAAGGATCGTCAAGATTAAAGAAACTTAATTGCATTTCATCCTCAGTAGATTTTAAATTGTTGGTCAATTGATCTCCCGAATGTGACTTTTCTAGCTTTTTAAGTATTTTATTAGCCCTATGTATAACCTGTTGAGGCATTCCTGCCAATTTTGCTACATGAATCCCAAAACTGTGTTCACTCCCTCCAGAAACAAGCTTTCTAAGGAATAATACAGTGTCTTTTAACTCTTTTACTGAAACATTAAAGTTTTTTATTCGATGAAATGTTTCTGTCATTTCATTGAGCTCATGATAATGCGTAGCAAATAATGTTTTTGGTTTTGCGGGATGTTCATGTAAGTATTCTGATATGGCCCAGGCAATGGAAATCCCGTCATAAGTACTGGTGCCTCTTCCAATTTCATCTAATAAAATAAGACTTCGTTTGGAAATATTATTTAAAATAGAAGCTGTTTCATTCATTTCTACCATAAAAGTAGATTCACCCATAGAAATATTATCACTGGCACCTACACGTGTAAAGATCTTATCAACCAAACCAATTCGCGCACTATCTGCAGGAACAAAACTTCCCATTTGTGCCAATAATACTATAAGAGCAGTTTGTCTTAAAATAGCAGATTTACCACTCATATTAGGCCCAGTTATCATAATTATTTGTTGATCATTTGTATTTAATACAACATCGTTTGCAATATAATTTTCCCCTATAGGAAGTTGTTTTTCAATAACTGGATGGCGTCCATTTTTTATTTCAAGTTCAAGAGAATCTTCTATTTTAGGTTGCGTATAATTGTTTTGTTTTGCTAGTTGAGAGAAACCTATAAGACAATCTAAACGCCCAATCAACAATGCATTTTTTTGCACATTCAAGATAAAATCATGCATCCATAAAATCAACTCTGAAAATAATTGTTGCTCTAGTTGAAGAATCTTTTCTTCTGCCCCTAATATTTTTGCTTCATATTCTTTAAGTTCTTCGGTAATGTAACGTTCTGCATTTACCAGTGTTTGTTTACGTATCCAAGTTTCTGGAACTTTATCTTTATGTGTATTTCTAACCTCAATATAATATCCAAAAACATTATTACTCGCAATTTTTAAAGAAGGAATACCTGTATTTACGGTTTCACGTTCCAGCATCTTATTTAAGTAATCTTTTCCTGAAAATGCTAGCCCTCTTAATTCATCCAATTCTTCAGAAAATCCTGTAGCAATAGCATTTCCTTTTAAAATATTTACAGGTGCTTCTTCTTGTAATATTTCTTTGATTTTGCCTCTCAATTCATCACAAGAATCTAATGAATTTCCAATAGAAACAAGTGCTTCGCTTTTACTCTCAGATAAAATAGATTTTATAGGAACAATAGCTTCTAAAGAGTTTTTTAACTGCACTACTTCTCTAGGATTAATTCTAGAAGTAGCAACTTTAGAAATTAATCTTTCTATATCATCTATTTGTTTTATATAATGTTGATTTTTCTCTAGTATTTCTTCATTCTCAAGTAAATGAGCTACTACTTGGTGACGCTCTTTAATTCGATCCGTGTTTTTTAAAGGAAGTGCTAACCAACGTTTTAATAAACGCCCTCCCATAGGCGAAATGGTTTTGTCAATGATATCAAGTAGCGTAACAGCATTAAGAGCGCTAGATTGATAAAGCTCCAAATTTCGAACTGTAAATCGATCCATCCAAACATATTCTTCTTGCGCGATACGTTGAAGCGAAGTAATATGTTTTAAATGTTGGTGTTGCGTTTCAGAAATGTAATGTAATACCGCACCAGAAGCAATAATACCTTCGTTTAGATTTTCAATACCAAATCCTTTTAGAGATTTTGTTTTAAAATGATTGGTTAAAGTTTCAAAGGTGTAGTCATCTTTAAAAACCCAATCATCTAAAAAGAATATATGATGATTTTTTCCAAAAATAGTATAGAAATCAGTTTTTTTATTCTTAGGAATAAGAATTTCACTAGGATTAAAGTTTTGTAATAATTTGTCAATATGTTCTGCATCTCCTTGGGCTAATAAAAATTCACCTGTAGAAATATCCAAAAAAGAAACTCCATATTTTTTTTTGCCAAAGTGGATAGCACAAAGAAAGTTGTTTGTCTTTGCCTGTAAAATATCATCGTTCAACGCTACTCCTGGAGTTACTAATTCTGTAACACCTCTTTTTACAATAGTTTTTGTAGATTTAGGATCTTCTAATTGATCACAAATAGCAACGCGTTGCCCTGCTTTCACTAATTTTGGTAAATAGGTGTTTAATGAATGATGAGGAAAGCCTGCCAATTCGGTTTCACTTTCGCTGCCAGCACCTCTTTTAGTCAAAATAATCCCTAAAATTTTAGATGTTTTTACAGCATCCTTTCCAAAAGTCTCATAAAAATCACCGACCCTAAATAACAATAAAGCATCAGGATATTTAGCCTTGATGGTATTGTATTGTTTCATTAAAGGGGTTTCCTTTTTAGTTTTTGATGCCAAGCGTTTCTTTTATTAGATTATTTTTGTCAAAAGATGAATTGCGAATTTAATTATTTGTCATAGAAGACGCGAAAAAAAATGCGAAAACTTAAGAACAATGAGCTTAGTAGATTAGATACGGAAAGCTTTAAAAATGCTAAAAAGACACCTTTAATAATTGTCTTAGATAATATAAGAAGTCTTAACAATATAGGTTCTGTTTTTAGAACTTCTGATGCTTTTTTAATTGAGAAAGTGTACTTATGTGGTATTACTGCTGTTCCACCTCATAAAGATATCCATAAAACAGCATTAGGTGCAACAGATACAGTTGATTGGGAATATATAGAAGAAACTAAAAATATTATTGAAAAACTAAAAGCAGAAGGAAACATAACAGTTGCTATTGAACAAGCAGAAGGAGCTACTATGCTACACTCTTTTAATATAAATAAAGATAAAAAATATGCATTAATTTTTGGAAACGAAGTTAAAGGAGTTTCTCAAGAAGTAGTTTCTATGAGTGATGAAGTGATAGAAATTCCTCAATTTGGGACAAAACACTCATTAAATATATCTGTAAGTGTAGGTGTAGTGATTTGGGATTTTTTTAAAAAACTATTATAAAAAAAGGGATTCAAGAAATCTTGAATCCCAAGTGTTGATCTATTAAGTAAAGCTAGTTAGTTTCTAAATTTTATAGAGTACTAATTAAACAAACCTTTTTGTCAATTGCAAAAAAACTCTTAATAAAATGTTATTTATTGTATTTCATCGTTAAAATGAATCATTTTGTCGATTATATATTGATAGTCAGAGCTGTTTTTAACAAAATCCATGTTTGAAATATCAATAGCTAAAACTTTTAAATCAGGATGTGTTTTAATAAAATCAAAGTAGCCTTGATGTATTTGCTCTAAATATTCTGAAGGAATATTTTGCTCATAATCACGCCCTCTTTTTTTAATGTTTTCTAATAACCTGGGAGTGTTTTGATATAAATAAACATACAGATCTGGTTTGATTACTTCACGATACATAAGATTAAAAACTTTTCTGTAAAGTTTAAACTCTTCATCTTGTAATGTAACTTTTGCAAAAATGAGTGATTTGTATATGTCATAATCACTGATCATAAAGTTTTTAAATAAATCTAGTTGTGAAGTATCATCTGTAAATTGCTGATATCTATCTGCTAAAAAAGACATTTCTAATGGAAAAGCATATCGTTGCCTATCTTCATAAAATTTCGGTAAAAATGGATTGTCTGCAAATCGTTCAAGAATTAGTTTACCATTAAAATGCTCAGCTATTTTTGAGGTCAAAGTAGTTTTACCTGCTCCTATATTTCCTTCTATAGCTATAAAATTATATTTTGAAAGACCAGTATTATTAACTGAGTTTAATTTATGATCTGTTATTGATATTTCGCTATCGTCAATACATTTGTTATTTAATTCTGTAATGGTTTTTTTTAAAACAGGGTGAATTTTACTGGGCGCAATATCAGAAAGAGGGATAAGAACAAATTTTCGTAAATGTAATTGTGGGTGCGGTATTTGTAATTTAGGAGTAGTATTTACAATAGTGTCAAAAAAAAGAATATCTAAATCTATAGTACGAGCTTCATACTCTTTTTTGTTGCTGCGTTTTCTTCCTAAATCTATTTCTATTTCTAATAAAGTATCTAATAGTTTTTCTGGGGTTAGCTCTGTATTGATTGCAACACAAGCATTTAAGAAATCTTCACTGCTAAAACCCCAAGAAGATGTTTTGTAAACAGACGAGTAAAGATTAATTTCTCCTGCTCTTAGAGATAATAAGTGTACGGCTTTTTTTAAATGCTCTATCTTATTGCCAACATTACTACCTAAAGAAATATATGCACGTCTTAAATTTTTCATAATAGAAAGACAAAATAAATAAAAGAAATGAACAAACGATTATCTTTGCCTCCCTTTGTTAATAAGTTTTGCGAAGCTTAAAAAATAAAACTATCTTAAGCCGATAAGACAAGGAATATAATATTTAAAGTAAATAATTAAGAATGAAATTTTTAGGAAATATATTATCTACCATTTTAGGAGTATTTATAGCATTAGGATTGCTATTTGTAGTTTTTTTAATATTTATATCATTTCTAGGTGCTAGTGATGAAGATAAAGTGATTGTAAAAAGTAACTCTATTTTAGAATTAAATTTAAATGCACCTATCGTAGATTACGCACCAGATGCAGATCCATTAACCATTGCGTTAGGGTTTGAAGAAAAAGTATTAGGCTTGAACGATATTTTAAATGCAATAGAACATGCGGCGTCTAATAAAAAAATAAAAGGAATTAGTATACAAAATAATTTTTCATTAGCAGGAATGGGGCAAACAGAAGCTATTAGAAACGCATTGCTAAAATTTAAAGAATCCGGAAAATTTATTTACACATACAGTGATATCTTTCTTCAAAAAGATTATTATTTGAATTCTGTATCAGATTCTATTTTTATTAATCCAATGGGAGAGTTAGACTTTCGAGGTTTATCTTCAGAAGTATTATTTTTCAAAGATTTGCAAGAGAAGTCAGGAATTAAAATGGAAGTGATTAGACATGGTAAATATAAAAGCGCAGTAGAACCTTATCTAAATAATGAAATGAGTGCTGCTAATAGAGAACAAATATCTGAGTTATTGAATTCTATTTGGGGAGAGATGTTAACTGCAATTTCAGAGAGTAGATCTATATCTGAGGAAAATCTAAATAAAATTGCAGATACTTTAGGCGCAAGAAATCCAATATATGCATTAGCTTCTGGGTTAGTTGATAAAATTGTGTACAAAGACCAATATAATGAGTCATTAGCAAACGCTGTAGAAATCGCTACTGTAGAAGATCTAGAAACTATTAAATTGAGTGATTATAGATCTGTTGTAAGAAGTTCTGGTACTGGAAGTAGTAAAGTAGCAGTTATCTATGCGCAAGGAACTATTATTTATGGAAAAGGGGATGAATATACAATAGGACAAGGAATTATTAATAAAGCTTTAAAAGAAGCCCGAGAAGATAATAAGGTAAAGGCGATTGTACTTCGTGTGAATTCTCCGGGAGGGAGTGCACTAACCTCTGAACTTATTTGGAGAGAGATAGAATTGACTAAAAAAGAAAAACCAGTGATAGTTTCTATGAGTAATTATGCAGCTTCTGGAGGTTATTATATTGCTTGTAATGCAGATAAGATTATTGCAGAGCCAACTACCATTACAGGGTCTATAGGTGTTTTTGGAACCATCCCAAATTTTAAAGGATTTGCAGAGAGAATAGGAATTAATGCAGAACAAGTAGGTACCAATGAACAGGCGAGTGGTTATAGTGTTTTTGAACCAATATCAGATGATTTTAAAACATTTATGCAGGGAGGTATTGAAGAGGTTTACACCACTTTTCTTCAACGCGTAGCTGAAGGTAGAGGGATGAGCGTAGCTGAGGTAGATAGCATAGCACAAGGGCGTGTGTGGACAGGTGTCGATGCTATAAAAATAGGATTAGTAGATGAATTAGGAGGGATAGATTTAGCAATACAAAGAGCAGCAGAAGCTGCTGATTTAGATACATACAAGATTGATAATTATCCTAAAATTGAAAAAGATTTTGATGATCTTTTAGAAAGTATGACTAGCTTTCCTTTTGCTAAGTCAAAGGAAGAATTGATTAAAGAAGAAATAGGATTAGAAGCATACGAGGTTATAAAACACATTAAAAAACTTTCTGAATTAAAAGGTGTTCAGGCATTAATGCCATATGAACTTCATATTAAATAGCTTAGAGAAAGAGATGACGCTACATAATAAAAAACTAGCTGCTAAGATTTATTTATACCTTGGTGCATTGTTTATAACCTCATTAGTAGTTTCTAATTTGATTTTTCAAAAGTTTTTTTATTGGTATCCATTTGGTGATGTGAGAATTTTTGGAACCCCTCTTTTTGAGATTTCAGTTGGTTTATTACCTTATCCAATTACGTTTTTAATTACAGATTTAATTTCAGAAATTTATGGTAAAAAGAAAGCAAATCAAGTTGTTATAGCTGGTATTATAGCTTCTTTTTTCTCTTTAGGTATTATTTATATGTCTAAAACAGTTCCTGCAACTACATGGTCTTATTTAAATGATGCAGAATTTGTCAAAGCATTTGGAAATGCTCCTTTAGCAGTTTTAGCATCAATGTTAGCCTATCTTTTTGCACAATTTATTGATATTCGTATTTATCATTTTTGGAAAAAAACAACCAAGGGAAAATACTTATGGGTGCGAAACAATTTCTCTACTTTTTCTTCTCAAATAGTAGATACGCTAACTGTTTTAATCTTATTATGTTCTTTTGATATTATAGATTGGTCAAAATTTTATGGTTTATTAATTAGCGGTGTTTTATTTAAAATTTTTATTGCACTTTTAGATACGCCACTGCTCTATTTGTTCGTATATATAATGCAAAAACAATTTAAATTAAAAACGGGAGAAGAAATACTCCTAGAGTAACGATGAATAAAATAAAAAAAATACTTAAAATACTTGCTGTTTTTTTAGTGATTTTTATAGGAGTTATTATAGTTATTCCTATACTTTTTGAAGATAAAATTATTGGAATAATAAAAGAGACCATTAATGATAATTTAAATGCTGAGTTAAGCTTTACCGAGGCAGATATAAGTTTATTGAGTAGTTTTCCAAAAGCAACTGTTACCATAGATGATGCAAGTTTACAAAACTTAGAACCTTTTAAAGGAGACACATTATTTTCAGCGCAAAAAGTGAAATTAAAAATGTCTATTAAAGAATTGTTTAAAAGCAGTGATGAAACTATTAATATTAATTATTTTTTATTAGACAAAGCAACATTAAATATAGTAGTAAATGAGGAAGGTGATGCTAATTATGATATTTCAAAGAGAGCCAAAACTCCAGCTTTAAATGATGAAAAAGGAAATAGTCAAAGTTTTAATTTTTCAGTACGTAAATACGAGCTGAATGATAGTCAAGTAAAATATAATGATGTCGCTGGTGGGGTTAATTTAAATATAGAAGATTTAAATCATACAGGTAGTGGCGATTTATCATTGGAAAATTCTAAATTAAAAACAGAAACACAAGCGCTTATTTCTTTAACTCTGGATAGTGTAAACTATTTGAATAAAAATAGTGTAAAATTAGATGCCTTAATAGGAATAGATTTAAAAGAAAATAAGTACTCATTTTTAGATAATAAGGCCTTAATTAACCAATTGGCTGTTGTCTTTGATGGTTTTGTTAAAGTGAATGAAAATAATCAAGAAGTAAATATTAATTTTAAAACACCTTCTTCAGATTTTAAGAATTTCTTAGCTGTTATTCCAGAAGCATATTCAAAAGATATAGAAAATGTAAAAACAGAAGGAAATTTTGAGTTAAAAGGAAATTTTAATGGGATTGTTGATGATACTCATATACCGGCATTTGAAATAGTAATAGCATCAGAAAATGCGATGTTTAAATATCCTGATTTGCCAAAATCTGTTGAAAATATTCAAATAAAAACAAGTGTAATTAATACAACAGGAATTACTAATGACACATACGTAGCTATTGAAAAATTATCATTTAAAATAGATGAAGATGTTTTTAATGCAAATGCAAAGCTGGAAAATTTAATAGAAAATCCATATATAAATGCACACATAGATGGTCGATTAAATTTAGGAAATCTATCTCAAGCATATCCTGTAAATTCAGAAATTGACCTTAAAGGGATGTTAGAAGCGAATGTTTCTACTCAATTTGATATGAATTCATTAGAAAAAAAGCGTTATGAAAAGACGCAAAATAAAGGCGTTTTAAAATTAAGAGATTTTGAATATCTTTCTGAAGAAGTTGCAAACCCAATAGTAATCAATGCAGCAGAGATTATTTTTAATCCTAAAACAGTTGCATTGAATCAATTTGATGCGAAAACAGGAAAAACTGATTTCAAAGCAACAGGAACTATTGAAAACCTATTAGGGTTTTTATTTAATAATGAAAATGTTGAAGGAAATTTTGACCTTATCTCTAATCAGTTTTCAGTAAGTGATTTTATGGTAGCTTCAGAAGATGTAGATGAAAATACTGATACAGGCGAAAATATAGAAGAGCAAATAAAGATCCCATCTTTTTTAGATGCTACTATAAAAGCATCTGCAGCAACAGTATTGTATGATAACCTAACACTTAAAAATGTAAAGGGTACTATGGTTATAAAAGATGAGAAAGTATCATTAGTAAATGTTACATCTAATTTATTTGACGGAAACCTAGGGTTAAATGGAAGTGTTTCTACAAAAACAGAGACTCCTATTTTTGATATGGATCTTATTGTAGATGCTTTTGATATTGCTCAATCATTCACTAATCTAGACTTATTTAAAACACTTTCTCCAATAGCAAGCGCGCTAGAAGGTAAATTAAACACAACAGTGTCACTTTCAGGAAGTTTAAATAATGATTTCACCCCCAATCTAGCTACCATTAGTGGAAATGCATTGGCGGAATTATTAACTTCTTCAATAACACCAGAAAAATCTAAAGTATTAAACTTGCTTAGCAATAACCTTAATTTTATAGATCTTAAGGAGTTAAACTTAGAAAAACTTAAAACCTCTATTTCGTTTGAAAATGGTAAAGTGGCATTAAAACCAACAAACCTTAACTATAAGGATATAGATATTGAAGTTTCAGGAGGGCACGCTTTTGATAAGTCTTTAGGATATAAAACTGTTTTTAATGTTCCTGCAAAGTATTTAGGAAGTGAAGTTTCTAACTTTATAGCAAAATTGAATGATGAAGATGCTAGTGCTATTAAAGTTCCTGTAACTGTTAATATTCTTGGTAGTATTACAAGTCCAACGATTAATACCGATTTAAAACAAGCGGTATCAAGCCTTACAAGTCAATTAGCAAAAAAGCAAAAAGATAAATTAATAGGGAAAGGGAAAGATAAGGCAAAGGATATTATTGGAGACATTCTTAATGGCGGTAATAAAGTTAAAGATTCTACATCTAATGATACTATTAAGAGAGATGACCCAGTTAAGAAAACAGCAGATAAACTCTTAAACAATCTTTTCAGGAAAAAGAAAAAAGAAAAAGACTCAACTCAATAATAATGTAATGAATAGCTCCTTAACCCGACTTAAACTCTCATGAATCTAGCAATTTATTTTTTGATAGGAGTTGTAGCAACTTTTTTTGGCGCCATCCCTCTAGGGACAGTAAACATCTCTGTTATTAATACAACCATTAAACAAAACATGAGCACAGCAATGAAAATTGCTTTTGCTGCTGGGTTTGCTGAAATTATATTATCTTTTTATGCGTTGCATTGTAGTGTTGCTGTAACAGGTTTTATAGGTGATAATGATTGGTTGCAAGTTACCTTAGCAGTTCTGGTATTGGCAATTGGTGTATTTATGTTATTGAAACGTCAAAAAGAAATTTCAACAACTAAAAAAAGAGTATTTAACTCTAAATATCTTAATGGATTTATATTAGGATTAATAAACCCTCCGGTATTGTTATACTGGATTTTTGTTATCGAATTTTTAAATAGAAATAGTTATAGCTTAACAATGGAAGCTTCATTAAGTATTGTTTTTTTATTTTTCTTAGGGGTGTATTTAGGAAAAGTATTAACACTTTATCTTTATAGTAAAAGCAGTATGTTTATTAAAAAGAAGTTTGCTAATATTTCAAAAACAGTAAATAAAATAACGGGTATTTTACTAATAGTTATTGCGGGTATTCAATTTATTAGATTGTTTTTCTAAACTAATAACACCTTATTCAATAGCAATGGAAACAACGTTTCCTTCATTAGCTCGAATATTAAAGACGGTGTTATCTTCGAAAATTAAATATTGTCCTTTAATGCCTTTTAAAACCCCTGTGTATTCTGGCGTTTTGCTTAAACTCAAGCTTTTTACTTTTTCAGGATATTTATTTACAGGGAAATTTAATTGAACTTCTTGCATATTATTTTCTAAGTAATATGGTTTTACTTCTTCAGGAAGGAAAGAGGCTAGTTTTTCTTTTTCATCCACAAGATTTACGTCTGTAATATCATTAGAAAGCATTTTACGCCAATTTGTTTTATCAGAAACATGATCTTTTAAGGCTACTTCTGCAATCCCTGCTAAATAACGATTAGGGACTTCAATAACTTCAATAGCTTCATGTGCACCTTGATCAATCCATCTGGTTGGAACTTGATTTTTCCTAGTTACACCTACTTTAATATTGCTAGAATTAGCTAAATAAACAATATGAGGTTGTAGTTGCATTCTTTTTTCATATTCTAGATCTCTATCTTCTTTATCTAAATGCGCAGTACTCAATTCTGGACGCATAATCCAATCTGCGGCTTGCGGGATTTCAAAAAAACAATTTTTGCAAAAACCTTGCCTATAAATAGGGCGTTCTAAATGACAATTTAAGCACTCATGTTTTACAAATTTGATAGATATGGTACGATCTAAGAGTTGATTAACATTGATGAAATCAGTTTTCATATCTAAGTAATATTGAATAGGAAGACCAAAAGCAGTTTTCATTTTTGTTAATACACCTTCGTACATAGTAAAAGTTTTTATTATTTTAGTGCTTAAAGATAGTGCAAATATGCCAATACCTTTATTCAATTCTATAGCATCTTGGTTGTTAAAAAAAAGAGTTCATCAAATAGAACTTTTTATTAAATATCCAGGGGAAGTTCAAATGGAACTACTCAATCAGTTGCTTACTACTTCTCAGAATACTGTATATGGTAAAGAGTATGAATTTTCGTCAATACATACATACGAAACGTTTAAAAAACGAATCCCCATCAATAAATATGAACACATAGAACCTTTCATTGAAAGAGCCCGAAAAGGCGAACAAAATATTTTTTGGCCAACTCCTATTAAATGGTTTGCCAAGAGCAGTGGTACAACTAACGCAAAGAGTAAATTTATTCCGGTAAGTAATGAAGCTTTGGAAGACTGTCATTTTAAGGCAGGAAAAGATATGTTATCGTTTTACTTTAATAATAACGAAGACTCAAAATTGTTTAAAGGGAAAAGCTTGCGATTAGGTGGAAGTAAAGAAATATATGAAGATACAGATACTTTTTTTGGAGATTTATCAGCCATAATAATAGATAATCTTCCTTTTTGGGCAGAAATGAGTAGTACGCCTAGCCATAAAGTATCGTTGATGAGTGAATGGGAAAGTAAGTTAAAAGCAATTGTAAATGAAACTATTCATGAAAACGTTACTAGTTTGGCAGGAGTACCCTCTTGGATGTTAGTAATGCTTAATAAAGTTTTAGAAGAAACAGGAAAATCGCATCTTTTTGAAGTTTGGGAGAACTTAGAAGTATATTTTCATGGAGGCGTTAATTTCACTCCCTATAAAGATCAATACAAAAAAATATTACCTAGCGATACTTTTAAATATTATGAAGTATATAATGCATCCGAAGGATTTTTTGCTATTCAAGACACAAACAATTCTAATGAACTATTGCTAATGTTAGATTATGGTATTTTTTATGAATTTATACCCATGGATGAATATGATACTGAAGAGCAAAAAGTAATACCATTATGGGAAGTAGAGAAAGGTAAAAATTATGCAATTGTTATTACTACTAATGCAGGATTATGGAGATATTGTATAGGAGATACTGTACGTTTTACATCTATTAATCCATATAAAATTAGAGTAACGGGAAGAACAAAACATTTTATAAATGCTTTTGGAGAAGAATTAATTATAGAGAATGCAGAAATAGCATTAAAAAAAGCATGTACAGAAACGGCTAGTGAGATAGTAGATTATACTGCTGCTCCTATCTTTATGAAAGACAAAGAGAAAGGAGCTCATGAGTGGTTAATCGAGTTTAAAACAGCCCCTATAAATATTTTGCTCTTTACAACCATATTAGATGATACTTTAAAATCTTTGAATTCAGATTACGAAGCTAAACGTTATAATAATATAACTTTAAGGCTCCCAAAGATTGAAGTAGCTCAAAAAGGATTATTTCACAATTGGTTGAAAATGAAAGGAAAGCTTGGAGGTCAACACAAAATTCCAAGATTGTCTAATCAACGTAATTATATAGATGAAATGTTAATACTAAATAAAGAAAGCGAATTTCAGATGTAAAATAAAAGGAGTAACTAATTTTAGGTAAAAATACCTTTTATGAAACTGCTTTTAATTTTTTTATAGTGTTTTTAGAAAGTTTTTCTTCTGCATAACTTTTAGAAACAACCAATTTTTTCTCATCAGAACTTGGAAGTTCAAACATAGCGTCTGTTAAAATAGCTTCACATAGAGAACGCAATCCACGAGCTCCTAGTTTGTATTCTATTGCTTTTCCTACAATATAATTTAGAGCTTCATCTTCTATTTTAAAGGCTACTTCATCCATTTCAAAAAGCTTTGTGTACTGCTTTATAATGGCGTTTCTAGGTTCTGTTAAAATAGCTCTTAATGTTTTGGCGTCTAATGGATCCATATAAGTAAGTGCTGGTAAACGACCAATAATTTCTGGAATAAGACCAAAATCTTTTAAATCTCTAGGGATAATATATTGTAAAAGATTAGTGTTGTCTATACCATCCTCATTTTTCGAGGCACTATACCCAACAGCCTGCATATTCAAGCGTTTGGTTATAATTTTTTCAATACCGTCAAATGCACCACCGGCAATGAATAATATATTTTCTGTATTTACTTCAATAAATTTTTGATCTGGATGTTTTCTACCTCCTTTAGGCGGCACATTTACAACAGTACCTTCAAGTAGCTTTAATAATGCTTGTTGTACGCCTTCTCCTGAAACATCTCTTGTGATGGATGGATTATCACTCTTTCTTGCAATTTTATCAATCTCATCTATAAATACAATGCCTCTTTCTGCTTTTTCTAAATTGTAATCTGCGGCTTGTAATAACCTAGTAAGTATACTTTCTACATCTTCTCCAACATAACCAGCTTCAGTTAGTACGGTAGCATCTACAATAGCCAGAGGGACATTAAGCATTTTTGCAATAGTTTTTGCTATCAAGGTTTTTCCAGTCCCTGTTTGTCCAACCATGATGATATTACTTTTTTGTATTTCAGTTTCATCATTGCTTACTTGTAATAATCTTTTGTAGTGGTTATATACAGCTACAGACATTACTTTTTTAGTAACTTCTTGCCCTATGATAAACTCGTCTAAGAATTTTTTAATTTCTATAGGTTTCTTTAAGACTAATTCTGAAGAAAGCTCACCAGATTTAGATTGTTTAGATTCTTCCAAAACAATCCCGTGTGCTTGTTCTATGCAACGATCACATATATGAGCATCTAAACCAGCTATCAATAAGTTGGTTTCGGGTTTCTTTCTACCGCAAAATGAACATTCTAATTCTTCCTTTGCCATAATCTTAAGTTGTTTGTCTAGTTGGTTAGACGATAAAGGGGTTAGTTTCTTACGAGTATTTCATCAATCATACCGTATTCTTTGGCTTCATTAGATTTCATCCAATAGTCTCTATCACTATCATCACTTACCTTGTCAAACTTTTGACCTGAATGGTTTGCAATGATATGGTATAATTCGTCTTTTAATTTTAAAATTTCTCTAGCCGTAATTTCAATATCACTTGCTTGTCCTTGAGCACCGCCTAGAGGTTGATGAATCATAACTCTAGAATGCGTTAATCCACTTCGTTTTCCTTTTTCTCCAGCACATAGTAAAACAGCAGCCATTGAAGCAGCTATTCCTGTACAGATAGTTGCTACATCAGGTTTTATAAACTGCATAGTGTCATAAATGCCCAATCCTGCATATACACTACCTCCAGGGGAGTTAATATAAATCTGAATATCTTTAGAAGAATCTACACTTTCTAAAAATAGTAATTGTGCTTGTATGATATTAGCTATTTGATCATCGATACCAGTACCCATAAAAATGATTCTATCCATCATCAAACGAGAGAATACATCCATTTGAGCAACATTTAGCTGCCTTTCCTCCATAATATAAGGAGTCACATTATATGGAGTTGCGCTGCTTACAATAGCATCATAATACATGCTATTGATACCATGGTGCATCGTAGCAAATTTTTTAAATTCTTTTCCGTAGTCCATAGGTTTTTTCTATGTTTTCGATTAAAAGGCACTTGTAATAATGCCTAAATATAGTTTTTTTTTACTTATTATCTCCGTAGACTTCTTTTACAAAGTTGTCGTAAGATAATTTCTTAGTCTTTAAATTAGCGTTTTCCTTATAAAAAGAAACTAATTTTTGACTCATTAATTGTTCAGAGATTCTTTTTACTTCGTCTTGGTTAGAAAGAACTCTTGAAACAATATTCTCTACATCTTCATCAGTTGGGTTCATTTGTCCAAATTGAGCCATTTGCACTTTAATGAATCCTTTAGCAAATTCTTTAAGCTCATCAAAGTTAACTTGCAGATCATTTTCTTGAATAATTTTACCCTCAATTAACTGATATCTAAGTCCTTTTTCAGATTTTTCGTATTCTTCATTCGCTTGATCTTCAGTAAGTGGATTTTCACTAGTGTTTTGAATCCATTTTTTTAAGAACCCTCCTGGAAGATCAAATTTTGTATTTTCAATTAAATGTTCAGTAATATCATTTAATAACTTTTGATCAGACTGCTGAACAAATTGCTTTTCTGCATCTTCTTTAATTTTTGCATTTAATTCATCTTCAGATGATATAGCATCTTTTCCAAAAAGTTTATCAAACAATTCTTGATCTAAAGCAGCCAATTCTCTTTGGTTAATTTCTTCTAGTGTGAAGCTAACTTCAACCTCTAAGTTGTGAGCATCATCATTAGCGATCTTTAATAAGTTTATGAGCTCTTGATTGTCGTTTACTAAGCCTTTTGTCTTTAGTGAAATAACATCTCCGACTTTGGCAGCAAGAAATTTATCTAAATTTTTCTTCCCTTTAATTTTATCAAGTGTAAAGGTTGCTTTGTTTTCAATACTTTTCTCTTCATTAATAAATGTACCTGTTAACTCATGATCTTTTTCAACAGTATCTTTATTTATCAATTTTCCGTATTGTTTTCGTATATTTTCCACTTGGCTGTCGATCATTTTTTTATCGGCAGTAATATTGTAGTGAGTGATTGCTTTTTTTCCTTTTAAATTAACTTCAAAAGAAGGAGCTAATCCTAATTCAAATTCAAAGGAAAAGTTTTCAGTATCCCAATTAAAATCTTCTTGTGGTTTTGGTAATGGATTCCCTAATACATCGAGCTTTTCTTCTGTTAAATAATTGTTAAGCGAATCTTGAAGTAATTTATTAACTTCATCAACAAGAACAGCTTTTCCATATTGTTTTTTAACTAATCCCATAGGAACTTTTCCTGGTCTAAAACCTGGAATATTAGCTTTTTTTCGATAATCATCTAAAATCTCAGATACTTTATCACTGTAATCTTCCTTTGTAATTGCAACCTTTACAATTGCGTTCAAATCATCTATTTGCTCTTTGGTAATATCCATTTTCTATAATTTAATAAGCTGTAAAAATAGGCTTGCAAAACTAATACATTTTTATAAGCTTGCCAAGTTTTTAAATTGTTGAAATTCAAAGGATATGTTAATGTTTTTTATGGTCTTTAAGTGAAGCGAATAAAATAGATTGAAATAAAGAGAGTAGAAAGCTAAAAATGAATGCCCAAAAAATACCAGTAACTGAAAAACCATCAATTAATTTACTAGCAATTAAAATGATCAATGCATTAATGATTAAAAGAAATAAGCCAAATGTAACAATGGTAACCGGCAATGTTAATATAATTAATATTGGCTTTACAAAGAAATTTAAAAAACTTAATACTAAAGCAATAATAATAGCAGTCCAATAGGTGTCTACAGAAACTCCAGGAAGTATTTTTACCAAAATAATAACGGCAATAGCAGATAGTAATGTTTTGAGAAGATACTTCATAAATATATATGAATAAGTATCTAAGTTACAAAATATATCGGCGTATAAAAACTCTAATCACACTTGCTTTTTTTGATGTTTTTATTTTAAAAAAACAATAGCTTTTTGATAAAATGCAGTTGGATTTTCTGCATGTAGCCAATGTCCAGCATTAGGGATACTATCAATATTTGCTTTGGGAAAATGTTGTTTGATGCGTTGCGTATCTTCTTCTTTTATATAATCAGAATTACTTCCTTTTAAAAACAAAGTTTCTTTATTAAAAATTGTTTTGTCGGCCAATGATTCTCCAATATTATTTATCGTATTGCTAAGTGTTTTTAAATTAAAACGAAAATCTAAAATTCCTTTTTCTTTCCAATATAGATTTTTAAGCAAAAATTGTCGAACTCCAATTTCAGGAATAAATTTTGAAAGAGCTTTATCTGCTTCCCCTCTTGTTTTTAAGATGTTAAAATCGAGGTAATTTAACCCGTCTAAAATGGTTTGATGATGAACAGGATATTGTTTTGGACTGATGTCAGCTACTAGAAGTTTTGAGGTGTTTTCAGGAAAATGAACCGCAAAATTCATGGCTGTTTTTCCTCCCATTGAATGGCCAATTATAGCAATATTATTTAATTGATAATGTTTGCAGTAAACAGAAATATCTTTGGTTAATGCCTCATATGAAAAAGTATCTGAATGAAAACTGCGGCCATGATTTCTTTGGTCAATAAGATGTACTTGAAAGCCATCTTTTGCAAATTGATTACCAAGTGTTTTCCAGTTGTCTGACATGCCTAAAAAGCCATGTAAAATTAATAAAGGAGTACCTTCTCCAATAATTTTGGAATGTAAAATATTCATTACTTCAATTTATCTAAATACATATTTACAACATTTTCTAAACCTAAATAAAGAGATTCGGAAATTAATGCATGACCAATAGAAACTTCTAAAAGATTAGGGATATTTTTTTTGAAAAACTCAATATTATCAAGACTTAAATCATGCCCTGCATTAATTCCTAAGCCTAATTCATTGGCGAGTTTAGCAACTTTTACATAAGGAGTAATACTGTCTTTGTCTTTTGTTGCATAGTTTTTGGCAAAATCTTCTGTATATAGTTCTATTCTATCTGTTCCGATAATAGCTGCTCCTTCAATCATCTTTATAGTTGGATCAATAAAGATAGAAGTGCGAATATTATTTCTTTTGAACTCATTTATAACTTCAATTAAAAAATCCTTATGCTTTATGGTGTTCCATCCCGCATTGGAAGTAATAGCATCAACACTATCTGGTACTAAAGTAACCTGAGTAGGCGCTACTTCTAAAACTAAATCAATAAATTTTTTGATTGGGTTTCCCTCAATATTATATTCGGTGTATACAACAGATTTTAAATCTCTCGCATCTCTATACTTTATATGCCTTTCATCGGGTCTAGGATGAATAGTGATGCCTTCTGCTCCAAACTCTTGAATATCTTTTGCGCTCTTAAGAAGATTTGGAGTATTGCCGCCTCTAGAGTTTCTAAGTGTAGCTATTTTATTAATGTTGACACTCAGTTTTGTCATAATATAAGGTTAAAAAGATGAATTTGATGCCAAAAATACAAAGTAGGCATCGTATTTTATCATATAAATTAATTAATTTGCCGAAGATTTAGAGCTTATGGTAACAATTCACTCATACATACAAAACGAGGTGCCACCGTTAACTCCTATGAGTTTGATTTATAAAGCAAAAGAAGGTTTTGCAAATTTAACGTATACACACATTCCAGTTGAGGAAGATGGGCTTTTAATAGGGAATATTTCCGAAGATGATATACAAGCTTTTGATAATGAGAAAAAAGTGAGTGATTATAAATATTCACTAGCTATTTTTTTTGTTAGAAAAGACACGAATTGGTTGGATGTTTTAGAGGCTTTTGCTAGAAATAATGCAAATATTATGCCTGTTATCGATGAGCATAATAATTACCTGGGTTATTATGAGCTAATAGATATTATTACGTTGTTTAAAGAGACTCCTTTTTTATATGAACCAGGAGGGATACTCATTGTAGAAAAAGGCAATAAAGATTATTCCTTTAGCGAAATTTCTCAAATAGTAGAAGCAAATAATGGAAAATTGTTAGGAGCATTTATTTCTGAAAATAGAGATAGTATTGTACAGCTTACGTTAAAGATTGGAAATATTGGTTTAAATGATATTATTCAATCATTTAGGCGGTATAATTATACAATTATATCAGGGAATGAAGACGATATGTATGTGGAAGATTTGAAGCAACGATCTGATTATCTTAAAAAATTTCTAGATATCTAAATCTAGTGTAAATTAAAAAAATATTCAATGAAGATAGGTGTCTATGGTCAATTTTATCAAGAAGGTACAAAAGTCTATATTGAAATACTCTTAGAAGAGTTGAGTAAGTATAATATTGATGTTTATTTAGAAAAAAAATACCAAGAGATACTTCGAGAAAAAATAGGATTAGATATACTTTATGAAACATTTTCATCTTATGAAGATTTAGATAGCTCATTTGATTTGTTTTTTAGTATTGGTGGAGATGGTACTATTCTTAGAACAATGCTTTATATCAGAAGTTTAGGAATTCCTATTATTGGAATTAATACTGGAAGGTTAGGTTTTTTAGCGACGGTTCAAAAAGATGCAATAGCAGAGGCAGTTTCACAAATTATAAATAAAGAATATAATATTGTAGAACGAAGTTTGCTCCAAATAAGTACAAGCCCAAGAACAGAAGATTTAAAAGAATTAAATTTTGCACTCAACGAAATTGCAGTAAGCAGAAAGAATACAACCTCTATGATAACTGTAGAAACTTATTTGGATGATGAATACTTAACCTCTTACTGGGCAGATGGTCTTATTGTGGCAACACCTACGGGATCTACCGGGTATTCTTTGAGTTGTGGAGGACCTGTTATTACACCCAGTGCATCTAATATTGTGTTAACTCCAATTGCTCCTCATAATTTAAATGCTAGACCTTTGGTAATTCCAGATGAAACAACAATAAAACTTAAAGTTTCGGGAAGAGAAAATAAGTATTTAATTTCTCTAGATTCTCGAATAGCTACCGTAGATAACGAAACAGAATTAACTATAAAAAAAGCACCTTTTACCATTTGCATGGTAGAATTGAAATCTGAAAGTTTCTTAAAAACACTAAGAAAAAAACTTCTATGGGGTGAAGATAGACGAAATTAAACAATAAAAAGCTTCTAAATTTGTTTATCTATCACGGGTTTTTGATTCTGATTGCCAACGAGTAATCATAATTGTTATATTTGCAAACTTTAAGATTTATGAGAAAAGTAGTTTTAGTGCTTTTTCTTTTTACATTTATGTATTCTGGAAACGCGCAAACGCATGAGATAGGTGTTTTTTTAGGAGGAGCTAATTATATAGGAGATATAGGAGCTACTAATTATATAAATCCTAACACAGCAGCTTTTGGACTTTTATATAAATGGAATAAAAGTAGTCGATATTCTTGGAGGGCAAGTATAACTATTGCTGATATCGTTGGAGATGATGAAAATGCCGATATTAGCTCAAGACAACAAAGAGATTTTGAATTTAGAAATACAATAAAAGAGGTTTCAGTTGGATTAGAGTTTAATTTTTTAGAATTTAACCTTCACAATTTTAGTAAACCAATTACACCTTATATATATGGTGGTGTTTCTTATTTTAATTCAAAAGAGATTTTTTTTGATAATGGAATAGCCATTAGTAACGGAAATCGTAATACATTTGCAATTCCTATGGTATTAGGGATAAAAGGTAAAATAGGACAACGCATAATAATAGGGGCAGAAGTAGGGGCAAGATATACTTTAACAGATAACCTGGATGGGAGTAATCCAGATACAAATCAACCAATATTTAGATTTGGTAATTTAAATAGTGATGATTGGTATGTTTTTTCAGGTATTACACTTACTTATACATTTGGCAAAAAACCTTGTTATTATTGTTTTGAATGATAAGCAATAAATATAATGAGCAGGAAAGACCTGATTGACAAAAATAAACTTCCAAAACATATTGCCATCATAATGGATGGTAACGGTCGATGGGCTAAACAAAAGGGAAAACTTCGTGTTTTTGGTCATGAGAATGGTGCGAAATCTGTTAAAGATATTGTTGAAGCAGCCGCAGAAATAGGAGTTAAAAACATAACGCTATATGCATTCTCTACTGAAAATTGGAAAAGACCCAAAGCAGAAGTTGATACTCTAATGAGGCTTCTTATAACTTCATTGCGAAAAGAGCTTAAATCATTACATGATAATAATATAAGGTTGAATAATATAGGAGACCTGGTTGCATTGCCTAAAAAAGCGCAGAAAGAACTTGGCGAAGTTGTAGAAAAAACAAAGAATAATACGAGGATGACACTAACAGTAGCTTTAAGTTATGGAGCTCGTGAAGAATTGAAAAACGCCCTTGTTAACATATCCACCAAAGTTAAAAATAATATAATTTCTTTAGAAAATATTGACGAATCCATTATAAATGCACATCTTTACACGCATGATCTACCAGACGTGGACTTATTAATCAGGACGAGTGGTGAACATAGAATCAGTAATTTCTTGCTATGGCAAATAGCATACGCTGAATTATATTTCACTAATATATTATGGCCTGATTTTAGAAGAGAAGATTTATTTGAAGCTATATTAAACTATCAAAATAGAGAGAGGAGATTTGGAAAAACAAGCGAACAACTTAACTAAGAATATCATGTTTAGAGGATATTTTAGTATGCTGTTATTATTTATTTGTTGTAATTATTCATTAACAGCCCAAGAGACAACAAACTTTGATAAAGGAAAAAAATATATCTTAGGAGGATTAGAAGTCACAGGTATAAAAAGTTACAATGAACAAACAGTGGTTACTTATACTGGTTTGAGAGTTGGACAGCCTATAACACTACCGGGAGAAGAGATTAGCAAAATATTAAAAAAATTATGGGACTTAGAGCTCTTTAGTGATGTAAACTTTTATATCACAGGTTTTAAAGGTGAAGAGGTTTTTTTAGAGCTTAATATTCAGGAAGTCCCTACGTTATCTGAAATAAAAGTAACGGGTATTAAAACAAAAAAAGCAGAATCTATTCTTACCGATACTGATTTAAAAAGAGGAAAGAAATTAACAGAAAGCTTTTTAACAAATACTAAAAATTTCATTGTAAACAAATACAAAAAACAAGGGTATCTAAATACTAAAGTTAATTTGGTAACTGCTTTAGACACTGCTCAAACGAATTCTTTAAAGCTTTTAGTAAATATAGATAGAGGAGATAAAATAAAAGTAAAAAACATTACTTTTAATGGTAATGAGCAACTCAAGGGTAAAAAGCTTCGCAAAGCTATGAGAAATACCAAAAAGAAGTTTATTCCTCGTTTTTGGAAAAAATCTAAGTTTATTGATGCAGACTACAGAGAAGATCTTGCAAACATTATAGATAAGTACAAAGAGAGAGGATATAGAGATGCGAGGATTACTTCTGACACTGTTGTAAAAAATAATAAAGGAAAAACTATAGATATTAATATATCTATAGAAGAAGGAAATAAGTATTATTTTGGAGATATAGATTTTGTTGGAAATACAGCATATTCTGATCAGTTTTTAAGCACTCTTTTAGGAATCCAAGAAGGAGATACTTATAATGGCGTTCTTTTTGGAAAACGTATAGCAGATAATACAAGGCCAGATGGCCAAGATATTACAAACCTGTATCAAAACAATGGGTATCTATTTTCAAGAATTAATAGTGTAGAAGTATCTGCAGTAAATGATACTATTGATTTTGAAGTTAGAATTATAGAAGGAAAACCAGCAACTATAAACCATGTAAGTGTTAAGGGTAATGATAAAACAAATGATCATGTTATTTATAGATCCATAAGGGTTAGACCTGGTCAATTATATAGTAAAGATAATGTGATTAGAACGATTAGAGAGTTAGGTCAACTAGGGTTTTTTGATCCAGAAGCCATTACTCCAGATATTCAAAATCCACAACCTGAAGCGGGAACTGTAGATATTGAATATACAGTTGCAGAAAAAGGATCTAGTCAGATAGAATTACAAGGTGGTTTTGGAGGTGGAGGTTTCATAGGAACATTAGGGCTCTCGTTTAGTAATTTTTCTATAAAAAACATATTTAAAAAAGAAGCATATAAGCCAGTTCCTACAGGAGATGGTCAGCGATTATCACTTCGTTTGCAAGCAAGTAGAACTTTTCAAACCTATAGTTTTTCATTTACAGAGCCATGGTTAGGAGGTAAAAAACCAGTACAATTTACTGCATCCCTATCTAGAACAACTCAATTTAGATTTGACCCCTTTACCAGAGATGTGGATAGAGATCAACGTTTTATTATTTCTGGAATTACTCTTGGATTGGCAAAGAGATTGCAAATTCCAGATAACTTTTTTACGTTATCTCATTCATTATCATTCCAGAATTTTGATTTAAGGAATTTTAATAGTGGTTTATTTACATTTGGAGATGGTTTTTCTAATAACTTGTCATATACTATTGGTTTAAGTAGGAGAGAATTGAGTAGAAACCCAATTTATCCAACTTGGGGATCAGAATTTAATTTAAGCGCTAGGGTTACTTTTCCATATTCATTATTTAATGGAATTGATTTTGGAGATCTGGAAAATCAACCAGAATTTCAATTACAAGATGCGCAAGGAAGAATTATTGATATTAATGGAAGACCTGTATCAGAATCTGGTTTAGATCCAGTTCCAGATGTAGCTGCAATTGATCAAGAACGTTTTAATTTGTTAGAATTTTATAAGATAAAATTTGATGGTAAATGGTATACGACAATTTGGGATAAATTAGTATTACAAACTGCCGGAGAGTTTGGTTTCTTAGGAGCATATAATGAAGATAGAGGTGTGATTCCTTTTGAAAGATTCTTTTTAGGAGGTGATGGTTTAGGAAATTTCACGCTAGATGGAAGAGAAAATATAGCACTTAGAGGATATCCAAATCAATCTATTACAACGATTAATGATGAGACTGGTCAACTCAATCAAGATGGGCAAGCTATCTATAATAAATTCTCGTTAGAACTTAGATACCCTCTTACATTAAAGCCTGCTGCTTCTATATATGGTTTAGCATTTTTAGAAGGAGGAGCTGCTTTTGACAATTTTAGAGATTTTAATCCGTTTAACTTAAATCGATCAGCTGGATTTGGAATTAGAATCTTCTTACCGGCTTTTGGATTGCTAGGAATTGATTTTGGTTATGGATTTGATTCTCTTCCAGGTCAAACAGGACCTAATGGTTGGGAGACACATTTTATAATAGGACAGCAATTTTAATTTTTGGCACGATATTTTCTTTATAAAAAATAACAGCTTATGAAAACTAAAGTTTTTTTATTGTTGAGCTTTGTGGCAATATCTTTGCAAGCACAACGTGGAGTTAGAATTGGTTACATTGACATGGAGTATATCTTAGAAAATGTAGTAGAATATCAAGATGCTAATGCCCAGTTGAACTCTAAAGTGCAAAAATGGAAAATTGAAATAGAGCAGAAGAAGAGTAAGGTTGAGCAAATGAAGAAAGATTTAAATGCAGAAAAAGTATTACTGACAAAAGAATTGATTGAAGAAAAAGAAGAAGATATTCAAATTTTAGAAAAAGAAGTATTAGAATATCAACAAGATCGTTTTGGACCCGAAGGAGATTTAGTAATACAAAGACGTTTATTAGTACAGCCAATTCAAGATCAGGTGTTTAATGTAGTTCAGGAAATTGCAGGAAATAGGAAATATGATTTTATTTTTGATAAATCTGCAGATGTAGTTATGTTGTATTCCGATAAAAAATACGATATTAGCGACCAAGTTTTAAAACGTATAGACGTTACAAGAAAAAAAGAGGTTAGAAAAGCAAGAAATAAGAAAAATGAAAAGGAGAAGTTTGATGCTACTCCTAATCCTGAAGTAGAAGCTAGAAAGAAATCTGCTGAAGAGAAAAGAACGAAAAGAGAACAAGATTTAGAAGCTAGAAGAAAAGCTAAATTAGAGCAAAGAGAAGCGCTAAAAAAAGCATATGACGAAAGAAGAAAAAAGTTGCTAGCAGATAGGGAAGCAAAGAAAAAGGCAACCTTAGAAGCTAAAGAAAAAAAGAAAAAAGAGAACGAAAAGAGAAAAAATAACGAAAATTAATATTGACAATAATTTAATTACACATAAACATAAATAATTATTATTCTTTACATCATGAAACAGATTAAAACGTTTTTAATTGCTTTTGCATTAGTTGTTGGAGCTACCAGTTATGTTAACGGACAAAGCAGTGTTGCGCATATAAACGTTCAACAATTAGTAAACGATATGCCAGAGACGAAAGCAGCTCAGGCTGAGCTTAAAAAATTAGAACAAACATTAAGAGCAGACCTTGAAGGTGCTTCTAAAGAGTATCAAAATAAGGTATTGCAATATAAAAATGAAGTTCAGTCAAAAACAGACGAAGAAAATCAAAAGAGAGCTCAAGAAGTACAACAATTAGAAGTGAACTTCCGTCAAGCAGAACAAGCAGCTGGGCAAGAGTTACAAAAAAAGCAAGTTGAGTTATTAGAACCAATTTTTAATAAAGCAAGAGAAGCTATACAAAAAGTAGCAAAAGCTAAAGGAATTCAATATGTACTAGACACTACACAAGGTGGTGGTGTTGTAGTTCACGACGGTAAGGATCTAATGGCAGATGTTAAAAAAGAGCTAGGTTTCTAGTCTAAAAACGAAATAGAATTTATTTTTAAAAAACCACCTAAAAGGTGGTTTTTTTATTACCTTTAAAAAAGAACTTAAAAAATTATAAAGATGAAATTAAAAGAACTTAAAAAGTACAGAATAAAAAACCTGTACGAAATACTAGGAGGTACTGGTACTTTAACTGGAGGTAACCCAGCAAGAGGTGCTAATGATCCCAATGCTGGAGTGGCTAATTAAAGAAAGCTGATATAATAAGAAATAAAGTATAAAAATCACTTTTTAGGTGGTTTTTTTTATGTTTAAAAATTTAATTCATAAAGAAAGAGTTAATCTATAATTAATATTGTTATTTCTGCTAGGGAATTAAAATAATTATAATATTTTTATAGCCAAATTAAACGAATGAAATTAAGAAAGTTCCCATTTTATAAACAACTAGACCAAATGGATTGTGGTCCAACTTGCCTTAGAATGGTAACTAAGCATCATGGAAAATCTGTTCCGATAGATGCGCTTAGAAGAAAGGCAAATATTACAAGAGAAGGAGTTTCCTTAGGAGGCATAGCAGAGGCGGCTGAAGATATAGGGTATCACACTCTGGCTGTAAGTGTAGATTTTAAAACTTTGGCCGAAGAAGTTCCGTTTCCTTGTATTGCACACTGGAGACAACGTCATTTTGTTGTTGTTCATGATATAAAAAAGGATACTATATATGTTGCAGATCCTGCGCATGGATTAGTTAAGTACAGCAAGGAAGATTTTATTAAAGGATGGATAGGTAAAAATGCAGATCCAGATAGTTCAGAAGGCTATTTATTGTTATTAGAACCTACGCCAGAGTTCTATGATATGGATCTTGGAGAAAAGAAAGAATATGGCTTCAAGTTTTTATTTCGCTATTTTAAACCCTACAAAGCATATATAATACAACTTATTGTAGGATTAATTGTAGGTAGTTTACTTCAATTAATCTTTCCTTTTTTAACACAAGCTGTTGTAGATTACGGTATTAATTATCAGAATATTAATTTTGTATACCTGATTCTTGTAGCTCAATTAACATTGTTTATTTCTCAAACAACTGTAGAACTAATCAGAGGATGGATTCTATTACATATGACCAGTAGAATTAATATCAATTTAATTTCAGACTTTCTTATAAAATTAATGCGATTGCCTATTGCCTTTTTTGATTCAAAAAATACAGGGGATATCATACAACGTATCTATGATCATAATAGGATACAAAGTTTTCTTTCTTCTACAACCTTAAATACGCTATTCTCGGCATTTAATTTTGTTATTTTTGGAGCAGTATTGGCCTATTATAACCTCACTATTTTTACATTATTTCTCGTTGGTTCTCTAATGTATATTGGATGGACATTACTATTCCTGAAAAAACGAGCAGAACTTGATTATAAAAGATTTGATCAATCATCTGATAATCAAAGTAGTTTGTATCAATTAATCTCAGGAATGCAAGAGATCAAATTAAATGGATCTGAACGTCGTCGTCGTTGGGAATGGGAGGCTATTCAAGTTCGGTTATTTAAAATATCTATAAAAGGATTAGCATTATCGCAAACCCAAAATACAGGAGGGCAATTTTTAAATGAACTTAAAAACATATTGATCACTTTTATCGCGGCCAAATCTGTGATAGATGGAAGCTTAACTCTGGGGGAGATGTTATCCATACAATATATTATTGGGCAGCTAAACTTACCTATAAATAACTTTATTTCGTTTATTCAAACAGGACAAGATGCTAAAATAAGTTTAGAGCGTTTGGCAGAGATTCATTTAAAAGATGATGAAGAAGATAGATCAGAAGATTTTATAAAAGAATTACCACAAGATAAATCTATAAAATTAAAAGACTTTAGTTTTAGATATGGAGGGTTATCATCTCCATGGGTATTAGAAAATATAGATGTAGAAATACCAGAAGGAAAAGTAACAGCTATAGTAGGAGCTAGTGGTAGTGGTAAAACAACTTTAATTAAGTTATTATTAAAATTCTATGAACCTACAGAAGGCACTATTACTATTGGGAATACAAAACTTAATAATATAAGTACTAACACTTGGCGTAAAGCTTGTGGATCTGTAATGCAGGATGGATTTTTATTTGGAGATACTATATCGAGAAATATTACAGAATCAGATTCTGAAGGAATTATAGATAAAGAACGATTAGTACATGCAGTTAAAGTAGCCAATTTAGAAGAGTTCGTAGATGAATTGCCTTCTGGTTACAATACTAAAATTGGGAGTAGTGGTGTAAATATAAGTGGAGGACAAAAGCAGCGTGTTTTTATAGCCAGATCTGTTTATAAAGATCCTAAATATATCTTTTTTGACGAAGCAACAAGTGCACTAGATGCTAATAATGAAAAGGTAATTATGGAAAACTTGCAAGAGTTTTACAAGGGAAAAACAGTTGTAGTAGTAGCTCATCGATTGAGTACCGTAAAAAATGCAGATCAAATTATAGTTTTAGACAAAGGAAAAATTATTGAACTAGGAAATCATAAAGAATTGACTGATAAGCGAGGTGCTTATTATACGCTAGTTAAAAATCAGTTAGAATTAGGAAATTAAATGGCTGAGGAAGAAGAAGATAAAAAAAGAAAAATCGACGAAATAGATGAGCGCTCCGACCAGGTAAAAGAAATTTTGGGGAAAGCTCCTAATTGGGTAATTAGATGGGGAATTACAGTAATATTCATTATTGTGATTTTATTGGTTATTGGGGCAGCTTTAATTAGTTATAACGATATATTGCCATCAAGAGTAATCATTACTTCGCAAAATCCTCCAGTGTATTTAGATGCTAAGTCGTCAGGAAGATTGACTAATATTTTTGTAGAACCTGATCAATTAGTAAAAGAAGGTAAGGTGCTTGCCGAAATAGAAAATACAGCAAACTTTAATGATGTTTATATATTAAAAGATAGGATAAAAGATTTTTCTGCAGACATTTCTACTACGGACTCTTTGAATTTTGTTTTTCCTTCTTTTCTTGAATTGGGTACTATTCAATTAGATTATTCAGCTTTTTTAACAGCCTATCAAACGTATATTATTTATACATCTCAAGAACCAGATAAAAAGGAAGCTAAAGGAATATTTAATCAGTTAAATACGCAAAGGGAACTGTTGAAAAAACAGCGGATACAATTAGCATATGCAAAAGAACAATTGGAAATAGCCGATTCTAACATAGTGCGGATGAGAAAGCTCAGAGATAGAGGTGTGCTTTCAACAGGTGAATTTGAAGTTGAACAAAATAATTATTTGAGTAGCAAGTCACAATATGAAAATTCTAAGAATGCTATTTCTAATACTTTGTTGTCAATTCAAAGTAACAGTAGTTCATTAACACGTACTGATATTCAGGGTGTACAATCTAGTAATAATAATCGTCAATCATTAGAGTTAGCATATCAACGGTTAAAAAATGCAATCCTACAATGGGAGCAACAATTTATTTTAAAAAGCCCTATAGACGGAAAGGTTACTGTTTTTGATATAAGAGCAAAGAATCAAAGTGTCAATACTGGAGAAACACTGTTTACTATAGTGCCCAGTGATTATGAAAAACTAGTGGCAAAACTCAATGTGCCTATCCAAAACTCAGGAAAAGTAGAAGTAGGACAACGTGTTATTATAAAGTTAGATAATTATCCTAATCAAGAATGGGGAAGTTTAGAAGGGAAAATAGTTAGTATTTCTGATGTTCCTAAACGAGGAGAACAAATTGCTGAATACACAATTTATGTAGACATTATAGGAGGATTAACAACTAGCTATAAAAAAGAAATTGAGTTTAAACAAGAAATGCAAGGAACAGCAGAAATTGTTTTAGAAGAGCTTACTATTTTAGAACGTGTTTTCTATCAATTGCGAAGTATTTTAGATGAATAAAAAAGAAAGTCAAAAATAATTCTGACTTTCTTTGATCATATACTAGCATTTATGAGTTACTCTACATGTACCGTTTAGAGAGCAAAAACAGCTAATATTGCTTCCATTTTGAGGATTAGCATCTTCTTCACAAATATCTACACTTTCTATAAGACCATCAACACCAGTTCCTCCTTGTATAGATTTCATTTTTAAATTTGCAATTTTACTTCTGTTTAATTTTAAGCTTTTTACATTCTTTTTTTTCATAATAAATAATTTTGATTATTAATAAATATTTATTCAAAGGATGATTAAAAAAATGAAGAATCCCAATTAAAAAGCTCTGGTTTCTTGAAATTAGAGTAATTTTTATGTAATTAAATTGCTTATTATCAACATATTAAAATAATAGATGTGTTAAATTAATGGGGCTGACATAAAAAACTAAAAATAAAGAGATTACTAATTTAGATATCCATAATTAAGTTAAAATCGGAGAAATAATATGCTATTATCTTTGATGAATATAAAAAACCAGAGAAACTTTAACCCTTCTCTGGCTTTTTGAAATTTTATACTATTTTAACCACAAGGGACTAAACATGTAATAAAATTTTGAGTAGCAGTTGGATTACATCCATTGGTGCCAGGATTACATCCATTAGTATTACAACCACAAGCAGTAACATTACAACCATCTAATACTCCTGTGAAAATACATTGAGGGTTTGTAGAAGGGCCGCCGTTCCCTCCTGAAACTTTTCCAGTATTAAGACTAGAGATCATCTTTTTGTTAAATGTCAATTTGTTGTTTAATTTCTTTTTTTTCATAATTATAGATTTTAAATAGAAACTGAAAAGTATTTTGCAATACTTTTTTCTCAGCTCTTGATTAATAATAAGTGATTTGATTTTTTCTACCGATCTCCAGGGCATGGAGGGCAATCGGTAACTGTTACATTACACCAGCACGATCCGGCCAAGCCAGTGCACAATGCAGAGTTGTTTCCTGTTCCTCCTTTTAGCCTATTGTCGGTTAAGTTGGAGATTAACTTCTTGTTGAATCTCAAGCTTTTTAGATCTCTTTTTTTCATGACTTTAAGTTTTAATAGATTTATAATCATAAAGTTAAGATGAAAATCTTTTTAAAATCAAAGTGTAGTTGTGTTCTTTGTAAGTGGTATTTTTTTTTGCTTAAAACGTTTTACAAATTAATACAATCGGAATTTTAATTATAGAAGTATTATTCTTTTAGTAAAAAAGAGGTTTGGAGTAACCTCTTTTTTACTAAAACTTTATTATTGATTAAAGAATAAAGTTGATTATCCAATAATAGAATCACATCCGCAAGTATGCCCCACCAAGTAGGACAAACAACATTAGTTTCGCATGTTCCTTGTGAAGGACAAAAGCATGAGCAAGTGCAACCTCCATTTACTTCATTTTGTTGTAAATTAGATATGGCATTTTTTTTAATGATAATTTTGATAATTTCTTTTTTTTCATGATTTATAAATTTTAATAGATTATTAAGAAAAACTTTTATTTTTAATAAGTGTACAGGTATTTTTTATAACTGACTCTTTTTTGCTTAAAAGCGTATAATAAATGAACATTATTGACTGAAGAGGTGTAATTAAAAACCACCTGCATAGGCGGTTTTTAATTTATTTTAAGAACAATGGTTATCTATAAATTAGTAAAGTTGTCATTTAAAACGTTTAAGAAGTTTTTCTTTCTTCTTTTAGCTATTGGAAATTCTATTTCATTAGCAAGAATTACTTGATCGTATTTAATTCTTTTTACATAATGAAGATTAATAATAACAGAAGCATGAATTCTAAAAAAAACAGTTTCTGGTAATTTTATTTGAGATAAGTTTTTACTGATTACAAAATGATCGCCATTAACGAAATTTAAAGTACAATAACTTCCTTCAGCTTTTACAAATAAAATATTATTTAAATTTCTTATAACAACTCCTTTAGGGGTCTTTATTAATACTTTGTTTTGTTCTTCCATGATTTGGGCTTTTTTTCATCAATTATGCTTTTTGATATTTTTTCTTAGCCCATTCAGATTTATAATATCGATGTAAAAAGTCATAGCATACCATTTCATGCATACGATTATTTGATTTAAATAATCGATTCATTAACATATGAATATAACTGCCCATAAGGTTATTTAGTTCCATTTTTAACGTGCCTGAATCCCTGTGGTTTAAAATAGCCTTAGCTACTTTTTCTGTATTTGCTGTTTTTTCATCTAGAATGTCTAAGATAGGAGCAAAATCAGGATTTTCTTCTCTTGTGAAAACCATGAAATCACTAATCTTACCTCTGTTTGCTCTATATTTAGCATCTAATTGTTTTTTTAAGGGGCGCGACATTCCAAACTCATTTCCAAAACCGGTTTTTAAACCGTCCATTAAAACAAGTTTGTTCTCATCTGTGTATTCAAATGAGTTTAGTAAATTTTCCATAGCTCTTAAACTAAATAACCATCTAATTTCTTCTCCTTCATCTCCTTCAATAAGACTAATGAAATCTGCAATCATTTTACTATCATAAAAAAATAGTTCTTCTGCTATTTCAATGGTTTGGTCCCCGTAGCGTTCCATCTCTCTTTGATAGGTGTCCAATTGAACTTTCCATAACAGATCTTCCTCTATATAATGTTTAAAATGAACATGAAGCCTGTTTATTATTTCTGCAATATTCGCAGGATTTGTATAATGAAAGCGAACTCTTAAATGATGCTTAGGGTCTGAATATCGAATGAAAAACCATTGGTCTATAATATTAGCTTCTAGTAATTCATTAGCAATAACATTAATAGTTTCTGTTAGTATTAAATCTGCAGTTTTAGGACCTGTGTATAATTTAAAATATACCCAGCTATCACCTATAATAAAATTTCTTTGTACGTTATTTTTCATTTCAATTATTCTTCTTTAAGATCAGCTAATTTATTTTCATTGTAAAATGATACAACCATTTGATTTGTGTAATACCCTTCTTTTCCTTTTACAACACTTTCATTACTAAATAGAAACTCAGTTATTTTGAAATTAGGTCTTTTCTTCACAGTTTCTATAAGCATTCTCACTGAAGTTAAATTATCAAAATTGATTAATAATTCATTATCACCGTCACTTAACATAACTAAACTCGGTATTTTCCGAGAACTCAAAAATGATTTTAATTCTTTTTTTAATTTTGAATCATCATTTATAACTTTTACTAGTTCTTCGATGTCTTTTTTCTGAATGTTCCAAGTGGCTTCCTGAAGAATTAAATTTTCAAATTCTATCCTTGGGATGAAATCATACTCATTTGCAAATGGCCCTATGTTAAAACCAATACCTCCTCGCAATCCTTGAGTTTGCATATCTGATAAGAAGTGATAAATAGGTAATGAATTTGCAGAGTAATTATGAGCATTGGTTAAATGAGGAATCACTTCTTTATTAGTTCTTTTAGAACGCAATACAATACGCCTGTTATTTTTAACAGAAATCATAAGATCATCTAGAGGAAGTTGTTGATCTTTATCTAGAATAGATTGCGCCAAATACGGAATTTCATAAGCACGAAAAGCCGGACGCATAAGAATATTACCAACTCTAGATTCTGGTAAATGAACAATTTCAGCTAAAATTTTATCTTTATTGATGGTAGCTTCAGTATCTATGATAGTTTGCGTGTATTTATTTAATGCGTCATCTCCATGACAAAACCTACCTAATAAGTTTGCCGCACTAGATCCACCAGATCCTGAAAATTTAATTTTCTCTTCTCCATCAATATTTACAACTTCAATCATAGAAGATAGCGTGTCAGGTAAATCATTCCAATCTTGACTAAAATCTTTAAAATCATCATTAGTTAAACGTATTGTATAATCGTCATCTTTAAAAGCTTTGAGAAGCTTTTTTTGTATTTTAGCTTGAAATGTATTTCGTGAAAATTCTGAAGTTCCATTGTTGTTGACTCTTCCAGGTATTACAAGATCATCTACTAATGGATTGACATCTCCACTTCCTTGATTTTGACGGTATCCAACACCTATTTCTACATCAAGTGCATTTGCTAATAAAACCTCACGTTCTTCATAACGCTCAAAGAAAGCATCTTTAAATTTGGAAAGTACAGTTTCTTTAGGAGGTGTTGTTATATTGTTTAAAATGTGAAATCCTTTTCTAACAGATTCAATAACAGAAGCATCTAATGTATTTTTAGAATAATTAAGCTCCATATCAGTTTGAAAAAGAAACTTTAACTCAAAAGTAGTATCATTTTGTTTTAAATGTTCACTTAATTTGACATAACTATCAGGATTGTTCCCTATTTTCTTATCAATTGTAGCAATTTTGTCATCAGCTTCTTTTAAAAACTGAATTAAATTTTCAGTATTCTTTAGTTTTTTTAATACAGATAAAATTTGTTCTAAGAATTCAGGGCCAGAAACAGAAGGTTCTAATTCACTAATTAAAAGTTGACTATCTACTAGTTCTTCGATAAATTCAGTAGCATCTTCTAGTGTAATTTCATCATCAACAAGTGTTGTTGCAAGATCTTTTAAATAAGCACCTTTTTCTGCTTTGCTTATTATGAGTTGTAAATAATCGGAGTGGTCTACGGCTACGATATGATGATGTCTTCTACTGTTAATATATTTATATTCTATATATCTTAATTGATCTCCTGTTTTGTAAATACTAGAATTTGGATAAAATAGTAGTTGATCCCTTATATCTTTAGTTTTTATAAGGTCTTGAGATAACGCTACTAGATAATTCATATCTAAACGCGTATGTCTATTATTTTTTGAGGGTGTATTTAATTTGATATTTGTAGTTTCGTCAATCGTTCCTAAAGCACAGCCTGCAAATAAACCAAAAGGAGTACAACGAGAAGACATTCTAGCAATATATTTTAAAATTGCATATTTAAGTTTGTCATCTTTTTTATCTTCATTTGCCCATTTTACAGCTTCTTCATAAAGAGAAGGAGAAGCTAAAAATATTGCTTCTCTAATTATAGGAGTTTTAAAGGCTTCTTTTAATTCTTGATCAGTTACAACATCTTTTGATGTTAAATCTTTGAAAAAGTTTAAAGGCAATAAGGGAGTTCTTAAAACAAAATTAGGGAAACTCTTATATGGATTTTTATTGGTATTCATTCAGTATTATGTTAGATAGAAAAATATTTTTTGAAAATTAACTTATCATAAGGCATTCATCCCAATGCGATTCAAAGTCTGATAAATAATCAATGATAGCAAGTCCAATTCCTGCAACTCCTTCAAGTAAAGAAACTCTGGCCTCCCAATCTTTATCTTTTCCATTCCATTGTTTATAACCTGCATTGCCGTCTTCATGAATGGCCAGTTTTAAACCGTGATCAATCCAATGAGAAGCAGCTTTTTTAAAGACAGGATCATTAGTTTCTTTATATAAACGATTAAAAACTTGAGCATTTCCGTAAGAACCATGACAAACTCCAGCGTCCATGACACCTGTTTCTTCATCTGTTTGTCGACCTACACTATTATTTAATATTTTTAAAGCTTTGGCTTTTAACTCATCGTCTTGAAGTGTTTTTGAGGCATACCAAAATGCCAAACCTATACCTAGGTCTCCATAGCACCAAGCTAAACGCCCTCCTCCTTCTTTAGGAGGGTCTGTAATCCAGCTAGGGTAATAAGAATGACCAACTTTCTCTTTGTTTTCATGTTTTCTCATGAAATTAATGGCTCCTTTTAAAAGCGGAGCTACACTATTTTTAAAAGCTTCGATTCGATGAAGTTTAGCTAGAAATATAACAATACTGGACATTCCATGAGATAGACTTAAATTAAAACCTCTCATTCCTGTTTCAATATCTAATGTAGATTCCCATTTGAAATCACCTCCATCTCTTTGAGCAGTGCTTTCTAAATCTGAAATCATTTTATTTAAATAGGTCTTATATCGTTCTTTCAGTTCCTCATTTTTAGTATTTTGATATCTTTTTAGGAAATAATAGGCATATCCAATACCAGCATGTAGAAAATCATAATTACCTTGCTGCATGTCATAATTCATCACTCCTGATAAATAATCATCGAGATCTGCCAAAAGTTCATCATTGTCTGAATCCATAAAATCTGCTTCAGAAAGATGTTCAAAAACCCATCCAGCACCTGCAATACCTGTACAATATGTAGGGTATTGATATCCTTCATTTATTCTATTGATTGCTTCTTCCAACATATCTACACCAATATCTGCCTGATCATTTGTATCTAGATATTTTGAATAATAAAAATGAAATAGAGCAATTCCAGAGATACCGGATAGTACTCCTATGTTTTCATTGTTTTTATATTCTTTTTGTAAAATTGTACTAATCTCTTTTAATTTTCCTTCTAAAACTTCTTTATTTTTCATAGTATTTTAAAGCAATATTTAATAAAATTAATTTTCTCTACTAATTTATGAAAACTATTCGATTATTCTGTAAAATAAACCTTAATCTCTATAATAATATTAAATAATATCATGTAAGATATTACGGTAATTATATTTAAAACAAGGAAGCTCTATTATTTAAGTAATATTTGGTAAATTTGACCTTAATGAGTAAGCAACCAATAGGTATTTTTGATTCAGGGATTGGAGGAACTTCTATTTGGAAGGAAATTATAAAATACTTGCCTAAAGAATCAACAATTTATCTAGCTGATAGTAAAAATGCTCCTTATGGAGATAAAAGCGAACAACACATAATTGATTTGTGTAAAAAAAACACAGAACTTTTATTAAAACATGATTGTAAGCTTATTGTAGTTGCTTGTAATACTGCAACCACAAATGCTATAAACTTTTTGCGCAAAAATTACCCTATTCCTTTTGTAGGTATTGAACCAGCGATAAAACCAGCTGCTATACAAACCAATACAAAAACTATAGGTATTTTGGCAACTAAAGGTACCTTAAGTAGTTCTTTGTTTCATAATACTAATAATTTATACAGTCAAGGTGTTCATGTTATTGAGCAAGTAGGGGAAGGATTGGTTCCTTTAATAGAAGAAGGGAGGCTAGATGGTTCTGAGTTGTTTGAATTATTAAAATCTTATTTAACACCGATGATAGAAGCAGGGATAGATTATTTAGTATTAGGATGTACTCATTATCCATATTTAATACCTGTAATTAAAAAAATAGTTCCTTCAACAGTTACCGTCATAGATTCTGGAGAAGCAGTAGCGAGACAAACAAAAAAAGTATTAGAAGAAAATAAATTGCTTAACTTAAAAGATGAAAATAACGAACATTACCTCTATACGAATGCAAGCGAAAAACTATTAAATTATTTTCTTAAAGATGCATTAGTAGAAATGAATGTTACGTATCTCGATTTTTAATGATCTTTTTTTCTTAGATACGTTAAATATGTAAAATCGTAAGCGTGTTTTTCATCTTTTGGATGGTAGTCTTCCTTTTTTAATTCCCATTTATTCATATTTATTGAAGGAAAAAACGCATCGGCGTCAAAATTACCATGTACTCTTGTGAGCTCTATTTTTTGAGAAACATCCATTCCTATAGTGTAAATCTCTCCTCCTCCAATAATAAAAGGTTGATCATCATTTTTAACAGCTTTTAAAGCATCTTCAAGTGAATGTACTACAATGCAGCCTTCTGCTTTGTAATCCTTTTTTCGAGTAATGATAATATGCGTTCTTTTTGGAAGTAACTTAGGAAAACTTTCAAAAGTTTTTCTCCCCATAATAATATGATGTCCAGAAGTGAAATCCTTAAAACGTTTAAAATCATCTGGTAAATGCCATACCAAATCATTGTTTTTACCTAGCGCATTGTTTTCAGCAGCAGCAGCAATAATTGTAATCATAGGAGTTGATCCTTTTTTTTTAAATTAGAAGAAGGAAATTCATCTTCTACTTCTTTTGCAATTTTTTGAATTTTAGATTTTTGGATAGTAACTAGTTTTTCCCGCTGTTTTCGCTCCCATTCTTTTCCTAGAAATCGGTGCGTTACAAAAACATTAAAAACATGAAATATTAGTAAAAAAGCCCATAAAGTAATAGCCCAAATAAACCAATTATAATTTTCACCATACTTTAAAAACTTATTTACAATAATAAGAAAGACACTTCCAATTAAAAAAATAACAAAATGATAATACAATCTCTTCTTTTGTTTTATTCTACGTTGAGCATTTTCAACAAGTTCATATTGTTCTTTATCAATTTCAGACATAGTTTTACTTTTAGAAAACATAGTTTTGATTACCTTTATCTCAACAAATTTAAGGCTTTTAATTCATAATTTATGATCTCTAATTTTAATAAAGAATTCCCTCTTTTATCACAATATACATATGCAAATATTGCCGCTTCAGGATTGATGTATGAACAATTAATAGATTGGCGACAAGAACACGATCTGGATTTTTTAATAAAAGGAAGCATTTTTAGAGATACACATCATGAGTTTATTGAAGAGATAAGAGCTACTGTAGGAGGTTTCTTTGGTTGCAAAACAGCACATGTTTCTTTAATTCCTAATTTTTCTTTTGGATTTAATACATTATTGAAAGGATTAACACAAAAGAAGAAAGTATTACTCTTAGAGAATGACTATCCATCTATTAATCAAAGTGTAGAAAGAAATGATTTTGAAGCCTGTTATGTTTCTATTGATGAAAACCTTGAAGAAAATATTGCTTCGGCTATTGAAAAAGAAAAGCCAGATATTTTGGCATTGAGTTTAGTTCAATATATCAATGGAATTAGAATAAATTTAGATTTTTTTAAAAAACTAAAAAAGCAATACCCAGAACTTTTAATTATAGCAGATGGGACACAATTTTGTGGAATAGAAAAGTTTGATTTTGAAAGATCTGGAATAGATATTCTCGGAGCAAGTGCTTACAAATGGTTGTTAGCGGGTTACGGAAATGGATTTATGTTATTTAAAGAAAAAAGTATCCAACAAATTTACCAAACGACCTATAAAGAATTGAACGGAGGTATTTTTTCAAAAGAACAGACCCATTTAATGCATTATTTTGAACCAGGTCATCAGGATACTCTCAATTATGGCAGTTTAAAATTTTCATTAAACTTTCTTAATGATGTAGGGGTAAATGCTATCCAAAAACAATTGGAGGCATTATCACTAAAAGCGAAAACAACTTTTACCAATTTAAATCTATTAGAAGATGCTGTGGTAAAAAGGGAAAAACATTCTACTATTTTTAATATAGAAGGAGATCAAAAATTATTTGAAAAATTAATATCTAATAATGTGTTATGCGCACAAAGGGGAAATGGAATTCGTTTAAGTTTTCATTTTTTTAACAGTGAAGAAGATATAGATAGAATAGTAAAACTTCTTTAAAAGATTAACTTTTAGATTCTGAAGAATTGTTAAATCTTAAATTTAAGAGTAGTATATTTTTATTCTTTGCATTTATATTAAGTCAATTTTATCAATACGATAATTCTTTTTTAAGATATTGTTTTTGAGCGTATTTATTTATTTTTTTGTAAGCATATAAAACTAGAAAACAATAAAAAGATGGCTATTCAAAAGCAATATTTAAAAACAAAACCAATATGTAAAGTAACATTTACGGTTCCTGCAATTGAAGCAGAAAAAGTTTCTGTAGTTGGAGATTTTAATAGTTGGAGTTCAGAAAGTAACATGTTAAAAAAGCTTAAAAATGGTAATTTTAAGGGAACTTTCAACCTACCTAAGGGTAATACCTATGAATTTAGATACATTATAGATGATACATATGCAAATGACGAAACTGCAGATCGTTTTCAATGGAATGATTATGCAGGTACGGAAAATGCAGTTATTGAAATTTAAGTTAACGTAATTTGTTGGTTAAAATAGTGCTTGCTTCCTGGTAAAAATCTTCTACAATTTTAGAATTGATAGAAGTGTTAGCAGGAAGTACAGCTCCTTTCCAATTTTCGAAAGCCCAATGCCCTTCTTTTAACGCTGTTAAATTCTTATAATCAATAGATTCTTTACCCCATCCATATACATAGAAATAAGGAATTTTGCTTGCAGTAGTATCTGCTATAGCATAGCCCAATCCTAAGCCAACACTCAAGTCTTTTTTCTCGCTTAAATCAATGAGCATGCCCGTATCAAAATGATGAGGCCATACACGTATTTCAGTTGCATTTACAGATTTTCCATCGGCAATATTTTCTAAACTTATCTGAGACCAATTTCTATGTTCTATTAAATTAGAAATACATGCTTCTGTCTCTTTATCTAAATCAAGAAATAGATCATGAGGAGTATCTAGAGTGAAACCTACATCATAATTAAATAAATCTTTCTCGAACCCTAATCTTTCAAGAGAAGTTCTTAACCAAGAATCAATATCATCTTTCTTCAACCCTAAGACATCTAATTCATCTCTGCTATCTTTTGATACAATAGTGAGAAGAAGTTCTTTAAAGTTGAGTTCTATATGTATGCCTTTAACTGTTCTAGAAACGACAGCGGTTTTTTCTATAGACCAATCAATATTAGATTGACTGTCATCGTCTTCTTTAGGTAAATAGCTATTACTAAAAGCAGCTAGAAATTGAGAGAGATGATGTAATTTATTTTGTGTTTGGTTAATAAGTGTCATAGCTTTACTCTGTAATGATTACACCTTTCCAAAAAGCAACATATCCCTTGATAGATTTTGCTAAATCGCTTACTTCAGGATAATACCAAGCTGCATCTGCATTTTCTTTTCCATTTACATCTAAGGAATAATATGATGCAAGGCCTTTCCATGGACAATTAGTATGTGTGTTACTTTCTTTAAAAAATTCTTTATTTATTGAATTAGGCGGAAAATAATGATTGTTTTCTATTATTACAGTTTCATTGCTTTCTGCAATTACTGTGTCATTCCAAATTGCTTTCATATCTTTTATTTTTTGGTGAAAATATAATTTTTATAATATCCTTTGCTATCTGTAAACTGATGATCTATTTTAAGGCCAGATTCGCTGGCCAACCATTGAACAATACCGTCATCGTATTTTTGAGAAATTTCAGTATGAATAGTTTCCCAGTTTTCAAAACTCACTTCCAAACCTAGCTTATTAATAGTTGCTTTTTGTTCTTTTTTTGAAACTAAAAAACTTTTAGCTGTACCAGTTTCTGGATCATAAACTTCCCAATGCGAAAAATTATCTAGATCAAAATTGGCATCCATTTCTTTGTTAATTCTTCGTAAGACATTTTTATTAAAAGCCTCAGTCACACCTGTTTTGTCATTATAAGCATCTAAAATGGTTTGCGGATTTTTCTTTTGATCAAACCCCATAAACAACAAATCACCATCTACCATAGATTTCTCAATGTCTTTTAGGAAAAGAATCGCTTGAGGATGCAATAAGTTTCCAATATTAGACCCCAAAACCATAATCACCTTTTTTCTTTCTTTAAACTCTGATAATCTGCTTAAAACTTCAAAATAAGTGCCTTGTTGTGGATAAACACTAACATTAGGTAACTCTTCTTCAAGAGAAGTCTTTAATTCATCTAATACATTTTGACTAATATCAATGGGAAGAAAATTGAAATTGTATTTATGATCATTTAAATACTTTAATAAAATCTTTGTTTTTTTTCCATCTCCTGCTCCTAATTCTATAAGATCAAATCCATTTGCTCCTTTAAAAGCATTTGCTATAGCTTCAGTATGATTAGACATTACCTCAAACTCACAATTAGTGAGGTAGTATTCAGGTAGGTTCATAATATCTTGAAAAAGTTTGTCTCCTATTTTATCATAAAAGTATTTGGAAGATAAAAACTTAGGGAAAGCACTCAGTCCTTCATATACTTCTTCTTCGAATTTTGTATCGAAAGAAGTGGTTGTTTCGATTTTCATATTTATTTGGTCGTTATGATCTGACTAACCTTAATCCGGTAAATTGCCATTGTAAATAAGGGTGGAAAAAGTTTCGATAGGTTGGTCTTGTATGTTTTTTTGAAGTAGCCACAGAGCCACCTCGTAATACTTTTTGATTTACCATAAATTTTCCATTATACTCTCCTAAAGCTCCATCTGCCTTTTGATAATTTGGGTATGGTGAGTAAGCACTTTCGGTCCATTCCCATCTTTTCCCCCATTCAAAATACACCTGTGAAACCTCCCATTCAAACTCAGTAGGAAGCCTCAAGCCTTTCCATTGTGCAAAAGCAAAAGCTTCGTAATAAGAAATATGTGTTAAAGGAGTATTTATGGCTACTTTTTTTAAACCATTCATGGTGTAATGATACCATTCGCCTTCAATCTTATGCCAATAAAGGGGGGCTGTTTTTTTCTTTTGATTTACCCAATCCCAAGCTTCAGCATGCCATAAATGAAATGTTTGATACCCTCTTGCTTCAATAAAATCAATATACTCAGCATTGGTGACTAATTTGTTCGAAATTTCAAAATCATGTAAAAAAACTTTATGCCTTCCTAATTCATTATCATAACAAAAACCATCATTTTTATGGCCAATTTCATAAACACCCTCATTGATAGAAATCCATTCTTGTTGAAAATTTTCAATAGGATTTTCATTAAAATTGTTTGAATATGCTGGTAAAAGAGGATTGTTTCCTAATATGAATTTAATATCAGTGATTAAAAGTTCTTGATGTTGTTTTTCATGATGAATTCCAATCTCAATAAGATTATATATTTCTTGAGAAAAATCGCTTTCACGTATAAAATTTTCTAAAGCAGTAGTAACATATTTGCGATATGTATAAACTTTAGATACGCTAGGCCTAGATAAATTTCCTCTATCTGATCGAACTACTCTTTTGCCAACTGCTTCGTAATAACTGTTAAATACAAAGGCAAAATCTTCATCAAATAATTTGTAATTAGGAGCGTATTCTTTAAGTATAAATTCTTCAAAAAACCAAGTTGTATGCCCTAAATGCCATTTAGGAGGTGATACATCTACAGTAGGTTGAACAACATAATCTTCAATTTCAAGAGAACTGCATATTTCTTCGGTATCTTTTCTGGTTTGAAGAAAAAAGTCCAATATGGTATCTGTGATAATCATTTTTAATTTATGCAGTGAATTAATGTTAAAGGTACATATTTTAAATAAAATGGGTGCCAGGATATTGTTAAGATGGCGTTAAAGAGAAGATAACAAAGATGTCTAAGGAATTGAAGTTTTATTAAAGCTTAAAATTAATGGGGTATGCAAAAGTTGCATCTATAGGAGCTCCTTCTAATTGAGCAGGAATAGCTTTTGGTAATAGTTTAAATATTCGAATGGCTTCTTTTTCAAAGATTTTATGTGTAGCTTTTATTTTATTAATTACAATCACTCCCTCTTTATTAATAATAAAAGAAACCAAAGCTCTGCCTTCTAGCTTTTTCTTTTTGGCTTTTTTAGGGTATCGAAAGTTTTTTATTACATGTTCATTAATTTTGACTTGAAAACATTTTCGACTTCCTCTTTGTGGGATATTTTCACAGCCAGGAAGTACAGGAGCAGTATCAAATACAACAATTTTCTTCGAATTGTTTTTTTTATCATTTGTGTTCTGAGCATTTAACGATGTACAAACTATGAAAAACAGAAAACAGAAAAGAATTGTTTTAAACATTACATTAAAAATTTAGATGGCTACGACGCCTTTTATATGTGGATGTGGATCATAATCAACTAAAGTGAAATCATCAAAGGTAAAGTCAAAAATATTTTTTATTTCTGGATTTAGAATCATTTTTGGAAGCGGTCGAGGTTCTCTGGATAACTGAAGGGCCACTTGTTCAAAATGATTGCTGTATATATGAGCATCTCCAAATGTATGTATAAACTCTCCTGCTTTATAACCACAAGCTTGTGCAATCATCATAGTAAATAAGGCATAAGAAGCTATATTAAAAGGAACTCCTAAAAAGATATCTGCACTTCTTTGATACAATTGACATGACAACTTTCCATTGGCAACATAAAACTGAAAAAATGCATGGCAAGGTGGTAAAGCAGCTTTCCCATTGGCAACATTTTTAGAAAAAGAAACAGAAGTATCTGGCAATACGCTGGGATTCCAGGCAGAAACCAACATTCTTCTGCTGTTCGGGTTATTTTTTAAAGTTTCAATAACCTCTTTTATTTGATCAATTTCATCGCCGTTCCAATTTCTCCATTGATATCCATACACAGGTCCAAGATCTCCATTCTCATCAGCCCATTCATTCCATATACGAACACCATTATCCTGTAAATATTGAATGTTAGTATCTCCTTTTAAAAACCAGAGTAATTCATGAACAATAGATTTTAAATGCAATTTCTTGGTAGTAACCATAGGAAATCCTTCACTTAAATCAAATCGCATCTGATACCCAAAAACACTTAAGGTTCCTGTTCCTGTTCGATCTTCTTTTTGATTTCCATTTTCCAAAACATGCTTTAAAAGCTCGTGATATTGCTTCATTAGTAATGATCATTTAATTGTGTAAGCAAAATAGAAAAAAAGGAAGGTATTAGTGATGGAAATACTATTTATTTATCAAAATGTTATTAACGCTTTAGCCTAGAATCATTCCTGCGATAGTTGCAGATAAAAGAGAGGCAAGTGTGCCACCCAAAACAGCTTTTAATCCAAATTGAGAAAGGGTTTTTCGTTGTCCAGGTGCTAAAGATCCGATACCGCCTATTTGTATGCCAATAGATGCAAAATTTGCAAAACCACAAAGCATATAGGTAGCCATAATGATTGATTTATTATAGGTGAAATGTAAGGCGTTTGCAGGGTTTTTAAGTTCAGCCAATTGTATGTAACCAACAAATTCACTAGCCGCTAATTTAATACCTAAAAGCTGCCCCATTAAAGCCATATCTTCTTTAGCAACACCCATAAGCCACATAAAAGGAGCAAATATATACCCTAAAAGAAATTCTAGTGATAAACTATTATATGGAGTACTATTTGATATCCAATTATTTAAACCTCCAATATAACCGATTTTAGAAAATCCAAAATTGATCATTGCTATAAAGGCAATAAAAACAAGAAGCATGGCACCAACATTGGCAGCAAGTTTAAGACCTTCTGTGGTACCATTTGATATAGCATCTAGAATATTAGAGCCTATTTTATTAGAAGATACTTTTACGTCAGTATTAATTTTTGCTTGTTGTGGATATAAAATTTTAGAAATTATAATTGCACCTGGCGCGGCCATTACAGAAGCGGCAAGTAAATGCTTTGCAAAGACTAATTTAAGAGCCTCATCATTGCCTCCTAAGAAGCCTATGTAAGCAGCTAAAACGCCCCCAGCAACAGTGGCCATACCTCCAATCATAACTAACAAGATTTCAGATTTAGTCATTTGTTCTAAATATGCTTTTATCATTAGCGGAGCTTCCGTCTGTCCTAAGAAAATATTTCCTGCAACTGACAGGCTTTCAGCACCTGAGATTCCAAGAAGTTTAGTCAACGCCCATGCAAGACCCTTTACAACTATTTGAATAATACCTAAATAGAATAATACAGAAGTTAGCGCAGAGAAAAATATAATAGTTGGCAATACTTGAAATAAAAAAATAAACCCATAAGTGTCTACATCCATCATTCCACCAAGTAGAAATTCGCTACCAGCTTGAGTGAATTCTAAAATTTCTATAAAACGTTGACCAATAAATTCAAAAACTTTTTGAACAAAAGGTACTTTTAATACTCCTATAGCTAGTAACAGTTGAGCCCCTAGCCCCAATCCTACTGTTTTCCAATTAATAGCTTTTCGATTATTGCTAAATAAAAAAGAAATTAAAATTAAAACAACCATGCCTAAAACTCCTCTCATTAAACTGTTTATAGAGAATCCTTGACTAGGGATTATTTGAGATAAATTTGAAGTGTTTTCAATTTCTTGTGCAGAAATACTTGTTGAAATAAATAATGCTATGAAAAGGCAAAAAAATATTTTTTTCATACAAGATTTATTTCGTTTCTCTTTTTGAAATTTCATCTCTTATTTTTGCTGCTTTTTCATAATCTTCATTAGCTACAGCACCATCTAGCATAGTATGTAATTCTTGTAGAGAGTATGATTTATAACTTTCTGAGGGAGTAGATTTGAGAATGTCAGAACCCTCAGCCTCAGCCAAAATTTCATCAACAACAATAGTTTCATCTTTATTTTCATCCTCATCTTTAGAAGAAAACTTAAGAAAAATCCCTGCCTTGTCTAAAATAGTCTTGTATGTAAAAATAGGAGCATCAAATCGTAATGCCAAAGCAATGGCATCACTGGTTCTTGCATCTATAATCTCTTCTATCTTATCACGTTCACAAATAATACTGGAATAGAAAACACCGTCTACGAGTTTGTGAATAATAACTTGCTTAACAATGATTCCGAAACAATCAGAAAAATTTTTGAATAAATCGTGGGTAAGAGGTCTGGGTGGTTTTATTTCTTTTTCTAAAGCAATAGCTATAGATTGTGCCTCAAAAGCACCAATTACTATGGGTAATTTTCGTTCACCATCTACCTCATTCAAAATGAGAGCATATGCCCCATTCTGAGTTTGACTATAGGAAATTCCTTTTATATTTAATCTAACCAAGCTCATAAAATATATAAAAAATATGGGCTATCTAATGTTGGCGTATTCTAACATTAGATAGCCCATAATAGGGCACAATTTAACAAAAATTATGCGTTTTGAGCCTTAAAATCTTTTAATTTTTCTATCAGTTGAGGAACTACTTCAAAAGCATCTCCAACAACTCCGTAATCTGCAGCTTTAAAGAATGGTGCTTCAGCATCATTATTGATAACTACCTTTACTTTAGATGAGTTGATTCCAGCCAAATGTTGAATGGCACCTGAAATTCCTATAGCTATATATAGATTAGAAGCAACTGGTTTTCCTGTTTGCCCAACATGTTCTCCGTGAGGCCTCCATCCAAGGTCGGAAACTGGTTTTGAACAAGCGGTTGCGGCTCCCAAAGTTGACGCTAACTCTTCAATCATCCCCCAATTTTCTGGTCCCTTTAACCCTCTACCAGCAGAAACAACTATCTCTGCATCGGCAATAGTTACCGTGCCAGCTGCTTTATCTACAGCAGTTACTTTGGTAGAGAAATTAGTGTCATTTAACTCTGGTGCAAATGCTTCTTCAGTTGCAGCAGCACTAGTTTCTTTAATTCCAAAAGAATTCTTAGAAAGACCTATAAGTTTAATATCAGTACTTATTTCAGTGATATTAAATGCTTTATTTGTAAAGGCAGTTCTTTTCACTTGAAAAGGAGTAATACTTTCAGGTAGTGCAACTACATTAGATGCATATCCAGCATTTAAATTTACAGCTAATAAAGGTGCTATAAATTTACTATCGGCACTTGAACTGATAATAACAGAAGTAGCGCTTTCTTTTTCAACAGCTTGTTTTATTGCATTAGCGTACGCTTTTGCATTAAAATCTTTTAATTGATCATTATTAATGTTTAAAACTTTATCAACTCCATAAGAAGCCAGTTCATTTACGTTTTCAGCATTAATAGCTAATGCTGTTACAGAAGTACCAACTTTATTGGCTAACTCTCTGGCATAAGAAGCTACTTCAAATGCAGTTTTCTTAAATTTTCCGTTTTCAGATTCAGTATATACTAAGACAGACATTGTTTACTTTTTTTAGTTCAATTTTTTAGATGACTTTAGCTTCTTTGTGAAGTAATTCAATAAGTTCATCTAGATTATCTGGAGAAACTAACTTTACAGCTCCTTTAGGTACTGGTTTCTCAAATTTAACAGCAGTAGTTTCTGCAGTAGCATCTGTAGCATCTATAACGGTAAGTTTCTTTTTTCTTGCCATCATGATACCTCTCATATTTGGTATTCTAAGGTCACTCTCTTCTACCAATCCTTTTTGTCCTCCAACAACAGCTGGTAATGAAGTTTCTATTGTTTCTTTTCCTCCGTCAATTTCTCTAGCGGCAGTAATATTATTACCATCTACCTCAAGACTGATGCACGTATTTATAAAATTAGCATCTATTAGCGCTGCTAACATACCAGGTACCATACCTCCGTTGTAGTCAATAGATTCTCTACCTGCAATTATCAGGTCGTAATTTCCTTCTTTTGCAACTGCAGCTAATTGTTTTGCTACATAAGCTCCATCTGTAGCTTCGGTATTTACACGTATAGCTTCATCTGCTCCAATAGCTAATGCTTTTCTCAGTGTAGGTTCTGTTTCTGCCCCTCCAACATTTACAACTGTTACGCTAGCCCCTTGCTTTTCTTTAAACCACATAGCTCTAGTTAAGCCAAATTCATCATTTGGATTAATTACAAATTGCACACCATTAGTGTCAAATTTGGTATCTCCATCTGTGAAGTTGATTTTAGAGGTAGTGTCCGGAACATGGCTTATACACACTAATATTTTCATTTTATGATCTTTTATTTTTGTTTGAGTATTATGTCGGCGAAGATACAGATAATTTACAAAAAAATACTATGCATGCATAGTATTTTATTTTTGATTTACAATAAATAACGCAATATTGATAACTTAAATATATGATTTCAATTATTTATTAAGAGAAATTATATTCAAAATAGAATAGTGTAGATGTAAAATGATATTGTTCATGAAAAGAAGATTTTTTATTTTTGGAATGTGTTTCCTAAAAGCATCAATGAATTGTTAGAATTTAATTATTACTTTTGCTTTTTGACTATAGAAAATAACTAATTGTTGATATAAAATATTTACATGAAAACATTACAATTCAGGCAGGCTATTGCAGAAGCAATGAGTGAAGAAATGAGAAATGATGAATCCATTTATTTGATGGGTGAAGAAGTTGCTGAATATAATGGTGCATATAAAACTTCAAAGGGTATGTTGGATGAGTTTGGAGCTAAGAGAGTAATTGATACTCCTATTTCTGAATTAGGTTTTGCTGGAATTGGAGTAGGATCAGCAATGAATGGAAATAGACCTATTATAGAGTTTATGACTTTTAACTTCGCTTTAGTAGGTATTGATCAAATTATAAACAACGCAGCAAAGATGCGTCAAATGTCAGGAGGTCAATTAAATATTCCAATTGTATTTAGGGGGCCAACAGCTTCTGCAGGTCAATTAGGAGCTACACATTCGCAAGCTTTTGAAAGTTGGTATGCCAACTGTCCAGGATTAAAAGTAGTAGTGCCTTCAAATCCTAACGATGCGAAAGGGTTATTGAAAGCAGCCATTAGAGATGATGATCCTGTAATTTTTATGGAATCTGAACAAATGTATGGAGATAAAGGAGAAGTTCCAGAAGGAGAGTATACGATACCATTGGGAATAGCAGCTATTAAAAGAGAAGGAAATGATGTTACTATTGTTTCATTTGGTAAGATAATAAAAGAAGCCTATAAGGCAGCAGATGCATTAGAGAAAGAAGGTGTTCATTGTGAGATTATAGATTTGAGAACGATTCGCCCTATGGACTATAATGCAATTATAACATCGGTTAAAAAAACTAATAGATTGGTTATTCTTGAAGAAGCATGGCCATTTGGAAACATATCTACTGAAATTACGTATCAAGTACAATCTCAAGCATTTGATTATTTAGATGCTCCAATTGTAAAAATAAATACAGCAGATACACCAACACCATATTCACCTGTTTTACTGGAAGAATGGTTGCCAAACCACGAAGATGTCATAAAGGCAGTTAAGAAGGTTTTATATAAATAAAAAGTACTCCTTAAATAATATAAAAACTTCACTAATCAATTAGTGAAGTTTTTTGTTTTTAAAAGTAATATCTGGCACGATTATTTCTGATCATAAAAGAGTGTTTTAAAAACAATAAATAATTTTTAACTGACATTTGGAAGTTATTTTTTTAGTAAAAACAAATTAAAATTGATGAAAAAAATATTAGGAATACTCTTTTTTTCGCTGTGCAGTGTTTCGATGTGGTCGCAAACAAAAATTGGAGGGATCGTTGTAGATGAAGACAATAAACCAATACCTTTTGCTAATATTGTTTTTAAAAACGCATCTGAAGGAACTATTACGAATGATAATGGTCGTTTTTACTATGAATCTCAGAATACATATACAACTATAATCGTTTCCTTTATAGGGTTTGTTACTCAAGAAATAGAACTTACAAAAAGAGTAAACTACGACCTTAAAATTATACTGGTAGAAGGGGAACAATTAGATGAGGTAATAGTTTACACTGGAAAACAATCAAAAAAGAATAATCCAGCTATAGATATTCTTAGAAAAATATGGGCAAAAAAACGAGAGAACGGAATAAATAAATTTAAGCAGTATGAATATGATAAGTATGAAAAAATAGAATTTGATTTTAATACGATAGACAGTGCTATGATTAATAGCCGTTTATTTAAAGGATTGGAATTCGTTTTTGATGATTTAGATACTTCTAGGATTACCGGAAAAACATATTTACCAATATTTATTAATGAAGCCTTTTCTAAAATCTATGGAGATAATAAGCTCAATAAATTAAAAGAAGATCTAATAGGAAATAAAAACTCTGGTTTTGATACCAATCAAAGTATTATTGCTTTTGTACAAGATTTATATGCCGATTATAATATTTATGATAATTATTTAAAGTTTTTTGACAAAAGTTTTGTGAGCCCTCTTTCAAGAGGAGGTGTAGATGTTTATAATTACGTATTAGCCGATACTGCATTTATTGATAATAAATGGTGCTATAACATTATTTATTATCCAAGACGTAAAAACGAATTAACTTTTAAAGGAGATTTCTGGGTAAATGACAGTACATATGCCATTAAGAAAATTAATATGGCAGCTACAAAAAGTGCCAATATTAACTGGGTAAAAGAAATCTATATAGAGCAAGAGTTTGATGTGGAAAACGATTCTGTATTTCTTTTAAAAAGAGATTATTTTTTAAGTGACTTTAGTTTAAATAAAAAAGAAAAATCTAGAGGGATTTACGGTAAGAGAACAACGGTTTATGATAATTATAAATTTGATAAAGAGAAGCCGAGTAGTTTTTATGAGAAAAAAATAGATGTATATGATGAGCGCATCTTTAATCGAGATAGTATTTTTTGGAAAAAGAATAGACTGGAGACATTAAATAAAGATGAAGAAGGAATCTATAAATTAGTAGATACTTTATTGACAGTTCCAAAATTTAAACGATTGTTTAGTGTAGGTGAGGTGCTGGCAACTGGTTATTATGGATTTGATAAACTCAATTTAGATTTTGGACCTGTTTTTTCTACCACTGGTGCCAATGAAGCAGAAGGATTTAGAATACGTGTAGGAGGTCGTACTTTCTTTACTTCAAATGATTTATGGCGTTTTGAAGGATATACAGCTTATGGATTTAAAGATAAGAGATTTAAATATGGGATTTTAGGAAAATGGTTGGTAGACCGTAGAAATAGAATTATTTTATCGGCTGGAAATAGAAGAGATATAGAACAAATAGGAGTGAGCTTAACAGCAACTAATGATGTGTTGGGTAGGAGTTTTGCGTCATCTGCTTTATTTACAACGAGTGCAAATAATACCTTAACCAATATTAATTTAACAACGACTTCTATAGAGTTTGAGCCTTTTAAGAATGTTATTTTTAGAACAGGGGCTTCCTATCGGACATTAAAATCTGCTCTTCCAGAAGAATTTAGTTTAGAATACTTAGATGAAGATTCACCTACGGGAGTATCTTCAGAAGTAAAACAATTTCAAGTTAACCTTACTTTAGAGCTTACACCCAAAAGAAAAACGTTAGGTTACGGTGTAGAGAGAGTAAGCGTAAATGATGATTTCTCTAGGTTTTTGATTAGTTATTCAGCAGGGCTCACAGGTTTTTTAGAAAGTGACTTTGAATTTCAAAAACTTCAGCTGTTTTATCGAAAACCAACCCAAGTAGGAGGATTGGGTAGATTGCTTACCACTGTTGAATTAGGAAAAACATTTGGAGAGGTCCCTTTGGCTTTATTAAGCCCTGTACCAGGAAACCAAACCTTCTTTTCTATTTTTAATACCTTTCCAAACTTAGATTTTTATGAGTTCGTAACAGATACCTATGCATCTGTACATTTTGAACATAATTTTGGAGGTCGTTTATTATCTCGAATTCCTTTACTTCGAGATCTAAACCTGAGAGAAATAGTAGGACTGAGAGGTATTTGGGGTGATTTATCTGATGAAAACATACTTTTAAGCTCTCCAACCAACATACCTTTGCTGGCACCCAATGAGCAGATTTATTGGGAATATTCTTTTGGGATAGGAAATATCTTTAAAGTTTTTAGAATAGATTTTAATTTTAGGGGTAATTATTTTGATATTCCAGATGCTCGTAGATTTAGTGTAACAGGTGCTTTTGGTTTTTTCTTCTAAAGTTTAGTTTACCTAAAGTTAATAGTATTATTGTTGCCCTTTTTATGTATCTTATGTACTTTTGCGGCCTTTAATTATAGTAATTGAGACAATAAACATGGGTGAAATAAAAAAGAATTCTTTCGATGTTCTTATTGAAATTCCTAAAGGAAGTCGAAATAAATACGAATACGATTTTGAATTAAAAAAAATTCGTTTTGATAGAATGTTATTTTCTTCAATGATGTACCCTGGTGATTACGGATTCATACCAGAAACCTTAGCTTTAGATGGAGACCCTTTGGACGTCTTGGTTTTAGGTGCAGAACCAACATTCCCTATGTGTGTGATGGAAGTAAAGCCTATAGGCGTATTTCATATGGCAGATGAAAAAGGCCCTGATGAAAAATTAGTTTGTGTTCCTGTATCTGATCCTATTTGGAATAGCTATGGTGATATTATAGATTTAAACCCTCATAGAAAAAAAGAAATCACTCATTTTTTTCAGGTATATAAAGATTTAGAAAAAAAGAAAGTAGATGTTGGAGGCTGGGGTAATGCAGATGAGGCATATGATATATTGCAAAAATGTATCGCTCGATACAAAGATAGTGATCATAAAATAAAAGGGAATTTTACAATCTAATTAATCTTACCTCTTAAAAGGGCGTTTAGTTGTAAGAAATAAAGGTTTTTTAATTAATATTCATTTTACTACTTTTGCGCCCTAGTAAATAATTAATCGAAATACATACTATGGAATCAATAATGATTTATATGCCAATTATATTGGCGGCTTTAGGTTTAATCTATATGCTTATAAAGAGGTCTTGGGTGATGAAACAAGATGCTGGAGATGGAAAAATGAAGGAAATTTCAGATTATATCTATGAAGGAGCCTTAGCTTTTTTAAATGCGGAATATAGACTTTTAGCTATTTTTGTTGTTATTGTAAGTATTTTACTTGCTATCGTTTCTTTTGTAGTTCCAACAACACATTGGTTGATAGTAGTCGCTTTTATTTTTGGAGCTGTATTTTCTGCCTATGCTGGAAATATAGGGATGAAAATAGCTACGAAAACAAATGTGAGAACTACGCAGGCTGCACGTACAAGTTTGCCAAACGCACTTAAGATCTCTTTTGGAGGTGGTACTGTAATGGGATTAGGAGTTGCAGGTTTAGCTGTTTTAGGACTTACGGCATTTTTTATTATTTTCTATAATTTCTTTATGGGAGGTGAATGGGTTTCAACTGAAAAAATGACTATTGTATTAGAAACATTAGCTGGATTTTCATTAGGTGCAGAGTCTATTGCGTTGTTTGCTAGAGTTGGGGGTGGTATTTATACAAAAGCCGCTGATGTTGGAGCAGATTTAGTAGGAAAGGTAGAAGCAGGTATTCCAGAAGATGATCCTCGTAATCCAGCTACTATTGCAGATAACGTTGGTGATAATGTTGGAGATGTAGCAGGAATGGGAGCTGACTTATTTGGATCCTATGTGGCAACTGTATTAGCAGCAATGGTATTAGGGAATTATGTGATAAAAGATATGGGAGGTGCTATTTCTGATGCTTTTGGAGGTATTGGCCCTATTTTATTACCTATGTCTATTGCAGGTGTAGGGATTATTATTTCTGTAATAGGAACTATGTTGGTTAAGATCCAAAATAATGATGCCAAAGAATCAAAAGTAATGGGAGCCTTAAATAAAGGAAACATTACTTCTATTATATTAGTTGCTATTTCTTGTTATGTATTATGCACATGGATGTTACCAGAAACAATGAAAATGGAGTTTTTTGGAGAAGGATTACAAGAAATATCATCAATGCGTGTTTTTTATGCTACACTTGTTGGATTAATTGTTGGTGGAGTAATTTCATCTGTAACAGAATACTATACAGGCTTAGGTAAAAAACCAATTTTGCAAATTGTTCAAAAATCAAGTACAGGAGCAGGAACAAATATAATTGCAGGTTTAGCTACAGGGATGATTTCAACCTTCCCATCAGTTTTATTATTTGCTGGTGCAATATGGGCGTCATATGCATTTGCTGGATTTTATGGAGTTGCGTTGGCAGCTTCAGCAATGATGGCAACAACGGCTATGCAATTAGCAATTGATGCATTTGGACCTATTTCAGATAATGCAGGAGGTATAGCAGAAATGAGCGAACAAGAACCAATAGTAAGAGAGCGTACAGATATTTTAGATTCTGTTGGAAATACAACAGCAGCTACAGGAAAAGGATTTGCTATTGCTTCTGCGGCATTAACTTCATTAGCATTATTTGCAGCCTATGTAACGTTTACGGGAATAGATGGTATCAACATTTTTAAGGCACCAGTATTAGCGATGTTATTTGTTGGAGGAATGGTACCTGTGGTATTTTCAGCTTTGGCTATGAATGCTGTTGGGAAAGCCGCTATGGAAATGGTGTACGAAGTGCGTAGACAATTTAAAGATATTCCAGGAATAATGGAAGGTACTGGGAAACCAGAATATGACAAATGCGTTGCTATTTCTACTAAAGCTTCTTTAAAAGAAATGATGCTTCCAGGTTTATTGACAATAGGATTTCCATTAGTGATAGCGTTTGCACCTTTGGCCTTTGGAATGGATACTTTAGCGATAGCAGAAATGTTAGGAGGTTATATGGCCGGTGTTACCGTAAGCGGTGTTCTTTGGGCAATCTTTCAAAATAATGCAGGAGGTGCTTGGGATAATGCTAAAAAATCATTTGAAGCAGGTGTTGAAATTAATGGGGAAATGACTTATAAAGGTTCTGAAGCGCATAAGGCAGCAGTGACTGGAGATACAGTTGGAGACCCATTTAAAGATACTTCAGGACCATCAATGAATATCTTAATTAAACTTACATGTTTAATAGGTTTAGTAATTGCTCCAATATTAGGAGGACATACTGAAGAGGAAGGATATGCAGATACAAAAGAAGTGAAAACTGAAATACAAGAACAATTAAAATTAACTGAAAAAGAAGTAGTTGAAGGAAATTATGAATTAAAACAGGGTGTTGTTCAAGAGATTAAAGTTAAATAATAGTACATATATTTAAAATAAAAAAACCTGTAGCGCTACTACAGGTTTTTTTATTTTATTTCAGATTTATAAGTTTTTATTTATTGTATTTAAGATATTCTCTTTTTGATACTATACCATTGACATATTTTTTATATTTGTTATTTAATAATGAGGAGTTAATAATTTTACTCTCTAACCAATTTTTATGAAGTTATCAGAAATTTCACCTTCTATATATCATAGTTTGCGCTTACTTATGGCATCTACTGATAAACTAGAAAAACAATCTGATACAAAAATACCGTTAATAGTCTCTTTAACAACAATTCCTTCCAGAGTCAAGACAGTATGTATTACCATTCGTAGTTTATTAGAGCAAGAAGCCAAACCTGAAAAAATTATATTGTGGCTTAATGATAGTTTTAAAAACAATCTACCTAAACAATTAGATAAGTTACAAGGAGAAGTTTTTGAAATTCGCTATTCTCCTTATACATTTTCACATCGTAAGCTTCTTCATAGTTTAGAGCAGTTCTCAGGGAAAATTATCATTACTTGTGATGATGATATGATTTATCACCGAAAATGGTTAAAACTCTTATATCAAGCACATTTGAAAAACCCTAATGCAGTTATAGCAAATCAAGGTAGAGAAATTACCTATGGGGATAATGGAAAACCACTTCCTTATTTAGAATGGCCTTTTGTAAAAGAAAAGCCTAATAATAAGAAATTAATGATGCCAGTAGGTGCTTTTGGTGTTTTATACCCACCGCAATGTTTTGATAAACGTGTTACTGATATAGACCTTATCTTAAAACTATCACCTAAAAGTGATGATTTATGGTTTAAAACAATGTCGTTATTAAATGGAACGATTTCTATGAAATCTACAGAATATGTTCCAGATCCTATTCCTATTATAGGAACGCAATTTATTTCTTTGAAACAAATAAATAATGGTCAAGATTATAAAAGGGTGCAATGGGAGCAGATTAGTGCTTATTTTAATTTTAATTTTAATTTTAATTAGTAGTTAGATACTAATAAAAGAAGTTTTATTAGATTAAACCTAATAAGTAACCTGAAATAGCTCCACATACAACCATTAACATTATATTAGTTTTCTTAAATCTCAATTTAATAATAAGACTTAAAATAGCAATTAAAACGGCCTGCCAATTGATTAAAGTTTCTATACTCATTTTGTAAAGTACAGCTAACATAATGGCTACTGCTGCAATATTCACCGAATCTAAAAAATAACTTAACAACTTCGATTTTCTCATTTTAGGTATCCAAGGGTTTAAAATGAGAACAAAGAAAAAAGAAGGAAGAAATATCCCAAGAGTAGCTGCAATAGCTCCCCAAAAACCAGTAAGCTGGTATCCAATAAAAGTAGCAGTAGATAATACAGGGCCAGGAGTAAATTGCCCTACTGCAATAGCATCCATTAATTCTGCTCTGAGTAACCAACCTTTGGCAACTAGTTCGGCATCTAAATAAGCAAATAAAACATAACCACTTCCATATAAAATAGCGCCTACTTTTAAAAATGTCCAAAATACTTTAACAGAAGTTATATTCATTAATATTTTAGTGGTAATGGGCGCAATTAAAAATGGAGAAAACATGTTAGAATGAGATGTTTTTTTTGATTTAAAACTAAAATAGAACAACCCTAGAATGCCAGCAGAAAGTAATACGGTAACTTCATTAATGCCTAGTAAAGCAGCTGAAAAAACAAGTATTCCTAAAACACCTAACTCCCAGCCTTTTAACGCTTTCTTACCAAGTTTTAAAATGGCCATGGCGATAATGACTAAAACAACAGGTTTAATTCCAAAAATAAAAGGCTCAACATGAGGTAGTTTTCCATAGGAAGAATAGAACCAAGCAAGTGTTCCTGTAATAAATGTGGCTGGGAGAATAAAGCTAATGCCCGCAATAAAGAGCCCTGCCTTGCCAGCACGTTCATGCCCACAATGCATGGTCATTTCTGTAGAGTTTGGTCCTGGTATTAAGTTAGTTGCTCCTATTAAATCTAAAAAGTGTGCTCTGCTTAACCATTTTCTTTTTTCCACTATTTCTGCTTCCATCATAGCGATATGAGCAGCAGGCCCTCCAAAGGCAATACAACCTAGCTTAAAAAAAACGATTGCAACTTCTATGAGTTTTTCTTTTTGTGTCATTTTAAGGATGAAGAATAGTATGCTGTTATTAAAACTAAAAAACGCATCATAATTTTATTTTATGATGCGTTTTTTTATAATGTAAAAAGGTTATTGTCTTTTTTTGCCTTCCATATCATATTCTTCTATTAACTTCATGATAGACTCTATCAGGTCTTTGCTTTCTAGAAGAAGACTAAAATATAAAGTAGTGTTTTTTGGGCTGGATTCATCTGCTGTTCTTGTACGTGTAATTTGTTTCTCTATTTTTTGAGAAACTTGCTCTAATAAAGCTTGTTTTTCTTCTAATAAAAACCCTATCTCACTAAAGTTTCTATTATCAAAAGCATCTTTAATTTTGTCAAATAAAATAGTAAGTTGCTGTTCGATTTCTTTAAGTTCTTTTATTTGATTAAACCGTAGCTTTTTATGATTGTTGTTAATGTGTTTATGACTTACTTTAGTAATATACTCCATAGATTGAACCATATCCTGCAAATAGCCTAAGATTAATACATAAAATTTACTAACTCCAACACTAGTATCATCTAAATTTTTAATAAAATAAAAGATATTATCTCTTAATTCATCAATCTCATTATTGAGTTTGTCAATCCCTTTTTTTCCTTTTTTTAGTTTGGCAAGATCTTGAGTAGCTAAACCATTGATGGTATTTGAATAAATTTTATTGCTTCTATCAACTACATTAGAGATGTTATCTGCACTTTCTTCAATAACACCTTTTATAGAACGACTTTCAGATTTTCTTAGACGTTTTTCAACCTTTGACTCTTTGGTTTGTTTGTTGTGTTTAATATAGTTTCTAACTAATAATAAAACAGCAAGCAGTAATAAAACACCTGTCATTGGAGCTACTGAAATACTAATTAAGCTTGCAACAGTAGCTGCAGCTATAAAAGCACTGATAGCTGTAAAGAACCATCCACCTATTACATTTAAAACCCCTGCAACTCTATAAACTGCACTCTCGCTTCCCCATGCTCTATCAGCTAGAGAAGTACCCATAGCTACCATAAAAGTAACATAGGTTGTTGATAGTGGTAGCTTATAAGAAGTAGCGATAGAAATTAAAACACCAGCTGCCATTAAATTTACAGCCGCTCTTACCATATCAAATGCAGGTAATTCATGAACTTTGTCTTTAGTTAATGTAATAACTGGTTTTTCAAATCTTTTTTCAATTTTATTTTGAATTGATTGAGGTAAAATAGTAGAGGTTATCTTAGAAAAACCAATAGCTACTCTAACAAAACCTCTAGATAAGAAATTTGGTTGAAAACGTTCTTCTGTAGTATCTTGATTTGCAAGATCTATCTCGGTTTTCATTACTTTTTTAGCCTTAGTTGAAAACCATAAAGTAAGTATCATTACTAATCCAGCAATAAATAATAAGGCGGTAGGAGTTTCTACCTTCTTACTTAATACACTCATTGAAAATTCACTTGCCGAAACTCCAGAAGCACTCCATGCTTCATAAGATTGCCAACCTGCAATAGGAACTCCAATAAAGTTTACTAAATCATTTCCTGCAAAAGCCAATGCCAAAGCAAAAGTCCCCACAATAATGATAACCTTGTAAATGTTAATTTTAAATACTGTTATTATTATATATGAAAGAACAGACCAGAATACAAAACTTACAGCAACAATTTGCAGTACATAAGTTTCTAAAAATCCTCGTAATGTTAAATTAACAATGGCAAGATCTCCATCTACTTTTATTTTGAACAAGTCTTTCTTAGCTTTTGTTAATTCTTTTACAGTTTCAAATGCAGCATTAAAATGCGTATTTGCCCATTCAAGTAACCCATCAGCAGAACCGCTGTAAAGTGTATCAACTATAGTTTTTGCATAATTAGTACCTTTAATCCCTTTCATAAAAATGAAATAAATAATAGCTGTTAAGGCTATACCTCCAAACAAAGCACCTACCCATTTGGCCTTCTTTTCAAAATTAAAGGTTAGTAGTAAACGTGAAATAAACTGAACTATAGCTCCAGTGGAGAACGCAACAAATACAGATAGTAAAATACCAAAAATGATCTTTCTTGCAGTCTCTATATTAATATATTGACTTAGATCTGAAACGGTTTGCTCGTTTCCATCTGCATAAATTTTAATAAGAGAAACTGCTACAGCTGCACCAAGTAGTTCAAAAACAATAGATACTGTTGTGGATGTTGGCATTCCTATAGTATTAAAGAAATCTAACAGCAAAATATCTGTTATCATGACCGCCATAAAAATGATCATAATCTCTGAAAAGTAGAATTCTCCAGGATTAAAAATTCCTTTTCTAGCTACCTCCATTAATCCGCTAGAAAAAATAGCTCCAACAGCAATTCCTATACTGGCAACAATCATAATAGTTCTAAAAGAAATAGCTTTAGAACCAATTGCAGAATTCAAAAAGTTGACAGCATCATTACTAACACCAACCACAAGATCGGCGATTGCAAGAACAGCTAGGGCAACAATCATTAATAAGTAAATATTATCCATTTAGTATCTATTTAAAGTGCAAATATTAAAATCTGTTTCCAGTCCAATGTTATGATATTGTTATCTATTAATGAGTGATTTAGAAATGTATGTCAAATTGTAATCTATACATTAAGCCAGTAGCTTCATTACCTTCGGTTGTATAACTTATATCAGATTGTACTTTTAATTTATGTCCTACAATAAATTTAGAAACTCCAAGTGTATATTGTTGTTGTAAATCTCTCCCTGTAATATTTTCGTTTAAATTAATAGAGGTATATCTACCCGCTACTTCCCAATTACTTTTAAATAAGTAACCGGCTTGTAAATTTAATGAATTTCCAACTTCAACAAAATTCCCATTAGGAGTACCGCTTACGTCTACAGCGATTGGATCATCTGCATCTCTATCTGCAAACTCTCCAGAGAATGAAAACCCTCTGTATTTAAATACAGCGTCTACAAATATTGTATTAATATTAGTTTCAAAAAATTCACCATTTCCAAAATCAAATAAAATACCACCCAAGTTACTTCTTTCTCTAACAGCATTATTGTTAAAATCGTAAACGACTCCTACAGATAATTTTGGTTTTGGCTCTCTATCTAAGTCACTGCTAGACGAATAATCACCTCCTTTTGTAAAAGCTCCTAAAGGTAAGAATTCTACTCTTGCTGTATATTGATGCCCTCCCAAATTCCCTTCGGTTACATTCCTTCCTTCACCTTGTGAAATAGCAAATGCTTCTCTAATAATAAAGTTTTCAGAAAGATTGAAGTGATGTCTTAACTGAAGCCCAATATCACGGTCTATATTAAAACGGCTATTTAATAACGAACGATCAACAAATTGTAAATTCCCTGACGAAACTACACGTTCCCGGTTACCAGGTAATTTTGTTTGACCTACCCATAATGTAAGGTTTTTATGAAAATTCCACTTTACAACAGCATCTAGTATTATTCTATTTGTATTTCTGTTAAATTGACTAGCACCTGCAATATCTCTATTAGAAAGCCCTAATTCAATTTTGTATTTGAGTTTTGGGGTAAAGGCAAATCCTTCTAATTTTAAACGTGATCGTCTTATTGAGAAGTTATTCTCTACACTACCAAAATCTCCATCATTAATATCCCATTCTGTAGTTGATAAAAACTGAGCTCTTGCTCCTAATTTAAGGCTGAAAGAACTGTCTTTAGCAACAAAATTGAAAAGCCCTTTTCCAAATTTTGCATCAGATATTTTTTGAGAATTAGCATTTAAAAAGAATAAAAAAGCGAATGCAAGCGCAACATTTCTTAAAATCATAATCATTATTAGTTTTTGTCGCCGCAAAGAACCAACTCCAATGTTAAGATAATGTTTCGTTAATATTATTTTTAAGTGAACCCTGAAATATTATATTTGCAAAGAAAAAAACAGGGCTACCTTATTTATGAGGTAGCCCATTCATTTCAAAAATCTAGTCGACAAAAACTAATCTGATTGTGAAATGTATTATATATGATATAACAAAAATCGATGTTTAATTAGAATATCATGTAAACAAAACATTAAGTAATTATTAATATTGTTAAAACTTATTTGTTAGACAAAGAGAGTGTTAGACAGAATTATTTCAATATAATAATACTTGAAAAGACATCTTAGATGAGTTAATAAATTAAAACCAAGTTTTTATAATTTATTACGACAAAAGTATAATACAATTTTACTATAGAACTTCAAATTGTTGCTTAAACTAAGATTAAAATAACTATGAAAGTTAAATACCCCCTCTTTATTATATTTATTATCAGTATCTCTTTATTTTCATGTAATAAAAAAGAAGCCATCAATATATCTGGAAGCACAACAGTGTTACCAGTAATATCTGCTGCAGCTGAACAATTTAAAAGAAACAACCCTGATATTAATATTATAGTAAATTCAGGTGGCTCTGGAGTTGGAATTAATCAACTAGGAGAAGGTAAAATAGCGATAGGAATGGTTTCTCGAAATATCACCAAAGAGGAAATAGAAAGATATCCTACTATTAAATTTAATCCTATTTCTATCGGTAAAGATGCAGTAGTTCCGGTAGTATCATCAGAAATTTATGAATTGGGTGTTAAAGCTCTTACTGTAGATCAGATAGCTCAAATATATAAAGGAGAAATAGTAAATTGGAGTGAAGTTGGCGGCCCTGATAAAGAAATACTATGTATAGATAAAGAAAAATCGAGAGGAACACGGCATGTTTTTATGGAAGTTGTTATGGGAAATAAAACAGCAGATGCTCCAGGAGCAGATTTAATACTAGGCTCCAATAATGAAGAACAAACGGCAATTGTTCAAAGCGATGCTGCAATAGGAATGCTATCTAATGCCTGGCTGAATGAAGATGTTAAAGGACTAGGAATAGTTATGCCCGATAATACTATTGTTGAGCCATCTCTTGAGAAAATTATAAATGGTGAATTTCCGATTACAAGAGATTTACTAATAATTATAAATGGAAATTCGCAAGGAGTTACTAAAAGATTTATTGATTATATATTGAGCAAAGAAGGACAAGAGATTGTTGAAGAGGCAGGCTATGTCAGTATTAAAAAATAAAATAGGACAGGGATATATAATAGGAAGTACTGTATTAAGTGCAGTTATAATCGTACTTATTATTACCGTATTATTAATAAATAGCTGGAGTGCCATTTCAACAAATGGCTGGCAATTATTTTCTTTAAAATGGGATCCTTCAACTAATCATTTTGGTATTCTTTCTATGCTATTTGGGACTTTAGCGGTTACATTAATTGCATTATTAATGGCCGTTCCTTTAGGAATATCTACTGCAATTTTTATAAGCGAGATATTACCTAAAAGATTCAGATTTATAGCTAAATCGTTACTTGAATTACTTGCAGGAATTCCTTCTATTATTTATGGGCTTATCGGGATTGCTTTTTTCAGTATTTGGTTACAAGAATTATTTGAACTACAAACTGGACGAACTATTTTAACAGGAGGGATTTTGCTAGGGATTATGATACTTCCCACTATTATAACGCTTACGGATGATGCAATATATAATATTCCTGAGAAATATAGAGAAGCTGCAAAAGGATTAGGTTTATATAAACATGAGGTTATAAAGAACATTTTACTGCCTATTGCAAAGCCTGATATTATTGGCGGAGTGCTACTTGCACTTGGAAGAGCTATGGGAGAAACAATGGCAGTGATGTTAGTTATAGGTGGTATAGATAAAATACCTACTCCTTTTTTTGATTGGCTTTCTCCAGGGCAAACTATTACCTCTAAATTAGGAAGAGAAATTGCAGAGTCATCTTTTGGTTCTATTCATTTTAGTGCTATGATTTTTATGGGTGTTTTTCTTTTGGGGATAGTAATGACATTGACTTTTATTACACAAAAACGATACAAGCAAGAAGGGAGATTGGATGAATAGGAAAATATATAACAAACTATTTATAGGAGCTAATATACTTGCAGTTTCGCTTTGCGGTGCATTATTACTATTTCTATTTGGTATTATTACTTGGAATGGTATTTCAGCTTTAAGTTTTGATTTTATTTTTAAAGAATCAAGCAATTTTGGAGCCGAAGGCGGGGTATTTTACCAAATACTAGGGAGTTTATTATTGGTGTTTACTGCGGCTTTAATTAGTTTTCCAATAGCACTGGGAACAGCAATTTTTAAAAGTGAATATCTCAAAAATTATAGATGGCAAAGAATTAGCAATATCTTGATATATGGATTAAATGGTATTCCATCTGTTATCTTCGGAATTTTTGGACTTATCTTTTTTGTTAATTTAATGGGAACCGGAATTTCATGGTTTGTGGGCTCTATAATATTAGCAATAATGATATTACCCGCAATTACACTATCGGCTTATCAAGCTATAAATAGTGTTCCTTCTATTTACAGAGAGAGTTCTCTGGCTTTGGGGTTAAATAAATGGCAGGTTGTTGTTAAAGTATTATTACCACAGGGAATTAACGGAGCAATTACAGGATTACTTATTGGTTTGGCAAGAGCGATTGGAGAAACAGCTCCTATCATGTTTATAGCAACTGCATTTTCTGGAGTTGACCTGCCAGAATCTTTATTAGAGCCAGTATCTGCTCTACCCACTCATATATTAGCATTAGCGCAACAGGCTACAGATCCTAATGCACTTCAAAATGCTTGGGGAGCAAGTTTTATCTTGATATTACTAGTTATTTTCTTTAGTATATCAGCTCTTTTTATAAGAATAAAGTATAAAACAATTACAGAAAGATGAAAGAACAGGGAGCGTTAAAAATAGTATCATCAAATAATGGTGAGGAGCAAAAAAGCCTTATTAATATTTCAAATTTTCACGTGTGGATTAATGATACTCATATCCTAAATAATATCAATTTAGATTTTCCGGAAAAACAAATAACATGTATAATTGGCCCTTCTGGAAGCGGAAAATCAACATTAATAAGAAGCCTAAATAGAATTAATGATGAAGTAGAAGGTTTTATGACTGAAGGAACTATTCATGTAAACGGAAAGACTATTTATGAGAAATCTATTGACATTGCTCAGTTAAGAAGTCAGATAGGAATGGTATTTCAAAAACCTTGTGTATTTCCAAAATCAATTAGTGAAAATGTATTATTTGGTATTCAGCATTCTAAAAAGTTAACCAAACATGAAAAACTTCAGATAGTAGAAGAAAACTTAAAAGCTGTTTCTTTGTGGAAAGAAGTATCTCATCGTTTAAATGATAAAGCTAACTCACTTTCTATTGGGCAACAACAACGTTTGTGTATTGCAAGAACATTAGCTCTTAAGCCAAAAATCATCTTATTAGACGAACCAACATCATCATTAGACCCGGTTTCTTCACGTGCTATTGAAGAAATGATGTTAAGACTTAAAGAAGATTATACACTTGTTTTTGTAACACATAATATTCAGCAGGCGAAACATATAGCAGATAATTTGGTTTTTATTTGTGATGGAAAAGTTATAGAAGAAGGAGTGGCTTCGAAAATATTTAAAAATCCATCAAACTCGCAAACTAAAAATTATCTTAATGATGAGTATTGCGATTGTTGATTTGCGAAATAAAATTAAATGTATTTTTAAAACAAACCGTGAAGTTCCGCATCTATCCTATTTATGACATCTCCAAGATCTTCAGGATTATCAACGAAGTTAAGATTATCTACGTCTATAATAAGTAATTTGCCTTTGTCATAGGTGTGTATCCAAGCTTCATAACGTTCATTGAGCCTACTCAGATAATCTATAGAGATAGAATTTTCATATTCTCTTCCACGTTTGTGGATTTGATTAACAAGATTAGGAATTGAGCTTCTTAAATAAATTAATAAATCTGGTGCTTGTACCAAACTTTCCATGAGATCAAATAAAGACTTATAATTGCCAAAATCTCTATTGGTCATTAATCCCATTGAGTGTAAGTTGGGAGCGAAGATATAGGCATCTTCATAGATTGTTCTGTCTTGGATGATTTTTTTTCCACTCTCTCTTATTTGTAGTATTTGTCTAAACCTACTATTTAAAAAATAAATTTGAAGATTAAAACTCCACCGTTCCATTTGTGTGTAAAAATCATCTAAATATGGGTTGTCTACTACATCTTCAAAGTGAGCTTCCCATTTAAAATGTTTTGATAATAATTTTGTAAGTGTAGTTTTACCAGCACCAATATTTCCCGCTATTGCTACATGCATGTCTTCTTTGTTTGTTTATTCCTAATTAATGGAGCTGTTTTAATGAGTTGTAAATATACAAGATATCATCTTTTAGAAGGAAATCTTCTTTAAAAATATAAATAGGAAGGTGGAAAAATCGATGTACAGTGAATTTTTTATGACGAAATAAGAAAACAAATAAAAAACCTTTCTTTTAAATTTAAATGTCAACAAATAAGTTTGTAGCCATATCCTCTAACATTCAAAATTTGAACGGCGGCATCACTACGCAACTTTTTTCTTAACTTGGTAATAAATACATCCATGCTTCTGGCACTAAAAAAGTCATCATTCCCCCATAATTCTTTTAAAATAATGGAACGATCTAGAACATTGTTTTTTCGTTCACTTAAATGATAGAGTAGTTGAGCTTCTCTGTGTGTTAGGGATTCTTCTTGATTATTTAAGATTAACAATTGCTTTGGAAAATTAAAAATATAACTTCCAATTTTGATGGCTTCATTGTTTTTAGATATTTCTACCCTTTCTAGTAAGGCATGGATACGAACAATTAATTCTTCCATGCTAAAAGGTTTTTTTAGATAGTCATTGCAGCCATGTTGAAAACCATCAATTACATCTTTTGTTTGTGATTTTGCAGTAAGAAAAATTATAGGTGTTTTTTTATCAATTTCACGAATCTCTTTTGCCAAAGTAAATCCATCTTTTTTAGGCATCATAACATCCAAAACTAATAATTCAGGAGATTTTTTATGATATACATCCAAAGCTTCCTCTCCATTATTACAAAAAAACACTTCAAAATCCCTAGTTTCAAGACTTTCTTTAATAATCTGTCCAAGGGCAATTTCGTCTTCTGCAAGTAAAATTTTAATAGTACCTTCCATAAGCTTTATAAGTGTATTTTAAAGATGGTATATTTTGTATCTGGAATTAACTGGACAGTTCCTAAGTGTTTTTCTATAATTTTCTTTGTATAATACAATCCAATTCCAAACCCTTTAACATCATGCTGATTACCAGTAGGGATTCGATAAAATTTATCAAAAATCTTTTCTCTATGTCCTTTTTCAATAGTATTTCCACTGTCGGCAATTGTAATTTCACAAGAGTCTAACACCAAATTTAAATTGATCTCAATGGTATTTCCGCCGTATTTAATTGCATTATCAATAAGATTAGATATGGCGTTTTCAAAATGAAAAGGATCGATCTCAATACTATAATTTTCTATATTGGATTTAAAAGAAATGAATTTATCTGGAGCAATCATTTGATGCTTTTCGGTTAAGCCTTGTAATATCCCAACGATATCTATATTTTCTTTATTTAATAATAATTTATCGCTATCTAATGTAGAAGTTTCTAACAGCTTTTCTACCATTAAATGTAGTTTTTTCAACTGTTGATTTGAAATGCCTAAGTATTTTTTTGTCTTTTCTTTATCATCGTTTAAATTGAATTTTTCAATGCCTTCCAATGCTGTACTCACGGTAGCAATAGGAGTTTTAAATTCATGTGTAATATTACTAATAAGGTCGTTTTTAATTTCAGCTAATTCTTTTTGTTGTTTGATAATATTTAATAAGTATAATAAACAAGCTATAATACTAGCCGATAATAAAAAAGATAATATAATACCAGTAAGTCCTCTTTTTAATGCGATCATGCTAATATTAGAAAATGCAATTTTTAATTTTTCACTTCTGGGTAAGTATGTTGATTTTGAAAAAGCAAAAAGTTTGAGTTTGTCATCATTTATATTACTAAAAGAAGCTATTATTGTAGTGTCTTTATTATAGTGTCCAAGTGCATAAGAAATATCAATGTCTTTTCTTTTAAGCTCATTTTCAATAAATTTATTTAAATCATTAAAAACAATAGAATCTCTGGTTATAGAGAGAATGATTTTATTAGTCAATGATTTAATAGCGTCTAAACTATCTACAGAAGATTTCCCTTTAACTACAGAAATACTAGAAACTTGAGAGGTATTAATTAATGAAGAATCAATCTTTGTTCGAATGGTACTATAACTTTTATTAAAATGAAGTGTATCTCCTGTTTTATTAACAAAGGAGATATTTGCTATGGTATCTTCTTTTTGATAGTTATTAGAACTTAAAGAATCAAAACTTATAAAATTAGGATGTTTAAGTACATTTTTTATAAATAGCTCTGATTTTTTATTAGGATTGATAGCTGTGTCTGAAGCAGTATCTATAAAAGCAATCATATCTGTTTTTGCAAGATTAGCATAATAATCTTCAATACCATTATCTAAAGCAAGCTGTACTTCACTAATTAACCGTTGTTTGTTCCCTTTGTAATTTTTAATATTCCAATATACTTGAATAGCTATGGTAGCTATCACAGTAGCTATAATGAAATAAATAATAAAGTGATTTTTGTTTTTCACAAGTCAAATGTAAGAACAATAAATAGTTTAAATAGAATTGGTTAACACACGTTAACATTGATTAACTCAAAGTACAGTTTTCAAACCGCAATTTTGTATCTGAAGAAATTATAAAAGACACATTATGGTTAATTTAATTAGAAACTTAATTATTATAAGTATTGTTTTTGCATTGCATACAATAAGTGCTCAAGATTTACAAGGAATAGCATATTATAAAACAAAACGAAAAGTTGAAATAACATTAGATAGTACAACAGCATCAAGCACACAACAAAAACAGATAAACGAATTGTTGAAAAAGCAATTTGAAAAAGAATACGTATTAAACTTTGATAAAACTGGCTCAACTTATAAAGAAGTAGAAAGCTTAGGAAATGCAGCTTCCGGAGCTTCCGGAATACGATTTGAAGCTATAACTATAGGGGGAAGTGGAAGCGGGAATGATATTTTATATAAGAATACAAAAGATAAAAACTTTACACATCAAAGAGAATCTTTTAGCAAACAATTTTTAGTGCAAGATACACTTCAAAAACAAGATTGGAAATTAGAAAATGAAACCAAAAAAATAGGGAATTATACCTGTTATAAAGCTACTTATACCAGAGAGGTAGAACAAAGGCGTTTTAATTTGAATGATGCAGAGAAAAATGATTCTATAACAAAAAGAACCATAGTAACTACAGCATGGTATACACCAGAAATACCTGTTTCTCATGGCCCAGTCAAGCATTGGGGTTTGCCAGGGCTCATTTTAGAAGTTAATGATGGAAGTACTGTTGTAATTTGCAATAAAGTGGTTATAAATCCAAAAGAGAAAATTGAAATTAAAGAACCTACTAAAGGAAAGAAAGTAGATGAGGCTACTTTCATTGAAATTGTAGATAAGAAAGTAAAAGAGATGAATAAGATTTATGGAGGCGGTAAAAAAGGAAAAAATAATCAAACCATTCAAATTAGAATTGGAGGTTAAATAACGTATTATACTTCACTGTCTAACTAAATAATATCCTTTTTAAAAATGAAATATTTTTCTATTATCCTATGTATAGGGTTAGGTTTCTTTTGCTCAAAATTAAATGCTCAAAATGTGCGATTAGAAGGTGTTGTTAAAGATTCTTTAAAAACTCCTTTAGAACTTGCCAATGTTTTAGCGCTCCATCCAGAAACTAAAGCAATAGCATCGTATGCTATAACAGATGATTTAGGAAGGTTTGCACTTTCACTTCCAATAAACAAAACGTATATTATAAAAGTTAGTTATTTAGGTTATAAACCCAGAGAAGAAAAATTGGTTATTGGAGATAGTAAAGAGAAATTATTTAGAGAAATAATACTATTTCAAGATGCCAATGTATTAGATGGGGTAGAGGTTGTGCAAGAACTTCCAGTGTCTATTAAAGGTGATACCATTGTATATAAAGCAGATGCTTTTACCAATGGGAAAGAGAAAAAATTAAAAGATGTACTGGAAAAACTACCAGGATTTGAAGTTGATAAACAAGGACAAGTAAAAGTTCAAGGAAAGAAGGTAGATAATGTTTTAATAGAAGGGAAGAAATTTTTTGATGGTGACACCAAGTTAGCTACTAAAAATATTCCAGCAGATGCAGTAGATAAGGTAGAAGTTTTGCAAGATTTCAATGAAGTTGAACCTACTCGAGGTTTAGGTACAGAGCAATCTTTAGCATTAAATATAAAACTTAAAGAAGGGAAGAAGAATATTTTATTTGGAGATATAGCAGCAAGTATAGGACATGATGAACGATATCTGGGGCATGCAAATGTATTTTATTATAGCCCCAAAGCAAGTTTGAATTTTATAGGCGATGTAAATAATATAGGAGAACAAGCTTTTACATTACAAGATTATTTTAGATTTAATGGAGGGCTTCGAAGTTTAGCAAGTAGATCAGGATCGTCCATTAGAATTTCTTCAGACGATCTTGGTTTTGCATTGCAGCAAAATGATAGAGCTGCAGATGTGATTTCTAATTTTGGAGCTTTTAATTTTAGTTTGAGCCCAAATAAAAAATGGAGCTTTTCAGGGTTTTTAATAGGTTCTGATATTGATACAGATTTAAGATCTACAACCTTAAGAACCTATCTTCGAAATGATGATGCTAACAATTTTGAAATTTTAGAATCTAATATAAATCAAGAAACGACCTCTGGAGTATTAAAACTATCAGGAAAGTATACTCCCAATTCTAAATTGGATGTAAATTATAATGCTTTTTTAAAGAACTCTGAGTTAGGGCAAACTAATGATCGCCTCTCCGATTTTTCAGGAATCATTAATAATATAGAATCTGATCGTAATCAAAATCCGTTTTCTATTCAACAAAGCTTAAATGCATTCTATGCAAAAAATGCCAAGAACATATTCTCAGCACAGGCAGAACATTTGTATAAAGAACAAGATCTTTTTTTTGATTTAACCACGTCTGAGATTCCTTTTGGAGGAGGATTGCCATTAATTAATGATGCTGTTTTTAATTTACTACAAGGGAAAGAAATTATTACCAATAAATTTGATGCTTCTTTCAACTATTATTATGTTTTAAATAAAAAAACACATATCAATTTTACGGTAGGAAGTAGTTTTAATAATCAAAAGTTAGTATCTACTATTAATCAATCTGTATCAAATACGACTATTGAAAATAATTTAGGAGATGGTTTTAATAATAATGCAGATTATAACTTCTCCGATGTTTATTTAGGACTTAGGTATAAGGTGAAGTTTGGATCATTTGTAGTAAACCCAGGTGCAAATCTTCATTTTTATAATACAGAAGACACACAGTTTGGAACAACAAATACATTGAATAAAACATTATTACTTCCTCAATTATACGCCAAATACACTATTAGAAGGTCGGAGTCTTTGACTCTAAATTATGCAGTGAACGCAGAATTCACAGATATTAATAATTTAGTAACAGGAACCACGATTTCTAATTACAATAGTCTTTTTGAAGGAAACAGAGATTTAGAGAATCAATTATATCACCGTTTAAATTTGCGCTATACAAACTTTAATTCTTTCAATTTTACAAACATAAATGCTGCATTAAGTTATACAAAAACAATAGATGGAATTAATAATACAGTATTGTTTAATGGGATTAATCAGGTTTTGTCGCCAATTAATTCTGGATCTGTAAATGATGTTATAACAGGAAACGGTTCTTATGAAAAACGATTTGTATGGTTTAAAACCAGACTGTCAACCAATTTATCTTTTTCTAGTATTAATAATGAAATAAATGGTGAAGAAAATACAAATGAATCTTTTACTCAAAATTATAAAGTATCGTTTGAATCTAATTTTAAAGAAGCTCCTAATTTTGAAATAGGATTTGATAAAACTATTAACGACTATCAAGGAAATCAAACCGATTCAAAGTTTGTAACCAATGCACCTTTTGCCAATGTAGAGATTAATTTTTTAAAGCACTTCTTATTTATTGCAGATTATACATATACCGATTTTATCAATAAAAATAATGACACCAATAATTCATATGATTTTTTAAATGCCAGTTTGTATTACCAAAAAGAAAGAAGTTCATGGGAGTTTAAAATATCAGGAACTAATTTATTGAATACAACTTCTATTAACCGCGATTCATTTTCAGATTTTTTAATTAGTTCCAATCAATATTTTGTACAGCCTAGATATGTAGTGTTTGGAGTTAAGTATGATTTGTAATTTTGGTTTACGGTTTACGGTTTACGGTTTACGGTTTACGGTTTACGGTTTACGGTTTAAGCTTGCCAAAATAAAGTTCTTCATGTATTGAGTATGAACTGAGAATTATACTAAATTTTTTTGAAATTTGAAATTTGATTTTTACAAACAATTCAAAAACTATTAATCACCGTTACTCCATTGCCTTTAAAATGATTCATGTTTTTTAATACATTTACACCTTGCTCTAAAGATATGGTTTCTCCAATAAGTTTTTCAGGTTGAATTTTTCCAGACAAAATCATTTCCATTAGTGAAGGATATTCATAAGCTTGCATGCCATGACTTCCTTTGATTTCTAATTCATGAGCAATTACTTTTCCCATAGGTATTTCTGGAGATGCTTCATTTCCGGTCATTAATCCTACTTGTATGTGTCTACCGCGTATTCTCAAACAGGAAATAGAATTGTGACAAGTAATTTTGCTTCCTAATGCATCTAGAGAAATATGAGCACCTCCTTGTGAGATGGTTTTGATTTCATTTACAACATCAGTCGTTTTAGCAGCATTAATTGTTTTATGCGCTCCCAACGACGCAGCAAATTCTAATTTGTCATCAGTAATGTCTATAGCAATTACATTGGCACCTAGGGCATTAGCGATCATAATAGCAGATAAACCAACACCTCCACATCCATGTATAGCCACCCATTCACCAGCAGATACTTTTGCTTGTTTGACAAGCGCTCTAAAAGAAGTTACAAAACGACAACCCAAACTGGCAGCAGTTTCAAAAGACATAGAATCAGGGAGTTTTACGAGATTGATGTCTGCATAATCTATAGCAACATGTTCTGCAAAAGATCCCCATGCTGTAAAGCCTGGCTGAAATTGATTTTCACAAACTTGGTGATTTCCAGAATGACATTCATTGCAATAACCACATCCACCTACAAAAGGAAGTGTAACACGATCTCCTTTTTTAAAATTTTTGATAGAATTTCCAACTTCTTCAATAATACCAGCTAATTCATGACCTGGAACGTGAGGCAATACAATATCACTATCGTGACCTTGCCAACCGTGCCAATCACTTCTGCAGACTCCTGTTGCCATTACTTTTATAATAACACCATCACTCTTCAATATTGGATAAGGAACATCTTTAATAGAAATAGGACCTTGAAAAGAATCGTATACAATAGCTTTCATCTAAACACGCAATTTTTAAAAGAAACAAAATAAAGAAATTAATTGATTAAAATCTTTAGATAAAATCAAAAAACATAATGATTTGTATGAGAATTAAAGATATTTTTATTGAAACATGGTAATTTTAATAAAAAAAACGACTTACTTACTATAAATAACATCTCTATGAAAGCACTAATAAAAATTTTACTACTATTACTTTTGTTTATTTCTTGTTCTCAAAATAAAAAGAAAGTTTCGGAAAGTCAAATAGAAAATGAACTTCCAAATCAATTAAAAGAAATTGTTGAAGAAAAAAAAGAAGAACTTTTAGAAGAAACACCAAAGCTTACAGAAGAATCCATATCTACAGAATTAGATGAGGTTATAGAAGAAGTTGTAGAAGAAAAAGAAATTAAAAGAGAAGTTCCAGAAGATAAAAAAGAAGAAGTAGTCGTAAAAGAAAAGGTTATAAAAAAAACGTTCAATCATCAAATGCTTCATGCGCTTTTAAAAAAATTTGTTTCTTCAGAAGGCGTGGTAAATTACAAAGAACTAAAATCTAGTGAAAAAGACTTGGATGCTTATATAGAATTATTGCAAAATAACCCTATTGAAAATGATTGGAATCGAAATAAAAAATTAGCTTTTTGGATAAACTCATATAACGCATTTACTATTAAACTTATTCTTTCAAATTACCCTTTGAATAGTATTACCGATTTAGAAGGAGGCAAACCATGGGATAAAAAATGGATTTCTTTGAATGGACAAATATATTCTTTAAATGATATTGAGAATACCATTATCCGGCCAAGATTTAAAGAAGCTCGAATTCATTTTGCTGTAAATTGTGCTGCAAAATCTTGCCCTAAAATAGGAAACTTTGCTTATGAAGAAAACACACTTAATACCTTACTAGAAAAACAAACAAGAAGCTTTATTAATAACAAAGAAAATTCAATAACACCAGATAAAGTTCAAGTATCTAAAATTTTTGAATGGTATGCGACAGATTTTGGAGATCTCATTTCTTTTCTAAATACGTATTCTAATGTTAAAATCAATGAAGATGCTACTATTGAATTTATAGAATATGATTGGTCTTTAAATGAGTAGTAATTATTAAATAACAAAAATTTGTTATTTAATAAGCAGGATCATACATATAGTTGGCAATAATTTCCTCAATATTTTCAGGTCTTTCTTTTCTGGCCAAATCCAATTCATAAGCTTTCTCTGCTACGGCAACGGCAATTTGTAATGAGGCGTTTCTAATTTCATTTAAAGGAGGATAGAGAGATCCCATTGCAATATCTTTTTCGTCAACCAGTTCTGCTAATGCTTTTGATGCTACAAGAAACATGGCGTCATTAATTGTTTTTGCATTACAGGCAATAGCACCCAAACCAATTCCTGGAAAAATATAAGCATTGTTTCCTTGCCCGGATTTAAATGTTTGGTTATTTATGGTAACTGCATCAAAAGGACTTCCACTAGTAAATATAGCTTTTCCATTACTCCATTTATATGCTTGTTCTGCAGTACATTCTGCCCTAGATGTTGGGTTTGATAGTGCGAAAATAACAGGACGTTCATTAATAACGCTCATTGATTCTATAACTTCTTTTGTAAATGTACCTGGCGCACCAGTCGCTCCAATTAAAACATCGGGTTTAATTGTATTGATCGCTTCTATAAAATTAACAGATTTATGTTTGTGAGCATAAGGAAGATTGTGTGACATCAAATCGGTCCTACTTTCAACAACTAATCCGTTTAGATCTACAAACCAAAGACGTTTGCGAGCTTCTTCATTTGATAAACCTTCGGCTTCAAAAGCAGCTACCATTAAATCTGCAATTCCTGTAGCTGCAGACCCAGCTCCTAAAAACATAATTTTCAAATCAGAAAAATTCTTATTAGTAATTCTAGTTGATGCGTAAACTCCGGCCAACGATACGGCAGCAGTTCCTTGAATATCATCATTAAAACACAATACACGCTCTTTGTATTTATTAAGCAACGCGTAGGCATTAGGTGTTAAAAAGTCTTCAAATTGAATAAGCGCTTCAGGATATTTTTTTTGAACAGCCATTACAAACTCTTCTACCAATTCAAAATAAGCATCGCCTTCTATTCTTTTATGAGGATATCCTAAATATAAGATATCATTTAATATTTCTTCGTTATTGGTTCCTACATCAAGCATTACAGGCAAACATTGATGAGGTTGAATACCCGCACAAGCCGAATACAATGCTAATTTTCCTATAGGTATTCCCATGCCATTAGCGCCTAAATCTCCTAAACCAAGAATACGCTGCCCGTCAGTAACTACGATAACACGAATGTCCTTCTCTGGCCAATTATCTAAAATAGATTCTATTTGCCCTTTGTCATCTGGAGTGATATAAAAACCTTTGGAGTGTCTGAAAATTTGTGAAAATTCTTTACATGCTTGTCCTACTGTTGGTGTATATATTAAAGGCATTATTTCTTCAATATTATTAATCACCATTTGATAAAATAATTTTTCATTTCTATCTTGTAATGTAGAAAGAAAGATATAACGCTCAATGTCATATGCCTTTCTTCGCATGCTGGCTAGCATTCTATCCTCCTGTAAACCTTGAGGAGAAACAGCATGAGGTAATAGTCCTCTTAACCCATATTCTTCTCTTTCTTCATTTGTAAATCCTGTAGATTTATTTAGTGAACCATCGTGAAGTATATCAAATCCTTTTTTAGTATCCATGGTAAATTGGTTTATCAATCTTTTGGTTGGTCGAAAAAAATGGACACACCTGCCATTATTTTCAAGAACTTTTTATTTTCTTTTTTTCAAAGAAGCCAACATTTCATCAAGAGCTGCTTTGTTTAAAACTGTTTTTCCTAGAATTACGTAAGTAATTTTTTTGGTATTGGTAATATCTTTTAAAGGGTTTTTAGCCAAAATAATTACATCAGATGATTTTCCAACAGTTAACGTACCGTATTGATCTACATGACCTAAAAAACCAGCGCCATTATAGGTAGAAGTTTTTAAAGCTTCTAATGGAGAGAGTCCAGCTTTTACCATTTGTTCTAACTCTTTATGTAAAGAAATACCAGGATATGTATATGAGTTATATGCACCAGAATCTGAACCAGCTAATAGTTGCACACCAGCTTCTTGTAATTTAGGAACCAAATCAACAAACATTTTCTGGAGCTTTTTACGCCTTTCAATGGCATTAGGAGAGGCATTTAAAGCTCTATTAATCCTTCCTTCATAAGTTTTAATAATACCTGCACCTATATATGATAGGTATTCATCTTTACTGTGGTCATTTTCATCTAGATAACTTAATACATCTCCAATATGCAAAGTAGGTACTACATGAGTGTTTTGTTTTTTTAATGCGTTGAATGTATTTTGAGCAACTTCTTTGTCATAGGTTTTCATGACTTCTTCAAAAGAATCCCAAAATCCCATTTCTCCTTTTATAACTGCTTCTGTAATTTCTTTTTCTTTATTAGAACATCCTTTTAAAACATAATATAAATGTTCTATAGATCCAATACCATTTTCAATGGCTTCTCCTAGGTTTACTGTAAAAGGCATATGCCCTGAGGTGATCATTCCCCTTTTTTTTGCCTCCTTTAAAATATCAAGGTATGCTTCTCGCGATATTTTACTATCATAAATTTTAATAAAATCCACGTTTAAAGAGGCTAAAGAATCTATGGCTTTATTAATTTGTTGTTTAGTTTCAACCTCAAGAGAGCCTGCCCAAGTTGGGCTTGGTCCATCTAACTTAGGTCCAGAAGTGAAAATAATAGGGCCAATTAATTTTTTAGCATTAATTTCTTTTTTCCATGAAAGCACATCAGGAGTTAAATCCCCTCCTGCATCTCGTACTCCTGTAATTCCATTGGCTATAAATAATTTCAGGAAATCTTTGTTGGTGTTTACCAAATCTTTTCCTCCTCTAAAGTGTACGTGATTGTCCCATAGCCCTGGCATAATAAAGTTGCCAGTTCCGTCAATAGTACTAATTCCAGTATGATGAGTGCCTTGACCCGAATCTTCAATAAGAGCGATGGTGTCGTTATTAATTCCAATATTTTGATTTTCAATAATAGTTCCTGAAACTAGATCAACAATATTTATAGAGGAAATTAACACATCAAATTTTTGACCTTCTTCTTTTTTATTACAACCAACAAGTAGTAATAGAATGTAAAAAGAGATACGACTTATTATTTTCTTCATATTTTTTTAACCTGCCTTTACTAATTAGTTATTTCCTAGATGACAACCACAACCTGGTCGTGAAAAACTGCTGGTATCTTCATGCCATGGAAAGGCAGCATTATATTTAGTATTCTCCCAATAGAATTGACTTCGTACTTTTGGATTGTTTCCAATTTCGTTCATAGTTTCAGTATCATACATACGACCGTTTACAATAGTGTAAATGATAGAATTTGTGTTTTGAATATTTTCTAAAGGATTTTTATCCATGATAATTAAATCGGCAAGTTTTCCTTCTTTTAAAGAGCCTATTTCATCTCCCATACCGATATAGGTTGCGGGATTAATAGTTGCAGTTTTTAAAGCTTCTAAATTTGTCATACCACCTTGTTGTAATAACCATAATTCCCAATGTGCACCTAGCCCTTGTAATTGGCCATGCGCTCCAAGGTTAACTTTAACACCTGCTTTAGCAAGGTCGTTGGTAGTTTTAGAAACTAAAATATGACCATTTTCATATTCTTCTTGAGGAGCTTTGTTTCTATGACGTGATCTTGCATCAATAATACCTCTCGGAGTGTATTTTAAGAGTTTTTTATTTTCCCAGACATTTGTTTTTTCATACCAGTAATATTCACCATTTAACCCCCCATAATTAACAATAAGTGTAGGTGTGTATCCGCTTTTACTTTGCCCCCATAGAGTAGTAACATCTTTGTAAACGGGTGCTACAGGTATATTGTGTTCTATCCCGGTATGTCCATCCATAATCATAGACATGTTTGTATAGAAAGTAGATCCACCTTCTGGAACTACAAAAATACCTTCTTCTCTTGCAGCCTGGAGTACTTGTTGTCGTTGTTCTCTTCTAGGCTGATTATAACTTTTTACAGAAAGCGCTCCAAAAGCTTTTGTTCGTCTAATGGAAGATCGAGCATCTTCAAGATTATTGACAACTGCTTTAAAATCACCGTCAGCTCCATAGAGTATAAAGCCTGTTGATAACAATCTAGGACCTACCATTTCACCACTTTTTACCAATTCTGACAATGCAAAAACTGTTTCAGTATGAGCAGAAGGATCATGAGCAGTAGTAACCCCAAAGGCTAAATTTGCATAAAAAGGCCAATGCTTTTTAGTAGTTAAACCGTATCTAAAAGCTCCAATATGCGCATGTGCATCTACAATACCTGGCATGATAGTTTTACCATTTAACTCATAGACTTTTGCTTTGGATGGAATGGTTATTTCTGAGGCATTTCCAATAGCTTCGATTTTATTTCCAGAAATAATAATTGTACCATTTTCAATAATCTGGTCACCTTCCATAGTAATAATACGTGCACCTATTAATGCGATTTTACCTGTTGGTCTATCATTTTTTGTTGCAAGCCCTACTTTAATACCTTTCTCTGTTATGGGAGAAATACTATCTGGAGAGCCTTCTAAAAATGTGAATCTGTCTATTACACTATTCGTAAAGTATTCTTCACCTAAAGTCCAATGAATCTTTTTGCTATCTGAAGACCAATGTAAATTGATTCCAGCATCTTTAGCAACTTGAGAAACAGGAAATGATTTTGTTTTATTATCAATAGTAACAGTTTGTCCCGTTACAACTAAAGGTGCCAAATATACTTTGTGTAAATGCGAGAAAGCAATCCATTTATTATCTGGACTAGGAACTAATCTATTGGCATATTTTGATTTTAAATGTATTCTTTTTTCTTTTCCATTAAGATCAATACTGTTTAAACTCTTTGTTAGATTTCCAAAATAATACCCTCCTGTTTGATAAAAAACTCGAGTTCCATCTTTATTAAACATTGGAAAAGCTCCTTCATTACTTATCTTCTTATGATTTGCTCCATTAGAAGTCATCGTATAGATTCCAGCATTTAGTGAAAAAGCCAGTCCTTGGTCTCCATTACCATTTTCTTTTACATAAACAATTTTTGAACCATCAGGAGAAAAAGCAGGAGTTCTGTAAATACCTTTTTTAGGAGTTAGTTTTACAGAAGTACCTCTATTAAGCGCTATTTTGTGTACGGCTCCTAATTTTTCATCATCCCAACTTACATATACAAGTTCTTTGCCATCAGGTGAAAAAGAAGCTTCTGATTCAAAATCAATAGCTTTCGTAATACGTTGTGGTTTTCCGTTAGGTAATTTTTTCTTCCATAAATATCCCAAAGCATTAAAAACCATTGTTTTTTCATCAGGAGAAGTAATTGCACTGCGAATCACTTTGGCTGTAAAATTCTCAGTATCTACTTTGTTTTTAAAAGAGACCGCTTCGGCTATCTTTAAAGTGGTATTTACTTGAAAAGGAATATTAGTGATAGCTAAGTTATTAATATCAATCTTATTAATTTTTCCACCAGACCAAAATACTAGTGCCTTATTATCAGGCATCCAGCTAAAACCAGGATATACGCCAAAAATAGCCCATGCTTCTTGCTGGTCTTTATTTAGCTTGTCATAAATAGGCCATTCTTCTCCTGTTTGTAAATCGTGAATGAATAATACAGATTTAGTCCTTACACGACGAATGAAAGCTAATTTTTTGCCATCTCTAGAAACCTGAGGTCTAGCAGTTCCTCCCGGGCCTCCTGTTATGGTTATTGTTTTCCCAGTTTCAAAATCATATCGCTTAATTACATAGATTTGTTTATTAGGATCTTTATTGTATTGAAAAAAACCTCCAGGAGCTACATCTTCACTATAATACAGGTATTTCCCGTCGAGAGATGCACTAGGCTCATTTACATCTTGTTGATCATTTTTTCTTTTGGTAAGTTGTATTCCACTACCACCGGTACTATGATATATCCACATTTCTCCAGCACCTAATGACCTGCCTGAAGTAAAATGTTTTCGTGCAATTAATGAATTACCATCTGCCGTCCAGACTGCATTATTGAGTAAGCGAAAACTTTCTGTAGTAATTTGTTTTGCATCACTTCCATCTGTATTCATGGTCCAAATATTATCACCACCTCCAGCATCACTTGTAAATAAAATTTTCTTTCCATTTGGGCTAAATCTGGGCTGTACTTCAAAAGGAAGGCCCGTACGAAGATTTTTAGCAGTTCCGCCAGTAATAGGAACACTAAAAATATCTCCTAAAAGATCAAAAACAATATGTTTTCCATCTGGGCTTACATCGAGATTCATCCAAGTGCCTTCATCTGTAGATAAAGGTACTTCTTTAAAGTTCCAATCTCCTTTAGGGTTAGAAACATCCCATTTTTCAGGCTTTTTATTTTGGCTAAAAACAAATAATGGAAGCAAACAAATAATGATAAAAATGACTTTAATGCGAAACATAAAATTGAAGAATTAAATTGATAGCACAAGATAAGGTAATTTATCATTTACTTGAAATCAATTATTAAAACAAAATGAAATCAGTGTGTGTGAAAAATTGAAAAATGAACAGATTAAACATTATTCCATAATGAAAACATTTTTCTACATTTGCAATCTATTATAAAAAGAGGAAAGATTTGACTGATTGCAACCTCTTTTATACTGAGGGATTAATTTTCTAAAACAGTATAAAAATGCTCAAGCAGTTAGAACTGAAAATACTCAGTTTGTAAATTTCTTTTACACGTATCGTCAAATCAAATTTAGATATTATAATTTTTTAGAATTTATGGCATATTTATTTACATCAGAATCTGTAAGTGAGGGACATCCAGATAAAGTAGCAGATCAAATTAGTGATGCATTAATTGATAATTTTTTAGCTTTTGACAAAGATTCAAAAGTAGCATGTGAAACTTTAGTAACAACGGGTCAAGTTGTTCTTGCTGGAGAAGTAAAATCTAATACGTATTTAGATGTTCAAAAAATAGCTAGAGAAACTATTAATAAAATTGGTTATACCAAAAGTGAATACATGTTTGATGGAAATTCATGTGGTGTGTTTTCTGCCATTCATGAACAATCTGATGACATTAATAGAGGTGTAGATAGAGAAAGTAAAGAAGAACAAGGTGCGGGAGATCAAGGGATGATGTTTGGATATGCAACTCGTGAAACAGAAAACTATATGCCTTTAGCATTAGATTTATCTCATAAAATATTAATCGAACTTGCAGAGCTGCGTAGAGAAAATAAAGACATCACCTATTTAAGACCTGATTCTAAAAGTCAAGTAACCATTGAGTATAGTGATGATAATACGCCTCAACGTATCGATGCAATTGTAGTGTCTACACAGCATGATGATTTTGATACAGATGAAGCAATGTTGACTAAAATTAGAAAAGATATTGTTGAAGTTTTGATTCCTAGAGTAGTAGCGAAATTGCCTGATAATTTAAAACCTTTGTTTAGTGATGATATTAAGTATCATATCAATCCAACAGGGAAATTTGTTATAGGAGGACCTCATGGAGATACTGGATTGACAGGGAGAAAAATTATTGTAGATACGTATGGTGGTAAAGGAGCTCATGGTGGCGGGGCTTTTTCTGGAAAAGATCCTAGTAAAGTAGATAGAAGTGCTGCATATGCTACACGTCATATCGCTAAAAACTTAGTAGCCGCAGGGGTTTGTAATGAAATTTTAGTACAAGTATCTTATGCAATTGGAGTTGTTGAACCCATGGGAATATTTGTAGACACCTATGGTACCTGTCCTTTTAATATGACAGATGGAGAAATTGCTGCAAAAATTTCAGAAGTTTTTGATATGCGTCCAGCTTCTATTGAAAATCGTTTAAAATTGCGTCAACCTATGTATAGTGAGACAGCTGCTTATGGTCATATGGGCCGTGAAACAGAAACAGTAAGTAAAACATTTACGCAACCTAATGGAGCTCCAAAAACAATGGATGTAGAATTGTTTACTTGGGAAAAATTAGATTATGTTGCTGCTGTAAAGGAAGCATTTAAGTTATAATTTTTTGTAAAAATATTGTTGGTTATAAATTAATACTGTTAATTTGCACCTTCAAAAGTTCAGATATATTTTGATTTGTTATTAAGAAAGGCAGAGGGAATAGACCCGATGAAGCCTTGGCAACCCTTTAACTTTTAAAGAAGGTGCTACATTCTACTTTACCATTGCGTAAGGAAAGATAACAAGAACATTTACTTCACGTATATGCTTTTCTTCTTAACAATCATTTTTTAATTATTGTTAAAGTGAAAAGTACGTTACATTATATAGATTTAATAAATTTTACAACCTCTAATGGAGTTGTATATAAGCATGTGCCATTATCTTATCGTGTGTATGGGCAGTCTTTAAAGAGTGCTCCTGTTGTTTTGATAAATCATGCTTTAACAGGAAATTCTGAAGTTACAGGAAGTTCAGGTTGGTGGAAAGAATTAATAGGCGAAAATAAGCTTATAGATACAAGTGTTTATTCAGTTTTAGCTTTTGATATACCAGGAAATGGTTCAGGAGGCTTTACTATTGAAAATTACAAAGATTTTACAGCAAGAGATATTGCTGAGATTTTTATTGACGGATTAAAAAATCTTACTATAACTTCTCTTTTTGCAGCAATAGGTGGATCATTAGGAGGTGGAATAGCCTGGGAAATGGCAGCATTGCACCCATCATTAATTAAAAATTTAATTCCAGTTGCTTCCGATTGGAAATCTACAGATTGGTTACTAGCAAATTGCTTAATTCAAGATCAGATTTTAAATAACTCATCCCAACCTATTCATGATGCTCGTTTACATGCAATGCTTTGTTATAGGAGCCCGCAGTCATTTAAACAGAAATTCAATCGTACTATAAATAATGAACTATCTGTTTTTAATGTTGAGAGTTGGTTGCTACACCACGGGAAAAAATTACAAGAAAGATTTCAGGTATCTTCTTATAAATTAATGAATCATTTATTGGCAACGATAGATATTTCAAAAGGAAGAAGTAGTTTTTTGGAAATAGCTTCTAACATAACATCTAATATTTATATCGTTTCAGTAGACTCTGATCTCTTTTTTACACCAGAAGAAGATAAAGTTACTTTTTCAGCATTACATAAAGTAAAGAAAAATGTTTTTCATAAAACTATAAAGTCTGTTCATGGACACGATGCTTTTTTAATTGAATTTGAACAATTAACAATCCTGTTAAAAGAAATTTTTAAAAAATAAATAAAAAGAAATGAAACAAGTTAACATAGCTGTTTTTGGAAGAGGCTTGGTAGGAAGTACATTAATTAACCAGCTAGAAAATAATAGTAGTCAAATTCTTGCGCGAAGAGGGTTTAAACTAAATGTTTTTGCAATTACAAATTCAAAACAAATGCTTTTAGATACTAAAACAAACTCTTTTGCTAATTGGCAATTAAACTTTGAAAAGCATGCAGAAACATATTCAATTGAAAAAATAATAGCCCACGCAAAAGCAAATCAATTAAGAAATTTGATCGCAGTAGATGTGACAGCAAGTAAAGATTTTGTAAATCATTATAAAGATCTTATTGAAAATAATTTTGATTTAGTTTCTGCAAATAAAATAGGAAACACAATTGATTATAATTTTTATAAAGAATTAAGAACAACACTTTATAAGAATCAAAAAGAATACCTTTATGAAACAAATGTAGGAGCTGGTTTGCCTCTTATAGATACTATCAAATGGTTGCATTTGTCTGGTGAAAATATTACACGTATTAAAGGAGTGTTTTCGGGATCTTTAAGTTATTTGTTCAATACTTTTTCTGAACAAAACACATCTTTTAGTGTCTTGTTGCAAAAAGCAATTGAGTTAGGATATACTGAGCCAGACCCAAGAGAAGATTTGTGCGGTAATGATGTAGGTCGAAAATTATTGATATTAGCTAGAGAACTGGATTTACTGAATGAATTTCAAGATGTGAAAATACAAAACCTAATCCCAGAGAATTTAAGAGAAGGGAGTAAAGAACATTTTTTAAATAATTTAAATGAATTAGATAAATTATACCAACAAATAAAAGAAAATCAAAAAGAAAACCACGTACTTCGTTATATAGGAGATTTAAGTGGAGATTTATCTAAAGATGATGGAGGCGTTTTAGAAGTAAAATTAGTGTCAGTTTCTAGAGACACTTCGTTAGGACAATTAAAAGGATCCGACTCAATTTTTGAGATTTATACAGAATCATATGGAGAACACCCGCTAGTTATTCAAGGAGCAGGAGCAGGAGCAAATGTAACTGCTAGAGGTGTTTTTGGGGACATATTAAGATTGGCAGAGAAGAAGTGATTTTTAATAGAAATTATTTAAAAACCAAAAACCAAAAACCAAAAACCGAAAACCGAAAACTGTAAACCGAAAACTAGAATTAAAGAAAATTAAAAACTATGAAAATTACATTAGACAGATTAGATAACGAATATCTATTTGAGGCAAAAAATGAAAGAGGAAATAAGGTTCTTATGGACAATGGAACCAGAAAAGACGGAAATATTAATGGAGCAGGTCCAATGGAAGTTCTTTTAATGGGTGTGGCTGGATGCAGTGCAATAGACATTATTCATATTTTAAAGAAACAACGACAGGAAATAACCTCATACTATGTTGAAGCAGAAGGACAAAGAGAGAAGGTAGATGAAGCGACACCTTTTAAGGGCATTTATGTAAAAGTGTTTTTAGAAGGAGATATTTCTGGAGAAAAAGCAAAAAGAGCAGCGCAATTGAGCTTTGACAAATATTGTTCTGTTTCAAAATCTTTAGATAAAGAAATTACAATTAAATACGATGTTGTTTTAAACGGGACACAATTATGAGCGAACATTTTGAAACTAATGCAATTAGAGAGCATTTAGAACGTACCAATTTTCAGGAGCACTCTACACCTTTATACTTAACATCTAGTTTTTCTTTTCAGGATGCTGAAGATATGAGAGCTTCTTTTACTGAAGAAAAGGAACGAAATATATACAGTAGATTTACCAATCCTAATACTACAGAATTTATAGATAAAATTTGTAGTATGGAAGGAGCAGAAAGCGGGTATGCTTTTGCTACCGGAATGGCAGCAGTATTTTCAACATTTGCAGCTTTATTAGATAGTGATGATCATATTGTATCTGCACGTTCAGTATTTGGTTCTACTCATACACTTTTTACAAAGTATTTGCCTAAATGGAATATAACTACCTCTTATTTCGACATTAATGAAAAAGAAGAGATTATAGAATCTTTTATTCAGACGAATACTAAAATACTATATGCAGAATCACCAACAAATCCAGGGGTAGATATTATTGACCTAGAAATGTTAGGTCGTATTGCTAAAAAACACAACCTAATACTTATAATAGATAATTGTTTTGCTACTCCTTATATACAACAACCTATACAATATGGTGCAGATATTGTAATTCATTCTGCAACTAAACTAATTGATGGACAAGGAAGAGTTTTAGGAGGTGTGGCTGTGGGAAGAGCAGATTTAATAAGAGAAATATATCTTTTTGCTAGAAACACAGGTCCAGCATTGTCACCTTTTAATGCGTGGGTGCTTTCCAAGAGTTTAGAAACATTAGCAGTACGAGTTGAAAAGCATTGTGAAAATGCATTAAAAGTAGCATCCTTTTTAGAAAAGCATCCAAGTGTAAATTGGGTAAAATATCCTTTTCTAAAATCGCATCCAAAATATGAAATTGCTAAAAAGCAAATGAAATTAGGAGGTAATATAATTGCCTTTGAAATAAAAGGAGGTATTGAAGCGGGCAGAAATTTTCTTAATGCTATAAAACTTTGCTCATTATCTGCAAACTTAGGAGATGCTAAAACTATTGTAACACATCCAGCATCTACAACACATAGTAAGCTTTCTGAGAAAGATAGATTAGAAGTAAGTATTACCGACGGATCTGTAAGGATATCTGTAGGATTAGAATATGTAGACGATGTAATAAATGATTTAAATCAGGCATTGATACGTTAAAAAAGAATAAAAATAAACTTTATTTGTTAATAAAACAGTACTTTAGCGACTTATAACTATAATTCTATAGGTTAACTAGATTATTATGCAAAGTTTTAGAACAGAAATTGAAAATCCTGTAGTACAAAAGGATGTCATTGAATT
>CAYMDH010000008.1:0-91695 GCA_964389205.1 uncultured Flavobacteriaceae bacterium
AGTGTAAACTATGTCCCTTTAACTTTGTAAACTATGTGCCTTTAACGTACCTAATTCGATATCATCTGCATCATTTGTGTCATAGACAATAGCATCTATTAAATTATCTGTAGAGACATTACTACCATTAGGAAAAGTAGTTGTATCTGCATTGTATAAAGCAATAGCATCTGCTCCGTTTTGAAGTCCATTGCTATTAAACACTAATGATACATTGGGAACATCGGTATTTCCCAATACAAAATACCCTTCATTATTAGTTGAAAATCCATCTAAATCAAATGCATTATAACTCAAATTATTACTTCCATTATAGAGTACAATTGCAAGTCCATCTAAAGATGTGTTTCCTACACCACCATCGTAAAGCTCTATAAACTCCCTTGTGTCTGTTCCTTCTGTATCTGCATCTATTTCATTAATAAATACAATAACAGGGCCTCCTCCTGTTGTATCTTCTTCAACAATTTCATTAGTAAGGCCAGGAGTATTGATCGCTTCTCCATTATTGGCTATTGCTGTTGGAAAACTAGGGAGACCTTGGCCACTAAAACTATTTCGAACCCAATCTATTGCCGAATCGGTATCTGTACCGTTAGGAATTCTAGAAGCCCCTCCAACAGTAAATGAACCTCCATCAAATGATTGAGTTAAAACGACTGATGCATAATTAATATCTGTTGCTCCTCCATCATTAACACTGATATCATCAATAATAGATCCCAAGGCAAAATATCTAAAACTCCATCATTATCTGTGTCTAAATCATCTCCTAGACTTCCTGTAAAGTTTTCTACTAATAATAATGAAACGGTTCCATTTTCAAATGTATTACTACCAAATGGAGAAGTAAAAAAACCATTAGCATCAGTAGTGCCTAATTGAATTACTTCATCTATAACTCCACTCCCAGTTCCATCTCCTTCTATTTCCAATAAATAAAAAGAGCTCAAATCTGTATTAGAAGGAGCAATAATTTCTACAAATTCATCAGTATCTGATCCAGTATGATTAAAAACAAATTCATTGATAAGTGGTGTTGTAATTGGTTGAATAAATGTTTGCCCTTCATTAATTGCAGTGAATGTACTTTCTAATTCTGTTTGCCAATTGAAATCTGTAAAAACAGTTCCTGTACCTACTAGTTGAATAGAATTACCTATTGGAGTAGCACTAGATTCTACGACACCAATATCTGTACTTGAAAGACCCTCTGCTGGCCCACCAAGTGCATTAACAACTCCTTCATAGCTTAAGAACTGAATGAGATTTCCATTGTTATCTATTAGAGCTAAACCATCTGGTGCTCCATTTTGCAATCCATTAGTTGGAAGTACTTCTGCAATAAAGCCAAAACCATTTCCACTATCAGAAAGTATTCCTGTTAAATTGATTGTATTATATGGAAGCCCATTAGAACCTTTATATAATACTACTGTAAAACCAGATAAATCTGATCCGGCGGGCCCTGTAATTTCAAAACCTTCGTTTTCATCAGTTCCACTGTTGTCATAATGAATTTCATTGATGAAAATTGATTGAGAAAAAGCGAATGATATTGTGAAAAATATCATAATTGAGAGTAAATTTTTTTTCATGTAGTTATAGAATTAGTTAATTTAATTAATTGGTTATTATCTAATTGTACGGAGGGCGAAACATGAAAGTAAAACTACTTGATCCTATTTAAGAATAGCTTATAGAATCATTATTTTAAAAGATATGATTATTAATTAATTGTAAAAAAAACAAAAAATTAATAAGAAGCTTAAAATTTTATTAACACAAAATTAAGAAAGAGTTTTAGATAAACACGACCAAGAACTAAATAAAATTATAATAATGGCCTCATATTTGTAATCTATTCTCTATTATGAAAAAAAGTATATTTTTGTTATTTGTTTTGGGATTGCAATTTATAACAGCGCAATCTATTAAAATTGACGCACAAAACTCAAAAATTACTTTTGAGTTTGTATCTAAAAAAGTAAAAGGAAGTTTTAGCGATATAAAAGGTACTATTAAATCTACTACTAAAGACCTTACTAATGCTATGATAAGTGGTTCAGTTGCTGTAAACACAATTGAGACAGGTAATTTTTTACGTGATGGACATTTGATGTGGAAGAAATATTTTTATCAAAAAAAACACCCTCGTATCTATTTTGAAAGCTCTTCTATAACTAAAAATAATGAAACTTATTTGGCTATGGGAATGTTTACAATTAAAGGGATTTCAAAGGCAACCGAAATAACTTTTAAGATTAAGAATAATATACTTTACGGAGAAGCAAAAGTAAATTCAGCAAATTTTGACATAAATATTGATAGTGATAAAGAAGACAATGTAGTACTCATACATTTAGAATTTCCACTTTTGTAGCATATTAAAAGTTATTAAACCCTGCTAAACTTATAAATTTGCCATGATGGCTAATAGATACAGGCTGTACATTAGCAGTTTGTGTATCTTTTAAATTAGGAATTTTATGTTTGTCTTTATATACAAACAGCGTAGTTCTCTTGAAAAGAGAATTTATTAAATTTTGCAAAGAATACGATTGTTTGTCTTTGGTAATTGAAATAATAGTATCTAGATTTTCTACAGTATTGGCAGCAATGGTATGTATATAGTTATTTGCTACATTAGATTTCGTTAAATAAATCTGATCATTATAAGTAACGTTGCAACAAAAGTTTGTATCGTTTTTACTGATTAACTCTATCTGGATTTTTTTAGGATTGTAGAATCGTTTTTTGGTTTTCCTATGTATAATTTTATAAACAGCCTCTTTTATACTCCAAAACAACCATATAGTCAATTCAGAATCTTTAGAAGAGAAAATTTTATTTTGCTCTTCTATGGTGAATATCTTTTCAAGATATCCTTCTCTTTTCCAGTTACTTTGTGTTTTAGCTAAAGTTAAATCAATAATATCGTTTCCAACCACTAAGCCTTCATTTTCTCTTCTATAATTCTAATAGCAGATTTCACATCGAGCATTTGCTCCATGGCATCATTATCTATTTCAATATCAAATTCTTCTTCAACGTCCAGAATAACATCTATTAAATTAGCAGAATTAATTTTTAGATCGTTTATAAAATCTGTTTCTTCATTTAAATTAGCATATGCCTCTTCGTTTTGAATATAAGGTTTTACTATAGTTTTAAGTTTAGAAATAAGGTCTTCTTTGTTCATTAATTTTAAAATTTCTTAAAGATAATACATGCGTTTACATCACCAAAGCCAAAACTAGCTTTTGCTATAATATTGAGTTCTTTTTTAAGGCATTTTTGTGGTATTTTTTCAGAATCAATTATTTTTAAAATCTCAGGATGAATATCTTCGCAATTAATACTAGGAAAAATAAATCCATGATATAGTTGTAATACTGAAGAAACTCCTTCAATACTTCCAGCTGCACTAAGACAATGCCCTATCATTGATTTTAAAGAATTAATGTAAGGGAAATCATTTCCTCTTAAATCTAAAGCTTTACTCCAATTTTTAATTTCTACAGGATCTTTAGATGTAGCTGTTAAATGACCGTTTATAAGATCAATATCTGTTGGGTGGATTCCTGCATGTTCAATTGCTTTGGATATGCACCGTTGCACTGCTTGACTATTAGGAGCTGTCATTGTCCCTTCTCCTCGTTGTCCACCAGAGTTAATGTGACCTCCTAATATTTCTGCATAAATAGTAGCGCCTCTTTCTTGAGCACTTTCTAAAGATTCAACAACCATGGCTCCTGCCCCACTTCCAGGAACAAAACCGCTTGCTGTTGCACTCATGGGTCTCGATCCTTTATCTGGCGACTCATTGTGTTTATAGGTACAAACTTTCATGGCATCAAAACCTCCCCAGAGATAAGGGCTGCTGTCACTTGTCCCTCCTATCAAAACTCGTTTTGCATGCCCAGCTTTTATTCTGTCATATGCCATTAAAATGCTTTCTGTTCCTGTTGTACATGCCGATGAATTGGTAGTGACTTGGTTTCCTACTCCTAAAATACCTCCTAGGTAAGCACTTACTCCACTAGCCATTGTTTGTGCAACTACAGTACTTCCTAAGCGTCTAACTCTTAAATCATCTACTTTATAAATAGCCTCTCTAAATTTATTAACACCAGAAGTCCCTGTTCCAAAAATAATTCCACTATCCCAATCTGGTTCTTCTTCATTTAAAATTGGAAGTTTTGCATCTTTCCATGCATCTCTTCCAGCCATTACACCATATAAAATACCACTACTATCAAAATTTCGAAGTTGTAAAGGCGATAAATATTCTAGCTTTTTTTCTTCTGAAAAAACAGGTTCTGCAGCAATTTGACAAGAAAATTTTAAGTCTTCTAACTCTTTAAAATGTCTGACCCCAGAGATTCCTTCTTTAATTGCTTTTGTAAACGCATCAATTCCTACCCCATTTGGAGCAACAACACCTAGTCCAGTTATAACTACTCTTTTATTCATTTTTTTATAGGAATTAGCATTCCTGCAATTTCACCGCTACAAACAACCTCTTCTTTTTGATTGATCATTTTTACTTTACACTTTAGCTTTCCAAATCTAAAATATATTTTTTCAGAAACTACCTGTACTTTTTCATTTGGGAATACTGGTTTTAAAAACTCAATAGAAGACGATGTAAATGCTACTGATGTATTGCTATCATCTACTGTATCAGATGATAAATATATTCCTAGGCAAACAAGGCCTATCTGTGCCATGGTTTCTGTTAAGATAACACCAGGCGTAACAGGATAATCCTTAAAATGTCCTTTGTAAAAATCTAAATTTTCATGATATGTATAGGCACCTTTTACACCATTTTCATTTATTTCTATAAGATCGTCCACAAATAAAAAAGGAGACTCATAAGGTAATTTGTTTATAATTTCACTCGTAGTCATTAACTAGTTTTAAATTAACTAATATGTTCTCCTCCATCTACTGGAATAACAGCACCATTAATCCATGATGCTTCTTCTTTGCATAACAAATAAACAACATCTGCAACATCTTCAGGGGTTGTTAATCTCTTATTAGGATTGCGTTTTATAGCAAACTCTTTTAATTGTTCATTTCCTGGAATCATTCGAAATGAAGGAGTATCTGTAACACCAGCTTGAATACAATTGGCTCGTATTCCAAAAGGAGCAAACTCTAGCGCAATATTCCTGGTAATAGCTTCTAAAGTTGCCTTTGCTGCAGATACTGCTGCATAGTTTTTCCAGGCTTTGGTATTCCCTTCACTAGTAAATGCTATAATACTTGCATCTTTAGAAAATATCTTTTCTTTAAAAATAGTTTGCGTCCAATCGTATAAACTAATCCCCATGGCTTCTATGGTTAAATGGAAATCATCATTTTGAAGTATTGGTGATTCTTTAGAGACCATTGCTTTTAAATTTCCTCTGGATAAACTATGTATCAAGGTTTTAATCCTGCCGCTTTTTGATAATTTATCTTTTAACTCCTTAACCACTTCATCTCTTTTGTCACTACGTGTAGCATCTATATTAAAAGAAATTAATTGAACTCCTAAAGCCTTTATTGTATCAAAATTATCATTAATGATTTGCATAGAAGATTTCCTGTCTCTATGTATAATACAGATATTCATACCGTGTTTTGCTAGTTTTTTTGCACTAGCGAGACCTAGGCCACTACTACCTCCTATTATTACTGCCCAATTATTATCAATAAAATCGTTTACCATTCTAATAAAATACGTTGTGCAGAAAACCCAGGACCAAAACTAAGCATCAATCCTTTTTCTCCAGTTTTCCGATCTTCTTCCATAAAACGCTCCAATACATAAAGTACAGTAGCACTAGACATATTACCATACAAACGTAATACTTCTTTTGTATGATCTATATTTTTGCCTAAATCGCTAAACAGTGCTTCTACAGTTTGTACTATTTTTTTTCCTCCCGGATGAAAAATTAAATGATCTACATCATCAATTTTTAGATTGTTTTTTTCTAAAAAAGGATGAATAATATTAGGGAAGTGATCTGCTATTTTTTCAGGAACTTCAATATCTAAAACCATTTGAAGTCCAGAATTTGTCAATTTAAATCCCATCATATGTTCTGCATCAAAAAAATGGTACATTTCATTATCTATAATCTTTGGGCCTTCATCTTTTTCATCAGACGATAATAATGCGCAAGCAGCTCCATCACCAAATATAGCAGCACTTACAATATTTACCATAGAATAATCATCTATTTGGAAAGTAGCCGTAGGAGATTCTACAGCAATAACAGCTGCACGTTTTCCTGGGTTTGCTTTCAAAAAATTTTGAGCGTAAATAATTCCAGAAACACCAGCTGCACATCCCATTTCTGTAACTGGAAGTCTTACTATATCTTGTCGGAGTTTTAAACTATTAATTAAATAAGCATCCAATGAAGGAATCATAATCCCTGTACAACTTACTGTGATGATATAATCTAACTCTTCAGGTTTCCAATTTGCTTTCACCAACGCCTTTTCAAGAGCTGCTTCTGCTAATTTGGTTACTCCTTTGATATATATATCATTTTTTTCCTCAAAAGATGTTTTTAGAAACACTTCTTCGGGCCCCATTATAGAATATCGTTTATCTACCGCTGCATTTTCAAATATTTTTTTGACTTTTCTTTTAAATCGATTTTCTTGCCCATCTAGCCATATATCCAAAAAAGGTAGGATTTCTTTAGTATTTCTGGTATATGGAGGTAATTCTTTAGCAACAGTTTTTATTTTAACGCTCATATAGTTTTTATAATCCATTGGTAACGAAAAGCCCATTTCCAATGAATCTTATAATTTTTAATAGTTAATTTTTTTGAAAATTCTTCTAATTCCTTTTTCTTAAACCCTCTTAATATTGATGTTAATCCATCTTGAGATGGCATTTCGCTTAATCGAAAAACAAAGCTTATTAATTGAAAGAGACGGTATGCAATAGAGCTTCGATGAAGATCATTGACAACAATTCCTATTTTACTTTTCTTTATTAACAAAGACATCAAACTTAAAAGTTCTTTATTCCCAAAATGATGTAGTGTTAAGGTACAAGTTACAATATCATATTCTAAATTAGAGAATTCATCTGAAAAAATATCCATATGAAGGTATTCTATATTCTCATATTCTTCAGATAATTTCTTAGCATAATCAATAGTATAAAGATTCGCATCTACTCCTATTAATTGTAACTTCCATCCCTTTTTTAATGCATAATCTGCCAAAGCTCGAAGCATATCTCCATTCCCGCAACCAATATCTAAGATTGAAATAACACTATTAGACACTTCTTTGTCTATTAAAGAATCAACTCCTTTCAATGTTAATGAGTTTCCTCCAAGTAATCTATTAATCTGTGCTATTTCATCTAATGTAATTCTAAGAGTTTCACCTTCCATTTCGAAATCATCCATGATTTCTTCTTCCTCGGTTCTATATTTTGTATTAATAAACATTAATCATTTATTGTTAAAGGTTTTCCATGTGTTTTCTTTATTATTAAAGGAAGTAAAAAAGGAAATATAGCAAGGCTGTTAAAAATCCATTTTGCCAAATGTTCATTTTTAAATAAAGAAGCTAAGAACCTCCCAGTTCTCAATCGAGATTTAAAAGTGGTATTCCATTGCTTTCTATACCTAGTTTCTAAATCAGATCTTGATGAAATTTCTCCTTTAAAAAATGAAATTGTTAATTCTGAACAAATTTTAGCACTATGAATAGCCATTGCCATTCCATTGCCACATAGAGGATGTATTAAACCTGCAGTGTCACCTGTCATTAATATATGATTTTCTACAGATTTTTTCTTATCAAATGCTACTTGACTTATGGTTAATGGCTTGTCAAAAACAAGTTGAAAGTCATTGAATATTTTATTTAAATGTGTATTCTTACTCAATACTTTATTTTGATATTCTTTGATATTTTTATATTTTTTAAAGGTCTCGTAGTTTGCTAAATAACAGACATTCACACTGTTGTTTTCCACTTTAGAAACACCGCAATACCCGCCTTTAAAATTGTGTAATGCTACCAGATTATCAGGAAAATCTCCTTTATAATGTGCTTTTACAGCTAACCATGGTGATTTTTTCTTTATAAAATCTCTTTCGAATTGACGATCTAAATTGGATCTTTTTCCATAAGCACCAATTACAACAGTTGCTTGTAATAGTTCTTTATTTTCTGTAATAACTGAAAAGATGTTATTTTCAAATTTTACATCAAGAACTGTATCTTCCAGAATGTTACATCCATATTGAATTGCCTTTTTATATAAATACTCATCTAATGCAAATCTACTAACACCAAACCCACCTACTGGCAAATCTGATTTTAATGTTTTTCCTTTTGTAGAAGAGAATAAAAATTTTGATATTTTTTTTGGAACTAATACTTTAGGAGAAGCATCAATGCTATTTAAATATGGTAAAATTTCGTTGGAAACATATTCTCCACATACTTTATGCTTGGGATATGAAGATTTTTCAATGAGAATTGTTTTAATTCCATTTTGGGATAAATGAATAGCACTTGTTAACCCTGCCAAACCACCTCCTATTATAACTACATCAATCGTGTTTTTCATGAATTGCTAAAATTAACAATTACTTTTACAATTGATAACATTGAAATGCTAAAATCTCTTAAAATAGATAAAGGAAGGGTAAAAAAAAAACTGGACTAAGAAAAGTCCAGTTGTTTTAATTTATTTGTAATTAAAATGTCGTTTAAATTTTGAAGAAACTCAATGTATTCTTCACCATAAATGTCATATAGCATGATTTATAAGGATTTGGGGTTATACTTACTTTTAGCTTATTAATAACTCGAATATATACAATTTAGTGTATTTTACAAAATAAATTTAGCAAAAATTGTTAATTTAATAATTAAATTGAATATGAATTATTATTTTCCAGTATCAAACAATGCATCAATTCTAGCAATACAGTCTTCATAATGATAGCGGGTTAAAGTGTCTGAAACATTGCTTCTCGCAATTCTCAACCTTCTTCTTAGTTCTTTTAATTCTCCTCTTACTAATGCATGTACATCAGATTGACTTACATTGTACGTTAAAGTACTTTCAAAACCAGGTCTGTTAAAAGATCTTCTTGCTTCATTTGTCATTAAAAACACCATTCGTTCTATATAAGCTCTTTGAAGATCTCTTCTAAAAATATCAACACGAGTATTATTTCTTATTTCACTCCATAAACCAGTACGCAATTCTCTAAGCATTTCTAAAGATGAATAATAAACATCATCGTTTATTGTTTCAGCATCAATTAAACGACCTATTCTATCAAAGCTCAACAAACTGTTTAAATGTCTAGATTGTAACCTTCTAAAACGCTCAAAATAACCAGCATGGTCTATATTTTGTAAAATGTTTTTATCTACCATCCACTTTGGAGTTTTAAAAGCATTTGCTTGTATCCATTTCATAGAAGCTTTTTGAGTTGCCTCATCTACATGTGTATATACAACCCCTTCTTGTGAAGGCGTTTTAAGGTTTTCATAAATTCCTCCAATATTGGTAACTACATGCCCTATATAACGGCTCCACACTCCTTGGAGTTCTCCATAAAGCTCTTCTAAATCGTTATAGTTGTTAGTTTTACTAGAAGTCCATTCAGGTAAATTTGCAGCTACATACTTAAGGTTTTTAAGCCCGTAAGTACTCGCTTTTATAGGATCATCTCCTACACATTCTGTTTGTGAAGATGGATCAAAACGACTAGATTGACGTCCAAATTTGTATTTAGGGTCATCTGCCTTGTCTAATATCCATTTATTTAATGTTGCATGCTCATCTTCTGTAGAAGTAGCACTAAGTATTACACGATATCCCCAATTAGTAGCATAATGATCATATGGCCCCATTTGACGGATAAATCGAATATTTTTATCGCCTGGTTGTGCTACATAATTATAACGCGTATAATCCATTAAACTAGCAGCTAAACCGTATTTCTGTGTAAAATCACCATCTCTTAAAGATTCTACACTATACGAAAAGCTTGCAGCCATATTATGCGGAAAACCTAAAGCATGCCCAACTTCATGAGCAATTACCATACGCATCATTTCCCCTATTTCTTCATCTGGGGTATCTAAAGTTCTGGCAGATGGGTTAGCTGCTCCAGTTTCTAATAAATATCTATTTCTATAAGATCTTAAATGATTGTGGTACCATACAATATCACTTTCAATGATTTCTCCAGAACGTGGGTCAGAAACACTTGGTCCAACAGCATTTCTAGTTGTACTTGCTATACATAACGCACTACAGAATACCGAATATCTTCAGGATTAAAATCTGGATCTTCTTCTTTTGAAGGAGGATATTTAGCAATGATAGCATTTTTAAAACCTGCTGTTTCAAAAGGTTTTTGCCAATCTTCTATTCCTTGCTTTATATATTTTCTCAATTTCTCTGGAGTAGCAGGATCTAAATAATATACAATTGGTTTAACAGGTTCTACGAGTTCTCCTCTTGCATACGCTTCTGGATCTTTAGGTTCTAAACGCCAACGACGAATATATTCTTTTCTGTCTGCCTTTAATTTTTCAGACCCATAATCCACTTGATTTACTGTAAACCAACCTACTCTTGGATCAAAAGTTCGAGGTCTCATCGGTTTTTCAGGAAGCAAAATCATGGATTGATTCATTTGTAAACTAATTGATCCTATATCTGAATCTGAAGGGGCTCTTGATGCATTATATGTAAAATCCTGTCTTACTTCAATATTTTCCGGAAAGCTTTTTGCACTATTAATAAAGCTTCTGGAAGCATCTAGGTTACGTACTTTATAGGCTGTTCTAAAACCAGAAGGCAACCCACTAATTGCTTTAACATCTGTTGAGAAAAACTTAGTAACATCTATGACAATAGCTGTAGAATCTGTACTAAAAGCTTCTATTTTAAATGCATAAATAGTTGGCTCATAATTATTTGCCTTTACAGAAATACTAATAGGTAGCGACTCATCTGCAACTGCATTAAAAGATTTAGATTTTAGGAGAATTCTATTTTGAAAATGCCTCCAATTTACAACTTGTTCATTTGTTTTAGTTCCAGCATTAACAAAGCCACCTCCTAAACGTGCAGGAACTTTAGAGATACGACTTACCCATAACATGTCTTTATCTAGATGATCTTTAGGTATTTCATAATAAATCTTATCATTAATTTTATGTACTTTAAAAAGTCCATCATCTGTGACCGCATTTTTAGTAATAACTTGTCTATATGGTTTTATACCGTTTTTCATAGGTTTTTTAACCGTAGCAGTTGTTACAGGTATATTCTTTGATTTTCTTTTATTTCGTTTTTGACTGAAAATATTGGTTGTACCCATTAAAGCTATGGCTAAAACCATTAATATATATTTTTTCATAAATTAAAATGAATGTTGATTAAATGATGATTTTTGATTGCGTAACTATTAATTACGAAACGAATATATTAAAAAACTTGAGGATAACCCTCTTCATACTGCTAATTAGACAATAATGTTGTTGAAAATTAAGGGTTCCATAAAATGAATGTCAAAGCTTTATACTATATATGTTTTAAACTTTATTCTATAAGCGCAATTACAGTTTCAAAATCATAAGTATTCATCCAATCTTGTTTTTCTATTTCATTAAAAATAGTATACAAACGACCTTTAAAATCTGACAATAGTCCATTTTGTATTATAAATTCTGTAGCTTGTTTGTATGAATTTAACATGCTTTTGTAAAACGTTTCTTGATTTATTTTTTTTTGTGCAGAAAATGATTGCGCTACTTCAATATTAAAGAGCATTACATCTGCAATTAATATAGGATTTACTCCTATTGTTATAAAATGTTTAATATATTTTTGCGCTAAAGACCTTCTTAACCTAGGTTTTTTGCGCTTAAGAGGAAAATATTCATTAGATATTTTAATTTTACATTCATTAATTATTTTTTCTTCTTTAGGATTAAAAACGAAATCATAATATGTTTTTACTTGTTTAAAACGCTCATATAAATCCATTATCTGAGTTTCTAACTGACCTTTTTTAAGGCTTGATAAGTACTTTTTTAAATCCCTTTTACTCATAAATGCTTGTAAAAATGTAAATTTGTAAGAGTTTAAATTTAATTAAAATTTGCAGTAAACAATCTATTAAAAGAACTAAAAACAATTAAAATGAAAAAAAACAAATTAGGAATTATTATAGTATTAATGAGTGTACTTGCTTTTTCTTGTAAAACGGAAAAAAAAGAAGGAGTTACTACTGCTGAGATTGCAGAAGAAAAAGTTGTTGAGGAAGTTACTATTACTTATGATACAAATAACCCAAAATCTATAATTAAAGCTGTTGAAGCAGCTTCTGGTGGATGGGGAAAACTATGGAAACAGCATGATGTAGAATTTAATTATACTTATATATATCCGGATGGTAAGGCAGATAAGTCTGTAGAGCGTTATATTTTTGATACAGAACAGTCTTGGGGGAAGTATACACAGCATGATGTTAATGTCATGCCTGGCATAGAAGGAGGAGTTATCCAGTATTACGATGGTGTTAACGCTCACATTTCTCATAAGGGTAAAAAAATGGAAGACCCCGCTTTAGTTGGAGGAACGGAGTTTTTAAGAAAAGCAAATTATTTTTGGTTTGTAATGATGTTTAAATTAGATAATCCAGGAGTAGTTTATGAATACCAAGGAAAAGAAGATTTAAATGGAATTGCTTATGAAAAAGTTTTGGTTACTTATGATCCGGCAATTACTAAAAAAGAACAAAATGACACATATATTTTATTTGTAAACCCAGAAACCAAACTCGTTGATCAATTCTATTTTTCATTGCCAGCTTTTGGGTTTAACGATCCAGCATTACTTATGAAAGTAGGGTATGAAGAAATAAACGGTTTAATGATTCCTTCTAAAAGAGATATCTTTTTTCCAAATGAAAAAGGAGAATATGGATCAGAACCTAGTCTTAAAGAAATATCAACAAATATCAAATTTAATAATGGTTTTAAAGATGCAGATTTAAGTATCTAAACTAAAACAGTATGTTGTTGATAAAATCGCTTCTTTTAAAGTTTGTTAAAAGAAGCGATTTTATTCAATTACAAAATTTCTTTTCTGAATAGAATCCTGACTGAGTGTAACTTCTTTGTGTAAATCTGTATCAAAAAGACGATTTAAATTGTTACCAGCCAAGTCTTCAAACTTAGCATCAACAAGCATATAATATTGGCCTTCCCTCCATAATTTATTTGGCGTAAATACTAATGTTTTTTCGTTTTCTGTTATAAAAAAAACACCCTTAATAACTGTATTATTTCTTGAGTATATCTCTATAACTTCTTTTGCTAAAACCCCATCCATAGATTCATTAAATAAAATTTTTAAGGATTCATTCGTGTTCTTCGCTGGCACTTCAACTTTCCATGTTTCGATAACTGGACTTTCATTATCTCTTTTTCCAACTATTAATTTTTTAGAAAATGCTTTTATTAAAGGAATACCACTAACATCTTTCCAAGAATTGGAAACAGTAAGTTCGTAAGTATTATTTTGGATTATAGGTAACCCTCTTTCTTTATTTGGAATCAAATCTCTTTTAATCCTTCCGGGATCTAGCCATAGTGTTAATTGAGTACGTTCTTTATTCCATAATTCTGGTTGTAAATCTAAAAAAACATCGACCAGACTATCTGTTGAAGTATTAATCACTTTTATAAAATCTAATGATCTTACCTCTTGCATAGGTTTTGAAAATTTAAAATACATTTTGAGTAAATTTTCAGGAACTGAATCATTTGATGGGTAAATAGTTGTTAAAATAGGAGCTTCAGCTGTTGGAGGTAATGGAATTGTAATTGTTTTTAATAAAGATTTTCCTTGATTTATATCATATTTTAAACCAGGAGTTAAAGGGATTAAAGGTGAAAAAACAAGGAATGATTCTTTTTCAATGAAATCTCCTAAGATTGCTGTTTTTGCAGTAGATGTATGTAAACTTATATAGACTTCCTCTATTATAGATATATCAATCTCAGCTTTGTCGATTTGTAATGAAATGGCTTTAGAATTTTCCCATAAAACAATATCTGCATTATTAATTACAGTACTTTTTTTAGAACAAGAAACTCCAATTAGAAGAAATAAAAAAGCCAGGCATATTTGAATAAATAACCTGGCTTTGATTTTGCTTTTTATTACAACCATCTATTGTTTGCTGTATTCAATATTAGCTCACCTCTAGAGGTACGCTGCAAGTAAACAAACTGAGTACTATCCAATTTATCTAATTGCAACACATTTACCATTGGTAAAGAAATATAATCTACACCTTCCGTTTTGCCTGGTTCATTAACAGGTTCTGTTAATTTTCCACTATAGTTCTCTACATCAGTATATTTCACTTTCATCACAGCTCTATTAGTGTTTGACATCACAAAAAATGATTTTCCATCTTTTTCCATAGTAATGATATCTAGAGGAGAATTTCCAGCTCCTAACTCTGCTATTGTTCTACCTTTTACATGCTTTCCTCCTTTAAGTTCATTCATAGGAAATAAAACTAATGGGGTACATGTATAACTAGCAACTAATTGGTTTTGTCCTTTTATATTGGCAACCGTAAAAGTTTTAATGGGAGCAAATGTTTCAAATTGCGCATGAGCTGCATGATAAATTTCTAAAGAAGCATGATCTTGCTTTTCATTAAAAGGAAAAGAAATACTTCTAAATGTAGAGCTGAATTCTTGATTAGAAAGACCACTAACCATAAGTTTTCCATCATAGAATCCCATATCTGCAATTGCCCAAACACGTTGCGAGCGTCCTCTTCTGTCTTTTTTGTCTGCTGCTACAGCATCTTGTACTCCTGTTTTAGAATAACTGATGCTTTTTAAAGAAACAACTTCCATTTCTTCTCCTTTTAGTTTGAATAATATAGGAGTTCCATCTGCATTGTGTACAGAAAAATAGATATTTTTAGAAATTGGGTTTACAGCCATATCAGTGATTCTGATATTTGAAACTTCTGTTCCTAATTTTTCAGCAATTTTAGTATCAAAAGCTCTCATTCTTACAGCAGTAGCTTTTGAAACCGTTTCAGTATCTTTGGTGTCAATAGCAAATATTGCTGCACTTTTAGAATCTCCAATAAATAAAATTCCTTCAGGACCAAATGTTAATGCGTTAATTGATTGAACTTCTGGATTACCTACAGTAAAATTTGCTGTTAAAGGTGTCGTTTTCTTCGTAGCAGATATTGCAAAGAAAGCAATAAGTGCTACAACAGAAATAACATATAGTTTTTTCATTTTAATAGTGTTTTTTACCTGATAAAATTAAGAAACTTTTAAGATGTTTGAAACTCAAGCACTGCTATTAACTTAATTTTAATAATTCATCGTATTTATATTTTACAATTTAAGTGGTTTTGTAATACTATTTTTACTGTAAATTTTAAAGAACTATTTATAAAGTCATCTTATGTATTATTAAATAGGTGTTTCTAGTCCCTTGTCATTCGTTTCCATTTTGTAACTTTCAACCTTTAAATAAAAACACCACCTTAAAATGAGAAAATATATTGTATTATTTCTAACAATTGCAACCTTCTATTCGTGTAAACAAGAAAATAATTCTAACACTTCTGAAGCGGATACAGCTTCATTAGTAGAAAAAGCTAAAACTATTCATGAGAATGTAATTACGTTAGATACTCATAATGATATCAATACTAATAACTTCACAGACAGTATTAATTACACACAAGATTTAAACACACAAATAACACTACCTAAGATGGAAGCTGGCGGATTGGACGTTTCGTGGCTTATTGTATATACAGGGCAAGATTCCTTAAATGCAGAGGGATACAAAAAGGCATATGATAATGCTATTGATAAGTTTGATGCGATTTACCGATTAACCGAAGAAATTGCTCCAGACCAAATAGAATTAGCACTAAGCTCTGATGATGTTAGACGAATACATAAAAGTGGAAAAAAAGTAGCCATGATTGGTGTAGAAAATGCGTACCCTATCGGTTTAGATTTAACCAATATTCAAAAGTTTCAAGAATTAGGCGCGTTGTATATGTCTTTATCTCATAATGGACATAGTCAATTTTGTGATTCCAATACAGGAGAGAACGATGGAGTATGGTTATACAATGGGCTTAGTGATTTAGGCAAAGAAGCTGTAAAAGAAATGAACAAGTGGGGTGTTATGATCGATGTGTCACATCCATCTAAAGAATCCATGAAACAGATGATAGCGCTTTCTAAAGCGCCAATTATAGCTTCTCATTCATCAGCAAGAGCTTTGTGCGGGCATAGTAGAAACTTAGACGATGAACAATTATTATTAATGAAAGAAAATGGAGGTGTTGTGCAAACGGTAGCTTTCAGATCGTATTTAAATACTGAAAAGTTTGAAGCCAGAAACCAATTTATGACCAACATCTACAAAAAAGTGGCAGATTCATTGGGGATGACATGGTATGATCGATCTGAGTTTAGTTCTTTAGATGAAGCTACATTAAAAAAATTTAGAACAAATAGATTAAATATTACGAATATTAGTAATGATATTGCTGCCAGAATGGAAAACGCAGCCCCAGATGTAAATGTTGAAGACTTTGTAGATCATATCGATTATATGGTTAACCTTATCGGAATAGATCATGTAGGGATAAGTTCCGATTTTGATGGCGGTGGTGGTATAGAAGGTTGGGATAATGCCGCTGAAACTTTTAATGTCACTTTAGAATTAGTAAAACGAGGTTATACAGAAGAGCAAATAGAAAAACTTTGGAGTGGGAACTTATTAAGGGTTTTAGATGAAGTTCAACGAGTGGCGTCTGAAATTCAAAATAAAGAAAGTTAATCTTGTTTTAAATTCTTTTCTAATAATACATTAATTATTAGTTCCTTGTATTTTTGCAAGTGTTATTAACTAGTAGTATTTAATTATATAATGCAAAAAATTACTCGACTTGTTTACAATTTACTTGTATCTAATGGATATAAAGTAGCTACGGCTACGTTATTAAATGTTATTATTAATACTGTTTTACTGCTACTCGTCTTATTTTTAATAGATCGTATTTTACGCTACGTAGTTGTAAAAGTATTTAGTATATTTTCTAATAAAACAAAATCTACATTTGACGATTTTTTAGTTAAAAGTAACTTCCCTAAATATGCTGCTCATGTTATTCCTTTTGTTTTATTAGAATCATTTATTCCTACTGTTTTTATTGATTATCCAGAAGTAGCATCATTTCTATTAAAAGTAACAGATCTTTATTTAATAATTCTTATTGTTTGGATTTTTAGAAGTATCATAAAATCTACACGAGATTTTCTAAAAAGTAAAGATTCATTTAAAGATAAACCCATAGATAGTTATGCACAAGTAATCATTATGGTTGCTTGGTTTTTTGGTTTTCTAGCTATTTTTTCTGAAGTATTTGACCAATCAATACTTAAGTTCCTAACAACATTAGGAGCTACGTCTGCTATTCTTTTATTGGTCTTTAGAGATACTATTTTAGGTTTTGTTGCAAGTATACAAGTTTCTGTGAATGATATGGTTCGTATTGGCGATTGGATTACCTTAGAAAAATTTGGTGCAGACGGGGATGTAACAGAAATCAACCTCACTACAGTTAAGGTTCGTAACTTTGATAACACGATAACTACGATTCCAACCTATAGTCTTATTTCAGGGTCTTTTAAAAACTGGAGAGGAATGCAAGAAAGTGAAGGGAGAAGAATTAAACGCTCTATCCTTATAGCCTCTAATAGTATTCGTTTTTTGACAAAAGATGATCTTAATAATTTTGGTAAAATAGCTATTATTAAATCTTATATTGATCATCGTCAAAAAGATATAGATATTTATAATGATGAATTAGTTGCAGATAAAACATCCCTAATAAATGGAAGAAACCAAACCAATATGGGGCTTTTTAGAAAATATACCCATGCGTATCTTAGCGATCATCCTGCAATTAATAAAGATATGATGATTATGGTGCGTCAATTGGCACCAACCCCTCACGGGACTCCTCTAGAAATATATGCTTTTAGTAGTGATAAACGATGGGAGAATTACGAATATATTACGGCAGATATTTTTGATCATTTATTGGCGGCTATCAAATATTTTGATCTAGAAATTTTTGAATACCCAAAAGGGAAAGACCTTACTTCACTTAAAGACTAAGTTGATTTCCTTCTCGGGCAGCTTTTTTATCCATTTGGGTCCCCAACCCTATACCAATTAACCATTCCTATTGGTAATCCTGTTCCAAATAAGCCTATATTGTCGATAGCTAGCCCATAGACTAATCCTAATGGTATTCCAAAAGAAGACATTCCCAATACCATCCATAAATTTCGATAGTGATTTTTGGGAACAAGTTTTAATTTCTTTTCAATAAGTTTAAATATTCTTCTTTTACCAATTGTCAAATGCTTTAAAAACATTACTTCTGAATCTGAATTTTTATTAACAGATTCAATTTCTATATTAATCTTTTCAATTATATCTATAGGAAGTCTTCTATTTCTTAATTCATTAATCAGTTTTTCGAAACGATTATAAGTCTGAATCAACTTTTTATTGTCAACCTTAGCAGTTGGTCTGTTTTTTAAAAGTTCTTTAATAATCATTTTATATTTTAAATAGTTTTTAAAAACCCTTTCACAGCATCCCAGTACCCATTATTATCTGCAAACTTTTCCCATAGCGCACGTGATCCATGACTTCCTGTAGTTTTTGGAAGATAATATTGTTTAGATTTAGTTGGAATTGTTTCAAAAATACTTTTCCAATTAGAATATTCATTTTTAGATGATGTAATAAAAACTGGTATTTTTATGTTTTTAGCACTTTTCTTTATAAAATTATCAGAACCAAAATATTCTCCAGGAGCAAAAGATAAAACAGCATCTGCTTTATTGGGATGGTCACCTGCAAATTTCAATGCGAGAGCTGAAGAATACGAACTCCCCCAAACGATCAGTTTATTTGGATTAAAAGATTTTTTCACATAAGCAACCGAAGCTTCTATATCCTGAAAAGCATCCGTAAATTCTGTGGCTTTTCCTTTAGATTTTGCTGCTTTATTAGTTTGGTTTGTGATATTATTAACTCCTTTTCCAGATCTTAAGTCAACAGCCAAGCAAGAATATCCCATTGCATTAAGCTTTGGAGCGATTTCTAAGTACTCTCCTCTACTCCAACCTGCCTGATGAAAAAGGAGTATGAAGTTAGTCGTTCCTTTCTTTTCATAAAGATCTGCTGTAATGGTAACTCCATCTTTTGAAGCATATGTAATTGTTTTTTGCGCTTGTATTGATGTTATAGTAAAGAATAAAATAACAGCAACTATACTTATTTTTTTCATGATTTTTGTTTTGTAAGAGGCTAATTTAATGATAGAAATAATAGTTGTCATTTTAAGAAGTGGTTTTAACATAACTTTTTGTTTCTATTACTTCATTGTTAATCTTTCATTAAACTTTGATTACTTGTAATAAATGAGAAATAATAATCACTAAATTTATTAAACAAAACAAACAACCTAAAACATCTATAAAATGAATGCATTAATACGTTTCCTGATCCTATTTTTGTTTTCCATTGTAGTATATAAAATAGAAGTACTATATTAAAACAATCCTTTTGGAGGAATCAATGTTTGCGGAATTGTTAAAGAAGTTCCCAATTTTTGATTCAATTCATTAATGAAGTATGCAGAAAGCAAGGGAGATTCTAATTCTAGATTTTGATGTATAAAAAAATGTAGATTTTGCAATCCCATTTCTTTCCATTTTTTGATATGTTCAATCCAATCATCTAAGCGATTGTAATCACTTTCATGATTTGCGCCTACATAGCGTATAAAAGCTTCATTATTGGTTAATCTCATATGCATCAAATCTCTTCTGCCTGCGGTATCTACTATTATATTTGTTATGTTATTTTCCTCTAAAAGATGATACAATTCTTGAGCTATCTTTTCATCATTAAACCAATCAGTATGTCTAAACTCTAATGCCAATTTAAATTCTTTTGGCCATCTTTCAATAAAAGTCACTACTCTATCCCAATTTTTTGGATTAAAATTATTGTGCATTTGTAAAAAAATAGTTCCTAGTTTTTCTTTTAAATGACTTGCAGCATCTAAATACGAATCAACAAAAGGATATACATTTTCATTTAATCTCCTTAAATGACTTATATCTTGAGATAATTTTGGAAAGAACTTAAAATCTTCAGGTGTTTTATCGTACCATTTTGCAAACTGTTCTGGTGGGAAAATGCGATAAAAAGTAGCATTAAGTTCAATAGAGTTAAAATGTCTGGAATAATAAACAAGTTCATCTTTGGTTCCTCTTGGGTAAAAGTTTTTTAAATCTTGTTTATTCCATTTCGCACAGCCAACATATATATTTAATTCTTTTGACTTATTGTTATTTAAAACAACCGCAGTTTCTGGGTGATCAATAGGGAATGAAAAATCAATTAATTCAGGATGTTCAACTTTTCCAAATTTCATGTTTAAAAGCTTACTTTTTATATATTCAAATTTAGAGTAAAAAAAAGAAAATTAAAATTGTAACATTTTCGTATTTTGATCTTCTAATTAAATAAGAATATAAAATCTAATAGTAAACATGAAAACTTTTAAAACACTAGCAATCGCAATATTCATCTTAGCATTCGCTCCTGTTAAAGCACAAACAGCAGATGAAATTATTAATAATTATCTAGAAAATATAGGGGGTGAAAGTAATTGGGAAAAAGTAGAAGGCATTAGAATGAAAGCTATTGTCAATCAACAAGGGTTAGAAATACCAGTAGAAATTGTTCAATTAAAAGATGGTAGACAAATGACTTCCATTATGTTTCAAGGGCAAACACTAAAGCAAGGAGTTTATGACGGAGAAACACTATGGGCTCATAATTTTTTAACACAAAAAGCTGAAAAAAGTGATGCAGAAGCTACGGAGAATTATAAATTAGATGTAAATGATTTCCCTTCACAAACAGTGCATAGCTTTATAAATTATAAGGAAAAAGGATATTCTATAGAACTGTTGGGTAAAGAAACAGTTGAAGGAACAGAAACTTTTAAGGTTAAAATAACTCAAGAACCTATAAAAGTAGACGGAAAAGAAGAGCCAAACATTTCTTTTTACTACTTTGACACAGAGAACTTTGTTCCTATTGTTATTGAATCTGAAATTAGAACAGGACCTCAGAAAGGCTCTATTTCTCAGGTTACTTTAAGTGATTATCAAGAAGTAGATGGGTTATTTTTTCCTTTTTCTATTTCACAAGGAGTAAAAGGAGGTGGAAGCCAACCTATTAGTTTAGATACTATTGAATTAAACCCTCAAGTAGAAGCATCAGAATTTGCTTTTCCAGAAGAAAAATAACAACCTAAATATAAAAAAAATCTCCACTGTAAAAGTTGGAGATTTTTTTTCTTCATTAATCAAATAAATAATCCAATGAAAAAACATATCTATTTACTAGCCATAGGATTGCTTTTTTCTTTATCACAAACTTCTGCGCAAGAAGAAATTGTTTTAAAAGGGAAGCAATTATTTGGCTCTATAAGCGCCCGACAAATTGGGCCCGCATTAATGAGCGGTAGAATTACAGATATTGAATTACATCCAACCAATAGCCGTATTTTATACGCAGGTACAGCAGGAGGAGGTGTATGGAAATCTAATGATGGTGGTGCTACATTTAATCCCATCTTTGATGAGTTTTGCCAATCTATAGGTGCAGTTGCTTTAGATCCAAAAAAACCAGATCAAATAGTATGGGTTGGAACAGGAGAAACCTGGACACGTAATAGTGTTTCTGTAGGAGATGGTTTATATAAGTCCATAGATGGAGGTACCAATTGGAAAAAAGTAGGATTTCCCAATTCTGATAGAATAGCTTCTATTGAAATAAACCCGAATAATACAGATGAAATATATGTTGGTGTATTAGGAGCACTCTGGGGAGATAGTGAAGAGAGAGGTGTTTATAAAAGTACAGATGGAGGTGAAACATGGGATAAAATCTTATATGTAAACCAAACTACGGGTTGTTCAGATTTTGTCATGGATCCAAATGATTCAAATACCTTATATGCCTCTTTCTGGGAATATAGAAGAACCGGATGGAGTTTTAATTCTGGAGGATTAAATAGTGCTTTATATAAATCAACAGATAGTGGGAAAACCTGGGATAAAATCCACAGCGGTTTTCCAAAAGGAAAGTTAGGAAGAATTGGAATAGCTGTAGCTCCCTCTAATTCGAAAATATTATATACAGTTTTAGAAACAGAAGAAGAAAAAGATAGAGGATTGTATAGATCTGATGATGGAGGTACCAATTGGAAACAATTAAATAGTGACTTTGGTTTGGTTGTACGTCCTTTTTATTTTTCTAGAATTACAGTAGACCCTAAAGATTCTGAGGTGATAGTAAAAGCAGGATTAAGTGGTTCTATTTCAAGAGATGGAGGTAAGACCTTTAAAGATTTGGGAAATATGCACTCAGACATTCACGATATTGTTTTTGACACCAAAGATTCTGATAGAATGTATGTAGCTACAGATGGTGGTGTATATCGATCATGGAATGGAGGAACTACAATGGAAATTGTAAAAAACATACCTGTATCACAATTTTATCAAATAAGTTTAGATGACGCTGAGCCCTACAATATTTATGGAGGGTTGCAAGATAACGGTTCTTGGTGGGGGCCTTCTTCTTCCCCAGGAGGTATTGAAGCACGAGATTGGAAACGTGTAGGTGTAGGAGATGGTTTTAGAGTTTTAAAACATCCTACTAAAAATATTATTTATTCCGAAATGCAAGGGGCAGAAAATGTATGGAGAGTTGATGTAGAAAGAAATAGAACTAAAACGATACAGCCGCTACCTGTTGAAGGCGATCCAAAATTACGATTTAATTGGAATGCACCAATGGCGTTGAGTACTCATCAGCCAGATCGTTTTTATATGGGTAGTCAGTTTTTGCATAAATCTGAGGATATGGGAGAAACCTGGATTAAAATATCTCCAGATTTAACTACAAATGACCCTAAAAAACAAGATCAGGAAAGTTCTGGTGGATTATCTCGTGATAATTCTGGAGCTGAGAATCATTGTACCATTTTTACTATTGCAGAATCTACATTGGATGAGAAAATAATATGGGTAGGAACAGATGACGGAAATGTACAAGTAACTCAAAATGGAGGTAAGACATGGGCTAATACTTCTGTAGATATCCCAGGTTTGCCTAAAAACACATGGGCATATCATATTGAAGCCAGCGTACACAATAAAGCTACTGCATATGTTGTTTTTGACGGTCATACTACTAATGACAAAAAAGCATATGCCTATAAAACATCAGATTTTGGAAAAACATGGAAATCTATTATAACAGACGATGTTTATGGGTTTACAAGAAACATTCAGGAAGATTATGAGAATCCTGATTTGTTATTTTTAGGAACAGAATTTGGATTATATATTACAATCAATGGGGGTAAAAATTGGAGTAAGTTTACAAATAACATGCCCTCTACAGCAGTACATTTTATTGATTTACATAAAAAAACAAACGATTTAGTGATAGGTACTCATGGTAGAGGTGTTATTATTATTGATGATATAAGTCCTTTGCGTAAAATAAATCAAGAAGTGCTTAAAAAAGATGTTCATTTTTTCACGTCAAAACCAACGCCTATGTTAGAGGAAAATGGCTTTGGAGGAGGTAGCACCGAACTTCAATTTGTAGGTGCTAATAAATCTACTTCGGCAAAAATAATCTACTATCTCAAAAAGCGACATACTTTTGGTAAAATGACCATGGAGATTCGTGATGATAACGGAAATAAAATAACAGATTTACAACCTTCTAAACAAAAAGGAATTAACATTGTTAGTTGGGATTTTACTACAAGAACACCAAAAACTGCAAAAGGGAAAACATTTAGTTTTGGAGGGTTTACTTCCCCCAGAGCTCCAGCAGGAAAGTATAAAATAGTAATGACCAAGGGGAAAAAAATATTTGAATCTGAAATAGAGGTTGTTTACGACGAAAAATCTTTAACAACATTAGAAGATCGAAAAAAGCAGGAGGCTACTACAAAAAAGTTATTTGATATGACAGAAGAATTGGCGTATCTTGTTTATGAGTTAGATGAAATAAATGCAAAGGCAAACGCGCTAGTTGTAAAAGATAAGAAGAGTAAAAAAATTGTTGCTTCGTTACAAAAAGAACTTAATGCTCTTAAAGAAACGCTGGTAATTACATCTGGTGATAATTATGTAGGATCTGCAGAACCTCAATTAAGAGAGAAACTAGCAGATTTATATAGTAAAATAGCTACTAATTATGAACGTCCATCAAATGCTGAGATTAAAAACATAGCACTTATAGAGTCTCGCTTTAACGCAGCCAAAAATAGTTTTGAAACCATAAAAAAGAAAAGGCTTTCAAAATTAGAAGCTTATTTGAAGAAAAATGATCTTGGGGATATTAAATTAAAATCACCAGAAGAATTTTTAAAAGGATAAACCAACCACTCTATATATATTTAGAAGCCTTTCAGATTAAATTATTTGAAAGGCTTCTTGCTGTTCATAACATCGTTAAAAAGTATCTAAATTGTATTATTTGTACTAGGCTATATTCCATAACTTTAGTAAAACTTCTATTATGGATACACGAAAACAAAACTTATTGCATATTCGTCCAGAAATTCCATCAGCGATCGTAAATGAAAACATGAGTAGCGGTGAGCGTTTTCAAAATAGCACCTTACGCCCTATCATTAAGCTCCAAAATGATCTATTTGTAGCAACGTTTAGAAATTACATCAATAAACACAAAGGCGCTTTTTACAATCTTTCTTTAGAAAAGAAATTAAAATACATAGAAAACACTATTCAAAGAGATATTAAATATAGAAATTCTTTAAAAGGAATGGTGATTGGACATTTTACAACGCAAGAGTATTTGGTATATATAGAAAACTCATCATCATTAAATAAAAGAATGATGAATATGGTTATAGAACGATTAAAAGATCAAGTGTTATTATTAGAAAATCAAAAAGTAGCTTAATATTTGATTCGATCAATCTATTAATGAAACACCATTTAAATCTGTAGTTAATAGCTCACTCATATAATCAAAATAAGGGCGAATACTTTTAAAAGCTTCTGCGACTTTTTCTTGAAAATCTGGAGTTAATACTTCTTCGTCTGTGAATTCTTTTGTGAAAATGAATTGCTTTTTCTTGATTAAGTCAATATTCTTATCTTCTTTATTAAATCCTTTAGGAGCTGTTTTTAGCTCATCACCTACCATTGTTCCCCAAATTGATTTGAAACCAGGATTGCTCATTATTTCTCGTATTTCTGTAGTATCCATTTCAAATTCTTTACGAATACGAAATAAGTCTTCTTTAGCCGGTTCCCAAAAACCAGTAGCTATAAAACTTTCACCAGATTTAATACGAATATAATAACCGCCTCTTAATCTAGGTTTTATTCTACTAAAAGAAGCTGCAAAATGAGTTTTATATGGGGTTTTATCATGAGAAAAACGAACATCTCTATATATGCGAAACATTTTCATTTTTTCAATTTCATCATCTTGTTCTAAATCATAAAGAATAGCGCTAAAAAAACTTTTAACATCACTTTCTAGTAATTTAAAAGCTTTCTTGTTATCGTTAAACCAGTCTCTATTATTATTCTTTTCTAATTTTTTAAAAAAATCAAAAACAGATTTTGATAAAGCAATACTCATAGTGCTAATTTGATTTAAATTAAATTATTCATAGATCCATTCTACTTTATCGTCTAGAGAACTTCTTTTTGAAAGTGGTATTTCTGCTTCATAATATCCCATATAGAAAAAACCAAGGCATTTTTCACCTTCTTGTAAATTAAAAAACTCACCCATATGGGTTATTAATTTAGGAGAACTCCAATACCCACCTATATTATGTGACGTAGCAGTTAACCATAAATTTTGAACAGCCATGGCCACCGAAGCTACTTCTTCCCATTCTGGAATACGTTCTTCAAGATCTCTTTGCATTATAATAGCGATAATGGTATCTGACAATACAGGATTTTCTTGAAGTTTTTTAAATTTTCTTTCTGAGAAATTAATGCCATTATTTAATTCTTTGTATTTCGCAGCTAAAAACATACCCAAACGCTCTTTAGAAGAGTCTTTTAAAATTTTAAAACGCCATGGTTCAGTAAGTTTATGAGTAGGCGCGCGATGTGCATTTAGTAGCATTTCATCAATTATATCTTTTGGTATTTCTTTTTTTATATATAAAGGAGGGAATACAGATTTTCTTTGAGCAATTTGATTCGTAGTAGTTGTTTCTATCATTGTAAATAGTTTGTATTTGTAAAGTTAAAGAAAAATTGAAATTAGCTGTTAAAAAAAAAAGGAAAGCATTGGTAAATAATTAGCCTTAAAATTTTTAAAATCATGACCAAAAGGAACTTCATTGTATTTTAAATTATTTTCTTTTGATTCAAATAAAGCTTTTAATTGTTGTGCTTGTTTGTAATTATCTCCTTTGTTGCCTGTACTTAAAAATATGTCAAAAGGACGTTTATTGACTTTTTGATAATTTTTTAACAAAGATGAGCAAGGATGAATCGCTGGAGAAATAATAGCTATTTTTCCAAAAATGGTAGTGTTTTTACCAAAAAACAAAGCATTAAGTCCTCCAAAAGAAATCCCCATAAGCATTGTATCCTTTGCTAGGATTGATGTAGCATACTTAGTATCTATAAAAGGCATCAATTCCTTTGTGAAAAAATTAAAGTAATCAATATTGCATAGTAATTCTTTATTCCTTCTATTTACAAATGCTTTAGGATCAAAATGTGTTACAAAAACGACAATGAATTTGTATTTTGATTTTCTTTGAAACTTTAATGTGCTTTCTATACAACCAACTCAAAAAGTTTTTATCTGTTGCATTTGCTAATAATTCATTTAAGGCGCCTAATTCATTAGATACACTATTGAGAAGGCAGCCGGTCAAATTTTTTCAGTTTCATTTTTGGTTATTAATGCCTTAGAATATAATTCTAATCTATGGTAGGGTGATTTTGATTTATCATTTAAATATTTATTAATTTCATTACGATTAATTTCTCCATATGAATCTATAATTTGCAAAACAAAATCTTCTTTAGATTTAAAGAAATTATAAAATGAACCTTTCGGTATATTCGCTTTTTTCAATATTTCATTAATTCCAGTATGATGATAGTTGTTTCTACGCAAAACATCATATCCAATTTTTAAAATATCTTTTTTTTGATACTTATAACCCATATTCTAACTCTAAAGTAAAAACATAACAATTAGGCCATTTAGTTTAATTAAAAAAATGTTAAATATTACTTCTTTAGTTATTAAAAAAGCTTCATTGTAGCATTAATATGCTAATTTTACTTACTTATTTCGATTGTAGTTTTTTTGAACTACGTATGACTAAAGAATTTATTTGTTAAATTGTATAGCAAAAATTGTTAACAGAAGGAGATTATGGATAAGCCTACTATTATAGAAAATATAAAAAAACAAAAAGAAAAGACTCTCCCTAATCTAAAGCTAAAGCTAAAAGAAAAGACAGAGACTTTTACAGATCATTTATTTTATACGCTTTTTGATATAGAAACAGATGTTGAAACGCATCTGATGTTATTAGAAGATGAATTTACTTCTTTATTAGAAATAGCTTGCTGGGATAAATTAGATACATGTTCTGAAACATGGGATAAGTTTGTGAAAAAACTACCAGAAATACTTCATAAGTTAAATTTAGACGCCAAAGCTATTTATGAAAATGATCCCGCTTCTAACTCTGTCGAAGAAGTATACCTAGCATATCCAGGATTCTTTGCTATAGCTATTTATAGATTAAGTCATGAGTTTTACAAAATCAACCTTCCATTAGTTCCTCGTCTTATGACAGAATACGCTCATAAACTTACAGGAGTAGATATAAACCCTGGTGCTCAGATAGGTGAGTCATTCTTTATAGATCATGCCACTGGTATAGTTATTGGGGAAACTACAATCATTAAAAACCATGTTAAACTTTATCAAGGAGTAACTTTAGGAGCTTTAAGCGTTTCTAAAGAACTAAAAAACACTAAAAGACATCCTACTGTTGAAGACAATGTAACCATCTATGCAAATGCCATTATTTTAGGTGGAGAAACCATCATAGGCGCTAATAGTATTATTGGTGGAAATGCTTGGTTGACTAGTTCAGTAGCTGAAAACTCTATAGTATCGCATGATCCGGTGATAAAAATTAAAAATGCAATTTCATGAGTAAAACCATAGTTGACCAAATTGGCAACACTCCCCTAGTAAAAGTTACTAAACTTCTTAAAAATCCTAATGTTACCTTGTTACTCAAATTAGAAGGAAATAATCCTGGTGGTAGTGTGAAAGATCGTGCAGCTTATAATATGATTAAAAGCGCATTAGATAGAGGTGATATCAACAAGGAGACCAAGCTAATAGAGGCTACAAGTGGAAACACTGGAATAGCGCTTGCTATGATAGCTGGGATTTTTGGATTAAATATAGAGTTGGTAATGCCTGAAAACTCTACAAAAGAACGTGTGCAAACCATGCGAGCGTATGGTGCTAAGGTAACACTTACAAGTTCTGATGTCGGTATTGAAGGATCTAGAGATTATGCTGAAGCTAAAGTAAAAGAAGAAGAGGGTTATTATATGCTAAATCAATTTGGCAATGATGATAATTGGAAGTCACATTACAAAAGTACTGGACCAGAAATATGGAGAGATACTCAAGGAGAGATAACACATTTTGTTTCTTCGATGGGTACAACAGGAACCATTATGGGTACTTCTACTTTTATGAAAGAGAAAAACCCGGCAATACAAATTGTTGGAGTACAACCTACAGACGAATCAAGAATACCGGGAATACGAAAATGGCCAGTAGAATATTTGCCAAAAATATTTAACCCAAAAAAAGTAGACCAAGTAATTGAAGTGAGTGAATCTGATGCAAGAGTAATGGCAAAACGATTGGCTCAAGAAGAAGGAATCTTTTCAGGAATGAGTAGTGGCGGTGCTGTAACTGCAGCTTTGAAATTGTGTGAAGGCTTAAAAGAGGGTGTTGTTGTAGCTATTATATGCGATAGAGGAGACAGATACCTGTCTTCAGATTTGTTTGATATGTAAAAAATACCAAATAGTATTTTTTTTAAATACCTGTGCGATAGATCCTTACGCTATTTTTAATTAAGGGCTTAACTTCCTTAAAATAAGCTGTACTTTTGCCCTTCATCAAAGAAAATTTATTCTTCTAATCTTTAAAGAGGTTATTGAATAGCATAAATTTCTTATAATTCAAATTCATAGTATGTCATTTAACTCATTAGGCTTATCCAAAGCACTATTGAAAGCCATTGATAAAAAGGGATACGAACAACCCTCACCTATTCAAGAAAAATCAATCCCTATTATATTAAAAGGAAGAGATGTTTTAGCTTCTGCACAAACAGGAACTGGTAAAACTGCAGGTTTCACCTTGCCTGTACTTCATTTGTTATCAAAAAATGAGCGATCACAAAACCGACCTATTCGTGCTTTAATATTAACACCCACGCGAGAATTAGCAGCACAGGTATACGAAAATATTAGAGAATATAGTGTGTTTACAGATATTAGGTCTACTGTTATTTTTGGTGGCGTTAGCCAAAAGCCTCAAGTTACAAAACTCAAAAAAGGAGTAGATATATTAGTAGCTACTCCTGGGCGTTTGATAGATTTAAAAAATCAAAATCAATTGTCGTTAGCCAAAGTAGAAATTTTGATTTTAGACGAAGCAGATCGTATGTTAGATATGGGATTCTTAAGAGACATTAACAGGATAATGAAGCTCTTGCCTGTTAGAAGGCAAAACCTACTCTTCTCTGCAACATTTTCAAAAGATATAAAGGCGTTAGCAACTAGTATATTAAATAAGCCTATTCAAATAGAGGTAGCCACTGAAAACTCAACGGTAGATGTTATTGCACAAAAAGCATACTTCTTACCTAAGGATCAAAAAGCACGTTTTTTAATCACATTGATAGCAGAAGAAAATTGGAGTCAAGTATTAGTGTTTACTAGAACTAAGCATGGAGCTAATAGATTGGCAAAAAAAATGACGAATAATAACATTACTGCTGCTGCTATTCATGGAGATAAGAGTCAAGGGGCTAGAACTAGAGCACTGGCTGATTTTAAAAATGGATTGATTCGTGTTTTAGTAGCCACAGATATTGCAGCTAGAGGGTTAGATATTCCCTTATTACCTCATGTAGTAAATTATGAATTGCCAAACATATCTGAAGATTATGTTCATAGAATAGGTCGTACAGGAAGAGCTGGAGCAAGCGGAGAAGCAATGTCACTTGTACAACCAGATGAAAGGCAATATTTAAAAGATATTGAAAAATTGATTGGAATGAAAATCTTCTCTGAAACTCCTGAAGGATTTGAATCTGAAGAGCCCGTAGTTAAAAAACCTCAAAACAGGCGTAATAACTCTAATTCCAATAATAAAAATAAGAATCGCAATCGAAATAGGAATAAAAAATCAAGAGCCAACAATTCTCGCAATAATAAAAAATAAAGATAAGGTTCGTTTTATGCAACAGCAACCAAACAATCCATTACACGGCAAGAAGTTAGAAGCTATTATCAATGAACTCGTTGATTATTACGGATGGGAGCATTTAGGGTTTAAAATAAGAATACGTTGTTTTACTCATGATCCGTCTGTAAAATCTAGTTTAAAATTTTTAAGACGTACCCCATGGGCCAGAGATAAGGTAGAAGCACTTTATTTAACAATGCTAAAAAAACAATAAGAAATACTATAAGTCATCACCAAATCTAAGAGAATTAAGGTGCAATCCAGATGCTGGAGCAATATGTTTAATTAAATGAGTACTCCCTTCTTTTAAACTGGCATCAATAAACTCAAGGGTAATCTCCTTCTTGCCAAGTAAAATAAGAGCTCCCATAATAAGACGTATTTGATAACGCATAAAACCAACTCCTTTAACATGTAATGCATAACTTTTAGCAGGGAAAAAGTTTGCAGTCAGTAAAGTATTATCAATCAGTCCACATGCTATTATCTCTCTGTTAAAATCTTTATTTTCATTAGATCTTCCACAATATGACTTAAAATAATGGTTCCCTTCAAACAATTTGGCGCCTTCCTTCATAAGTTCTATATCTAAGACCTCTAGTATATTAGCCATAAAAGGAGATGCATATGGATGATTTTTCTCTCCAAAAGAGAATAAATATATGTATTCTTTAGTTTTGGGAGATTGGATAATGTTAAACTTATTATTTACCTCAATTATATTAACTCCCTTAATATCAGATGGTGAATTTGCATTAAAATTATTTATAAAACTATTTATATCTTCTAGTGGTTTTTCATAAAGAAATAATTCAAAAGCTGCTTCTTGAGCAGATACCTTAGCGTCCGTTCTACTAGCTCCAAGTATTTTAAATCGGGTTTCTTTTCCTAAAACAAAACTAATTGTTTTATGCACCATATCTTCTATAGTAATAACATCTGGCTGTTTTTGCCAACCATGATACCTGAACCCCAAAAATTGTATCGTGATAAGATAATAATAACGCTTTCCTGTTTTCATAAAAAATACTCATTTTAAAAAGTAAATTTCGTAAAAAATCGTAGTATTCAATACTCATATTCATATAATTTCTAACCTTGTTTATACTAATCGGTTTATTTTGTAATTAACACTATTAAATTTCTCATAGAATGCCTATCTTTAAAATCAAATAAGATATCGTGGAGAATAGATTTGAAAAACTTAGAGAATTACACGGGCAACCCTCTGAACGCGCAACTACAAAGGTTTTAAATTATATGTCATCTGCTGTTATTGAATTTATTGAAAAGTCTCCTTTCTTAGTAATGGCTTCCTCAGATAAACACGGAAATTGTGATGCTTCTCCCAGAGGAGGGTTACCTGGTTTTGTGAAAATAATCGATGATAAAACTTTGCTTATTCCTGATATTAAAGGCAATAGATTATTTCATAGTTATCAAAATATATCAGAAAACGATAAAGCAGGGCTTATTTTTATGATTCCAGGGAATGATAAAACAGTTCGTGTAAATGGCAGTGTCGAAATTATACAAAAAGATACAATTTTTAAATTACTGGAAACTGTTGAAGTAAAAAAAACAGACAAAGATGCCATTTTAATACAGGGTTTATTACTCAAGGTAGATGAGGCCTATCCTCATTGCCCCAGGGCTTTTACATTTTCTGATTTATGGAATACAGAGGTTATTGAAACAAATAAATCTCTTTTAAAATGATCAAAGAACAAGCTTCTAACGTGAAAAAACATTATCGGGTTTGTAATCTCTGTGAAGCGATGTGCGGGCTTGAAATTGAATATAAAGACACGGAAATCATATCGATTAAAGGTGATAAGAAAGATCCTTTTAGCAAAGGTAGTATTTGCCCAAAAGGTGCTGTGATAGGAGATCTTTATAACGATCCAAATCGTCTTAAAAAACCATTAAAGAAAACAACAAGCGGTTTTGTAGAAATTGAATGGGAAGAAGCGTATGCTATTGTTGGGGAAAAAATAAATCAAACTCGATCTAAATATGGGAATAACGCTATTGGTTTATATTTAGGAAACCCTACTGTACATAATTATGGCTCTATGATGTTTATAGGGGCTTTTAAAAAGGCTTTGCGAACTCAAAATACTTATAGCCCTACCTCAATGGATCAACTTCCACACCATTTTGCTGCTTATTTTATGTTTGGAAGCGCCATGTTAATGCCAATTCCTGATATAGATAGAACCCAATACATGATTATCATGGGAGCCAATCCTATAGCTTCTAATGGCAGTATTATGTCTGCAGCAGGGATTCAAAATAGATTAAAGAACATTCAAAAAAGAGGAGGAAAATATATTGTCATTGATCCTAGGAAAACAGAAACAGCCAAAACAGCAGATGATCATTTTTACATTAAACCAGGAACAGATGTTTATCTCTTATTAGCAATACTTCATACTATTCTAAAAGAAAAAAAATACAACTTAAGGCACTTAGAAAATCATATTCTTGGCTTTGAAGAGTTAATGACTATTGCCAACCCTTTCTCTCTTGATAAAGTGGCCTCTATTACTGGCATAGCTTCTAGTATTATAAAAGACATCATTTCTGATTTTGTAGAAGCTAAAAATGCTGTTATTTATGGAAGAATGGGTGTGAGTACACAATCATATGGCGGGTTGTGCCATTGGTTAATTAATACCATTAATATTATAAGCGGAAACTTTGATCGAGAAGGTGGTGCGATGTTTACAAAACCCGCCGTCCCCATTATTCGAACAAAAAAGGGGCATAATGCCTATGGAAGATGGAAAAGTAGGGTGAGAAATTTACCCGAATTTGAAGGAGAACTTCCGGTTTCTGTACTAGCGGAAGAAATCTTAACAAAAGGAAAAGGGCAAATAAAAGCATTAATCACCAATGCAGGAAATCCTGTTCTATCATCTCCAAATTCTGAAAAGTTAGACAAAGCTTTAAAAACATTAGACTTTATGGTTTCTATCGATATTTACTTGAATGAAACCACCAGACATGCAGATATTATTTTACCTCCTACAAATGGCTTAGAAATAGATCACTATGATCTTATTTTTAATACATTTTCAGTTTCGAACAATGCTAAATTCTCAAAAGCATTATTTAGACCTAAAGAATATCAACGTCATGACTGGGAAATATTAAAAGCATTAACGAAACGCTTTTCTAAAAAGAAACTTTCTTTATTCTATAGGTTCAGTACTCCAAAAAGGTTATTGCAAATAGCCTTGCTTTTTGGACCATACGGTAATTTAGGCAGCTTTCAGCGTTTGTTTACTGGATTGAATTTAAGAAAAATTAAAAAATCTGTTCATGGAGTTCACTTAGGTCCTTTAATTCCTATGTTACCTCAATCACTAAAAACAGTAAATCAAAAAATCAACCTAGCTCCTTCTCTATTTATAAATGAAATGAAAGAGTTGATAGCAGCATTTGAAAACCAACAAATGATAAATGAGCCTAATGAATTTTATTTAATAGGACGAAGGCATTTAAGGAGTAACAACTCATGGATGCATAATAATGAGAAGCTAATGACTGGTAAAAACAGATGTACAGCTATGATTAATGAAACTGATGCAAAAAGATTGCATTTAAAAGAAGGGGATCATGTTATGGTCTCTTCCAAAGTTGGTAAAATTAATATTCCATTAGAGTTAAATGACCATATTATGCCTGGAGTTATAAGTATTCCGCACGGTTACGGACATATTAAAAAAGGAACAAAACTTGAAATCGCAGAAAAGAAACCAGGAAGTAATGTGAATATAATTACTGATGACAGTATACTAGATAAATTAACTGGAAATGCTGCTTTTTCTGGACAGATTGTACAAATAGAAAAAGAACATTAAAAATTAAACATGGCAGTTACAGAAGAAATAGAATGCAAAATAGCAAAAGACAGAACTGTCATAATCAAAGCGGTCTCCCCACAAATATCTTTGAAAGAACCATTGTATGCTGTCAACTGGTTTGATACAAAGAGTAAAATATTATATAATTTATACAATCTGTTAGCTTCCAAAAGCGTGTATAAGGTTGGAGGAAAAGCCATTTTTAAAGGTATTGTTCTTGAAAAAATTCAAGGTAAACAGGAAGATCACAGAGAAATGTTACTTATTGTAAAGTATCCTTCTGCGTATAGCTTTAAAAGCTTAATTGATAGTTTATATTTTAAATTGGTGAGTATTCTTAGAATAAAAGCAGTTCTTAATTTTAATTTTGGATTTACCAAAGTTTATGCATCTAGCTACAAACAGATAGAAGATAAAGCCAAAACCTATGCGATTCATCATCTAGAAGGGATGCTAAATGAAGAACAACTAAATGAACTATAGAAATTGCTACAAAGCATAATGTACATTTATTCTACTCAGGAACCATTTCTGCCTTATTATATGCGGTATCGAACGAAGAAAAAAGAAAACAAGTTCCTTGTGTTTTAGATGGTTTATTATTATGGCATACCGATAAGAAAGATAATATCATCTCATTAATTTCAGACAAAAGATATACTAGTATTTTAAATAAAAATGAGAATACATACCTGGCTTTTTTGAAAAGAACAGTATAATTCACATATCTATAAGTGTCTGATTTTCAATTATATTAATACATTATCGCTGTAGTAATAATTTAAAACATTGGTTTTTATTGTATAAGTAATAAAAAATTAGTAATATGCCAACTTTACAAACAACCAATAATGTAATATAATCTTGTTTTTTAACAGCAACTCCTTATTTAGATTGAAAATAAATAAGTTTAACAATTTGTTAGGAACACATATGTTAAAAAATAACTAGTATTGCAAGTCAAATAACAAATGCACCAAGTATAAAATTATGGGAAGACCAGCAACAAAACCTATCAGCAGATTCAAAGATGGTTTTTATATAGAAATAAGAAATAAAGGTTCTAAAACTGGAGGTATCAAGCTTCGTAGTGATACTGAAGAACAAATGCATCGTACTGCAAAAAATTACGAACGCATGAAAGATGTTACCATTTTAGGTGAATCTAAAGATGGTAGATGGGTTAGTGATACTAAAGCCAAAAAAGCTAGTTAATTATTAATGTCTTTTTTTAAGGACATCTACTATATCATTGAGTTTATATCCTTTCGCTTGCAATAATATTAATTGATGAAAAAACAGATCGGCACTTTCATTTAGAAAGAGTTCGTCATTATCATCTTTTGCTTCAATAACAGTTTCAACAGCTTCTTCACCCACTTTTTGGGCTATCTTGTTGATCCCTTTTCTGAAAAGAGAAGCAACGTAACTGTCTTGATTATCAGCATTCTCTTTTCTATTAGTTATGATAGCTTCTAGCTGAGAAATAAAACCGTATTCTTGCGTATTTAGATCTCCCCAACATGTGTCTGTTCCTTTGTGACATGTAGGCCCTACAGGCATTACACTTATTAGTAATGTATCATTATCACAGTCATTTTTTATATCTACTAGCTGTAAATAATGGCCACTTTCTTCTCCTTTGGTCCATAATCGTTCTTTTGTTCTGCTATAAAATGTAACTTTTTGAGTGGCGATGGTTTTAGCATAAGCATCATTATCCATGTAACCAAGCATTAATACATTTTTAGTTTGAGAATCTTGAATGATAGCAGGTATTAATCCATCATTATTTTTTGTGAAATCTATTTTCATTATACTATAATTTCTTTATTATCTATAAACGTACTGGAATGCCATTTGTACGCAATTTTTCTTTTAAATCTTTTATTTCTATTTCTTTAAAATGAAAAACACTTGCCGCCAATGCAGCATCTGCCTTTCCTTTTATAAATGTATCTTCAAAATGCTGTATGTTTCCAGCTCCTCCTGAAGCAATGACAGGAATATTAATTGTTGTAGAAAGCCTGGCTAAAGCATCGTTTGCAAATCCATTTTTAGTACCATCATTATCCATTGAAGTGAATAATATCTCTCCAGCTCCTCTTTCTGCTACTTCTTCAGCCCAAGAGAATAAATTTAATGATGTTGGTACTTTCCCTCCTACCAAATGAACAATCCAATCATTTTCAATTTTCTTTGCATCTATGGCAACCACAATGCATTGAGATCCAAATTTGGCAACCAATTGATTAATTAAATCTGGATTTCTAACAGCAGAAGAGTTTATAGAAACTTTATCGGCTCCACATTTCAATAGTATATCAACATCTTCAACAGAAGAAATCCCACCACCTACAGTAAAAGGGATATTCACTTTTTCTGCAACTCTTAAAACCAAGTCTGCCAATGTCTTTCTACGTTCTTCTGTAGCAGATATATCTAAAAAAACCAATTCATCTGCTCCATTATTGGCATAGATTTCGGCAAGTTCTACAGGATCTCCTGCATCACGTAAATCTACAAAATTAACCCCTTTAACAGTGCGTCCATTTTTAATATCTAAACATGGTATAATTCGTTTTGTCAACATATTTTTAAATTCCAATTTTTAAATTCCAACATTCAATACTTCGTACATCACACTTTTATCAAACTCTATTATTTTAATATAAAATTTTCCAACTCTTTCAATTGAATTCTCCCTTCATATATTGCTTTGCCAATTATAGTACCCTCACACCCAATCTCAGCTAGTTTAGGTAATTCATCAAAGGTGGAGATTCCTCCAGAGGCAATTAATTTAATACTGCTTATTTCGGACAACATTTTTTTATACAAATCAAAAGCAGGGCCTTCTAACATTCCATCTTTGCTTATATCTGTACAAATAACATATTGCACTCCTTCTTTTTGATAAGAGCTGACAAAAGGAATCAGTTTTTTATCAGACTCTTCTTGCCAACCACTAATGGCTATTTTTTCATCAGTTGCATCTGCGCCTAAAATAATTTTATCACTACCATATATTGCAAGCCAGTTTTTAAATGTTTCTGGCGATGTAACCGCTATGCTCCCACCTGTTATTTGTGAAGCTCCACTATTAAAAGCTATTTTTAGATCTTCATCAGATTTTAAGCCTCCGCCAAAATCAATTTTTAAATTTGTAGAAGAAGCAATTTTCTCCAGTATTTTATAATTTACAATATGCTTGCTCTTTGCTCCATCCAAATCTACCAAATGCAAATGTTGAATTCCGTGATCTTCAAATTCTTTTGCAACCTCTAATGGGTTTTCATTATATATTTTTTTTGTGCTATAATCACCTTTTGACAAACGTACACATTTGCCGTCTATAATATCAATTGCTGGTATAATTCTCATTTCGTAATCTAATCCTTTTTATATTTTCTATTCGTCACCTTCCACATCATTGTCTTTTGTTTCAAAGCATAAAATAGTGGTGCGAACATTTGAACGTGTTCTATGAAGTATGTTTTTTGGAACTTTGATCATTTGCCCATCTGTAAGGGTTTCGGTTTTTCCTTCAAAATCAACAAATAACTCCCCTTTAATTACATAAAAAAATTCATCACTTTTAGTGTGCTTATGCCAAAAAAAATCTTTTTCTAAAACACTAATACGCACTACATGATCATTAATATCACTTACAGGAAAGTTTTTCCATTTTTCAGTTATTCCCTTTGTAAGCTCTATAGTATCTAATTTCTCCATTTTATAATTCTAGAAAATTCTTTAAAATTTGAGCTCCGGCAGTACTACTTTTTTCTGGGTGAAATTGCACTCCGTAAAAGTTGTCTTTTTGCAATGCCGAAGAGTATATTGTGTCATAACTAGTACGAGCAATTGTATTATTGCTTATTGGAGCATAAAAACTATGTACTAAATACATATATTCATTTTCATCCACACCTTTAAAGAGAGAGGAATCTAATGTTGTTATTTGATTCCATCCAATTTGTGGGACTTTTAAAGCATTAGAAAATTTAACTACATCTACGTCATAAATACCTAATCCTTTAGTTGAACCTTCTTCAGAATAATTACACATTAATTGCATTCCTAAACAAATGCCTAACACAGGTTGTTTTAAAGTTGGAATAAGCGTATCCAATCCTGTCTTTTTTAATTTATTCATAGCACTACTCGCTTCTCCCACACCTGGAAAAATAACCTTATCGGCCGTGCTAATCTCTTCAGGATCACTACTTAATACTGCATTATACCCTAATCTTTGAATCGCAAAAATAATGCTTTGTATATTCCCTGCTCCATAATCTATGATAACAATCTTCATTATATAACTTCTTATAACATTCCCTTAGTTGAGGGTAAAATTAATTTCTCTGTATCTCTTTTTACAGCTGCTTTTATTGCTTTTGCAAAGGTTTTAAAAATAGCTTCAATTTTATGATGCTCGTTGGTTCCTTCTGCTTTTACATTAAGGTTCGCTTTTGCTCCATCTGTAAACGATTTAAAGAAATGAAAAAACATTTCTGTGGGCATCTCTCCTATTTTTTCACGTTTAAAATCTGCTTCCCACACTAACCAATTTCTTCCTCCAAAATCTATAGCTACATTGGCCAGGCAATCATCCATTGGAAGGCAAAAACCATAACGTTCTATCCCTAATTTATTCCCTAAAGCTTTATTAAAAACTTCCCCCAAAGCTATAGCTGTATCTTCAATAGTATGATGTTCATCAACTTCTAGATCGCCAATTACTTTAATCTTCAAATCCATTTGACCATGTCGTGCTAATTGGTCTAACATATGATCAAAAAAAGCAAGCCCAGTTTTAATATCACTTTTTCCGGTACCGTCAAGATTTAAATCAATATCAATATCGGTTTCATTCGTTTTTCTTTTAATGCTTGCCGTTCTGTTTTCTAGTTTTAAAAACTCATAAATTCGTTGCCAATCATTCGATTCTAATGCAATATGAGTATCTAGATCATTTCGTTGAACAGTGATTTCGTCTGTCCCAAGATGTGTTTCATCATTGATATAAATTCCTTTAGCTCCAAGGTTTTTTGCCAATTCAATATCAGTAAGTCTATCGCCTATTACAAACGATTTTTCTAAATCATATGCCTCTGAAAAATATTTAGTAAGCAAACCTGTGTTAGGTTTTCTTGTAGGTGCATTGTCTTTTGCAAAGGTTCTGTCTATAAACTCTTCTTCAAAAACGACACCTTCATTTTTAAAAGTATTAACGATTAATTTATGAACTGGCCAAAATGTATTTTCAGGAAAAATTTCAGTCCCTAGACCATCTTGATTGGTTATCATCACCAATTCATAATCTAATTCGGTTGCAATTTTACTTAAATACGAAATCGCTTTCGGATAAAAAACTAATTTATCAAACGCATCAATTTGCTCATCTGTAGTTTCTTTTATTATAGTTCCGTCTCTGTCAATAAATAAAACTCGTTTCATGTATTTATTTTTATTGCTTTTTACTATCTCACTTAATCTTTAATCATGTCGATTAATCAACTTAGTTCTTTAAGTGCCTCGATCAATTTTTTATTTTCTATAGTTGTACCAATGGTAAAACGCAAGGTATTCTCACATAATGGTTGTGAACTTCTATTTCGTATTACAACTCCTCGTGTTATTAATTCTTGATATGTTTTAGCTGCCTTATCTACTTTTACCAATATAAAATTTGCATCAGAAGGATAAATTTCTCTGATAAAATGAATTTTTTCTAACTGAGAGATTACGGTTTTCTTTTCTCTCAATATGTTTGTTATCTCATCTTCTATAGTTTGTTGGTCTATCACACGTGCTAGAGCTCGTTCTTGCGATAATTTATTCACATTATAAGGAGGCTTGATTTTATTTAAAATGGTTATTATTTCTTCTGACGCATAACATACACCTACTCTAATGCCTGCAACACCATATGCTTTAGATAATGTTTGTGTAACAATAAGATTAGGATATTCATCCAATCTAGTAAGCCAACTATCTTCTTCTGAAAAATCTATATAAGCTTCATCTATAACTACCAAACCATCAAAAGATGAAAGGAGTTTTATTATAGCATCTGATGAAAATGAGTTTCCGGTAGGATTATTAGGAGAACATAAGAATAATAATTTTGTGTTTTTGTCTGATGCCTTTATAATACTCTCTATAGCAGGTTCAAAAGCTGAAGTAAGGTTTATTTTTCGATTTTCTATATTGTTCGTATTGGCTAATACTCCATACATTCCATACGTTGGTGGTAATGTAATTATATTATCTAAAGAAGGCTCACAAAAGACTCTAAATATAAGATCCAATACTTCATCACTTCCATTCCCCAATAATATTTGAGAATCTCGCACCATCTTAATTTTAGCCAGCTCTTGTTTTAAATCTCTTTGTTGTGGATCTGGGTACCTATTTACTCCGTTTTCAAATGGATTTTCATTTGCATCTAGAAATACCATATCACTACTTGCATCCTTATATTCATCTCTCGCAGATGAATATGGTTGCAATTCTAAGATATTTGGCCGAACAAAAGAAGTGAGATTAAAATCTTTCATATTCTATTTCTTTAATGCATTTAATCGTAAACTTACTGCGTTTTTATGTGCTTGTAATCCTTCTGCTTCAGCCATTACTTCTATGGCTTCTCCTATATTTAAAATACCTTGTTCTGATATATGTTGAAAAGTAATAGATTTCATAAAACTATCGAGATTAACTCCACTATACTGTTTTGCATATCCGTTGGTAGGTAATGTATGATTTGTTCCCGAAGCATAGTCACCTGCACTCTCTGGAGTATAATTCCCTATAAAAACAGATCCGGCATTGGCCACATTGTCTATATAAAAATTAGTGTCACTGGTACAAATGATAAAGTGTTCTGGGCCATATTCATTGATTAAGTCTAAAGCAATTTGATCATTCTCTACATAAATTAATTTAGAGTTTTCTATTGCAACTGCAGCAATTTCTTTTCTTGGTAATATTGCAAGTTGTTTTTCTATAGCTACTTCTACAGCCTCAATTAATTTCTTTGAAGTACTTACTAAAAGTACTTGGCTATCTTTTCCGTGCTCTGCTTGAGATAAAAGATCTGAAGCCACAAAAGAAGCATCAGCAGTATCATCTGCTACTACTAATAATTCACTGGGCCCTGCGGGCATATCAATCGCAACTCCATATTTGGTAGACAACTGTTTGGCTACAGTAACAAATTGATTTCCAGGGCCAAAAATTTTATACACATTTGGAATGCTTTCTGTTCCAAAAGTCATTCCTGCAATGGCTTGAATTCCTCCTGCTTTAAATATTTGTGTAATACCACAAAGTGATGCAGTATATAGAATAGTTTGGTCTATCTTTCCTTTTATATTTGGAGGTGTACATAAAACTATTTCTTTACAACCAGCAATAGCAGCAGGAATAGCTAACATCAAGATAGTTGAAAAAAGTGGAGCAGTACCTCCAGGAATATATAATCCAACTTTTTGAATTGGGCGTTTTTCCTGCCAACAAGTAACACCATTAACAGTTTCAACCTCTACCTTTAAGGTTTGTTGTGCTTTATGAAATTTTTCTATATTCGTTTTAGCTAATTGTATTGCTTCTTTTAATTTATTAGAAACTAGTACATCTGCTTCCGCTATTTCTTTTGAAGTAACTAATAAAGAGTTTAATGACACTCCATCAAATTTTTTAGTATAATTATGGATAGCTACATCTCCTTCTTTCTTAACATTATTAAAAATCTCTAATACAGTAGTTTCTATATCAGCTACTGTTTGTGTAGGACGCTTAAGCAATGTAGACCATTCTTCAATATTAGGATTGTATATCTTATTCATTATTAAAATTTCTTTTGAAAATGATATCCTACGATTTCATAATCTTGGTTTTTCCAAAATCTTTGACTAGCTTCACTATTCAAAATAACAATTTAATTCTGCTGCGTTGCACCCTATAGATTTTGCATATTGCTGAATCCATTTTGTCAACAATTTACCTATTCCTTTATTTCTATAGCCTGGCAGTAAGCAAACATTATCTAATTCAATATGTTTTCCTATATAATATTTCACTAAAATCCATATTCCAGAAATACCAATAAGCTTTTCTTCATCATATATTCCCACACATTTATATCCGTTCAGAAGCATTTTATCTAAACGTTCACTCAATGTTTGAGTAGGAATTTCTGGATTCAGTTTTTCCAATAAAGGAATAATTGATTTTATATTTTTATTTTTTACAAACTCAATCAAATACATTACAATACCATTTTCTCAATAGGGCAAACTAAAATCCCTTCTGCTCCATTTGCTTTCAATTCGTCTATTACTTCCCAAAAAGCTTTTTCATCAATAACAGAATGTAAAGAACTCCAACCTTCTTCTGCTAATGGAAGTACTGTTGGGCTTTTTAATACAGGAAGAATTTTGCTAATAGCATCTATTTTATCATTAGGAGCATTTAACAATATATATTTTGATTTACGAGCTCTTAGAACAGATTGTATCCTAAATCTCAATTTATCAAGAATACGTTGTTTTTCTTCAGATATTAAAGGAGATACAGCCAATACTGCCTCACTCTTTAAAAGCTCATCTACTTCTTTAAGATTATTTTTAAATAGTGTGCTACCACTAGATACAATATCAACAATGCCATCTGCAAGCCCAATATTAGGAGCTATTTCAACAGAACCATTTATTATATGTAAATCTGCATTAATCCCTTTAGCTTCTATATATTGTCTAACCGTATTAGGATAAGAAGTAGCAATTTTTTTTCCATTTAAATCTTGAATAGAAGTATAGTTAAACGATTTAGGTACAGCAAGCGATACCCTACACTTAGAAAATCCTAATTTTTCAGCTGTAGTGATATCTTTTCCTTTTTCTACGAGTAAATTATCTCCAAGAATGGCAATATCAACAACACCATCTTTTAAATACTGTGGGATATCTCCATTGCGCAAATACAAAACCTCCATAGGAAAATTTCTAGCAGAAGCCTTTAATTGATCTTTTCCATTATCTATTGATATCCCACAATCTTTAAGGAGTTTTAAAGAATCTTGATTTAACCTTCCAGATTTTTGAATCGCAATTTTAATTTTAGTCATTTTTCTTTAATTACTGTTTAATAGCTCTAAAGCAAATAAAAAAACCCGCTTGAAACTACTCAAACGGGTTTATAAATATGTTTTTTTTATCACATACCGATCTCACCTCGCCTGAGCGAAAAAATGAAAATGATGATGTGACATATTGTAAGTCATTATTAATTATTTACGAGTGCAAATTTAATAGAATTTAGAACTTTATCCCAAATAATACTGCAGTTTTTAACATTTATATTATAAAAGAGTAGATTGCATAACAACTAACATCTTAATTTTTAATCGTTTATAATTTGTACTTATCAAAGTAATTTCTATTTTTATTAACAGAAATAAATTAATTCCATGAAAAATTTTTTAATTGCCCTTACTATATTTTTTATGTGGTCTGTGTTTGGGATATGGTTTTATAGTTGTCAAGTTAAGCACTTATGCCATCAAACAAATGTAAATTCTTCAGACACAACCACTGTAGATTCAATTATAGATACAGTAAAAGTAGAACCTCCAAAGAATATAGATTCTATTATTACAATAAAAGATAATACTATAAATGACTTATTAATTCATTTTAAAACAGATAGTATTACTTATCCAAGCACCATAGATTCTATTTATGGAGCGTTTTTTAAATATTTAAATAATCATCAAAACGAAGAATTAGTAGTTACAGGTTTAAATACTCCTGAAGAAGATATTGATTTAGGTATTAAGAGAGCAGAAATGTTTAAAAAAGGATTGGTGGCTTTTGGTATTAATGAAAACAGAATAACAACTGAAGGCCAAACAAAATCTTTTGATTTTGTAAACACTAGTTATAAAAACGGAATTCTTTATGATTATAAGACCATAACTAAAGAGAGAAGAACTGAAATCGAAAAGAATATTGTCAGTAAAATTCTCTATGCTAGTTTCGCTTCAAAAGAGTTTCAACCGGATAATACGTTAAAGGCATATGCTTATGAACTCAAAGAGTACCTAGAAAAATATCCTGAAAAGAATATAGAAATTATTGGTCATACAGATAATGTAGGTGATGCTGATGCCAATCTATGGATTGGACAACAAAGAGCTAATAATGTGAAAAAATATTTAATTTCACAAGGAATATCAAGTAGTAAAATTATTTCAACATCAAAAGGAGAATCATCTCCTTTTGAAAGTAATGCAACTAAAGCCGGCCGTAAAAAAAATAGAAGAATAGAAATTAACATCAATTAATAAAAAAATTATGTTCATAAAATTAGAACCAGTAGCTACTATCGAATATATCATTGCTTTTATCATATGTCTTATATGCTTTTTAATAGGATATTTTTTTGCTAGAAGTTACTATAAGAGAAATCGTAAAAAAGAAATTATCATTTCTGCAGAAAATAATGAAGCTCTAAAAAAAAGTGTTCCTGTACAAGAAGAAAAAATTGAAGTGAAAGCAGTAAAAACTAGAGGGCGAAGTGGAGAAGCGATTCCTGATGAAACTTTTCTGTTGAAAGGAGTGAAATCGTCTAATAAAAAAGCTAAACCACATATAAACTTTGGAAATATTGGGGTAGCAGATGCTTCTCAAAAAGATGATCTCAAGAGAATAAGTGGTGTGGGGCCTTTTATAGAAAAAAAATTGAATAGTATTGAAATTTATACTTTTAAACAGATTAGTAGATTTTCTGATCATGATATGGAAACAGTTACAAAATTGATTGAGTTTTTTCCAGGAAGAATAAAACGAGATGATTGGAAAGGGCAAGCGATTACATTACTGGAAGAAAAAGAAACTAAATGAAAGTAGTAGTCAATAATAATTGTTTTTATTATTACTATTTATTAATTATTAACTAAAATCTAAATATTACTTCCTTCGTTTTTAGTCATCAAAAGCGTACTTTTGCATCTTTAATTTTTTATGACAAATTACGAAGAGCATATTGAAGTTCGCGGTGCTCGCGTTCACAATCTTAAAGATATTGATGTTACTATTCCTCGTGAAAAACTAGTAGTCATTACAGGGCTATCAGGAAGTGGTAAATCTTCTCTAGCATTTGATACTATTTATGCAGAAGGGCAACGACGATATATTGAAACATTTTCTGCTTATGCACGACAATTTTTAGGAGGCCTTGAACGTCCTGATGTAGATAAAATTGATGGCCTTTCTCCTGTGATTGCCATTGAACAAAAAACAACTTCCAAATCACCACGCTCTACGGTTGGTACTATTACAGAAATCTATGATTTTCTTCGCCTATTATTTGCACGTGCAAGCGACGCTTATAGTTATCAAACTGGTGAAAAGATGATAAGTTATAACGACGATCAAATCAAAGCGTTAATATTAAAAGATTTTAATGGAAAGAGAGTTAATATTCTTTCTCCAGTTATTAGATCAAGAAAAGGTCATTATAGAGAGCTTTTTGAACAAATAGCTAAACAAGGATTTGTAAAAGTACGAGTAGACGGTGAGATTTTAGATTTACAAAAAGGAATGAAGGTAGATCGTTATAAAAATCATGATATTGAAATTGTAATAGATAGACTATTAGTTTCAGATGACGAAGATGCGCAAAAGAGGTTAGCAGAAACCATTAATACAGCTATGTATCGTGGAGATGATGTGTTGATGGTACTAGAACACGGAAAGGAAAAAGCACGTTTTTTTAGTAGGAATTTAATGTGTCCTACTTCAGGTATATCATATCCAAATCCAGAACCTAATACATTTTCTTTTAATTCTCCAAAAGGAATGTGTCCTTCATGTAGTGGATTAGGCACTATACATCAAATAAACATTGAAAAAATAATTCCAGATCATAGTATTTCAATAAAAAACAGTGGAATTGTGCCCTTGGGAGAATATAAAAAATCATGGATTTTTAAACAATTAGAGGTTATAGCAGAGCGTTATAATTTTAAAATCACAGATCCTATAGCCAAAATCCCTGAAGAAGCAATGCAAATAATTCTTCATGGGGGCAATGAAAAATTCTCTATCCCTTCTAAAACACTTGGAATTACTAGAAACTATAAAATAGAGTTTGAAGGTATCGTTAGTTTTATAAACAATCAATTTAAAGAAGCTAATTCTACTAGCATAAAAAGATGGGCAAAAGATTTTATGGATAAAATTGAATGCTCAGAGTGTGGAGGATCTCGATTAAAAAAAGAATCTCTTTACTTTAAAATAAATGATAAAAATATTGCGCAATTGTCTACTATGGATGTGGTAGATATGAGTAAATGGTTTCTTAAGGTTACAGAAAATCTTTCTGAAAAACAATTTAAAATTGCAGAAGAAATTTTAAAGGAAATTAATACCCGAATTCGTTTTTTGTTAGATGTTGGATTGGATTATTTATCGTTAAATAGAAACTCTAAATCACTTTCAGGTGGAGAAGCACAACGTATTCGTTTGGCAACACAAATTGGATCTCAATTAGTTGGTGTTCTCTATATACTTGATGAACCAAGCATAGGGCTTCATCAACGAGACAATGAACGCTTAATAAATTCATTAGTGTCACTTCGTGATTTAGGAAATTCTGTTATTGTGGTTGAACATGATAAAGATATGATAGAACATGCAGACCATGTAATAGATATTGGGCCTAGAGCTGGAAGACATGGGGGTGAGATTATATCTGAAGGAAATCCAAAAGAATTAAAAAAACAAAAAACATTAACAGCTGCGTATTTAAATGGGAATAAAGCAATTGAAATTCCTGAAAAACGTAGAAAAGGTAATGGGAAATCTATTGTTCTTAAAGGATGTACGGGCAATAATTTAAAAAATATAGATGCCGAATTTCCATTAGGTAAAATGATAGGAGTTACAGGGGTATCTGGTAGTGGAAAATCTACCTTAATCAACGAGACCCTCTACCCTATTTTAAATAAACACTTCTTTAGAGCAGTTAAAAAACCCATGCCATATAAAACTATAAAAGGTTTAGAGCATGTTGATAAAGTTATTGATATCAATCAATCTCCAATAGGAAGAACACCGCGTTCTAATCCTGCTACATATACAGGCGTTTTTAGTGAAATACGTGCCTTATTCACTAAAACTCCAGAAGCTATGATTAGAGGATACAAACCTGGACGTTTTAGTTTTAATGTAGTAGGTGGAAGATGTGAAACTTGTCAAGGAGGAGGGTTGCGCGTAATAGAAATGAATTTCTTGCCAGATGTTTATGTAGAATGTGAAACCTGTCATGGAAAACGATTTAACAGAGAAACATTAGAAATCAGATATAAAGGGAAATCTATTTCTGATGTTTTAGAAATGACCATAAATGAGGCTGTTTCTTTTTTTGAAAACATTCCTAAGATACACAGAAAACTAAAAACAATTCAAGACGTTGGTTTGGGTTATATAACATTAGGACAACAATCTACAACACTTTCTGGAGGGGAAGCTCAACGTATTAAACTAGCCACAGAACTTTCTAAAAAAGACACTGGAAATACATTTTATATTTTAGATGAGCCTACTACAGGCCTCCATTTTGAAGACATACGAGTATTAATGGAAGTTTTAAATAAGCTAACAGATCGTGGAAATACAGTACTTATCATAGAACACAATATGGATGTGATTAAAATAGTAGATTATATTATAGATATAGGATATGAAGGAGGTAAAGGTGGAGGCAATGTTGTAGCTACGGGTACGCCTGAAAAAATTGCTTTAGATACTAAAAGTTATACTGCGAAATTTCTTAAAAAAGAGCTACATTAGCAACTGCTTCAAATTTTTAACTAGCAACATATGGGAAAAGAACAACATATAAAAGGATGGAATGAAATAAAGACAAATGATTCTTGGGCTTTATTTAAGATCATGGGAGAATTTGTAAATGGTTTTGAAAAAATGAGTCAAATAGGACCTTGTGTTTCTATTTTTGGATCTGCGAGAACAAAAACGGATCATCCTTATTATAAATTAACTGTAAGAGTTGCTAAAAAAATAGTAGAAGCAGGTTATGGAGTAATTACTGGAGGTGGGCCGGGAATTATGGAAGCGGGTAATAAAGGTGCTAGCATGGGTGATGGAACCTCTGTAGGGCTTAATATTGATTTGCCTTTTGAACAACACGACAACCCTTACATAGATCCAGATAAGAGTGTGAATTTTGATTACTTTTTTGTTAGAAAGGTAATGTTTGTAAAATATTCTCAAGGTTTTGTTGTTATGCCAGGTGGGTTTGGAACTTTGGATGAATTATTTGAGGCAATTACTTTAATTCAAACAAAAAAGATTGCAAGATTTCCAATTATACTTGTAGGTACAGATTTTTGGGGAGGACTCTTTGAGTGGGTTAAAAAAACATTATTAGATAGTTACAAAAATATAAGTCCTGAAGATCTTGATTTAATAAAAATAGTAGATCATGAGGATGAAGTAATTGAAATTTTAGACGATTTTTATAAAAAATATAATTTAAGCCCTAATTTCTAAAGTTGTTATAGTAATATTATATTTTAATCAAAGTATAAATTTTAACATCTTAAAATAAATTTTTAATAAAAATGGCAATATTATTGATATCTATTATAAAGCCTCTCACAAATAAACTCATCAATCATAATAAACAAAAACCAATAATGGAATTAATGCGTAAGTGTTTATCTATTACGTAGTATTGTTTAATCGCTATCTATAAAAAAGAAATTGAAAGCATTATTTTGAAATTTAAGCATCTTTTATACAGTTTTGTTTTAAGTATTTGTCATTTTGGTATGGCGCAATACAGTCATAAGATAAATGCCACTCTTTTAGATGATAAAAGGACAATTAATATCCAGCATGATATTACTTTTTTTAATCAAACAAATGAGACCATTAATTCTATCTATTTAACAGATTGGAATAATGCATATGCAAATAAAAATACTGCCCTAGCCAAACGTTTTGCAGAAGAGTTTAATAAATCATTACATCTTGCTAATAATAGAGAAAGAGGAAAAACAACTATTCTAGCGGTTACAGATAAGAATTTTAAGTTTTTAAAATGGAAACGATTGGATGCGGGTGATTTAATAAAAGTGCAATTGAATTTTCCAATTTACTCAAATCAACAGTATTCTTTTAAAATTTCATACAAAGTCATACTTCCTGAAAGTAAATTTACTCGCTACGGAATTACTTCTGCCGGGAATTTAAATTTACGTTATTGGTACATCAGCCCAGTTGTTTATAGAGAAAATGAATGGAAGTTATACAGTAATACAAATTTAGATGACCTCTACACCTACTCTTCTGATTACGATATCAATTTTAATTTCCCAAATTCTTTTAAAATTAGTTCTGATTTAGAAGTTATTAAAAAAACAGAAATAGAAGGAGTTTCTAAAGTAAAACTAAATGGGAAAAAAAGAGGCGATATTAAATTATTTTTAGAAAAAGAAAAAACTTTTGAACATTATCAAAATAAACACCTTACATTAATAACTAATATCCCAGAAAAAGGATTGTCTGATATCATGAAAGCAGTATCTACAGATAAAGTGATTAACTTTATTCATGATAGATTAGGTGATTATCCTCATGAAAAATTATTAGTTTCTAATTTAGATTATAAAAAGAATCCATTATATGGATTAAATCAACTCCCTGATTTTTTACGCCCTTTTCCTGGAGAATTTCAATATGAGTTAAAACTTTTAAAAACGACTTTAAAGAATTGGTTAGAAAACACTGTTTTTGTTGACCCTAGAAGTGAAAGATGGGTGACAGATGCGCTTCAAAATTATTTAATGATAAAATATGTAGATGAGTTCTATCCAGATATGAAATTGTTTGGAAAACTATCTAACTTTTTTATTTTTAGAAGCTTTCACTTATCCAAATTTGATTTTAATGACCAATATTCTTTTTTGGCAATGTTAATGGCGAGAAGGAATCAAGATCAACCGCTGTCTACTCCTGCAGATTCTTTAGTAAAGTTTAATGAAAAGATAGCAAATAAGTACAAAGCAGGGCTGGGCCTTATTTATTTAGATAATTATCTCAAAGGAAATCATATTGAAAGAAACGTCAAATCATTTTATAAAAAACAACGCCTTAAAAATATTTCATCAGATATTTTTGAAGAAGCGATCAAGCATAATAGCGAAAAAGATATTGACTGGTTTTTTGATTCTTATGTTCATTCTAGAGATCGAATAGATTTTAAAATTACGAAAGCAAAAAAAATAGGAGATTCTGTTTTGGTGACAATTAAAAATAAAAGAGGAACCAATGTACCTATAACCCTATATGGTATTAAAAAAGACTCTATTGTATCAAAACAATGGCTCACAGATATTAAAGAGGAAAAAACATTTAAAATAGCAAGAAATGATGCCAGCAGGCTTGTTCTTAATTATGATAAAAAAATTCCTGAATTTAATCAAAGAGATAATTGGAAATCATTAAAAGGGTTCCTTTCTAGTAATAGAAAACTGCAATTTAAATTTTTTAAAGATGCAGAGAATCCTTATTACAATCAGATTTTTTATGTTCCAAGTGTTAATTTCAATGCAGATGATTTGCTTACGCCTGGCATTCGACTACATAATGGTACTTTTTTAAGAAGAGCCTTTAATTTTGATGTAGAACCAGCTTATTCAATTGGTCAAAAAACACTCGTTGGCTCTGCTTCTTTTTCTTATAGAGATGATTTAAAAAAAGAGAAAGGAAAACTATTTAGAGTTAACTATTCATTGAGAGGAAATACATTTAATTTTGCAGAAGATTCACGTTTTACTACAATAACTCCTTCTATCTCTTTTGACTTTAGAACAAAAGATTTGCGATCTAATAAGTTTTCTCGCCTTCGATTTAGATATGTAAATGTTTTTAGAACACGTTCAACAGATATTGAAACAGATCCTGATTACAGTGTTTTTAATGCACGATATGGGCATTCTAATAGAGGTATCATTGATTTCTTTTCCTGGTCTTCAGATCTACAAATAGCACAAGATTTTTCAAAAGTTGCATTTAATATTAATTATAGAAAATTATTTCAAAATAATAGACAATTAAATCTTAGATTTTTTGCTGGCGCATTTATCCATAACGATACTAATTCAGATTTTTTTAGTTTTGCGTTAGATCGTCCAACAGATTATTTATTTGATTTTAATTATTTAACTAGATCTGATGAAACTGGGCTTCTCTCCCAGCAAATTATTATAGCAGAAGGAGGGTTTAAATCACAATTAGACGACCCCTTTTCTAATAACTGGTTGATTACTGCAAATGCAAGTTTTAATTTATGGCGTTGGATTGAAGTTTATGGAGATGTTGGAGCTTTACGAAGAGATAGAGGGAGCGCAAGGTTTTTATACGATTCTGGCATACGTTTAAATTTAGTGACTGATTATTTTGAACTCTATTTTCCGCTCTATTCTACTAATGGTTTCGAACCTTCTTTACCCGATTATGCACAACAAATACGTTTTGTTGTTACATTAAGCCCTAGAACTTTATTAGGGTTATTTACACGGAAATGGTTCTAAATATTAAAAATATAATTTCTTAAAAATTATAAATTTATCAAAGAAATCCTCACATTTAAAAAATAATTAAATTTTATTCAATAAAACCTTCTTATTATTAATAATTTATCATTTTTATAACAATGCTCATCTTTGTTAAATTGGATTCTTTTAGCTAAATTTGTTGCCCTTACGGAAAAAGGTTATGCAGACAAAAACTAAAACCACACAAAACTTATCATTTGAAGATTTTAAAACTCAAGTACTCAACGACTATAGAACAGCTGTTATTAGTAGAGAGTGTAGTCTTTTAGGAAGGCGAGAAGTTCTTACTGGTAAGGCTAAGTTTGGAATTTTTGGTGATGGGAAAGAAGTGCCACAATTGGCAATGGCTAGAGCCTTTAAAAATGGAGATTTTAGAAGTGGTTATTATAGAGACCAAACTTTTATGATGGCTATTGAAAAATTAAACCCTCAATTTTTCTTTGCTGGTTTATATGCGCATACAGACATAGAAGCCGAACCAATGTCTGCAGGAAGGCAAATGGGTGGTCATTTTGTAACACACAGCCTTCAAGAAGACGGAAGCTGGAAAGATTTAACAGCACAAAAAAATAGCAGTGCAGATATCTCCCCTACTGCTGGTCAAATGCCTCGATTATTAGGGTTAGCTCAGGCCTCAAAAATTTATAGAAACGTAGAAGGTATTGACACTACTAATTTTTCTGTAAATGGAAATGAAGTAGCTTGGGGAACTATTGGAAATGCGAGTACTAGTGAAGGCTTGTTTTTTGAAACAATAAATGCAGCTGGTGTTTTGCAAGTTCCTATGGTTATTAGTGTATGGGATGATGAATATGGAATTTCTGTTCATGCCAAGCATCAAACTACTAAAGAAAACATCTCAGAAATTCTAAAAGGATTTCAACGTGATGAAAATAATAATGGGTACGAAATTTTAGTTGTAAAAGGTTGGGATTATCCTGCTTTAATTGAGACGTACGAAAAAGCTGCTACAATAGCTAGAGAAGAACATGTGCCCGTTTTAATTCATGTCATTGAACTTACACAACCACAAGGACATTCTACATCTGGTTCACATGAGCGTTATAAAAATGAAGCTCGCTTAACTTGGGAAAAAGAAAATGATTGTATTGTAAAAATGAGAGAATGGGTTATTAGCAATGACCTTTCAACAGATGAAGAACTTACCGAGTTAGAAAAAACAATCAAAAAAGAAGTTAGAGATGCTAAAAAAGAAGCATGGTCTAATTTCTCTAATCCTATAAAAAATACAAAAAAACAAGTAGTAGATTTATTAGACACTGTAGCTAGTAAAAGTGCTAACAAAAGTTTTATCAATAAGCTAAAAAATGACCTTATTGCTATAGAAGAACCAAATAGAAAAGATGTACTTTCTATTGCTAGAAGGGTTTTTCGTTATCTGCTTGAGGAAGCTTCTAATGAAAAGGAAGCATTAAAAAACTGGATTGATAATTTTTATCAAGAAGTACAACCCAACTATAGCTCTCATTTATACAGCGAAACTAGTTCAAAAGCTACTGAGATAAACGAAGTAAAAGCATCTTATGATAATGATGCCCCACTAGTAGATGGACGTGTCGTATTAAGAGATAATTTTGATGCGTTATTTAGCAAACACCCTCAAGCTTTAATTTTTGGAGAAGATAGTGGAACTATAGGAGATGTAAACCAAGGCCTAGAAGGCTTACAAGAAAAATATGGAGAGTTAAGAGTTTCGGATGCAGGAATTAGAGAAGCTACGATACTTGGACAAGGAATAGGAATGGCAATGAGAGGTTTACGTCCTATTGCAGAAATTCAATACCTTGATTATATTCTATATGCATTACAAATAATGAGTGATGACTTGGCAACCTTATTGTATCGTACTGTGGGGAAGCAAAAAGCCCCCCTTATTATTAGAACCAGAGGACATAGACTTGAAGGAATATGGCATAGTGGCTCTCAAATGGGAGGTCTTATTCATCTATTAAGAGGAATATATATTCTAACTCCTAGAAATATGACAAAGGCTGCTGGTTTTTATAATACGCTTATGGAAAGTGATGAACCTGCTCTTATTATAGAAAGCCTTAACGGATATAGACTTAAAGAAAAGTTACCTTCAAATATTGGCACTTTCAAAACACCTATAGGCGTTGTAGAAGTTGTAAAAGAAGGAGTAGATATAACGGTAGTTTCATACGGATCTACCTTGCGAATTGTTGAGCAAGTAGCAAAAGAACTTTTAGAAGTAAACATAAATGTAGAAGTTATAGATTGTCAAAGTCTTCTGCCTTTTGATATTCATCACGATGTAGCAAAGAGTGTTAAAAAAACAAATCGTCTTTTGGTTGTAGATGAAGATGTTCCTGGTGGAGGTTCTGCTTATTTATTACAAGAAATTGTAGAAAAGCAAGGTGCTTATGAATATCTTGATAGTGCTCCTCAAACATTAGCAGCCCAAAAACATAGACCAGCCTATGGTACAGATGGCGATTATTTTTCAAAACCAAATGCCGAAGATATTTTTGAAAAGATTTACGATATAATGCACGAAGCTAATCCTGCTTCTTACCCTAAACTTAGATAATTATTTTAATACATTAACAATGATCCCTGATAAAAAGGAAGTAACTGCAGCTTTAAAAAGAGTTACTCCCTATGTACACAGGACTTCCGTTCTTAGTTCTAAAATGCTTAATGAAATAAGTGGAGCGAAATTGTTTTTTAAATGTGATAATTTTCAACGAGCAGGCTCTTTTAAAATAAGAGGCGCTACCAATGCTATTTTACAATTAACAGAAAAACAAAGAGCTAATGGTGTAGTTACTCATTCTTCGGGCAATTTCGCGCAAGCACTCTCGCTAGCAGCAAAAGCACTGGGGGTAAAAGCTTATATTGTAATGCCAAATACAGCGCCAGAAGTAAAAAAAGCAGCTGTTAAAGGATATGACGGAGAAGTTATTGAATGTGAATCTACATTAGAAGCAAGAGAACATGCAGCTTTATTAATTTCTAAAAAGTATCATGCCACTTTCATTCATCCTTCTGATGATATAAATGTTATATTAGGCCAAGGCACTGCTGCTATAGAACTATTAGAAGAACAACCTGATATCGATATTATTTTGACACCTATTGGTGGTGGTGGCCTTATAGCGGGTACTGCACTAGCTACACATTATTACGGCAGTAATTGTATTACTATTGGAGGAGAACCTTTGGAAGTAGATGATGCATACCGATCGCTAAAAAGTGGGAAAATTGAAACTAACATAACTGTTAATACCATTGCAGATGGTCTTAAAACTCAATTAGGAGATGCTAACTTTCCTATTATAAAAAAGCATGTATCATCTATCATTCGTGTTACTGAAAATGAAATTATTGATGCCATGAAACTCATTTATGAACGTATGAAAATTATAGTAGAGCCTTCATCAGCAGTTCCATTTGCAGCATTATTATCAGATAAGAAACAATTTGAAGGAAAAAAAGTAGGTATCATCATTTCTGGAGGAAATGTTGATCTTGGTAAGCTCCCTTTTTGATTCTTATAATATACAAAGTAGATTAATTTCTTTTTCTTCCTTTTATTAAAACATCAATAACATCTGGTCTGGGATTAGTATAATCAAGTTTAATTTTCCCTTCATCTGTCAATGATATACTTGCAGGAATAGTATTTGTTGTTAAATACCATCCGCTAGGCATCACAACGCTATTCCTATTTCTTCCAAAAGAACGATCCCATATTAATTCTCCTTTATATATCAAATACCTATTTGGGTCTGTATACGTTTCCTCAATTCGTAAGCGTGTAGATGCTCCTTTTTTTACAGGATCAAACCATATAACTACAGCTTCTGTTTCATCGGTAATTCCTCGCACTTCTATTCCTTTATCGGTAATCTCTTTTCCTTGTAGTGTTTCTACTTTAAGGTTTTCTCCTGTATCTAATATTTTTGCAGATGGATTACTAGCTTTACTACCCGTACGTACAATATTGACATACTTATTTACTCCAGTACGAGTTTCTGTGTAATCGTGATATAAACGAAACGAATGTGTTTCCGGTTGCTGCATAAAATATACAATTTCTCTATTTTGAAATGCTCGTTCTGTAAATTGATAGCTTAATCGCGCTTTGTTTTTATCTCTTCCTTGGGGTGTGTTTTTATAGTTAGGCCAAGGATGCGTTTCGTTATTTTTTATTTTAGAAACATTTTTTAAAGGACGTGCTTTTATAAGCAAAGGAACCGCTGAAACGCCATCATTAAGAAAACTAACTTTGATACGCCCAGAGGTTTCTATAGAAACTTGAGAAGGATGATTACATCCTATCACTTCATAATTAACAGGAAGCACAATGGCATTTCTTTTAATTCCTAATGATCTATTAAACACAATAACATCATTATCTTCTGTATAATAACTTTTAGTATCCTTATAGGTTTTGTCTATACGAATACGAGTTTCTCCTCCTTCTGGTACTGGTCTAACTAAAGATATTTGAAGATAGTCTGTATCTTCATTCGCAGATGAAAGCCCATTGTTTTTCGCTATTTTTCCAGTAACAATATCCCAATTTAATTTTTGCCCAGAATATAGGTCATATACTTCATCTACCTTATGTTCACTACCTTTTCGCAGGGTATTCCAATAGTAAGTACTTCCGGCTTTTGTAGCACTCACATCGTAAATTATCCTAAAACTTTGTGAAACCGGATCTAGTAATTCATAGCGGGTATATGAATCTGATTGTGTTTGTTGTCCTATAAATTGTATACTTATAAAAAGGCAGAAGCAAAGCAATATTTGTTTTTTAAAGATCATTTTAAATATGTACTAACTGCGTTTTATTTTCTTTTTCCTGGATGATAGGTTTCTTCTGCTCTTTTCTCTACATCTTCTTTGTAAAAAGCTACTTCTTTAAATTGCATATCTGCATAGCGTTGTGCCTGATCTCCAAAATGTGAAGATTCTGGATCACTACTTTGCCCACCAGCTAATATCGTTTTTGCTTTTACCTGATCTCCAAACTCTACAGCAGCTACAAAACTATTTCCTCTGGTTCCATATATTTTTTTAGTATCATTGGTATAACTAACACCATAAGCAGCTAATGCTCCCCAACGACCTGATGCAAAACCAACTGCTATGCTTGGTTTATTATCATCAAATGCTTGGCGAATGTCTCCATTTAATCGTTGATATCTATTTACTTCACCCCATGGAGTATTCCAAGAACCAAAATCTGTATTCATTTTAGTAATTACTTCTTCAAATATGTCTAAACGTTCATTTATAGGAGAATTAGAACCCAAATATGTCATTAATTCCATATCACTAGTAATAGTTTTTGGTCGTCTCCCTTTACGCCCATAGTGTGTACCGTAAAAATGAGCCAAAGACATCGCTACAGATTCTTTAGAAGATTTATAATCCCAATTTCTTAAAATATCAATAGCTTCTTTTAGTTTAGGGTTTTTAATTTTATAATCATCATATGCAGTAACTAAACCAGGTATTAGCGCTTCAAATGCTGGAAGAAAAGAATCATGTGCCATGGCTATAACATTGTCTAGAGTATATCCGTTTTCTTTTTTAGAACTTAACAAGTCAATAGCATGTACTCCTCTAAAATTTTCCCTGTCTATAGACATATAGTTAGGATAATCTTCTTTTTTAGGGCTAAATTCTAAGGCAGCAGTATAAGGTGTTGAATTACAATTCTGCAACCATCCATTTTCTGGATTTAACAAGTTAATAGTCTCATCTACAGGATGCAATCCATTCCAATCTGTTTTTGGATTACTTCCATCTACTGGGTTTCTATAATTAAAACTAGTATCTCTTTTTGGAATAAAATTTCCATGAAAATAAGCTATGTTTCCCTCTGCATCTGCGTATACTGTATTATTAGAAGAATTTGTTCTAATATCCATCATTTTGCGAAACCCGTCATATCCGCTTTGTTTTGTTCTTATATACGATTGCTTTAAAGCATTTACAGGTTCCCACATCATAGCTGTAGCTGTCCATTGATCATCTGTCATATGGGTTACAGGACCGTGATGTGTATGATGCATAGGAAATGTTTTTTCTTTAATAGTATTTCCGTCTCTGTATTTTAATGTAACTTCTGAGGAAGTTACAGGTCTCATTTCTTCACCATATTTATATAATAATTTGCCATCTATATTTACGATATCTTCTTTAAACTCATCAATAACATCTGTATAAGTAGAGGTATGCATCCATCCTGTTTTTTCATTGAACCCTTGATACACAAAAAATTGTCCCCAGGTTACAGCACCATAAGCATTCAATCCTTCTTCACTAACAACATGAACCTCTCCTCTAAAGAAAAAAGAGGTATGTGGGTTTATTAATAAAATGGGGTTTCCAGATGCCGTTAATTTTCCAGAAATAGAAATGCCATTAGATCCCTTAGGTTCTAATTCTTCTTTTTCTTTTAGCATCGCTACCTTTTGTGCTTGGGGAATTTCCATATTACCTTCATAAAAAGCTTTCAATTTGGCAACAGATACACGTTCAATATCACCTCCTATGGACCCTTCACTAAAATACATAGGCATCCAAGGCTCAAAATGTGTTAGTAGTTTAGGAGTCACTTCAGGGTGTGTATGTAAATAATAATTAATTCCGTCTGCAAAGGCATTACATAATTCTTTTAACCAATCTGGAGATTTTTCATAGTTTTCAATTGCTTTCTCTTCTGTCATAAATAATTTAGCTCGTAAATCACTATATAAGGCTTCTTCTCCTTCTACCTCTGCCAATCTTCCTGTTGCCCATATATAATTTTGTTCTACCCTATTAAAATCATCTTCACATTGTGCGTATAACAATCCAAAAACAGCTTCTGCATCTGTTTTCCCATAAATGTGAGGGACTCCATAATCATCTCTGATGATTGTAACATTTTCAGCTATTGACTCTAAACGAGAGATTTCTGAGTTGGTTTTTTTTTCTGTACAAGAAGCAACAATAATGATTAAGAAGAATAGTATTCTTTTCATGAAATGATGGTTTAATTAGTAAAATTCTTTATGGCGGTAAAAGTGCAAGCTAAAGTACTAAATTTAATATACCGCTTCACGCCTAGTTTGTTAAATTCATAACAGAATAGTTGTTATAGCTACTCTAGTATTGAAAACTAAGAAGTAATAATATAATAAGTGTAAAAATCAGCAAAAAATACAAAGAATAGCGCAATATATATTTCCAAGCAAAGTTTTTTTCAAAGGTAGTTTTTACCAACATTCTATACCCATTATTTCTTACTTGTATAATTTTTGGAGGGTTTTTAAAATGAGCGTTTAATTCGTTTTGCAAATTGTAAATGGTTTCCTTTAGAGAATTTGCATTGATATCTGAATTATCCCAAATGCAATGAATCAATTCTTCATTGGATACTATTTTATTCGCTTGCTTTAATAGAACATATGAGAGCGTTGCCAGACGTGGATTTAATATTAAATCTGCTTCGATACCGTTAGAAAGTACTCTAAGTTCTGGTGAAAGTATCCAATCACCAGCTTTAGCATATGTTTTTATAGTACTATTTCTATTAAATCTCATCTAAGAGAAAACTATTAATATTTATTTTAAGCATTTATAAAATGTTCAAAAGTAACATATTCAATGAAAGTGAAAAAATGTTACTTTTATACTAATTGTTTTTGCAAAATACAGTGTGAATTTTTTATTTATGAATCGACTCTTCCCTATTTCTATTTTTGTTTTACTGCTGTTAAATGCATGTAAATCATATCAACCAAACTATGTTTATAAAAATATTCCTTCTGAAAAGATTATGTATAACAAGCTAGAAAATTGGGCTGCACATCCTGACAAACAAGATCCTTCAGATCGTATTCCCGGTAAAGATTTATTAATAGATAATTTATTGTATAAAGCAGATGTGTTTTTTATACACCCAACAACTTATACAGGTAGTAAAGGGCAAGATTTATGGAATCCATCAATTAATGATTCACTATTAAATGTAAAAACAGATGCTTCTTCTATTCTATATCAAGCCAGTGCATTCAATAAAGCTGGACGCATTTTTGCTCCTAGGTATAGACAAGCACATTTACACGCCTATAGTACAAAATATAAGGTATCTGCTAAAAAAGCATTTGCATTGGCATATAATGACGTAAAGCAAGCTTTTGAATATTACTTAAAACATTATAATGAAGGACGCCCTATCATAATAGCCTCTCATAGTCAAGGAACTACCCATGCAGGACCATTAATGCGTGAATTTTTTGATGGAAAGTCATTACAAAAACAATTAGTTGCTGCTTATTTAATTGGGTTACCTGTCCCTAAAAATTATTTTAAAAAAATTGTTCCTTGTGAAAATCCTGATGATATCGGTTGTTTTACATCTTGGCGAACCTATAAAAAAGGATATCTTCCTAAAAACAGAGCCTTAGGTAATACAATTTTAGTTACCAATCCTTTAAGTTGGAAAACAGATACTATTTATATAAGTAAAGAAGCTAATTTAGGAGCCGTACTACGAAAATTTGATGTTGTTATGAACGAAAGTGTAGATGCACAAGTACATAATGGGATTTTATGGGCTACAAAACCGAAATTTCCTGGTAGTTTTCTTTTTACTCGAAAAAATTATCATATCACAGATATAAATTTCTATTATTTCAATATTCGAGAAAATGCAGTGCTGCGGGTCAAAGCTTTTTTAAAATAATAATTTCTTTAATTTCATAAATTACTTTTTGTTACTTCTTAATACGGGTATTTTTCCCCTTATTTGGAGTATAGCTAATTTATATTTGATAAATTCTAAGTTTATTAAGATATTTTTTTTGATAAAATAGAAGGTATTATATTCTGTTTTACTGAATATTAATTGCTTTTTATTTATGAATACTTTTCAAATCATATTAACCGTTTTTTTAGGTGTTGCAGGTTTTTTACCTGATTTGCTTGTTAAAAACAAAGAGAAAACAACAGCTGAGAGAAATGCATACAAGATTAAACTTAGTATTATTATTTTGATAAGCGTTCTATTACTAATAGATGGTTTTTATACAAAATACAGACAGCGAAGCATCATTAAACAGCAAGTATTGATAGAGAAAAAAGAAAAAGAAGATAGAGAACGTATTACCAAATGCAGCAATATAGTTACACAAATAATGAGAGCTTTTAGTGATCAAGAAAGTAATCTTAGTTCTTATGAAAATACTCTTTCAGATATAATTGATACTAAAGAACTTTTAGAATACGAGGAAATTAATTCTAAATTATACAAACAAGGAATAAATGAATTACATAAATATGAGAAAGAACGTGATTTTTTAGCTAAAAAAATAAAAGAGGAAAAAGAACATCATTTAATAATTAATAACCTAGAAGAGTTTTATGTATTAACTAATAATTTTAATAAAAATGAAATTGCTTCTTCTTATAAGAATTATTATATCCTTTTAAAATCTGACGGCCCTTATACTGCAGAAGTGAATGCGTTATCTGAGAAATTTTCAAATATGCTTATAGATACTCTCACTAAACTATCACATGATGTTTATAATTAAAACTATATGAAGAAAAAAATATTAGAAGTAGCACTCCACGAACATACTACGATCAATAAAAAAATAGACGATTTTATAAGTGCGCAATTCATCTATATTACTACAATATTGACTTTTGCGTCAAGTTTTATATACGTCGCTTATGAAAGCAAACAAGAAGATTCTAGTTATTACGAGTATGTTCAATTTTTACCTTATCTATTTATCATCATAGCTCCTGTTTTCATGTTTAAATTTAATAGAACTGTGATTCTTCATGGGTATAGATATGCTATAGAAGAAAGAATCAATATGTTAATAGGTAAAAATGTAAAGATTGGGGGATATCTTACTAAAGAAAAACTACTCAATACAAATCCTTTTTCTATAAGTATTTTTATTACTATAGCACTAGCAATAGGTATAAGTATTGTTTATTGTCATAGATTTCAGGAACATTTTTGGAATTTCAATTTTTTTATTCAAGCTATTATTTTAATAATTGGGAGTACTGCTTTCATTATAATAAATAATAAAGCATTTATGAAAGGGTATAACTTTGCCGTTCTTCTATATGACAAAGATCATGCGTTATTAAAACGTTCTACAAAAAAGAAAACCTAGCTATTAGTTGTACAATAACTAATCTTCGCTGGTTTACAATTCGTAAACCCTATCTTTGCGAGAATAGTATAAGAATATATATGTCATTTAAAGAATTACAACTAAACAAACCTATTGTAAAAGCTATTACAGAAAAAGGATATACAACTCCTACTCCTATTCAAAACAAGGCAATTCCTGCCATCTTAGCAAAAAAAGATATTATTGCTTCTGCACAAACGGGCACTGGTAAAACGGCTGCTTTTGCATTGCCTATTTTGCAATTGTTATTTGATAAACAAGACGCTCCTAAGAAAGGAAAAAAAATTAGAGTTTTAATTGTTTGCCCAACAAGAGAATTAGCTATACAAATAGAAGACAACTTTAAAACGTATAGCAAGTATACTAATTTAAGAAGTACTGCGGTTTTTGGAGGTGCTTCTATAGAACCACAAATTGAAGTTATTAAAAAAGGGATTGATATTTTAATTGCAACTCCTGGAAGGTTATTAGATTTACATAAACAAGCTATTATTCATCTAAATTATATCGAAACATTAGTTTTAGATGAAGCAGATTTGATGCTGGATATGGGGTTCATTGATGATGTAAAAAAAATAGAACGTCTATGTCCAGATGAAAAACAAATTTTATTGTTTTCTGCAACAATGCCACATAAAGTAATTCAATTAGCAAATACCATTTTAAATACTCCAAAAGAGATTAGTATTAGGGCAAATTCTATAGCTACTAAAAATGTAAATCAGTTATTATACTATACACCGAAACCAAAAAAGATTGAACTTTGTTTGCATTTATTACGAAATACGATAAAAGGCACCATTCTTATCTTTAGACGTACCAAATATGGGGTAGATAAACTAGAATCTGTACTATTTAAAAATAACTATGAAGCAGTTAGTATTCATGGAGATAAAACCCAAAGTGCTAGACAAGAAGCATTAAACGTTTTTAAAAAAGGTGCTGCTTCTATTCTTATTGCTACAGATGTAGCTGCGCGCGGTATTGATATTGATTCATTAGATGCTGTTATTAATTTTGATTTACCTAATGTCCCTGAAACTTATATACACCGTATTGGAAGAACTGGAAGAGCTGGTAAAATAGGAGTTTCCTATTCTTTTTGTTCTGCAGATGAAAAAGCATATGTAACCCATATAGAGAAGTTAACTCATACGTCCATTACTATTGAAGAAGATCATCCATATCCTTTAGATCCAAAAGCAAAACCTGAAGTACATAAAAAACCTGGAAGTAAGCATAGGAAAGGAAGGAAATCACAAGCATCTAAAAAGAAGAAAAAAAGATGGTATTAATTTATTTTAATATTGTAAACTGATAGAAAATAACGTTTTGTATCATCTAAAAACTATTTCTTATTTTTAACACATTAACCAAACTTCTTATTTATGAATAATTCAAAACTTAATAACTTTGGCCTAGCTATTTTACGTATTAGTTTTTCTTCTTTAATGCTAGTACATGGTTTACCTAGAGTTAACATGCTTTTTGGTGGTGGAGAAGTTAAATTCCCTAGTGTTTTAGGCCTAAGCCCTACTTTCTCATTAATCCTTACTATATTAGGAGAAGTAGTATGTCCTATTCTTATTATCATCGGTTTCAAAACAAAATGGGTAGCTATTCCTGCTTTTATAACCATGTTTGTAGCTGCTTTTGTTTATTTAGGAGATGCTCCACTTGCAAAAAAAGAACTGGCATTGTTGTATATGTTTGCTTTTTTAGCAATTGCATTTCTTGGAGCTGGAAAATATAGTTTAGATGGCTTAATGAATAAAAAAAGATAGCTTTTGCTTTCACCTAAAAATAAAAGAAATCTACGCCGAATCATTCCTGTTGCTATAATTTGGTTTTTCTTTGGCATGCTCTATGTGCTTATAGAAAAAGGGATTTTAGCTGATTTAACAATATACCCATCAACAAACACAAACTATAGTTTTAAAAATTCTATAATGATTACAAGCATAAGTTCGTTTCTAACAGGTATGTTAATTGGTGCTTTAGAAATTTGTTATTTATATCGTTTGTTTAATAGGTTCAGTTTTGGTGTGAAAATGGCTTTAAAAACCATTATTTATATGGTTTTTATAATTTTATTTCTGTTAATCCTCTCTTTAATATCTAATAGTGTTACTTCTAAATTATCACTTACAGATCCATTAGTAATACAAGCTGTAGAATATTTTGTTCGAGATTTTGCTTTTTGGAGTGTAGCCTTATATATAGGATCTATGATTATTATATCTCTTTTTGTTCTAGAAGTAAGTAATAATTTAGGTTCTGGAGTTTTAGGAGATTTTTTAACTGGGAAATATCATAAACCAATACAAGAAGCTCGGATATTTATGTTTTTAGATATGAAATCATCTACTACAATTGCTGAAAATTTAGGACATGTAAAATATTTTAAATTATTAAATGCCTACTATGCTGCTATGGGCAGTGCTATTGTAGATTCTTTAGGAGAAATATATCAATACGTTGGTGATGAAATAGTTGTTTCATGGCCTTTACAAAAGGGATTAAAAAATTATAATTGCATCTGTTGTTTCTTTAGAATTAAAGAGCAGTTCAAAAAGAGAGCAAAAAAATTCGAAAGAGATTTTGGTATCGTTCCAACATTTAAAGCTGGTTTTCACTACGGAACAGTAACTACAGGAGAGATTGGGGAGGTAAAAAAAGAAATACTTTTTACAGGAGATGTATTAAATACAACAGCAAGAATTCAAAGTTTATGTAATGAATTTAATGCAGAATTACTTATTTCAGGAAAACTACTTTCAAAACTAGAATTGCCAAACACCTTTAACACAACAAATTTGGGAGAAAAAGAATTAAGAGGAAAAGGTATAAAAGTATTAATTCATAGTATTGAAGAACAAGATTAAGTAATATGATGATATTACGTTATCCATTTTTTACTGATGCTCTGGTTATCAATTCAACAGGGAATTCAAGGTGGTTTTGAGCGATTCTTTTTTGTTCCATGAGCGCCATCATAACATTTAAAGCCATTTCAATAATTGCATTTTTTGGTTGAGAAACTGCTGTTACTGGTGGAGATACATATCGCAACAATTCTTGATCATCAAAACTAATTAATGAAATATCTTCAGGAATTTTTAAATTCAACTCCCTCAATGCACGCATAACACCAAAGGCAATAAGATTATTCATTGCAAAAATTGCAGTAGGTTTGCTCTCTTCTTTAAGCAATCGCAATGTTTGAATATAACCGTTTTGTTCTGTAAAGGATGATCCTACTAACCACTGTTTTGCACCGGTTATTTTATGTATGGTGTCTGTAAAGCCTTTAAGTCTGTTTTGATTAGACATTGCATGTCGAGTTCCTTGAATACATGCTATTTTTGTATGCCCTTTTTTAAGTAAGTATTTGGTGGCGTCAACAGCTCCTTGATAATTATTTGCCCCAACAAATGGAATGGGAGATTCATGTATATGTCTATCTATAAATACAATAGGGAATCCTCCCTTGTATAAATCTTCAAGGTATTCTACACTCTTTCCGCTAGGCAAAATAAATAACCCATCTACTCCTCTGTCTCTTAAAATACAAACGACTTCTTTTTCTTGCTTAGGATCTTCGCCGCTATCTGCAAAAAGAATAAAATACCCTCTTTTACCAGCTTCTTCCATTAAAATACTACATAATTCTGCAAAAAAAGGATTTTTAATACTCGGTAAAACTAATCCTAGCGTGAATGTTTTTTTTAAACGAAACCCTCTAGCCGTTTGACTGGGTGTATAATTTAATTCTTTTGCTATCTCTCGTACCTTCTTTGCCGTATTTTCATTAATGCGAAATTCTTTTTCTTTCCCATTTAATACCCTAGAAACAATAGAAGTAGATACTCCACATTTTTCTGCAACGGTTTTAATGGTAACTTTTTGATTCATATTTAATTTAGTATACTTTGTAAATCATTGAATTACGCTCTTTCTCAATAAGAAAGAAACTATATTAAACTGAAACGCATAATTATTAGATTAGTATTTAGAAAAGCGAATTTTATATTAATTTTAGGTAATAATTTTTACTAAAAGCTCTTTGAGTACATCTCCATGAGGTAAATTAGTAGCACCAACACCTTTGCTTTTTACATCTGCTTCTCTTAAAAAAGAAATGATAGCACTAATTTTTTTCATTGGATAATTACGGACTGCTACTTGATACTCTTTTACAAAATAAGGGTTTATTCTAAGTTTGGCAGCTACACTTTTTGCAGAATGATCATTTAACCCATGATACTGTAATAATTGGCTGAAAAAATTATGCAAAAGAGAGATGGTCACAACCATAGGGTTGTCTTTAGGATTTTGTCTAAAATAATTTATAATTCGAGTTGCTTTTACTACATCTTTTACTCCTACTGCTTTCCGAAGTTCAAAATTATTATAATCTTTACTAATACCTATATTTTGTTCTATAAGCTCAGGAGAAATTTGACTCCCAGCCGGAATAATAAGTTGAAGTTTTTCTAATTCGTTATTAATCTTACTAAGGTCTGTCCCTAAATACTCAACTAGCATTAACGCAGCTTTGGGTGCAATTGTATACTTTTTACCAGCCAAAATTCTTCTAATCCACTCTCCTACCTGGTTTTCATAAAGTTTCTTACTCTCATATATAACACCAGTTTTTTGAACCGCTTTATATAGTTTTTTTCGCTTATCTATTGTTTTATATTTATAGCATATTACAAGAACGGTAGAAGGTTGTGGGTTTTCTACATAAGCAGTTAAATTTTCGATAGTTCTTGATAAATCTTGCGCTTCTTTTACGATTACTACTTGTCGTTCTGACATCATAGGATAACGCTTGGCGTTACTAACAATATCATCTATAGATACATCTCTTCCATATAAAACCATTTGATTAAACCCCTTTTCTTCTTCTAAAAGGATATTCTCTTCCATATAATGAGCGATCTTATCTATATAATAAGATTCTTCTCCCATAAGAAAATATATAGGTTTAATATGACCTTGTTTTAGGTCAACAACCAATTGTTTTACTTCATCCATTTAAAAAATATTCTCATTTTTGCAATGTGCAACAACTCAATTTTTCAAAATATAAGTTTCGATTCAAAAATAGCGAAAATAAACACTATATTTTTGATCCTATTCGTAAAAAATTCATCATTTTACAACCAGAAGAATGGGTACGTCAAAATGTTGTTCAATTTTTAATTCATGAGAAACAATATCCAATATCATTAATTAATGTAGAAAAAAAAATAGAAATTAACGGATTAACAAAACGTTATGACATCATAATTTTTCATCCTGATGGTTCTGTAAACCTTGTCGTTGAATGCAAATCACCTTCTATAAGTATTAACCAAAAAGTATTTGATCAAATAGCACGATATAATTTGATTTTAAAATCAGATTATTTAATGGTTACCAATGGTCTACACCATATATACTGCAAAATGGATTACAAATTAGAAAAGTATCTTTTTTTAGAGGAAATTCCATCTTATATACGTTAATTTGCAGCTCTTACTCAAATTAAACAAACATTGAGGTTTGCTATTGTCATATTAAACTGGAACGGAAGAACACTTCTAGAACAATTTTTACCTTCAGTAATAGCGCATTCTAAAGATGCTGATATTTATATTGCAGATAATGCATCAACAGATGAGTCTGTATCGTATGTAGCTGCAAACTTCCCCTCTGTACAAATTATTCAAAATAAATCTAATGGCGGATATGCTAAGGGATATAATGATGCATTACAAAAAGTAGATACGGATATCTATTGCTTATTAAACTCTGATGTAGAAGTTACAAAAGATTGGCTTGTAGGGGTTAAAGAAACTTTTGTTTCAAATGAGCAAATAGCAATTGTACAACCTAAAATTCTAGATTATAAAAATAAAGAGTGCTTTGAATATGCAGGTGCTGCAGGAGGTTTTATTGATCGTTTAGGATATCCTTTTTGTAGAGGCAGGATTTTTCAATCGTTAGAAAAAGATGAAGGTCAGTATAATGATACTATAGAGATTTTTTGGGCCTCTGGGGCTTGTTTTTTTGTAAAAAGCGATGTGTTTTGGGAAATGGGAGGTTTTGATAAAGATTATTTTGCTCACCAAGAAGAAATAGATTTTTGCTGGAAAGTAAAGAATAATGATTATAAAGTTTTTTATACAGGAAAATCACATGTCTATCATGTAGGAGGTGCTACCTTAAGTACAATGAATCCAAGAAAAACTTTTTTAAATTTTAGAAACTCTCTTTTTTCAATAACTAAAAACCTTCCAAAAAGAAAATTATTCCCAATTCTATTTGTTCGTCTAATTTTGGACGGTATTGCTGCCATTCTTTTTCTTTTTCAATTTAAATTCAAGCATTTTTCTGTTATTTTTTTGGCACATATAAGCTTCTATACCAAACTAACAGATGTGTTTAAAAAGAGAGGTAGAATTCCTAAACGAAAAAAATATTTTGCAACAACATCTATAGTATGGTCATACTTCGTATGTAACAAAAGAAAATTTAACAATTTAATAAAACATTAACGCTCAGGCTTTAATTTGTCTATATCATTTTAATAATTTTGAAATTAAACATTAAAAAATTCACTTTACTAGAATAGGATTATGAAAAAATTTATTTTATTAGGTGCAAGCGCCGCCATTTTTTTAACATCATGTGTTTCTCAAAAAAAGTTCGCCGACTTAGAAGCGCAACAAAAAGAAACGCAAGACTTGTTAAACTCAGCTACAGTTAAATTAAACTCTTGTGAATCTGATAAAGCAGCACTAGCAGCAAAAGCAGCGAATTTAGAAGATCAAATTGGTGTTTTAAAGGCAAATAATGAAGGACTTATCAATAGTTTAGGTGATTTTACTGAATTAACTAAAAAGAGTTCTGAAAACCTTGAGAAATCTTTAGAAAGTATAAAAGAAAAAGATCTAAGAATTCAAAGATTACAAGATGCTGTTACCAGAAAAGATTCTGTAACACTAGCTATAGTTACTAGCCTTAAAGGGGTATTAGGAAATTTATCTGATGATGATATTGAAATTAATGTAGAAAAAGGAGTTGTATATGTTTCTATTTCTGATAAACTTTTATTTAAAAGCGGAAGCTATAATATAACTGCAAGAGCAAAAGAAGTATTAGGTAAAGTAGCAGCCGTAGTTAAAAACAAACCAGATTTTGAATTTTTAGTTGAAGGACATACAGATAATGTTCCAATTAAAAATGATGTTTTATTAGACAATTGGGATCTTAGTGTAAAGAGAGCTACCTCTGTAGTTAGAGTTTTACAAAAAGATTTTGGTGTACAACCACAGCGTATGACAGCTGCAGGAAGGAGTTATTATGTTCCTATCGCTGATAACGATAATGCTAAAGGACGAGCAAGCAATAGAAGAACACGAATAGTAGTACTTCCTAAGTTAGATCAATTCTTTAATATGGTTGATGAAGGAATGAAGGAAGCTATTGAAAAAGGAAAATAATTATATCTTGATATTAAACTAAAAAAGCGTCGGTATTAAATATCGATGCTTTTTTAGTTTAATATGATCTCTGTGAGTATTATTTTATAAAGGTTTTATTTGTTGATTTTGAATGCGATAAATAATATATCCAGATTAGTCCAATTAAGATTGTTACAATCAAATTGAGCGTAATTAATTGTGCGTTAACTATGTTAGAAACTAATGTAGTAATCATTATAAGTACAATATATTTTATCATATATCTAGGAAAACTTTTCTTATAATTAATGAGTAAATAGAGTAATGGTAAACATAAAACCCCTGAAATAAAATTCATTCCGCTTATTAAATACAAGCTATTTCTCATACTGTTAAAATCAATAGTATCTATACCTTGTAGTTTTGCCAATCCATTACGCGGCATTTTTTCAATAGCTTCAATTTCTTTAAGTACAGGAATAAAATCATTGAAATAATAAATTATAACAAGAATAGGTTTAATTACTAACCCTGTAGATAATAATAGAAACCACCCATTTAATTTAGGAGGCATTTTATTTTCGCTTATTTCTAATTTTAATTTTTCCTTATTTTGATTTTCTTGAATAGTTAAGCTCTCGTAAAATGCATTAAGTTGGTTAACAATATCTAGTTGTTTTCTTTTCTTAAGCTCTTCTATTAAAATAGGAAAAGCTTCTATGTTAAGTTTTTGTGGCTCATTAGACAATTTTTTTAAATCGCTTAACTCCATTCGAGAATAATTTTCTTTAATAAAATTTTCATCTATCATATCAATTTCGCAAACTAAATAATATTGATGCTTCCTTTTCCTTCTCTAACTATTCTTGGTTCTTCTTCAGATAAATCGATTATTGTTGAAGCAATATTACTTCCATAGCCTCCGTCTATTACTAAATCTACCAAATGTTCCCATTTTTCATAAATTAATTCAGGATCTGTAGTATATTCAATAAGCTCATCTTCATCATGAATAGATGTTGAAACTATTGGATTTCCTAATTCTTCTACTAAAATACGGGTGATCTTATTGTCAGGTACTCGTATTCCTACCGTTTTCTTCTTTTTAAAATGCTTAGGCAAATTGTTATTTCCTGGAAGTATAAATGTATAGGGTCCTGGCAATGCTCGCTTTAATATTTTAAATGTGGTTGTATCTATTTGCCGTATATAATCAGATAGATTACTAAGATCTGCACAAATGAATGAAAAATTAGACTTTTCTAGCTTAATTCCTTTAATTCTTGCAATTCTTTCTAATGCTGCTTTATTTGTAATATCACAGCCCAGCCCATAAACAGTATCCGTTGGATATATGATAACTCCTCCCTTTTTAAGAACAGCCACTACCTTGGCAATTTCTTTTGGATTGGGATTCTCCTCATAAATTTTAATAAAATAATTCACTATCGAGATCGTTAGCTGATTAGAAAATTTTATTTAATTAATTGATTCAATAAATAAACAGAATAATGTTAAGCTATACAAGGAAATCATTTAAGTTTTATAATATTAAAATAAAAACTAATCTTTATTGTTTTAAAGGTATATTTATATAATAAAAAAAGAGAATAAATTCAATTCGGGAAATCAAAAACCCATATGTTAGTGCAAAATTTGTGGCGATATGGTTACATCATTTTAATACATCTAAAACTAGTGTGAAATTTGATTTTATTAAAGAATTATCTTTTATAAAGAATAGATATTTCCCTCTATATCAGAATATAGGAAAGCACCATACAAGAGGTTTATCATATAGCTTAGGAAATCATAATACAAACGATTTTAAGAAGAAAGTGTTTCTTATTTATGATATCCCAATCTATAAAAATCTAGAGATAACAACATTTAACTCGCTTAAAATTAAAAAGGTTAAACAATACAAAGGGTATCTAGCAGATTTAAGTGATTTCAAAAAATTAGATGATTATATTATTGCCAATTTTAGTAAGAGAAGCAAACGTGTTTTTAAAAAAAATATTTATCGATTAGAAGCATGTTTTAATATCAAATACAAAATGTATTTTGGAAAAGAATCTCTAACTAAAGGCGAATATGCTTTTATTTTTAAACATTTTAAAAAACTACTTGAAAAACGTTATGAGCATAAAGGAGAAAGCAATAGCCTTTTAGAAGATTCGTATTGGAATTATCAATACAATCTTGTATAAGCTATGTTGTTAGACGGAAGAGCTTCTTTATTTGTAATATATAATGATGACCTTCCCTTTTCTATTTCTGTAAATTTCATTTCTGAAGACACTCTATTTGCAGATTTTACCGTTTTTGATATTGATTACTCAAAATTTAATATAGGCTTTATTGATATTATGAAACATTTACAATGGTGCATAGACAATAAAATTAAGGTATTAGACTTTTCTAAAGGAGGTTATGAATATAAGAAACGATGGAGTAATTTAACCTATCATTTTAATTATCATATTTTATATGATTCTAATTCATTAAAAGCCATTTTTGTTGCAAAAAGTGTTTCTATGATTTTAAAAACCGTGCAATTTTTAAGAGATAAAAATATACATACTTTATATCATATAATTACTGATAAAATATATAGATTTAACTCAAAAAAACAATATAAAAATAGTCTCTATAAAACAGAAGAAATTGATATCATACCTAAAAATATTAATTTAGTGAAATTCGATTTCAAGACGATATCTTGCGATTATTTTAAACGAATTACTTACACTTTTTTATATAAGTATTGTGAGAACATAAAAAATATAACAGTTTTTAAAATATATGATGATGCACAGAATGCATACATAATCTCTGGAAAATCAAAGCATCAAAAATTAATTTTTGATAAAGAATATAAACTGTCAACCTATGATAGTTAATTTAGCAAAACGTAACAACAGTTTTTTTAACCCACCGTTTTCAAACTTAATTTCTGCCTTCTTATCATTTCCCGTTCCTTCAATTTTAACTATTTGTCCTTTCCCAAAACGCGTATGTGAAACTAAACTTCCAACTTGCAAATCATTGTCAAATAAGTTAGTATTAGTAATTGATTGCCCAATATCTGGTTTCAATTTCCGTAATTTTCGTAATTGAGATTCTGTTGGTCCTTTTTTAGGAGTGCTACTTACGGGTTTCTTTAATCTTAATTTACTTTTATCTACATCTTCAAAAATATCAGCATCTATTAATGATTTATATCTATAATTAGCTGTTAATGGGGGTGTTAAATGCTCTACAAATTTTTCATCTATCTCTTCAATAAATCTGCTGGGTTCTGCATCTATAAGTTTTCCCCATCGATATCTGCTTTGCGTATATGTTAAGTAGGCTTGTTTTTCAGCTCGGGTTAAGGCTACGTAAAACAAACGCCTTTCTTCTTCCAATTCACTTCTAGTATTCATACTCATCGCAGAAGGAAAAAGATCTTCTTCCATACCTACTATATATACATAAGGAAATTCTAATCCCTTAGCAATATGAATCGTCATTAATGCTACTCGATCATCATCTCCAGTATCTTTATCTAAATCTGTAGCTAACGCAATATCTTCCAGAAACTCGTTTAATGCTCCAGTTGCATCTGCCAATTCTTTTTGTCCTTCTACAAAATCCTGAACACCATTTAATAATTCTTCTACATTTTCCATTCTGGCAATTCCTTCTGGAGTACCATCTTTTTTAAATTCTTGTAAAATTCCTGTCTTTTTGGATACATGTTCAGCCACAATAAAAGCATCTGCACTTTGATTCATGATTTGAAAACTTTTAATCATGGTTACAAAATCGTCTAGTTTACGTTTGGTACCAGCATTAATTTTTAAATCTATTTTCTCCAGATTTGCCATCACTTCAAAAATGGAACGATTGTAATGATTGGCAGCGACTATCAATTTATCAATTGTTGTTTGCCCAATTCCTCGTGTAGGAAAATTGATGACACGTTTTAAAGCTTCTTCATCTTTAGGATTTATAATAAGACGTAAATATGCTAATATATCCTTAATTTCTTTACGCTGATAAAATGACAAACCTCCATAAATGCGATACGCAATATCTCGTTTTCTCAAAGCATCTTCAATAGCTCTAGATTGTGAATTTGTACGATATAAAACAGCAAAACTCCCACTAGTCAATTGCTCCTGCATTTTATTTTCAAAAATAGAACTCGCTACAAATCTGCCTTCTTCAGCATCTGTAATGGATCTATTTACTTTGATAGAAGCGCCTTCTTCATTAGCGGTCCAAACTACTTTTTCTAATCTGTTTTTATTCTTTTCAATAATAGAGTTTGCAGCGTTTACAATGTTTTGTGTAGAGCGATAGTTTTGTTCTAGTCTATACATTTGTACATTGTCATAATCTTTTTGAAAATTTAGAATGTTATTGATATTTGCTCCTCTAAAAGCATAAATGCTTTGCGCATCATCACCTACCACGCAAATATTCTGAAATCGATCTGACAATGCTTTTACAATTAAATATTGCGAATGATTTGTATCTTGATACTCATCTACTAATATATAACGAAACCGGTCTTGATATTTCATCAAAACATCTGGAAATCTGGTTATTAATTCATTGGTTTTTAATAATAAATCATCGAAATCCATAGCTCCAGCTTTAAAACAACGATCTACATATTCTTTATAGATATCTCCCATTCTAGGACGTTTTGCCATTGCATCTGCTTCTACTAATTCTGGATTATTATAATATGCCTTTACTGTTATTAAGCTATTTTTATAAGAAGATATTCTGGAGTGAACTTGTTTGTATTTGTAAATATCTTTATCCAAGCCTAATTCTTTAATAATCGATGATATTAATCGTTGAGAATCTTGAGTGTCATAAATAGTAAAATTGCTTGGATACCCTAATCTATCTGCTTCAAAGCGAAGGATTTTTGCAAATACAGAATGAAAAGTCCCCATCCATAAATTCTTTGATTCTGTACTACCAACTATCTCTGTAATACGCTTTTTCATTTCTCTTGCTGCCTTATTTGTAAAAGTCAAAGCGAGAATATTAAATGAATCTACTCCTTGATTCATTAAATATGCAATTCTATACGTTAGTACACGTGTTTTTCCAGACCCAGCTCCAGCTATAACAATTAAAGGGCCGTCCTTTTGAAGTACAGGGGCTCTTTGAGCATCATTTAATTCATTCAAATACTTTTCCAAAGCTCTACTCTTTTCACTTGGTTAATGGTGTGAATTTAACTAATATAGTATGATTAATAAAACAATGAATAAATAGTTATAAACAGCTATTAAAATAATATTTTGATATCTTTAAGGCAGAAATTTATATAATACATTTATATTCCACTCAAATATTTGAAAATCATTAATTATAGCATATGAAAAAGACCTTGCTTATTACCCTTTTATTTGCCATCAATTTTGGTTGGGCACAAAATAGCCTAAACAAAGATATTGATGCTATTGAATCTAAAGTTATTGAATGGAGACGTTATTTTCATGAAAACCCAGAACTTTCAAATAGAGAGTTTAATACTGCTAAAAAAATAGCCACTCATTTAGAAAATTTAGGGATTACTGTACAATCAGGTGTTGCGAAAACAGGTGTTGTTGGAATCTTAAAAGGTAAAAAGCCTGGGAAAGTAGTTGCTTTACGGGGAGATATTGATGCGCTACCTGTTACTGAAAGAACAGATGTTGCATTTAAATCTAAAGTCACCACAGAATTTTTAGGCACTCAAACAGGGGTCATGCACGCTTGTGGTCATGATACTCATATTGCAATTCTTATGGGTGTTGCAGAAGTATTGGCCAAGAACAATAATTTTGCTGGAACTGTAAAATTTATTTTTCAACCTGCCGAAGAAGGAGCTCCTCCTGGAGAAGAAGGTGGCGCAGAACTTATGGTAAAAGAAGGTGTTTTACAAAATCCTAAGGTAGATGCTATTTTTGGATTACACATAGGTGCTGGAATAGATGTTGGTAAAATACAATACAAGCCCGGTGGAGCAATGGCTGCTGCGCAACGATTTGTAATTAATGTAAAAGGGAAACAAAGTCATGGATCTGCTCCATGGTCTGGAGTAGATCCTATTGTTGTTTCTGCAAAAATCATTGATGGTTTGCAAACAATTATCAGTAGAGAATCTCCTTTGATTCAAGAAGCAGCGGTTATTACAGTTGGAAAAATAACTGCAGGTACTCGTAATAACATCATTCCTGAAAGTGCAGAGCTTATAGGAACCATTAGAACTTTAGACTATAATATGCAAAAGCTCATCAATCAAAGAATGAAAGAAATGGTTAGTGCTATTGCAAAAGCTTATAGAGCAGAAGCTACTATTTCTATAGCAAAAGGAGTTCCGATTACTTATAATAATCTTGACTTAACAGCTAAAACACTTTCTTCTTTAGAAAAAGCAGCAGGGAAAAAAAATGTTATTTTAAGCAAAGCTATAACTGGAGCTGAAGATTTTTCATTTTTTCAAGAAAAAATTCCTGGTTTCTATTTCTTTATAGGGGGGAAACCTATAGCAACAAAAATACAAGACGCAGCTCCTCATCATACTCCAGACTTTTATATTGATGAAAGCGGCATGCTTCTAGGTGTAAAAACATTCACTCAAATTGTATTCGATTATTTAGGTAAATAAATTTTAGATATGGAAACGGTTTTAGATATACTCAGTTCAATTCCTTGGTGGGCATGGATTCTTTTAGTAATTGTTATTATAATTGTAAGAGATGTTTTTGTTCAGAAAAAACACACGATAAGTCATAATTTTCCTTTAGTTGGGCACATACGGTATATGTTAGAAAGTATAGGACCCGAATTAAGGCAATACTTGGTTGCTAACAATAGAGAAGAACTTCCTTTTAACAGAGTTGAACGGGGATGGATATACGCATCGGCAAAAAAAGAAAATAATTATGAGGGGTTTGGTACTGATAAAGATATTTATTCGCATCAATATTTTTTTATAAACAATGCGATGATTCCTTATAAAATAGATGATAATCATCCCAATAAAGAAGATAAATGCTTTTTGCCTTGTGCCAAAGTGATGGGTCAATTTCATAATAGAAGAAATCCTTTTCGCCCTGGTTCTGTTATCAATATCTCTGCTATGAGCTTTGGTTCTCTATCTGCAAAAGCAGTAGAATCAATGAATATAGGAGCATTAAAAGCGGGTGCATATCACAACACAGGAGAAGGTGGCTTGTCTCCTTATCACAGTAAAGGATCTGATGTAGTTTTTCATTTTGGAACTGGTTATTTTGGCGTGCGAGACAAAAAAGGTAATTTCTCTATGGACTTGCTAAAAAAGTTAGTAACTGAAAAGCCTTTTATCAAAGCGATAGAAATAAAACTTTCTCAAGGAGCAAAACCAGGAAAAGGCGGAGTTTTACCAGGTAAAAAAATAACTGCAGAGATTGCAAAAATACGAAATGTAGAAATTGGCGAAGATGTACTCTCTCCTGCATATCACAAAGCCTTTAGTACAATTCCTGAATTGGTAGATTTTATTGAGGCAATTGCCGAAGAAACAGGATTGCCTGTAGGAATAAAAGCAGCTATTGGAAAATTAGATCAATGGAAAGAATTGGCTAAATTGATGAAAGAAACTGGTAAAGGGCCAGATTTTATTACTATAGATGGTGGTGAAGGTGGAACTGGAGCCGCACCTCCTAGCTTTGCAGATCATGTGGCATTACCATGGGTTTTTGGTTTTAGCGACATTTACAAAGTTTTTAAAGAGCAAGAAATAACCGATCAAATTGTATTTATAGCCAGTGGTAAATTAGGTTTTCCTGCCAAAGCTGCTATGGCCTTTGCTATGGGAGCAGATTGTATTAATGTAGCTAGAGAAGCAATGATGAGTATCGGTTGTATCCAAGCACAAATATGTCATACTAATAGGTGTCCTGCAGGTGTTGCTACGCAAAGCAAATGGTTACAAAATGGAATTAATGTTCCTCTCAAATCTGATCGCTTAAATCAATATTTTAAAACATTTCGCAAAGAACTTATAGAGATAACACATGCTTGTGGTTATGAACATCCTTCTCAACTTACAATGGATGATGTAGATATAAGTTTAGGAGATAAGAATTTAACACAAACATTGGCGCATACCTATGGATATCATAAAGTAAAAGTTCCTTTTAAGAGCATGCAAAATCTTAAAGACTGTATATATTTAGGAGGAAAAAATAAAGATTTACTAGAAAATTGCTGATTGTATACAAATTCAGAAAAATTTGCGTTTAAATAGAAAACAAAACTAAAAACAACCTTCAAATGGAAGAAAAAGTTCTAGATTTATTTTTGTACGCAATCCCCTCTCTGATAACAGGTATTATTGCTTATTACTTCTTTAGCTTACACACAAAAAATGAAGATGGAAGAAGGCAGTTTTTAATTCAGAAAGATGCACAAAAAAACTCTTTGCCTATTAGATTACAAGCATATGAGCGAATGTCTTTATTTTTAGAACGAATAAATCTTCCTAAGTTATTAGTTCGTGTTAATCCTGAAACGGCTTCTAAAGAAGATTATGAAAACTTATTGATTAAAAATATTGAAAATGAATTTGATCATAATTTATCACAACAAATATATATTACCGATGAATGTTGGAATATTATAAAAGCTGCTAAAAATGCAACCATTCAAATTATTAGAAAAACAGGAATGAGTAATAAAATAGATAGCTCTGATAAGTTGAGAGAAACAATTCTAAATGATCTTTTAGATAAACAATCTCCTTCGTATGCTGCTTTGTCTTATATTAAAAAAGAAGTAGGCGAATTGTGGTAACATACTATAATTCGCTTATCTCATTTTTATTTTTCGCATATTCAAATCCTTGATCCCACCACTCTGTCATTAATTTTTTATTAAATACTAATGAGTTTTTAGTAAGCGTAGTTGGTGTATAATATAAATTTAATTTTACGTTTTTATTTTGAGCTGCTAACTTTCCAATTTGAATATTATGATGCTCTATTTGATCTAATAAATACCCAAAAAGATTAACCATTAATGAAAAAGGATTTTTTCCTAACACATTATTGCGTTCCATGGTTTCTGTTTCTAAAATAATTGCATCTACTTCTGTTGCTCCTCGTTTTATAGCCTCTCTAATTGGTATTACAGAGCCAAAACCACCGTCAGCATATTCGTAATTTCCTTTTTTTACTAAAGACATAAAAGGAATATAATTACAAGAAATCCAGATCCAATCGCAGAAATCAGTATAAGATGTTTCATTTACAGATTTATATTCAATACTGTTTTTAGTAAGATTGGCTACTGTTACAATAACGTTTTTATGGCTTTCTTTAATTTTCTCAAATTCTGCTTCGGAAAAATTGCGGCGTATGGTTCTACGTAATGCTTTACTTTCTCCAAAAGTTCGTTTCCCTTTTAATATTTGCCAAAAAACATTTAAATGATTTATAGTTACATATTCTTTATCATTTTTCCTCTTAACGATAAAAGGATTGTTACTAAATATTTTACGTTGATTTACTGTTGTGTACATCGTGTGTAACTTATCAATTTGTCCATTTGCTAAATGTGGTATTAATAGACTTCCTGTAGAAGTACCTAAAAATAAATCGTATGATTTTTTCTTTTCTTTTAACAAATATTGAGCTACTCCTCCTGCAAAAGCCCCTTTACTTCCTCCTCCGCTAATAACTAATGCTTTCATTCTGAAATGATTTCATTAACCTCTGCGTTTTTCTGTTTTGCATATTCGAAACCACTCTTCCACCATGCTGTCATTTGTTCTTCCTTAAATATTAATGAGTTGGTAGTAAGTATAGTAGGTGTGAAATAAAAATTAATAATAGTATCTTGATGTTTTGCAGAAAATTTCCCTATTCGAATATTTTGATGTTCTATTCTATCTGCCATAAAATTAAAAACATTGGTAAGTAAAGAAAATACATTTTTTGAAGGCATTCTGTTAGAATAAGAAGTTTCTGTTTGAAGAATAATTGCATCAATTTCTTTAGCTCCTCTTTTTACAGCTTCTTCTATAGGCACCATACAGCCTAATCCTCCATCTGCATATTCACAACCTTCTTTCTTTACCAAACTCATAAAAGGTGTGTAGTTGCAAGAAATCCAAATCCAATCTAAGAAATCATGATATGAAAAATCTTTAAGAGATTTATATTCAACTTGATTTAGTGAAAGATTAGATACCGTAACTATAATATCTTTCTTTCCTGCTTTTAAAGTTTCGAATTCTTCTTCAAGAATTTCTTTTTCTACCAACCTTCTCAGATTACTACTATCACCAAATGTCTTCGATCCTTTTATAAATTCTTTAACTACATTAAAATGATTGATAGCTATACTTTCAACACCATGTTTTCTTTTTATACTAAAAGGACAGTTTTTAAAAATACTTTTTTGATTTACTGAAGTATAAATTCGCTTTATTTTTTCAACATTTTGCAATGCCAAGTGTGAAATTAATAAGCTTCCTGTAGATGTCCCAAGGTACATATCATAATCTTTCTTTTGTTCTTGTATTAAATACTGAGCTACTCCTCCACCAAATGCACCTTTGCTACCGCCACCAGATATAACCAATGCTTTCATTTATTGCTTTTTAATTACTATTTGTTTTTTTAAAAATGTCTGATTTTTTTCGCTAAGTTCTGAAAAAATAGCTTTATAACGTTCCATATATACAGATTCTTTAAGCAAGCGATTTAAAAGTTGTTTTGAAAATTTAGAAAATTGCCAAACTGGATGCTGACATGCTATAATTAAATCTTTTAAGTTATTATTAGTCAATGCTTGTAATTGGTATAAATATTGAAAAGCATTTTGCCTAATTTCAAAATGATTCTTTCTAGATGTATAAGAAGATAATTCTCTGTAATATACGGGAGTGTTTTTAGAATCATACTCTGGAGTTGCCAATGCTAAAGTTAACCATAATAATCGAACGTTTTTATCATTAAAACCTTGAATTCTTGCTGTTTTATCTAAAAAGTTTTTACGATCTTTAGGAAACTGTAACCAAAGTTTTAAAAGCGCATTTTCAATAGTTATATAACTTTTATCTTTTAATAATGATTCAAAATCTTTTTTAAATAATTCAGAGATTGTATCTATACTAAGCGCTAGTGCTTGTCTAACTTTGACGTTGTTACTTTTAAAAGCATCTTTATAATGTTTTTCAGATATATTTTTAGAATATATTTTCAATTTATTTATCCATGCATCTTTTATTGGATAATAAATATCTTTATTAGAAAAGTAAGCTTGATCAATTTTAAGAGGTAGCTCTAAAGTTCTATTTTTTAGTTTAGTAAAATTTGTTATAAATTCAGATTTAGATAATAATTCACTGGCAATTTCTTGAGGAAATTTTTTCTGTTTTAACCATAATTCAACAAAAGAATTCAAATCTTGCTCACTTATTTGTTCTGCAATTTTTATAAAATTGTTAGTAATCACATTTTTAAACCTAAATTTTTCTAGATAAGCTTTAATTGTCTTTTTAAAATTAACATCTCCAATTTTATGGTGTAGTACATAAAGTGCCCAAGCGCCTTTTTCATAAAAGGTAAGGCTACTGGCTTTCGGATTTAACAAAGACTCTCCTCCTGTGCTGTCTGATAGTTCTGTTAATTGTTCTGAAGTTTGATACAGTTTCCAATAAAAATAATCATCTCCAAAAACTTCTCTTTCTGCTAAGAGTGCGTAATAGGTAGCAAATCCTTCTTGTAACCAATGATGAAGCCCACTTTTTTCGGTAATTAAATCTCCAAACCACTGATGAGCAAGTTCATGAGCATTTACATTTACATAGTTTTTATCAATAAAAGAAGTGGAATCAATTACATAAGAATCTGAAAAAATAGTAGCAGAAGTATTTTCCATCCCTGCATATAAAAAATCTTTTACAGGAATTTGTTTATAATTTTGCCAAGGATATAAAACTCCTATTTCAGATTCTAAAAAATCAAATATTTTTTTTGAGTACCTATATGTGGGTTCTAGTTTTAAAGAATCTTCTGGATAATAATATAACTCTAGAGGAATTTTACTATTTGAAAAAACAACCTTCTTTTTATAGTTTCCAATAGCAAGAGCAAGTAGATAACTACTCATTGGTTCTTGCATATCATATTGCCATTTTTTTTTGGAGGCTAACTGTTCTGTGTTTACTAATTTTCCATTGGCTATGACCTCATATCCATCCTGAAACAGAATTGTTAAATCAAATATGACTTTTTCATTCATATCATCAAAACTGGGAAGCCAATGACTTGTGTATTTTCCTTGTCCTTGTGTCCAAACTTGTTTTTTAGTCTTACTGTACTCCCATCCTATAAAATACATGGCTTTTTTAGGGATCGCTCTATAGTTTAATTTTAAATTATAAGATTTCCCTGTTTTAAATTTCTTATACAACCATAGTTTATTGTTTAAATACTTATATGTAACTGTGTGATCATCTAGTTTTATTTCATCAAACGTCATTTCGCGCGCATCTATAAAAATAGAATCTATATTCTTTAATACAGAGAATGAGTATCGAATATTGCCTGAAACTTCTTTTTCAAACGGATCTATATCAATAATAGCTTTTGCAGATTTAAAATCGACAAATTCTGTTTGCTGAGAATACAGAAAACTAGAAAAGAAAAGCGCAAAAAAGCAGAAAAAAGGTTTCATTAAAAATTCGGACTCAAATATTAGACCAAAATACTAAATTTAGCTGGTTGTATGTTGCTTTTAACAATTAGTATTACGCATTTTTATCATTTTATATGATAAGCAAATCTTTTATATTAGCACTATGAAATCTGCCATCTTACAAACTCCTATCGATTACCTAAAGGGTGTAGGTCCTAATAGGGCAGGTTTATTAAAATCTGAATTAGGAATTCGTATATATCAAGATTTATTACATTTATTCCCATATCGATATATTGATAAGACTCATTATTATAAAGTCAATCAATTACAACGCAATAGCTCAGATATTCAAGTAATTGGAAAAATAATTCACCTTAAAACAATAACACAAAAAAAAGGAAGTAGGCTTGTTGCAAAATTTGTTGACGATACTGGCAAAATGGAATTAGTATGGTTTCGTGGGCAAAAATGGATAAAAGAAAACCTCAAACTTAATGTTCCATATGTTGTATTTGGAAAGTGTAATTGGATTGGCGGGGTATTTTCAATCCCTCATCCAGAAATGGAAATATTATCTGATCATGAAAAAGGATTAAAAACAGCAATGCAAGCTGTATACCCTTCTACTGAAAAACTTACAAACAAAGGAATTACCAACAGAGTAATTAATAAACTCATGCAACAGGTGTTTATTGAAACAAAAGGAAAGTTTATAGAAACATTATCTGATGATATCATTTCTAACCTAAAATTGCTTTCAAAAAGTGACTCACTTTTCAATATTCATTTTCCTAAAAGTCAAAAACTATTAGCTAAAGCACAATATCGTTTAAAATTTGAAGAGTTATTTTACATCCAATTACAGCTCATCACAAAAAATATAATTCACAAATCAAAAATCAAAGGATTTCCTTTTGATAAAGTGGGAACTATTTTTAATACTTTTTACAATGATCATTTACCATTTGAATTAACCAATGCTCAAAAACGAGTTATCAAAGAGATTAGAACAGATTTGGGAAGCAATGCGCAAATGAATAGATTATTACAGGGCGATGTTGGCTCTGGAAAAACCATAGTGGGTTTGATGAGCATGCTTTTGGCTATAGATAATGGGTTTCAAGCTTGTATAATGGCTCCTACTGAAATTTTAGCAATACAACATTTTAATGGTATTAAAGAGTTAATAAATCAATTGGGGATTTCTGTAAAATTACTAACAGGATCATCTAAAACAGCAGAACGAAGAATTATTCATGAAGAACTTGAAAATGGAGCATTACATATTCTAGTAGGCACACACGCCTTATTAGAAGATAAAGTGAAGTTTAAAAATTTGGGAATAGCTATTATTGATGAACAACATCGTTTTGGAGTGGCGCAACGTTCTAAACTTTGGCATAAAAATATAAAACCACCTCACATTTTGGTAATGACAGCGACACCTATCCCTAGAACCTTAGCTATGAGTGTTTATGGAGATTTAGACATCTCTGTTATCGATGAGTTACCACCTGGTAGAAAGCCTATAAAAACCGTTCATAGATATGATAGTAATCGGCTTAAAGTTTTTAAGTTTATAAAAGACGAAATTAAAAAAGGTCGACAAATATATATCGTATACCCTTTGATACAAGAGTCTGAAAAAATGGATTATAAAGATTTGATGGATGGTTATGAAAGTATTTCTCGCGAATTTCCTAAACCAACATATCAAATATCGATTGTACATGGGCAAATGAAACCTGTTGATAAAGATTATGAAATGAATCGTTTTATCAATGGAGAGACGCAAATTATAGTAGCTACTACTGTTATTGAAGTTGGTGTGAATGTTCCTAATGCTTCCGTAATGATTATTGAAAGTGGTGAGCGCTTTGGCTTATCTCAATTACATCAATTAAGAGGCCGTGTTGGGCGTGGGGCAGAACAAAGTTATTGCATATTAATGACTAGTCATAAATTATCTAATGATTCTAAAACTCGATTAGAAACTATGGTTAGAACCAATGATGGATTTGAAATAGCCGAAGTTGATCTAAAACTCAGGGGACCTGGTGATATTATGGGCACACAACAAAGCGGTGTATTAAATCTTAAAATAGCAGATCTTGTTAAAGATAATGATATATTAAAAAATGCTAGACACTTTGCTTTTTCTATTTTAAAAAAAGATCCTTTATTGCAGAAGCCAGAACATGAGATTCTAAAAATTATTTATCATCAATTAACAAAAGACAAAACAATCTGGAATTATATTAGTTGATTACAAACACAGTAAACATGAATTCTGAATCATAATCATCTCTTGTAGTCCCCCCATTATCATTATCACCTATATTGACCTTAAAACCAGTAGTTTGTTGATCATAATATGTAATTCCAGGATCATCATTTGAACCCGATCCACCTACACAACCATTAGGGCAATCTGGTATCGTTAATTGAATAATATAGTCATTGTTAGGTAAAGGAGTCGAAAAAGTAATTTGATAATCTCCTGCTGTGTCTGTAGAATTATTATTTGTAGTAATTTTAGAGGAGGTTCCATTGTTTATACTAGCAGCAGTACCATCACTATTCACTTTACCCATAGCATATATTCCTGAAGATAAATTTCCATTTGAAACAACCATAGTACCCCAAACTGGATTTAAAGGAGTACCAGAATTTACTTGTATCGCATTGACAGTTGCATTATAAATAATTAAACCCACAGCTGGCTCTATTATATTATTTCTTTGCACTGTTGAAAGTTGAGGTATCAATATTCCCTTAGAAGTACTAAAAACCTGTAATGCACTACTATTATCTGGAGTAGTAGTACCAATACCTACTTGTGCATAAAAAAAAGAGGGGGCAATAAAAAGCAAGAAAAAAATATAGAATCTCATAGTTTTGGGGTTTTAAATTAAAGTTATAAATAAATTAATATCTATGTTATCATATGCTAATATATAATTTATTTAATCGATTAAAATTATTTTTTATCGATGAAATGCTGTTTTATGTAATTAAAATATGCTAAAAATAAACCTCGCGCATACTATAATAGGCATTTCTATAAATTCTTACTTGGTTTTTATGAAATAGGTAATAAAAGCATAAAAGAAAAAGCCTGTTTTATAAATAAAAACAGGCTTTTTGATATGGTATAGATACTACTAATTAGCTGTAATATCTTCTCCTTTTTTCAATTTATCTAACTCTCCATTCAATCTTCCTTTAAAACGATCTGGAGCCACTGTTAAAGATTTAGTAACAGATTTGATAGCACTTTTAGTATTTCCACTAGCAGAGTATGCTCTAGCCAAAGCATAGTTAGAAGGCCATGCAGCCTTAGATTTTTTCACATTATTTTTTGCAACCGTTACAGCTTTAGACTTTTCTCCAGCTGTAATTAATTGAGTTACCAAACCAAATGTTTGTTGGTTCGAAGCTAAAGGAGCTGCTTTATCTATAAAAGATAGTGCCTCAGCTTTATCTCCTTTTTGCATTAATATTTGAGATTTTAATGATAAGTTAGCATACGTTTCTTTACTGAAAAACTGCCCACTTATAGAAGAGTTTACCCATTCTAAAGCTTTATCTATTTTCCCAGCACGAAATGCATAACCTGCAGCTTGATCCCATGTGTTTTGATTAAAGCCTTTAGGGTTTCTTAAATCATTTTCAATCCCTGCCATTACTATATCTGTAACTTCAACATCTATTTTAAATGGAATCTCTTTCTTTTCCCATACTAATGATCCTGTAGTACTAGTTGGAGCTACTGTATTAAATTCGTATGTCAATAATTCTCTGTTTTCTTCCTTATCGATAGATTTAACTTTTACTCTTAATACGTCTTCTTTTTCATCATAGAAAAAACTACCCCAAGATGTTGTATTGGTAGATAATACTATTGTTACATCTCCGTTTTCTTCTGGAGCCATAAATAATGCATATTTACCAGCTTTTACATCATTTCCTTCAAATTTTACATCGTGGGTAAATTCAATAGTTGTATTGTAATCAGCTCCTGCTCTCCATGGAGCAGCAGTAGCCGTACCAAAACCTAAGTTATTAAATCCATACTGAACCAATCCTCCCCATACTTCTCTTCCACGTACACTTGGTCTGTTGTAGTGAATTGTAATGTCTGTAATCCCTACTCTTTGAGTTACTTCTGCTTCTTGACTTGTGGCCGGTACAGTGACCTGCGCTTTTGTTTCTACTGAAAATAAAACTACAACCCCTGCCAACATAGAAAAGATTGCATTGTTGTTCAAAAATTTCATAATGAATAATTTTTTTATTTAGTTTGATAATATTATATGAAAAGGTTAACTACCTTTTGAAATCGCATGCAAGATAAATTCTTGAATGAATGATTTATGTTATAGTATCGTTAAACTTTACTAAAAGAACAATAAGTTAAATTACTCATTTACAAGAGTTTCAATAAATTCTTCGAAGTCTTTTTTAAATTCTATGAATTTATCTCCGGTAGCAGGTCCATTAAACCCTGTATGAATACGCCTTACTGTTCCTTTTTTATCAATATAAATAGAAGTTGGATATGATAAAACATGGTTGAGCATTGGTAATTTTTCTTGAGCCAAATCTTTATCTGAAGACCCATATTGAGCAAGTAAAATAGGATATGGAACTTTTATTTTATCTCGCAACCTTTGTATGCTTTTAAAAGCTTTTTCTTCTGTTTTTGCATATTCAAAAGCTAATCCAATAAATGCTAAATCATCATGTTGGTTTTTATTATAATAGTCAACAAAAAATTTTGTTTCATCTAAACAATTAGGGCACCATGATCCCAAAATCTGAACAATTACTACTTTATTTTTAAATTGTTCATCACTTAGTGAAATTGTATTTCCCTCACCATCAGGGAAACTAAACGCTAATTTATCATATCCGTCTTTGATATAAGTAAGAGCATCTACATCTGGCAATTCATAAGTTTCATTTCTCACAGCCGTAAAAGGTTCTTGGAAATGATTTCCTGAATAGAACGTCCCGTTTAGTGTACTATCTGTAATCTTTGCTGTGAATAAAAATGCATGGGCTCCATCAAAAGTTGATAATTTAAGAGAATCTCCCTCTACAACGCCTTCTAGATAGCGGTAATCTCCTGTAGTAGTTCTAAATGTTCCCGTTACATTATTTCCTTCTTGTCTAAAAATTCCTTTTGCAATGTATTCATCTTCTTCTATTCCTTTACTAAAAATAGTTTCCCAGTTTCCAGAAATATTTGTTATTGCATTATTTGTTATTGGAAAGCGTTTTTCATCAGTAAAAGAGGCTTTAAAAGGAACAACTCTATCCAAAGACGGTTTGATAAAAGAGGCTTCAATACTTGAGTTTGTATAAACTCCTGAAATATATCCTTCAAATACTGGCATTTTTATAGTTATAGAATCGCCATTAAAAAAAATCTCATCTACTTCAATAATTTCTTCAGCATTAAATATTTTAATATTCTTTCCATCAATTACTTCAAAATTAAAAGGCAGGGTTTTACCATCTTGCACCTCTAAAACACCTTTCCAGTTGCCAGAAGTTAATACTACTTCTTCTGTGTGTTTTTTGCAAGAGAATAAAAATGAAATAATAATAAATGTATATATTTTTTGCATGTCTGTTTTTTAAAATGTTCAAAAAAGAAGAGTCAAAATTACACTATAAAATTTAAAGTGTCTAATGCTTCTTAAGCAAACCTATATTCTTATCTTTGCGCATCAATTTAACATACATATCATTTTAAAAATAACAAAAAGTTGACCTAGATCGCTTTTTGTCATTAAACATAATAGAATCAATGAAAATATCATATAACTGGCTGAAACAGTTTATTGAAATCGATTGGGAAGTAAACAAAACAGGAGAGCTATTAACCGATCTTGGGTTAGAAGTAGAAGGTATAGAAACCTATGAATCTGTAAAAGGAGGATTACAAGGTATTGTTGTAGGTCATGTTTTAGAATGTGAACAACACCCAAATGCAGATAGGTTAAAACTTACCAAAGTTGATTTAGGAAATGGCGTGCCCTTACAAATAGTTTGTGGAGCTCCTAATGTAGCCAAGGGGCAAAAAGTACCAGTAGCTACCATTGGAACAGAATTATTTGATAAAGATGGGAAGTCATGGAAAATAAAAAAAGGGAAGATTAGAGGTGAGGAGTCTCACGGAATGATTTGTGCTGAAGACGAATTAGGTTTGGGCCAAAGCCATGATGGGATTATGATATTGGAAAATTCTATTAAGCCTGGTACACTAGTATCTGAAGTATTTGATATACAAACAGATTATGTTTTTGAAATTGGTTTAACACCTAATAGAGCTGATGCTATGAGTCATTTTGGAGTTGCCAGAGATTTAAAAGCTGGACTACTTCACAAAGAGATAAATCTACCTTTATTAACACCACCACTTAGTAATTTCAAAATTGATAATAGAGCATTGAAGATTGATGCAGTTATTGAAAATAACGATTTATGCCCAAGGTATTGTGGAGTAACTATTTCAGGCTTAAAAGTAAAAGATTCTCCAGAATGGTTACAACACAGACTCAAATCAATTGGTTTAAATCCAATTAATAATATTGTAGATGCTACTAATTATGTATTGCATGAATTAGGGCAACCGCTTCATGCCTTTGATGCCAATAAAATTGAAGGGAATAAAATTATAGTAAAAACGATTAAAGAAGGTACTAAGTTTACAACCTTAGATGGTGTAGAAAGATCTCTACACAGTGAAGACTTAATGATTTGTGATACTGAAAAGCCATTGTGTATTGCAGGAGTTTTTGGGGGCTTAGATTCTGGAGTTACTACCGATACAAAGTCCATCTTTCTTGAAAGCGCTTATTTTAATCCTGTGGCTATTCGAAAAACTGCGAAGAGATATGCTTTAAATACGGATGCTTCTTTTCGCTTTGAAAGAGGAATTGATATTAATAATGTAGAAAATGCTTTAATGCGTGCTGCTTTGTTAATTCAAGAAATAGCTGGAGGGATTATTACGAGTGATATTGTTGATGTGTTCCCTAAAAAAAAGGAAGACCATCAAGTCTTTTTACAATATGAAAAAGTTAATAAATTAATCGGGCAAGTCATTCCTGAAGAAACTATTCGTAATATTCTTACCTCTTTAGATATCAAAATAAATAACCTTAATGAAACAGGATTGGGGTTAACAATACCTTCTTATAGAGTAGATGTGCAAAGAGAAGTTGACGTTATAGAAGAGATTTTAAGGGTCTACGGATATAATAATGTTAAATACACTGAAAAATTAAATGCTTCTATTTCTAATGTATCTAAATTTGAAGATTATAAATTGCAGAATATAATTGCAGATCAATTAATTTCTCAAGGTTTTTTTGAGATTATGGCCAATTCACTTACTGCGCCTAATTATATTGATTTAAGCAATCAATTGGAAGAAAATAATAATGTAATGATGCTAAATCCTTTAAGCAATGATTTAGCAGTTATGAGACAATCTTTATTATTTTCTTCTTTAGAAGCCGTTATATTTAATATTAATAGAAAACGTAGTGATTTAAGACTCTTTGAGTTTGGAAAAACATATCATCAATATGACGATAAACGAATAGAAAACAAACATTTGTCTCTAACAATAACTGGAAGCAAAACAGAACAAAATTGGAATCTTGATAAACAAAAATCTGATTTTTTCTATTTAAAAGGTATTGTAACTACTATTTTAAATCGTTTAGGAATTAAGCAATTAAAACCTAGTCCATTTACGAATGATATTTTTTCTGAAGGATTGTCTTTGTCTTCTAAGAAAAAGAAATTAGTTGAATTTGGGATTGTTAAAAAAAATGTCGCCAAACATTTCGATATTAAACAAGAGGTTTTGTATGCAGATTTTAATTGGGATCTAGTATTAGAGCACATAAAATCTAATGTTATCGTTTTTTCTGATGTTCCAAAATTTCCATCAGTTAAAAGAGATTTTGCTCTACTGATCGATGAAACTGTTGCATTTCATGATATTTATACAATTGCTCGTCAAACAGAACAAAAACTCTTAAAGGAAATTCATTTGTTTGATGTTTATCAAGGTGATAATCTCCCTAATGGTAAGAAAAGTTATGCTGTAAGTTTTACAATTCAAGATGTGAACCAAACACTTACGGATAAGCAAATTGACAAAATAATGAATAAGCTTCAAAATAGTTTTGAAATACAATTAGGGGCAGAACTTAGATAGAATAATACTTTACTTTTTTAAGAGATTAATTTTACACATTAGATCAATAATGAAACAGTTGTTTTAAACATCTTAAATTATTATTTTTAGAGTATAGAAATTAAAATATAAGTGTTGCTTAAAAAAACAAATATAGAAGAGAGGCTTTTATCTCTTAAATCTAAAGAACTTTTAGATGAAGATATAGAAGGAATATTAGCAAACTTATTTAATGAGATTTATAATAAAGAAACAGAAGTTCTTCTTAATAAAAACACTTTTAACTTTGATTTATTAGAAACCAATCGTATTTATCACCTATCTCATATAAAAAAGATATGTATTGATTATAGGCTTCGATTTTTAGATTTAAAATATTTTAAAGGCAAATTACCTCCAAAAGCTACTTCAGAAATTAAAAAAATTGAAATTCAACACAATACTATTTTAGCAGATTTTAAAATCATTGCTCCTTCCAAACTTTTTAAGCTTGAAAATGCAGACGATCCGCTTCTTTTTGCGCCTCTTGGAAACAATTATTATTATTATTTAGTTCATAAATGGGAAGAAGATCTTCATCCTTTTCGAAAATGGCTTGTGTTTCCATTTAAAAATTTACTAAATTTGGTGGTACTTATTTTATTAATAAGTGCTTTTTTTACAAAGCTCCTACCCATGAATCTATTTACCAAAAATAGTTCTATCTCAACTTACATTGTAAGCTTCCCTTAAAACCGAACTGTTTAAAAGTAGAATAATTAGTTTTAA
>CAYMDH010000009.1:0-89422 GCA_964389205.1 uncultured Flavobacteriaceae bacterium
TTTAGTGTAAACCTTAATCTTTAACTTGTGTAAACTATGTCCCTTTACGAACACTTACTTAGAGTAGTTTTATAGGATATTTTTTTATCATAAGAAAAGAGGAATTCCTCTTTTCTTATGAATGGATTGATACCTATATTACTTTTCGATCAAAAGTTGTAATATGAAACATCTAACCTTATCACAAAGGTATGAATTACAGGCAATGCGCCTTAATGGTTCCACCATAAGTGAGGTAGCCTTAAAACTAAATGTTGCTAGATCTACCATCTCTCGTGAACTAAGACGCAACAAGGATGAGAGAAGTGGCCAATACACTGCCGAACTAGCACATAACAAATGTAGAGAGCGGCATGCCAATAAGAAAAAAAATATCCGTTTCACCGAACAGATTAAGGACCAAGTTAAGACGTATCTGAAAATGGATTTTAGTCCTGAACAGATAACCGGATATCTGCGTGTCACAGGTAAACAGTATGTATCTCACGAATGTATATATCAGTATATATGGGACCAAAAGAAAAAAGGGAGTCTTCTTTACCTTCATTTGAGAAGGCAGGGTAAAAAATATGCAAAGCGAGGTTCCAAAGCTACTGGTAGAGGGAAGATTCCCAATCGAAGAGATATATCTCTTAGACCACAAATAGTAGAGGAAAAGACAAGATTTGAGGATCTTGAAGTAGATACTGTTGTGGGACAACAGCACAAAAGTGCCCTAGTGACCATTAACGATAGAAAATCAGGAATGCTGAAAATGAAGAAGGTCAATGTCAAGGAAGCTAAATCGGTTTGCGATGTCATCATAGAGCTATTGGAAGATTGGCAACCCTATATAAAAACCATCACAGCCGATAATGGAAGTGAGTTCGCCCAACATCACAGAGTCTCAGAAACAACAGGAATAGAATTCTTTTTTGCTCGCCCATATCATTCTTGGGAAAGAGGCGCCAATGAAAATTTAAATGGATTGATAAGGCAATATTTCCCAAAAAGAACAGATTTTAAAACAGTAACTGAACAACAAATAATGGATATTGAGAAAAAAATTAACAACAGACCAAGAAAAAGATTTAACTTTAGAACTCCCCAACAAGTAATGGATAATTTATTGTTTAATCAAAAAGTTGCATTTATTTATTGAATCCACCTGGTTCAAAGAAAACGAACCAAAAGAAAAAACCTTTTCCCTTTCTTCGAGGAATTTTTAGCAATACTTGCTAAAATCAATTGTAAAATACCGCGTTCGTTTCACTCATTGAGTCTCGATATTTTACTAATTTATTCTGCGAATAAAGGGCTCTAAATTTCATACTTTAAGTTTTGTTAGAAATCAAGAATCGGTTTTAAGCTCTTGAAGAAGAGCTTAAAACCGTATTTCGCCCTCCACATCACCTGGCTCATCATTCAAAACATAAATTGTTATGTTTTTCACTCTGTCCTCCAAGGCTTCGATAATTTTTAACGAGAAATAAATACTATACTCACAGAGAAAGGTTTTCCTTCTAACCAGCTTTTTAGTAAACTATCTATTTTAAACTCTGCACAAAATTTTCTTAGAAAGTAAAACCGAAGATTTCCAAGAGCTAACTGTAAAGCAAGCGGAAGTGCGTTTTGCAAAGTAAAAAAGAGCATGCAGCGATACGCTTTATCAGTGATTTTGCGAAGCAAAAAGCTCCTTAAATCTTCTTGACTTTTTTGGTTCGTTTTTGTGTTAAGACAAAAATGAAAAAGAGATATTATAAAAACACAAATCATTGTGTTTTTCACTCTGCCTAGAATCAAGGCAAAAGTGAAAAGAAACATTATTTATTCCCAAAAAACACCGCTTTCATTTCCTTAAAACTCGCTACAGGATCTTCACTATTCCAAACACCACCAAGAGCACCAACTCCTTGAAAACCTAACTTTAAAGCTTCTGGAGTAGTTTGCGCATTGATACCTCCCATACCTGCAACAAATTTGTTAATATGCCGTACATCAAAACCTCTGCCTTGCATATTACTTTTGGAAATAGCACCAAAAACCGGGCTTAAAATATAATATTCAAAAGCAACTTGCTGTGCTTCTAAATCTTCAGGTTCATGATACGAGCTACTTACTGAAAATCCTTTTTTAATAAAACCTTCAATATAGTTTGCTAGATTGTCTTGTTGCTCTCGCCATTTACGTTCTTCTAAATGAATTCCTTTAAGGGCATATTTTTTGGTAAGTTCTTCTGGAAAATTATGTGTCATGATGTATTGATAATATTCAGGATGTACTCTGTCAAGATAAGCACAATGTTCTTCAAGTGTTTTAAAAGGTTTTCTAAAATGAAAATGAGTCAACCCTGCTTTAAAAAGTTGATGAAGAATTTCAATTTCGTTAGGAATATCTGTTTCAGGAGAAATAAGAAGAATCATGTAGATGTATTTTTAAAAAAGAACCTCTTGATTGTATTTCAAGAGGTTCTATATATATTTATTTAATGCATTTGTTATGCTTAATCAATTTCAACATAAGGAGCCCCTGCATTTTTAAGAGTCGTGGCCAATTGTTTTAAATCATTGTTTACAGCGTCAAGTTTAGTTGATAAATCTTTTAGTTGACTATTAATAATTTCCATACTTCGCTTATGTGTAGCAGTAGGCCCGTAGGTAGAACGTTCAATCCCTCTTAATACGGCAAACATTCTATCTCCAATAGTAGGTTTTGTTTTTTCCCCTACTCGCACCTTGGCCTGACTTCCGTTAAGCGCTGTATTAATACCAATCAATTTTGTACGAGTATCGTGTAATTGTTTGTCTAAATCTCCAGAGTTTGTCTTAGCTCTGGCTAATGCTTTAAGCATCGCCTCTACTTTTTGAGTACTTCTGTTTAATTGGAGATTCATTGCAGAAGTTTTGGTAGTAGTAGTTTCATAACTCCTCCAGAAAGCAGTTACTGTATCAAGAGAGGCTCCTTCTAAGGCTCCTTTACGTAGTTGCACTACCTTAAAAGAAACTTGCCCAGCAAGTTCTGTTACTTGCCCATCGACTTTTTTAGATAAACTCACAGTATAAGCTCCGGGAGCTACCATAAAACCTTGGGCGCCTTCAGCAGTATTTCCAACGGTAATAGCATCTGTTGCAGGATAACGTAAATCCCAGGCTACCCTATGAAAACCTGCCTTTACAGGCCCGTTAATTCTTCTAACTACTTTGCCGTTAGCATCTTTAACCGTTAAAATAACTTCTGCTTTGTATTCATTTCGTTCTGCTTCTACTTCATCCCATCCAGGGAACGGAATGTTTCCTGTAGCTTTCTTTTCTCTTGCCTGACGTACTTCTTTTTTAGACTTGTATCCATCCTTTAAATAATAAGTAAAGGTGGCACCAAAATCTGGATTAGGAGCTACGAAATGTGAAGCTCCTTGATCACCTCTTATTTCGTCAAAACTAATGTCTGGCCTTGGTACGTACCACCAGGCATCACGTGTAGAAAATAAAGAAGCTTCTTTTTTAAGCTGATTTTCACTCACTTCTCTCAACGAACTGTAGTCATCTAATACAAAGAAACCGCGACCAAAAGAAGCAGCTACCAAATCGTTTTCACGACGCTGAATCTGAATATCTCTAAAAGAAATAGTAGGTACGCCTCCTTTAAGTTTTACCCAGTTAGTACCTCCGTTAATGGTAAAATAAATACCAAATTCGGTAGCTAAAAATAATAAATTGGGTTGTACATGATCTTGTACCAATCGCCAAACCAATAGTTTTTGAGGTAAGTTTCCTTTAATAGATTTCCAAGTACGGCCTTTATCAATACTTTTTAAGATATAAGGTTTAAAATCTCCATATTTATGATTGTCTAGAGCTACATATACCGTATTTGCATCATGTAAATCTGCACGAATATCATTTACAAAAGCAGTAGCAGGTACTCCAGGTAATGTGCTTACGTTTGTTTTACGCCAGTTAGCACCACCATCTTCGGTTACTTGAATGGTTCCGTCATCAGTTCCAGCATATAATAACCCTTCTTGTTTGGGTGATTCTGCTAGCGAAGTAATGGTGTTATAATTAGACATCGCTAAGAAATCCCAAGGAGCATCCCAGCTTTGTGTTTTCCCCATAATTGGGAGCGTAATTCTATTTTGATTTTTAGTTAAATCTCCTGAAATAGCCGTCCATTTATCACCGCGATTATCTGAACGCCATACACGTTGTGAAGCAAAATAAATACGTTTTGGATGGTGTGGGCTTACCAATATAGGAGCATCCCAATTAAAACGCTCAAAGTTTTCATTCGCTTCTGGTTGTGGTTGGATGTCTATCGTTTCTCCAGTGCTTAAATCAATTCTGGAAATGTTTCCTTCCTGCCGTTCTCCATACATAATGTTTGGATTTCCAGGCTCTGTTGCAGGTTGATGTCCATCCCAGTTTAAAACAATTCTCCAGTCAGAATTTTGAATCCCGTGTACATTATCAGTTCTTGAGGGTCCTCCTTGTGTACTGTTATCTTGTGTTCCTCCATAAATATTATAAAATGGAGCACTGTCATCTAAGGCCATTTTATAAAATTGTGTTAGTGGTAAATTGTCTACAAAACGCCAGTTTTCAGCAAGGTCAAAACTTTCATACAATCCTCCATCGGTTCCTACCAATAAATAATTAGGATCATTCTTTTTAAAAGCAAGAGCATGATTGTCTGAATGCTTGCTTTCTTCTTTCATTCTGGTAAACGTTTTCCCGCCGTCATCAGAAATCTGCATACGAACATCTACTAGATATAAACGCTCAAATTGATGAGGTGATGCGTACAATTCTTGATAGTAATGTGGGCCTGTTGCACCAGATACTGCGTTCGATCTTTTTTCCCAACTTCTTCCACCATCTGCAGAGCGATATACACCTCCGGTTCTTCGATCTAATTCAATAGCTGCATAAATAATATCCGGTTTTTGAGGTGAAATAGCCAATCCAATTTTCCCCATTTGAGACGTTGGTAATCCTTTACTCAATTTCTGCCAGGTCTCACCTCCATCATCACTTCTATGTATTCCAGATTTTGGACCTCCACCCATATAAGCAGCTACTGTTCTATGTCGTTGCCAAGTAGCAGCATATAATCTATCTGGGTTTCTTGGGTCTATTTGTAAGTCTGTAACACCAGTCCATTCATTATCTCCTAATGTTTTGTTCCATGTTTTACCACCGTCTGTAGATTTGTAAAGCCCTCGTTCGCCTCCTTTGTTCCAAAGAGGTCCTTGAGAAGCTACCCAAATAACACTTGAGTTTTCTGGGTGGATGATTATTTTTGAAATGTGCTGTGAGTTTTTAAGCCCCATGTTTTCCCAGGTAGCTCCACCGTCTTTACTACGATAGATTCCATCTCCAAACCCCATATGGCGACCACCAACATTTTCACCAGTACCAACCCAAATGATGTTGTGATCTATAGGGTCTATGGTTACACTTCCTATAGAATAAGAAGTTTGTTTATCAAAAATAGGTGTCCAGGTAGTTCCTGCATTTACAGTTTTCCATACGCCTCCAGAACCAACAGCCACGTAACGGATGCTTTCATTTTTAGGGTGGATAGCAATATCTGCAATTCTCCCAGACATAAAAGCAGGGCCAATATTTCTAAGCTTTAAACCTGAAAAAATGCTGTCTGTTAGTACAGTGCTTTTGGATACAGTTTGTTTTTTTCTGCTAGATCTTTGAGCCTGAAGCATATGATTAAAGCTCATTAAAAATATAATCCCTACTACATATATTTTTAGTTTTCTCATAAAATTAAGTTTTTCTCATTTTTAAAAAAGATTATTCATTTTGATTTGATCCAAAACGAATCAAAAAATCAAGAAATTTTCAAGGAAATTTTTACGATTTTATATTGTAAAACCATTGATAAATCGTATCGCTTTATGCTCTTTTTTGCTTTGCAAAACGCACTTCCGCTGGATTTACAATTATTTCTAAAAAAACTTCGTTTTAAATATAAAAGTTTTATTCTAAAATAGTTTGAACGCCATTTTCTAGAGCATATAATGCTTTAATCTCTTTATCTGTAAGGCTTCTGTTAAAGATAGAAAGGTCATCCATAACACCAATATATCCCAGTCCTAGGTAAATATTTGAAAGAGCAACATCCCATGTAAAAGGATCGGTGATATCCGAACGCATTCCTTTTAATTCTCCATCCATATATAAATAGGCTTCTCCTTTAGGTGTATTTAATCCAGAAAAGTTAATTAGAATATGTGTCCATTTTCCTGTTGCAAAAGGAGGATTTTTAACTGGCGCTAACTGCTTAATAAAAGTATCATTTTCATTATCTGGCCCTTCAGGGTTTGGATTCCAAACATTACGATCTCCAATAACGCCCAATCTAAAATCTCTAGGATTGTCTTTTGTGAAATCTACCCAGATCGCTGCGTCGTTATAACTCACATCTGTAATTTGAATAGGATCGCAATATCCCGGTTTTAAATCGGTTGCAGGATCAAGGCTTAGCCAAAATGAAATGGCACCGCTCCAATTGTCTTCATTATATGAAATATTTTTTTCACTTGGATAATAGATGTTACCAGGACTTCTTTCAGTGAATACAAGCCCATAACCATATTTTCCTTTTCCTTCCTGACGACTAATATCAGGTTTGTGCAATCCTACTTGTGCAGAATCACGTGCTCTTCTATTAGGAACGGTATATAAATGGGCATCTCCTAAGGCAAAATCTGCATCGACTCCGGTATCAAATGAAGCATATAGCGTAAGCGCTTCTTTTAGGTCGGCATTTGTGGTATCTTCTTCTTTCGTTTCTTGTTTACATGAAAACAATAGGGTAGTACATACAAGTACTATAAACGCTAAGCGTTTTGTAGTTGGTATAGTTAGCATAATGTATAGTGTTTAATGATCTCTTAAGAAGCATTAAAGGTAGTGATTAATATATAATTTTTTAAAGAGGTTTTGTGATTAATATGTCTGTTTATTTCTTTTATCGATTAACGTTTTTTCCTTATACAGTATAAGTGGTAAAAGGTTTAATTGTAGACTATAGTTTACAATATTTTGCTTTTCCTTAAAATATAAAAGGAAGTTTATTATGTTGAAAACATGAAATAGCATTGAATATTCATTTCTTTTATTCATGTGTCTGTTATTATATATTTTGGTATTCATGAATGCTTCGCATTTCTTAGGTATTTTTATCCTCTTGAAAAGAGGATAAAATCTTATTTATTTTCATAAAATAAATATTATACTCACAGATAAAGAAGACACATCCTAATCAACTTTTTTGTTCTCAAAAGATTTAGAGTACGCTTTATCTTTTTATACTTATGCATGTAAGAATGGGAGTGATGGTGGGGTATTTGAATAGTGGCGTTAAGGTTTAACGGTGGTCTTGACTATGATTACGGCGGGATATGGGCGACTGATTCGTAAGGCACAACTACTCAAAGCATAGGTTGACAAGTCACGCGAAAGCGTGACGTTAGAATCGACTAAGGTCAGGCGCCGCCTTGTTATAGTTTGTTCCGTTTAGTTTTTAATTTAAATAAACGTAAGAATTCATCAAAAAACAACCAGTTTACCACTCAATTATAGCCATTGTTAGCATACGTTATTTTTTATTTGATTTCGGATTAATATTAGGTCTATTTGCTTTCTCAATTGTGTTTTTTGGTGGTTGTGGTTTAATTGGTTTTGGATTCGGCTTTTTTTTATCTTTACTCATAATATATTGTTTTTTAAGATTATCATGATTCCTAGAATCATAGTTAAACTAATCGATATGATTATTAGTGTTTTACTAATAAATAAATCATAAAGTCTTTTCCGGTTTATTTTTAAATTATTGTCAGTCATTTGAACATAATTATCAATTAAATAAATTTCAAAACTTTCTTTTTTATCTTTCTTTACTTGACTGTTATAATCATATAAATTTAATTGATAGTTTCTTAACTCAATTGTATCTGGTAAATTTTTGTAATTAAACCCTTTAAAGAAGTTGTTAAAAGATTTTGTTAGGAAAATAAAACTTAATGTTATTGAAAGTGCTGCCAACATAATTACTGTTTTCTCAGAATAATTAATGTTCTTGCTTATATTTTTTACTAAGAAAAATAATGAACTTATTAATAAAGTCAGAATTCCAACAGGAATATTTATAGAATTCTCTATTTCAACCTTTCTTGAAAGCTCTTTCTCAAAGAGTCCTTTGTAAAAAATGAAATTTTCCATGTTTCTGTTCTAATGTATGCTAACTTGGAATAAAAGTATAAATCATTTGATGATTTAATCACGAAAAATAAGGTTTAACTGTAAACAAAAAAAGGGGAGAAAGCCCCTTTTTAATAAAGTTGCGTCTTTATTTTACCATAATTAATAGCGTTCATAAATATTTTATAATTGTGATGTATATACGATAAAATATTTTTTTATAAACTATAGTCTATGAGTGTTTTATTAATAAAAATCTAAATAATCAACTTATTTTGAAGCTCCTAATTAAGTATACCTTTCTCTGTGAGTATAGTATTTATTTCTCGTTAAAAATTATAGAAACCTTGGAAATAATTTAGAGAGATAAATACGATTTTAGGCTCTTTTTAAGAGTCTAAAAATACCTAAGAGAAAGTGCCTTTTCTTTTGATTCGTTTTCTTTGGGCAAACAAAGAAAATGAATTAATAACATCATTTCAATACCTGCCCAAAACACAAAATATATCCATTATTATCTTGTATCTCAAAATCTCTGTTTCCGTAATCTGTATTTTGAATTTCTTTGATGATAGAAACGTCTTTAGAAACAAACTCTTTAAAAAGTACGTCTGCATTATCTACCCAAATATAGGCGTCCCATGCTTCTGCTCCATTAGAAGTATGCCAACCAGATGTAAGATGTGCGATATGATTAGGGTTGCTATGTCCAATCTCTTTTAACTGCCTGAACATAATCGTTATTTTATCCCTACTTAAGATAGTAAAAAAAGGAGTTTCTCCTAAAAAATCAATAGAGAACCCCAAAGTATTTGTATAGAAGTCAACTGTTTCTAGAACATTATCAACAATAAAATAAGGCGCTATTTTATTCATAGCTAAGAAAGGAAGGTTCTTATTTCAGAATCTTTACATATTTGTTTTTATCAGACAATAATTTCGTTGCTGAGGTAATGGCTTCATCATTTTTTAAATAGTAATCGTACAAGCCTTCTCTGTAAAAATATCGTTTAATAATTTCGCCTTTAAGATTTGACATTAATTCATTTTTATAAGTGTCTAAGGCTGCAGCTTTACTTTTTTCTATATCATTTAGAAGTTTTTTATAGTCTTCTTTTACAGAAGAGCCAAACTCATTAGACTCATCACTAGCCATAATTTGCTTTAATGCTTTTTCTGTTTTTGTCTCATAGCTAAAGTTACTTTTAGCGATGTATTGTTTAAAGCTAGCATAATCTGACGATTTAAATGAAAAGCTGTTTAAATCTGTAATGGTATTCTCATAGTAAAACTTTGTGGCATAATCAAAAACCATGTTGTTATCTATCAATGCTTTTGTTAATTTACTTTCTTTTAAGGAATTTATTTCTACATCTGGAAAAACACCTCCACCATCATAAACAGTTCTTCCTCCTTTAGTTTTAAACGCTTTAAATTCTTCTGAATTTGTTCGTACAGCATTTCCGTTTTCATCTCTATTCCAATAGTCTAAGGCTTGTATACATCTTCCAGATGGAGTGTAATATCTAGAAATAGTTACTTTTAATTGTGTGCCGTAAGTAAGTTTTAAAGGGCGTTGAACCAATCCTTTTCCAAAACTTCTTGCGCCTACTACAACAGCGCGATCTAAATCTTGTAAAGCTCCAGATACAATTTCACTTGCAGAGGCACTCCGTCCGTCTACCAAAACAACTACAGGAATTTCTGTATCAATAGGTTGATTTCGTGTTTTATATTCTTGGTTAAACTTCTTTACTTTAGACTTTGTTGTCACAATTAACTCTCCTTTAGGAACAAATAAATTAGTAACATTAATTGCCTCAGAAAGCAATCCTCCTGGGTTTCCACGTAGGTCAAGAATAATACGTTCTGCTCCTTTGTCTTTTAAATCGATTAACGCTTTTTTAGTTTGACTAGATGCTTTTCTATTAAATTGAGAAAGTACGATATAGCCAGTTTTATCATTTACTAAACCAGAAAAAGGAACTGCATCTACTTCAATCTCTTTACGTTGCAAAGAAGTAGTTTTTATTTTCCCTTGTCTTTTATAAGTAATTGCTACTTTACTTTTTACAGCACCTTTTAATAACTCACTGGCATCATCTTTAAAATCTGCAATGGTAATATCTCCAATTTTGATAATTTCGTCACCTGCTTTAAGACCCGCTGCATCTGCAGGATATCCTTTATAAGGCTCTATAATAAGTAAACGATCATTAAAAGTTCTAACCAATGCACCAATTCCAGAATATTCACCATTGTTACGTATTCTATATCCTTCTACGTCTTGTTCATTAAGAAAACGAGTGTAAGGATCTAAATCATCAAGCATGCCTTTAATAGCGGTATCCATAAGTTCTGCAGGATTGGTTTCATCTACATAATTCATGTTAAGCTCTTTGAAAAGTGTTGTAAAAATTTCTATTTGCTTGGCAATTTCGAAGAAATCGCTTTTAAAACTTGTTCCTATGAACAACATAGAAGCAGCTAAAACAGGAATAACAACTTTTTTATTAAATCGAATCTTCATGATTTTTTCTTTTTAAAAAATTTTCTTCGAATGAAGAAAACAGTTAATGCTATGATAAGTATAAAAGGCCAAATATTTAAAAGCGCCAGAAAGAAAAAGGATAAACCGTTAAATCCAGATTTAAGTGCATTCCACATCTTAGATCCATAGGATACAGTTACTCCACTTTCTGAGGTTACTTTATAAAATTCAATAGTTAATGTGCTTAGAGACACCTGATTTTTAAGGTATTTTAATCGTCCTTCTTTGGCTTCAATTTCTTCTCGGATAGTAGACAGTTCTCTTTCAATTTCCAGAATTTCCTTAACGTTCTTTGCTTTAGAGAGTAATTCTAAATAACGTGCTTCCAAGGTTTTTTTAGCCTTTAAACGTGCTTCTAGATCTATAAACTCTTTCGTAACGTCTCTTGCCGAAATACGTTTGGTATCAAAATAAGAGACATCTTTACTAATGGCTTCAATAATTCCTTGAAAGTTTTGAGTTGGAATTCTAACAATCAGATTTCTGTTATATTGACCATAGCCTTTTCCAGATTCATCTTTTTGAATATACCCTTTATGTTGTTGGGTATAATTGACAATCTTTTGATAGGTTTTATCTAAATCTTCCGTTTGAAAACGAAGGAAGCTTTCTTTTATAATTTTTTGTTCTCTTTCTTGCGCATTAAAAGAAACCTGAGATTCATTTAAATCCAACTCACTAACAGGAACCGCTGCATATTCATTCGTACTTACTTCTGAAGTAGTATTTTCAGAACAAGCTAAAGCAATGGTTAGTAAAAGCCAAGAAATGAGTTTCATGATTTCTCTATTTGTTTTAAAAAATGTTTCAAAAGTTGTTCCATGCTTTTATTTATATTATGAAAAGACGGAACTTCTTTACCAAGGTACAAAAACATAAACGCATAAGATGTTGGCAGATTGTTAAAAAAGTCACCTTTATTTAATCTGTAAGCTTCCCGGATGAGCCTTTTTATGTGATTTCTATCAACTGCTTTTTTAAACTTTCGCTTAGGAACAGAGAAACCTGCTTGCACTTTTACTTCGTTATTGAAAGTAGTAGGTAAAAAAACCAATCGTATAGGAAATTTAGAAACAGTATTGCCTTCGGCAAACATTTTTTCAATTAACTTCTGGCTTTTTAATTTCTCGTTTTGTGGAAAAGAAAACTTCATTGATCCTAATCAAATTCGGGTAAAAATAGGGAAAACTAGCCTAAAAGCATTAAAAAGAATTATTTCTCTAAGGCATAGGATTGTAAAGGGTAAAATCTATAAATACTTTATTAGAAACATTTCCTAAAAGATCTTTTATCATCACGTTCATAGAAAATAAAGAAGTTTCTCCCTTATAATTTTTAGGATCTACATTTAGGGTAAATAAGTGATCAATAACAGATACTTTTACAGTATTTAAAAATTCATCTAGTATTAATTTTTCTTCAAAAACTAGTGTTGCTCCATTTGCTATGGGTTCTCCATTAAATAGAGGAAAAATACCAGGAGCGTTTGTAGTAAAATTAGAAAAGAAAACTTTGCTAACAGGTCGTATCCCTGCATAATTTTGAAATATTTTTGGCCAAAAATAAATTGGAAGCGTATCTGAGACAAAATTTCCATCGGCATCTTTTTCTATGTATACATGTACTTTAAAGCCATTATTTGGTGCTATTATTTCAGGGTTTTGAGTGCTATCTAGATGAACAAAACAATCTATAAATGACTTGAGATACTCTTGTTTGATTCGATCTTTAATTTTAAGATTTGATTTTAAAGTGACTGTAGTTTCTTTCATATTGAATTATTTTTTAAGGATGTTAAAGATTGTTTTTTCAGAAATAAAAAGCCTTTCTACAAGTTCAGATACTATAATTTTCATTTGTTTATCGGAATTATTTTTCACGTAATTATGAATGAACTCTTTTCGCTTTTCTAATAATAATTTACTTCGCTGCATCGCTCTATAGTTAAAAATGAAGTGTAAAAACTAGCTTTTTCAAACTTTTGTTTGAAAAAATAATTACAAAATCATTAGTTTTTTAATTTTTGTACTGAAATCTTAAATTTGTTGCTATAGAATACTTACAAATGTTTGAATTTCGTGAGTTTTTTGTAAATTAGCAACCATTACAGAACAAAATTAAAACATTTTACAGAAAAAGACAAATGAAAATGTGTAAAATGTTTTAATTTTCTATTTCGCTAATAATTATGGAAACTATTAATGAAAAAATAAAAGCAATTATAGATTATTTTAAACTCAATAATAATTCATTTGCTAAACGATTACATGTTACGAGTACTACTATAGATAGTATTACAACAGGCAGACCTCAACAAGATGGCACTAGAAAAAGAACCAAACCGGGCTATGATTTATTAGAAAATATTATTAAAGAATTTGAGATCAACCCAGCGTATCTGTTTGGAGATACTCATGAAATGTTGAAACAAAATCAAACATATGATGGAATGCCTCAAGTAATAGCCATAGATCAAGAAGGAAAAGAAAATGTTGTTTATATTCCTGTAAAAGCCAGAGCTGGTTATTTAGATGGTTATGGAGATCCTGAATATGTAGAAACATTAGCTTCTTTTAAAATGCCTCAATTAACAAATGGAACGTATCGATGTTTTGAAGTACAGGGAAATTCTATGGTTCGGACTTTTTTTGATGGAGATATGGTTTTTGGAAAATATGTAGAAGACCTTAATGATATTAAAGATGGTAGAGTGTATGTGATTATAAGTAAAAACGATGGTGTTGTTTTAAAAAGAGTGATTAATAGAATTGAAGAACGTAGAAAACTCGTTTTAAAGTCTGACAATAAAAATGGAAATTATCCAACCTATACCATTGATGTCGAAGAAATTTTAGAAGTTTGGTATGTAACCATGTTTGCTTCAAAACAAATGCCGGAACCTGTTGATGTCTATGATAGATTACATGAACTAGAGGGCAAAATTGTATTACTGGAAGAACAAATACGACAAGACAATTGAAGGTTATTTTGCAAAAAACACAATGGTAGCTATAATCACAATTACCAAAAGTATTAGCAAGAAGATTTTCCAGAATGAAAGTGGATATTTTCCGTAAATTTTACCAGATTCTCCATTTACATAAAAATGGTATTCTTTTTCTTTAAAGCGATAGGAACTTATATAAACAGGGAGTAATATATGTTTAAATGTTTCATCACTTAATTTTATAGCTGCTTGACTAATGGTTTGCGTATCACCACCAATATCACGTCGAATCCATTGATGTGCTATTTTCTTTGCTTTTTGAAAAGATTGATGATGCCCATCTTTTAAAGAAATTGTATATTTTTCTGTAACAAAACCCGCTAAATAATTTGGATTAAAAGGAACAATTTCTTTTAAACTCCAATGTGAAATTTTAGCAGGTATCTCTCTTCTTTTCTTTTCAGAGGCATTGATAAGAATATCATCTATAAAGCCTTTTACAGTTCCAGATGCATGGGTCCATCTGGTTTTTCGCTCTTGAACGGTTCTATAGCCGTTACTCGTTTTTACACGCTTGGAAACGTAGTAATAATCTCCACGCATTCCTTGGTATTTAGACACTAAATTACAATCAAAAGTCCAATGCGGGATATACAAACCATGAAGTTTTTCAGGGTCTAAAGCCGCTTTTTTTAACTTATCTGGAGCAAACCAAATCCCATTTACCCATTTTTTAAAAATCTGCTGTGCTTTTTTATGATCTAACTGAAAAGGAAGTACAGCACCTGGTAAAATCCAGCCTTCATTTTTTATATCTTCTAAAATAAGAGGTTCTCCGCAATACACACAATGTAGCGATTTATAATTTTCTTCTACATGTTGGTTTGCTCCGCAGTTTTTACAATGTAATAAACTAATAGAATCTGTGTGCGCTTTATCCCCTACAACAGTTAAATAATGCTGGAGTTCAAGTTCTTCAAAACTGTTTTTACTTTGTTCAATAAACTCTTCATAACCACAGTAATCACACTTTAAATGCTCAGACCCTGGGTTATATTTTAGTTCGGCACCACAGTTTGCACATGCTTTTTTTAATTGCGATTGTTTAATCTCTTGTTCTGGCATATTAACAACTAAAAACAGCGATTAAACATTTGGCAATGGTGGAGGTGTATTACCTCCTAAAAATGATTTTAATTCTTCTACTTCTTGAAGAGCAGTCCAATTACTCATGCCTTGTTTCCAAACTAAAGAATCTTTATTGATTACTCTTTTAGCAAATAAGTCTTTTAGAACATCTATAGTGACAGGTCCTGTTTGTTGGCCATTTAGTGCATAATAGTATTGCGTTTGTACTGGAAGTGATGGAGGTATTGCTAAACCTCCAGCCGCTGTTTGAGTTTGCCCAGCCTGTTGCCCAGCCATAGGATTCATCATATTTCCCATTTGTTGTGCAAGCACAAAGCCCATTCCCATTCCCATTCCTGCGCCTGCAGTACCACCTTCATTTTTTGCAGCAGCTTCCATTGCCTTAGCAGCTTTAAATTGTGCTAGCTTGGTCATGTCTAATTTATCCAGCCTACTGTATTCAAAAATTTCTTTTTTGAGCTCTTCCGGCATTGAAACATTTTCAATATAAAAACGCTCTAATTCAATACCAACTCTTCCAAATTCTGGTTGCATAACTTCTTGGCAAGTTTCAGATAGTTCTGAAGTATTGGCTGCATACAATTCTATAGGAATATTTGCCTCCCCTACAGTGTCTGTAAATCGAGTAACAATTAAACTTTTTAAATGTTCATTGATTTCATAATTGGTAAAATTGGCATCAGTACCAACGACATCTACTACAAATTTTCCTGGATCAGAAATTCTAAAACTGTAGGTACCAAAAGCACGTATTTCAACCAAACCAAATCGCTCATCACTTAAAGTAACAGGGTTTTTTGTTCCCCATTTTTCATCAGTAAAAAGACGGGTACTTACAAAATAAACTTCTGCCTTAAAAGGGCTATTAAAACCATATTTCCATCCTTTTAAAGTTGCCAGTATAGGAAGGTTTTGTGTTTCTAGCGTATACGTGCCAGGTTTGAAAACATCTGCTAGCTGTCCTTCGTTAACAAAAACAGCAACTTGCCCTTCTCTAACAATTAATTTTGCTTTATTTTTTATTTCATTTTGGTAGCGCTCAAAACGATGTACAATAGTGTCATTGGACGTATCCAACCACTCTACAATATCTATAAATTCGTGACTTAATTTTTTCTTTATTTCGTCAAAAAGGCCCATAATTTTTTGTTTGTTTTAATTATAGGTACAATTTAACAATTATAAGTTACAGAATGAAAGTGTCTTTTTTAAATTTTAATGAAAAAGTTAATTAATACACGTGTAAATAAACGCAGGAGGTAAATTTAAAAGGCAAAAATTAGTAGTAAACTGAGCAAAATTATTCTTTAGTAGGTTTTTATCGTTTATAGAATATTGATATTGAACAAACTGCCCTTCTGGTTTTAGTACCACTTTTACATCATTCATCAATTCTTTTTTAAATAAATAGTCAATGTTGGTTAAAGGCAAGCTAGAAATAATCATGTCTATTTCGCCTTTTTCAAAATCGGTTTTTATTTTAGAAACACAGCTATTTAACACTTTTAATCTTTCGTCTTTAATAGCATTTAATTTAGGAAGAAAGGTTTCGTTAATTTCGTAAGAGAACAATTTTGAATTGGTATTTGCTTTGGCCAAAATTTGCTTTGTAATTACACCATCTCCAGCTCCTAACTCAACAATTGTCATACTTTTTTCTGAAGATAGAGAATCTGTTAATTTTTCAGCCAAAAACTTTGAACTTCGAAACAAACTCCCTGTTTGTTTTAAGTTTTTAAAAGCATTGATTGTAAACAATTTTGACATATAATTAATGTATTAAAAATGAACTTCCGTAAATATAAATAGTACAGAGAAATAATTCGCCTAACAATATAGAAAAAGCAAAGATGGGGATTTTAATTTTTAGAGGGCCCGAAACATATGATATTAAATCTGTAGGAACCACAGGTAAAAAAGCCCAACCAACAATATAAAAAAACCATATTTACTAGTAAGCTTCTCTTTGATAACTTTTATTTTTTGAGGGCTTTTTGCAAAAATTTTGGAAAACCCCAACCGATCTGAAAAGAAGTAAATCAATAGAGAAGAACAAACAATACCAACTAAAGAAACTATTAAAACCATAAAAAGATTAGATGGAAATAAGAGAACACCTGCAAAAATTAAAGGCGTACTTGGTAATAGCACAAACCCTCTTAAAAGATGCATAACAAGATAGATTAAAACTCCATAATTTTGATGTCTAGCAATGTAAGAAGCTAATGATTCTTTTGAAAATAAAGAAGGATTGTATAGATAAATAACCAGAAATACGATGATGGTAGCTATCCATATATATCTTAGGTATTTTAGCATTAGTTTATTTAAAAGGTGTTGTTATTGAGTGACGACTTAAATGATATTTAGTTACAAGAATTTTCTTTTTTATGCTTATAAAATTAATTGGATAACATGTGAGTTGCTATTAATTTTGACAAACACCATAAAATAAGTGACATACGCTTTTAAAATTCTAAGATACTAATAAAAGAAGTACCTTTATAAAGTTATTAGCCCTCCACCTCAATAAATAATCAAAAAATAATAGTATGAGTATTATTAGAAATGAAAGTGGATCTAATTTGTCTATCTGGACGACTGTTTTAGGCGATGGAAATTATCATAATCCAAGTGTACCTCCTGTAACCATTGACGATATCAAAAGAGTAGATGAGACAGCTTTTTCTATTTTGGAAGCAAATATTCATAACAGAAGAATAATGGCTCATAACATTAGTTTTAATAGAATTACAGATCCTCAAGCATTAACCTGCGTGCATAAGGCAAAGTATAATTTTAAACTTCCTTATTTGCCTTCCACAGGTCAAATTAATTTTAATGGACAGACTATTGAAGGAGGTTTGTTTGTTTGGGATGGTGTTACTGCACAATTAGATTATGGCTTGGCTTTTCAATGGATTATCAATCCTTGGGATCCTAATTATAAGAAATTATTTTTTTGGAATGGATCGAGTTGGACATCTTTTAATACAAACTTAGAGCCCGATACTCAATTTCATGAAATTGAATTTACATTAGACATTCCAAATGCAAATGCTACTATTAAACTTGATGGGGTTCCATTTGTTCAAAATGTTTTTTCTATAACACCAAAGACAGGTTGGGGGACAACAGTTGATGCTCGTTTTCAAGCAGAAACGATTAGTATTTTCCCTCCTGAAACAGGCCCAATACCTATGCAAAAAGTAGATTTTAAAGATTGGGAATGGAATTGGTTAACAACTATTGTTTAATTGCGCCCCATTTCATCGGGATATAATTCATGAACGTTATCGCTTTGCCAAAATTCTTTTGTGGCAATATTCATAATTGTCAATGGACTTTTATAGGCGGCTCCTGTATCAATATTCCAAACATTGGCTGCATTTACAGGAGTTGTTTTTCCAATTCTTATAGTTGGAGTATGCCCCAAAAAAACCTCGTTATAATGTAAAAAACGTTTAGGATATCTAACATCCTCTTTTGAGAGCCTAGGATCTAGCGATAATGCTGTTTCCCATAGAGATCTATCCCAATAAAAAAGTTCAGGAAAATACTCTCGTTCTACCCCATGTGGGTTGGTAAAGCCTGCATGAACGTATAAGTTGTTTTTGGCATCGATATAATAGTTTTTCAATGATTCAAAAAAAGAAATGTGCTTGTTTTTTCGGCTTTCAGTCATTTTAGAATATGCAGTAACAGTAGTGGCGCCACCGTGAAAAAGCCATTGAGGGTTATCGGTATTATATTTCAACCACTTATAACAAAGATCGTCATGATTTCCCCTAATAAAAATACAGGGATTAATTTGACTAAGGTTTATTAAATAATCGATGACTTCTGGTGATTCACTCCACCCATCTACATAATCACCTAAAAAAATCAAAGTATCTTCTGGCTTTACTTTTGCGCGTTCTAAAACCTGAATAAGCGCTTTAAAACCGCCATGGATATCACCAATTACATAGGTATTTTTTTTCATCTATTTTAAAATTTTTATTTATTTGTAAGTGAACTAAATAAAAATTTTCTACTTAGATCAACCGCTACATTTTCGCATAAAAAATTTAATTATTTAACTCCAACCTTCTATTTGTTTAGAGTCGTTGAATCTTCGATTTCGGTGGGTAAGCAAAAAATTAATTTTGTTTATGCTCATTTCATTGCTTTTTTCTCACAGGATAGTTATATCGTCCTATTTTCAATTCTAAATAGTATCTTTAACTAATCTGTTTCAAAAATACTGAAATGATCTAGCTTATAACTTATTTAGATTAAAAAACAACTATGAAAAACATCTATTGTATTGGAGAAACACTCATTGATTTTGTAGCAGAAAAACAAGGGAATGATCTAACTAAAGCAGTTCAATTTACCAAAAAAGCAGGAGGAGCTCCGGCAAATGTGGCAGCAGCCATCGCCAAGCTTGGAGGGAAAAGTGAATTTGTAGGTTGTGTTGGGTCTGATCCTTTTGGTGAATTTTTACTTCAAACGATAACAGACCATAGTGTTTCTGTATCTTTTGCTCAACGCAGTACATCATCGTTTACAACATTAGCATTTGTATCATTAGCTGAAGATGGTGAACGTGATTTTGTATTTAGCCGAGGAGCCGATAAAGAATTGAAATATGATGAGAAATTACCCAATCTTTTTAAAGATCAAATTGTGCACTTTGGAGCAGCTACAGCATTTTTAGGAGGTAGCTTGCATAAGGCATATGAAAAGTATTTACTAGATGCTCATACTAAAAACGCTTTCATTTGTTTTGACCCTAATTTTAGAACAGATTTATGGAAAAATAATGAGCGCGCTTTTATAGATTATTGCCTTCCTTTTATTGAAAAAGCAGACCTCACTAAATTTAGTTTGGAAGAAGCACAATTAATTTCTAGAAAAGATACCTTAGAAGATGCTTGTGAAGAAATACATCGTATAGGAGCAAAAGCTATTTGCATTACCTTAGGAAAAGATGGAACTTATATAAGTACTAAAAACTTTAAAGAGACAATAGAGAGCATTGTTATACAGCCTCTTGATACCACAGGAGCTGGCGATGCTTTTATAGGATGTTTACTCAAACAAATAGGAACTCAAAAAAATCCAAAAACTATTTTTGAAGATAAAAAACTATGGATCTCAATGGTTAAAAAAGCCAATACCGCTGGTGCGATTACCGCTACTCAGTACGGCGCTATTGCAGCACTTCCTACAGAAACAGATTTAAATTCTTTTTGAAAAATTTAGCTAGATAAAATCTCTGTTTTAGAAACTACTTTATTTTTTGAGACAAAACAATAACATCTTAGTTATAGTAATAAGCAAACTAACTGAATAGATTATTTTTTGGAACAACCAACATTAATAAAAGCATGTAAACGAAATAGCTATAAAGCTCAAATGAAAGTGTATAAGCTATATAAAGATGCACTTTTTAATACGAGTATACGAGTGCTAAAAAATGAACATGATGCACAAGATGTAGTACACGATGCTTTTATTAAAGGATTTCAAAATATAGATAAGTTAGATAATAAAGGAAATTTATTAGCCTGGTTAAAACGAATCACTATTAATTGTTCTTTAGATCTTTTAAGAAAAAAGAAAAAGATAAGTTGGCTAGACGATGGGCATATTATTGTAAGAGAAGAAATAGAGGAAGAAGCGGTTTTAAATGATCAATTATCTGTAACAAAAATTAAAAAAGAGATTGATTTATTAAAGGATAAATATAGAATTATAGTAGTACTATATCTTATAGAAAACTATTCTCATAAAGAGATTGCGCAACTTTTAAAATTAAATGAAAGTACCGTTCGAAATCAATACAAAAGAGGAAAAGATCAATTAAAGAAGCAGCTTCAAAACAAAATTATATCATGAATTTAGAAAAATATATACGAAAACAACAGGAAGCTTTTGATGAAAAGAAAATGCCAGATCACGCACAATTGGATTTTGAAAAAAGATTAAAAAAAGAAGTGCATACTGTATCAAAATCAAAAGGAAACACGATAAAATATTTAGCTCTAGCTGCTAGTTTTGCACTCATTTTTGCAATGGGGTATTTTTATAATGCTTCAGAAAAAATCAAACAAGAAAATAAAGAACAGTTATTATTTTCCATGAATGATGAGACGGCGAGTGAGCGTTTAGAAGCAGTATATGAGTTTGGAGATCTTTATAAAAAAGAAGATGACCAGTTGTTAAAACGTCTTTTTGAATTGCTCCATAATGATAGTAATAACAATGTGAAAATAGCAACAATAGATGCACTTACTAAATTTACTGACAATGAAGAAATTCGCATTCAATTAATTAAAGCTTTAGAAAATGAAAAAGAACCTTTGGTTCAAATTAAATTAATACAATCACTCACTGTTTTAAGGGAACAGCGCGCTAAAAAACCTTTAAAACAAATTATTGAAGACAAAGAATCATTTCCCGTAGTGAGAGGAAACGCTTCTTTGGCAATAAACAAGTTAAAAAATTAAAAAACGAACAGATGAAACAATTAACAATACTATTACTATTTCTTAGCGTGGTATTCAATACAAACGCGCAGGAAAAGAAAATTAAGTTTAATAAAGGAGTTTTAAAGATTTGTACTTCTTCAAATATGAAGATTACAGGGTATGATGGTAATGAAGTGATTATTAAAAGCTCAAACAAGAAAGCAAAAGTATTATATGGAGTTCTTGGAAAGAATAATAAAAAGGGAACTACTGCTTCTTATAATTATAAAGTATGGAGGAAGTCTAGTGATACTGCTAAAATTATAAAAAAAGATACTATACATTTAAATAATTTTCGATATCGCTTAAGCAATAGTGCTAAAGAAAAAGAACTGGAGAAAGGATTGCAACCATTAGGAACCAAATCACCTCACCCAGCTGATAATTTATACCTAGATATTGAACAAAAGCCAGGAGAACTTATTATTAAAGATTATACTCCAGATCAAGGAAGGTTTATATATCATAATTCTAATAATTTATATGAATTGTTGATCCCTAATTCTATAAAGTTAGAATGGAATACAGGAAATTGTAAAAAAACAAATGCAAACACCTTTTTCATCACTACTTCTAAACCATGGGAATTAAACAATTTTAAAGGTGAAGCAGAAATCTCTTCCTCATACGGTTCTATTAATTTAACAGATGTAAGTGGTCCTGTATTGGCAAATACTGTAGGCGGAAATATTAAAGTTATTTTTGATAAAACCACTCCTAAACATTTATATTCTTTAATTAGCAATGATGGACATATTGATGTTCAATTGCCTAAAAATTCTAGTGTAAAAGTTGATGCTTCCGGAAGTAGGATTTTAAGTGATATTGATTTTAAAATTATCACAGAGAACTTAGTAGAGAATAATACCAAAATAATGAATATTGAAATTAATGGTGGAAAAACAAAAATGAAACTCAATGCCGGAGTAGGGAATATTTATTTAAGAAAGAAGTAATGGTTTAATGCCTTTAAATAAACCCAATTTAAAAAGACCTTTTCTATAGTAGAAAGGGTCTTTTTTTTTGCCTTGATAAGGTAGAATGAATTAAGAAGAAAAAGGAAAAACCAACGAAAAAGTAATTAGCATGCATTTGAAATTAAAATCATTCCTCGAATAATAATATTATTATTTATTAATTGAAGGGATTAAGACTTTTATGAGTTAGTCTATTTAGAAGTAAAATCACTAACAATACCTTCAACAATCCACTTTGCCATAGCATCCCTATTTTCGTAATCAAGTATTCGTCGTTGATCTTTTTTATTTTTAATATTTCCCAATTCTATATATACAATGGCAGGCAATGTATTTTTAATCACGTATAGATTACTTCTAGAGCCTACAGTTCCAGAATATATCCTGTTGGGTTGATATTTTGCATACTTTTTTTTAAAAGTACTTTGTATATTTTCAGCTAGCTTTTTCCCTTTTTTACTATTTTTATGATGGTAAAAAAACACATCAATATTTTTTCCTTTACTTCTGCTATCAACATGTGTTACAATAAGCCTTTGGAAACTTCCTTTATGTTTTAGATATAGACTGTTTACTGTTTCTGTTCGTTGTTTTAGACGTAGCTTTTGACTTCTTTTAATTTTCGCTTTTGGATAATTAATTTCATCATAATCTATTTCTAATAAGCGTTTGTCTCGTATTCCATCATCGTTATCTTGTATAATAACATAGACTTTTGCTCCTTTAGAAAGGAGTTTTCTGGCAATACGCAAAGTAACATCATAAGCATATTCATCTTCAGCAATAAGTTTTTCATTATATTTTTCAATAGCACCGGGATCTGGACCTCCATGACCAGAAATTAAATAATAAACAGTCCCTTCCAACGCATTATTTTCAATAGAAATATTGGAATATTTTTTTCCAAAAAGAGGATATTCAATTTCTTTAATTTTTGATGAGGGACTATCAATTTTTTTTATGGACGTACTATCTATAAGCGTATTTTTAGTATCGATAATCAGTTCTTTATTTATTGGTAAGAGGTATTTTTTTCCTATATACAGCTTATCATTTGAGTTGAGATTTTCTTTATTCAATTCAATAAAATCACGATAATACTTAATTGGGTCGAGGCCATTTTTTCGAAGAATGGTATAAACACCATCTCCTTTAATAGCTACTACTGTTTTTTGAGTAGTTTGTGCAATGCTTACCGTATGAAAAAGCAGTGTAAAAAGAAAACCAATTTTTAACCACATGTCATTTTAATTATATAAACCTTCTATATAGTACTATGAAAAATACATGCCTAAATAAACATGGAATAGAATTAATTTAAAACAAGCCGCTGTCCTATCTTAAGTTTTGCATTTTTTCGGATAGCATTTAGTTTACAAATTTGAGAGATACTTAACTGATGATTTCTAGAAATACTCCATAAAGTATCACCTCGTTTAATGACGTAAATAGTACTTTCAGGTTTTTTATTTGATAGAGCATCATCTAAAGAGCTATACGTAATAATCTTACTTTGTCTTGTTGAACGATGCTTTAAAGGGTTGGTCCATTTCTTGGTTACCCATAGTTCTTTAGCTCGTATATTATTTTCTTCATTAAAATTAAATAAATATTCGGGGTTAATGCTCTGCCCTTTATAACGAACCTCTAAGTGTAAATGACTTCCTCTGGCGTTTCCAGTTACGCCTCCTTTACCAATTACCTGTCCTTTTAAAACAGTATCATTTTCTTTAACCAATTGCTTAGATAAATGTGCATAAACAGTTTCTAGGCCATTATTATGTCGCACTATAACCGTTTTCCCATGACCTCCATGATATTTTACATAACGTACTTTTCCATCAAACATAGCGCGTACATCATCTCCAGAAATAAGATCAATATCTATACCGTGATGTGCTCTTCCTCGTCTCCACCCATAACGAGAAGTGATTACTTTTTTTCGTTCAATTGGAGATGTGTATGAACTGTCTTTAAAAGAAATATTAAAAGGATACTTTAAAAGAGAGGTCATATAAGGATTAAATGTATTTGTCGCCCAGTACTCTTCCATAAAAGAATTATCTTCAAATAACGAATCTATTTCTTGTTGTATTATATTATCTTCTTCTATAAAAACAGATAGATCTGGTAAGACCATTTTCTTTTTGCCTTCTAATTCTAAAATAAGAGGCTTTGTTAAAGAATCATTTGTTTTGGTTTGTGCGATTATACTATAACTACTTAAGAATAGTATGAGAAATACGCTTGCTGTAAGTCGATAAAAATTAATACTCATTTTACTGTGTAACCTATTTATTGATGCTGTTGTTTAAAAGCATTTAGTAGGATTTCCATAAAAGAGGGGTATCAAATAACGTTGAACTACTTAAATAAGTTTTTATAATCATCAGAAAAGATTATAAAGCTATTTATAATTTTCTGCACGTAAGATAAAAAGAAATTTATACCAAATCCAAATAATTGATTTTCTGAGATCTAAATTGAATATGTTTAATGAGTAACTCCTAAGCCATCATATACAATTACTTTATTCCATAAATCTTTAGACTCTTCAATAAATAATAAATGAACATCCTCTTCTTGATATTTATCTTGCTCTTCTTTAGAGTCAAAAGTAACAATGAGAGAATATGTATAAGAATTATCTACAACTTCACGAGGAGTCATTGCGGGAACTCCAATAAAGTTTGTTTTTGTATATTTTGAACTTGAAATAAATTTATGAATAGATTTTTCAAATGCTTGCCTATCTTCTTTATTATCAGGGTTTTTTAACCAAAAGAATACAGTATGTACAAAATTCTTATTAAACATATCTTCTTGTTTTATTTTTTCTGTGCAGCTAGAAAAACTTATTAAAAATACGATTAGTATGGTTAGCTTTTTCATAAAATGAATATTAAGTTTAGTAATTAGTTATAACGTACTTTTCGCAAAATACGAAGAGATTCTTTAAGAGAGGCGTATACTTTTTTATTGTAATTTTTAATAATCCAACGATGTGACTCTAATTTCTCTCGAGCTTCTTCAAAACCATTTAAAGCACAAATAAGATATGTGGCAGGGAGGTTTTTAAATCTGTCAATTCGTTTTTGTGTAAGACGATGTTCTTCTTTATTTTATCTAAAATTATATTATTTGTATTATATATGTGATAGAGCGTTTTTTTATCGAACTGAGGAGGTTTAAAGATAAGAGTGCTATCCATTTTATAAGTGCCATTATCATTAAAAATAATAGTTTTCGTTTCTAACGGATAATACTTTTGTTGTTCATTTAATCCTAATTGAACAAATTCTATTGTGGTAAAAGTAGTATCGTTATAAGTGATTTCAACTTCGTCTAAGGCAGAATAAAAAAGCTGAACCTGTTCATTAATAAGTTCAATATCTACTCTAGAATAATAGATTTGTCCATTGTGGTTTTTTGTATGACCAGCCCAACAAACTACAAATTGTTCTTTAAATACTTTATAGTTTGATTTTAAATCCCCATGTCTATTATTAATAAAATCAATAACACCATCTAACGTAAGTTCAATATTGTTGTGCGCATGTTGTTCTATCTCTGCAACAATATGAGAATTAGTATCCTTAATGGCAATATCAAAAACCTTCGGCATACTTATACTTCCATCTCTAAAAAATACACTGCCTCCCCAATATTTCCATATGTTTTTTTGAAGCGAACAAATTTCACCTGTAGATCGTATGGTGACTAATCCAACTACCTTGCCTTCAGGAAGCCCCGGAAAAGGAATATTTTCATAAGAAATTAAAGGAGGATTATCTAAATATGCATTTACTAGGTTTTGAATTTTACTATCATCAAAAAAATCAACACCTACAATTTTATTATCTTCGTCTTCAACCCCAATCACTATAAAAGAATTGTTTTTAGGGTTAGAGTTAGCCAACGCACATACGTGTTTTAAAAACTTTCCTTTCCCTTCTTTTTCTCCAATATCTATAAAACGCTTTTTATCATAAAAACTATTTTCGTCATTATGAGCCAATAAGTTTTTAACTAAAAGACGTTTATTAATCATTGTGCTTTAAATCATTAATTTTAAAGTGATATATATGTGATTAAATATTCTTTTTAACAATAGTACTACTTGCTTGTGCAGTAGGCAATACTACTAAATCTGCAATGTTTACATGATAAGGCCTTGAAATCACAAATTGAATAATATCTGCAATGTCTTCTGGTTTTAAAGGGTCAAAACCTTTGTATACATTTTCTGCCTTTGTATCATCTCCCTTAAAACGAACCTTACTAAATTCCGTTTCTACCAAACCAGGGTGTACGGCACCTACCCTAATTCCATATTCGTTAAGATCTATACGCATGCCTTTATTAATAGCATCGACAGCATGTTTGCTAGCACAGTATACATTTCCATTAGGATACACTTCTTTCCCAGCAGTAGATCCAATATTAATAATGTGCCCTCCTTTTTGTGCAATCATTTTAGGAATTACTGCTTTAGAAACATATAGCAATCCTTTTACGTTAATATCTAACATAGCATCCCAATCGTCTGTATCTCCTGTTTGAAGAGGATCTAATCCATGAGCATTTCCAGCATTGTTAATTAGAATATCAATGGAAGAAAAACCAGAAGGTAAATTTTGTATTTCTTTAAAAATAGTTTCTTTATCACGCACATCAAAACAAAGAGAAGTTACTTCTGTCTGTTTTGATAATTCTTGAACTAAGGTCGCTAGACGATCTTGACGTCTACCGCATATGATTAACCGAATCCCGTTTTTGGCAAAAATAATAGCCGTTTCTTTACCAATACCACTTGTTGCACCTGTTATGAGTGCTGTTTTCTTTTTCATAATTTATTTTTAACTAATGAAATATGACTTAGTAATTAAGCAATATTATGTCCTTGACTAGCTTCTAATAACAAAAACCAATCTTCTAACTCCATATCAATTTCTGTTGCTTTAATAGCATTTGTCATTCTATCTTTACTTGTGGTTCCAATAACAGGATGTATCCCTGCGGGGTGTTTTAATGTCCAGGCCAAGATTAGTTGATCTGCAGTCGCATTGTACTTTTGCATAAACTCTGTAAGCAAGCTAATGACACGTTTGGTTTGTTCGGTTTCTTCTCTAAATACGCTTCCTAATGGACTCCAAGCCATAGGCGTTATGTTGTTCATTGTCATATGATCTAAACTTCCGTTCCACATAGCATCAAAAGCAGTAATAGAAAACTCTATTTGGTTTGCAGAAACAGGAACTTTAGCCTGAATAAGATCTGTTTGAGAAGGCGTAAAATTAGAAACACCAAAGTTTTTTATTTTCCCTTGTTTTTTAAGTGTAGCTATAGCTTCGGCAACTTCATCTGCTCGCATTAATGGACTTGGCCTATGTATTAGAAATAAATCCAGATATTCTGTCTTTAGGTTTCGAAGCGATTCTTCAGCAGACCAAACAATATAATCTTTACTGTAGTTATAATGTTTGACTTTATTTGGGCGTTTTTCACATTTATATTGAATTCCACATTTGGAAATAATTTCAATTTTAGATCGATCTATTCCACTAGCTGCATATGCCAAACCAAAATCTGCTTCAGTGGTATAACCCCCATAAATATCGGCATGATCAAAAGTGGTAATATTGTGTTCTAAACAATGATTTATGGCATGAATCATTTCTTTTTTTGAAAGTTGTTTTCCCCAGCTTCCCCAGGTCATTGTACCTGCAATTATTCTTGAAAATGTTGTTGTTTTCATCTGTTATATATCTTATTCTTGCCTTAATAATTTTAAGATTTCGCCAATATAAATCAATTTATATAGGGGCGATCTTTCATGATCTAATTTAGATCATTTTAAAAAATTAAATGTACTAAACTTAAAACTTCCTTAAAAGGATTGGACTTGAATAAGTTTTAACCAATTATTAACAGCATAACGCACATAATTTTGTCAATTTGCATCATTCAAAACTGATTAGTAAATTCACGCCGTTAAATTAAACATGCGTATGGAAGAGAATACTACTATAGATATTAGTGTAATCAATGAAAAAATAACAAAGGAAAGCGCCTTTGTTGACTTATTAACTGCCGAAATTAATAAGGTAATTGTAGGGCAGAGTCATATGGTAGAACGTCTGTTAATAGGATTACTTGGTCAAGGACATATTTTATTAGAAGGAGTTCCTGGGCTGGCAAAAACTTTAGCGATAAATACTTTATCTAAAGCTGTAGATGGTAGTTTTAGTAGAATTCAGTTTACACCAGATTTACTTCCAGCAGATGTTGTTGGAACCATGATTTATAACATGAAAGAGAATGACTTTTCTATAAAGAAAGGACCTATTTTTGCAAATTTTGTGTTAGCTGATGAAATTAACCGTGCACCAGCAAAAGTACAATCTGCACTTTTAGAAGCGATGCAAGAAAAGCAAGTAACTATTGGTGATGAAACGTTTAAATTAGACAAACCTTTTTTGGTTATGGCTACACAAAACCCAGTAGAACAAGAAGGAACTTATCCTTTACCAGAAGCACAGGTTGACCGTTTTATGCTAAAGACAGTGATAGACTATCCTAAATTAGATGAAGAACAATTAATAGTTAGAGCAAATCTTAAAGGAAGTTTTGAAAATGTAAATAAAGTAGTTTCTATAGAGCAAATTTTGAGAGCGCAAGAAGCCGTTCGTGAAGTATATATGGACGAAAAGATTGAAAAATACATTTTGGATATCATTTTTGCTACTCGTTATCCCGAAAAATATAATCTTTCAGAGATAAAACCACTTATTAATTTTGGGGCTTCACCAAGAGGAAGTATCAATTTGGCAAATGCTTCGAAATGTTATGCTTTTATAAAAAGAAGAGGCTATGTAATTCCAGAAGATGTAAGAGCAGTAGTACTAGATGTTTTACGTCATAGAATAGGGCTTACTTATGAAGCTGAAGCTGAAAATGTAACTACAGAAGACCTTATTAATAAGATTGTAAACGAGATTGAAGTACCATAGTCGTTTCATCAAAACCGTTAACTAATTTCTGATAACTGTTCTCTGGAACTAATGGATACTAAAGAATTACTCAAGAAAGTTCGAAAAATTGAAATCAAGACCCGTCGCTTAAGCGATCATATTTTTGGGGGTGAGTATCATTCTACCTTTAAAGGTAGAGGGATGACTTTTAGTGAGGTACGCCAATATCAATTTGGAGATGATGTAAGAGCTATTGATTGGAATGTTACAGCTCGGTATAATGAACCTTATATTAAAGTTTTTGAAGAAGAACGAGAATTAACAATGATGCTTATGGTAGACATAAGTGGTTCAGAATTTTTTGGGACGCATCAACAGTTTAAAAAAGACATTATTACAGAAATATCAGCCACCTTGGCTTTTTCTGCAACACAAAACAATGATAAAATAGGGCTTATATTATTTTCAGATCAAGTAGAGCTTTATATCCCTCCAAAAAAAGGAAAATCTCATGTATTGAGAATCATTAGAGAATTGTTAGAGTTTAAGCCTAAAGGTAAAGACACAAACATTTCTGAAGCATTAAAAGTTTTGTCTAACGTAATGAAGAAAAAAGCGATTGTTTTCTTGTTATCAGATTTCATAGGCGACGATTATGAACAAACTTTAAAAATTGTAGGGAAAAAACATGATGTGACTGGGATTAGAGTTTTTGATGAAAAAGAGACCGCTATTCCAAATTTAGGAATGGTACAAATGGAAGATGCAGAAACAGGGGAACTTATGTTAGTCAATACGCAATCTAAAAAGGTGCGCTCAAACTATGCAAAATATTATAAAGAACGAGTAGATTACTTTCAAAATACATTTACCAGAAGTGGTTCCGGTATATTGAGTTGTAGAGTTGATGAGAGTTATGTGAAAAAGTTATTAGGATACTTTAAAAGAAGAGGATAATAGATGATCATTGAGAAACTTAAAATAAAAAAACGTGATATTTCCTGTATGATCAAGAAGGAAATCATTATGCTTTTAGGGTTTTTAATTTTTGGAATATCGGCCTATTCGCAAACACCTCCAAAAATTACCTCAAAAATAGACTCTACTACCATTAAAATAGGAGAGCAAATTAATTTTGAAATCAATGTAGAAGCAGATACTACTGCTTTAGTTACATTCCCAGAAGGACAAACTTTTGCACCTTTAGAAGTTTTTGATTTTTCAGAAATAGACACCTTCAAAAATAAAGACAGATATACACTTATTAAAAAGTATGCACTAACACAATTTGATTCTGGAAATTATCGTCTGCCAAGACAACAAGTATTGATAAACCAAAAAGCTTTTTTTACAGATTCTTTAGATATTAGAGTTAATGATGTTGTTGTAGATACTACTAAGCAAAAAATGTTTGATATCAAAGACATTGTAGTTGTAGATAAGAGCTATGGTGGTTGGTTAAAATATCTTTACGGGATTTTAGGCTTATTAGCTATTGCAGGAGGCTTGCTCTATTGGTTTGTTTTTAGAAAAAAACCATTAACAGACGAAGAAAAGGTAGCATTACTTCCCCCTTTTGACAGAGCAATGCTGGAATTAAAAAAATTAGAAGAATCTAGGTATTTAATTCAATCAGAATACAAACAATACTATTCAGAACTTACAGATATTGTTCGTTCGTACTTAGAAGAAGATGTAAATATATCGGCTCTTGAAAGTACCACAGAAGAATTAATTGATAAGTTAGAAATGCTAAAAGATGGCGGGAACTTAGAAATTGATAAGGAAACAATACGGCAATTTAAAAGCGTTTTACAAACTGCCGATTTGGTAAAATTCGCAAAGTCAAAACCAGAAACTAAAGTAGCAGAAATAGATAGACAACTTATTGAACAAATTGTTATTAGAACTAAAGAAGCTATTCCGGAACCTACAGAAGAAGAGATGAAGGAAAGAGAAGAGTATCTAGAAGTTTTAGCAAAAAAGAAACGAAAAAGAAAACTAATACTCGCAAGTGTTATAGCAGCTCTTCTTGTTTTGAGCTCTATAGGCACTATTATTGGTTATTATGGCTTCAATTACGTAAAAGATACAGTAATTGGTCATCCAACAAAAGAATTATTGGAAGGAGAGTGGGTTGCTAGTGAATATGGATATCCAGCAATTTATATGGAAAGCCCGAAAGTACTTAGAAGAATAAAATTGCCATTACCCGAAGAAACACAAGCAGCTATTAAAACAAATCAAGCATTTATTTATGGAAGTCTTTTAGAGCATTTTTATATTCTCACAACTTCTACCACTTTTAATGAAGGAATAGAATTAGATGTGCAGCAAGCCATTGAAGGTACTATTAGTACATTAGAAGCTCAAGGCGCAAAAAATATTATAACGAAAAAAGAAGAAATAGAAACAGCAAGTGAAAAGAAAGGGTTTAAAACCTTTGGAACGATGACGATAATTGATCCACTATCTAAGAAAGAAATTAAGAGTAAATATGTGTTGTTGAGTTTTGTTGAAAACAATGGTTTTGAACAAGTTGTTATGTCGTATGAAGCAGATGATGATTATGCAGATGCTATTGTTCAACGTATTACGAACTCGATAGATTTTAAAACAGAGAATTAAAGAATGTTAGACAATATTGAATTTACCAATCCACAATTTTTTTGGCTGTTACTGGCACTGCCATTAGCGATTGTTTGGTATATTCTAAACAGAAAAAAAGAAAGCGCATCACTTAAAATATCAAGCATTAAGGGATTTAAAATAACCAATGCACTATTACCAAAATTAAAACCAGTTTTATTTGCTTTTAGATTATTGGCAATGACAGCTATCATCGCTGCATTAGCAAGACCACAAACAAAAGAAGTATCTACTAAAACCAAAACAACCAAAGGAATAGATATTGTAATGGCTATAGATATTTCATCTAGTATGTTGTCTAAAGATTTAAAGCCAAATAGATTAAATGCATTAAAAAATGTAGCCGCAGAGTTTGTACAGGGGCGTCCTAATGATCGGATTGGATTGGTTGTATATTCAGGAGAAAGTTTTACTAAAACTCCTATCACTAGTGATAAATCTATTATAATGAGTGCGCTTAGAGAAATACAATATGGTATTATTGAAGACGGTACGGCTATTGGTATGGGGCTTGCTACCTCTGTAAATAGATTAAAAGACAGCAAAGCGCTAAGTAAAGTAATTATTTTATTAACAGATGGTGTCAATAATGCAGGCTTTATTGAACCACAAACAGCAGCAGAGCTAGCTGTAGAATACGGAATAAAAACATACACCATTGGTTTAGGAAGTAATGGAATGGCATTGACCCCTGTAGGTTATAATACAGATGGAAGTTTTAGATATGATCATCGTAAAGTAGAAATTGATGAAACCTTATTAGAAGAAATTGCAACTTCTACTGGAGGTAAATATTTTAGAGCTACAAATAATGAAAAATTAGGAGAAATCTATAAAGAGATTGATAAGTTAGAAAAAACAGAAGTAGAAGAGTTTAAGTATACCAATTATGAAGAGAAATTTCGTCCATTAGCTTTATTGGCCGGATTATTATTATTATTAGAGTTTTTATTGAGGTATACGGTATTTAGAAGTTTTATATAATAAATAAAATTTCTGCTGTTGCAGAAAATGAATATGTATCAATTAGAAGAAAAAATATATTTTTATGTACTTGTCATCATTCCGGTGTTGGCATTACTATTTCTATTTTTGCAGCTTTGGAAACGAAAAGCGCAACACAAATTTGCAGATAAAGAATTGTTAAAAAAACTGAGTCCTTCAAACTCTACTTTTAAATCTATCTTAAAACTCATTGTTATTTCATTAGCTTTTGCTAGTTTGGCAATAGCATTGGTAAATCCAAAAATTGGAACAAAATTAGAAACGGTAAAAAGAGAGGGAGTAGACATCGTTTTTGCAGTAGATGTTTCTAAAAGTATGTTAGCAGAGGATATTGCTCCTAACAGAATGGAAAAATCAAAACGATTGGTTTCAGAAATTGTAAATCAATTAGGGAGCGATCGTGTTGGAATTATAGCCTATGCTGGGCAGGCATTCCCCCAATTGCCTATAACAACAGATTATGCAGCTGCAAAAATGTTTTTGCAGAGTATGAACACGAATATGTTATCATCTCAAGGAACCGCAATTGATGAAGCTATCAATCTTGCAAAAACCTATTATAATGATGAAGAGCAAACAAATCGGGTTCTATTTATAATTTCGGATGGAGAAGATCATTCTCAAGGCTCTATTGATGCTGTTGAAGATGCAAGAAACCAAGGGATTAGAATATTTACTATTGGAGTAGGAACCGCAAAAGGAGGTGTTATTCCAATAAAAGTAAACAAAATAACAGAGAGTTATAAAAAAGATAATAAAGGCGAAGTTGTAATTACACGCCTTAATGAGAAAGTTTTAAGTGATATTGCCACTAAAGGAAATGGCGCTTATATTAATGGAAACAATACAGAAGAAGTAGTAGATTTTGTAAAAGAAACACTAAGCCAAATGGATAAAAAAGAGTTTGAAGCTAAACAGTTTGCAGACTATAAAGATCAATTTCAATGGTTTCTGGGGTTTGCAGTATTTTTATTATTTATTGATGTGTTTCTATTAGAGAGAAAAACAGCATGGTTGCAAAAACTAAACTTATTTAATGAGAATAAGAACTAAAAAATTATAAGGCTATGAAAAAAGTCATTTTTGTATGTTGCTTATTTATTACTGTCTCTGCTTTTTCTCAAAAAGAGGAGAAAGCTAAACAAGAAGCAGCAAGAGTATCAAACAATTTAGTATTTGAGGCAAATAAAGAAATTGAAGGAAAAGAGTTTTTAGATGCCGAGGTTACTTATAGAAAAGCGATCTCTAAAGATGGAGAGAATGCTACGGCCAAATATAATTTAGGAAATGCGTATTACAAAGAAAATAGTTTAGGCGAGGCATTTAGTCGTTTTAAGCAATCAAGTGATGTAGCATTGTCTAAAACTCAAAAGCATAAAGCATTTCACAATATGGGAAATGTATTTATGAAAAATGAAGAGTATGATAAAGCAGTAGAAGCCTATAAAGAATCACTTCGAAATGATCCTACTGATGACGAAACACGTTATAACCTAGCGTTGGCTAAGCAAAAGAAAGAACAGCAAGGTGGTGGCGGTGACAATAAAGATCAAAACCAAGATCAAAAAGATCAAGATCAAAAAGATCAAGACAAAAAGGAAGGAGATAACGAAGACAAGGATAACGAAGGAGATAAGAAAGACGACAAAAAGAAAGACGGAGAAGACGGGGAAGATGATAAAAAAGAAGGTGATAAAAAACCTGATGAAAACAAAGATGGAGAAGGCGATAAAAAGGAGGATAAGAAAGATCAAAATAAAGGAGGAGATCAACCAAAAGATGAAAAAGGAGAGCCTAAAAAACCGCGCCCTAATCAACTTTCTCCCCAACAGGTCAAAAACCTTTTAGAAGCAATGAGCAATCAAGAAAAAAAGGTACAGAAGAAACTCAATGAAAAGAAAGTAAAAGGAGTTCCTGTTAAAAATGAAAAAGATTGGTAACCTTTAAACTTGATTTAATAGCATAAATAAAATATGAACACTTTTGTGTTTTTTAGAATGAAAAAGTTTTTTTTAATATTAGCACTGGTTTTTATTCCTTATGCATCATTTGCACAAGATGATGGTGTTACCTTTGAAATTAAAGTAAGCAAAGCAAAACTTGGAATTAATGAGCGCTTGCGAGTAGATTTTGCTATGAATAAAGATGGTGATAATTTCACTCCTCCTAGTTTTGAAAGTTTTAGAGTAAGTGGTCCTAGTCAATCGATAAGCCAATCATATTCAAATGGGAAAAGGAGTTATTCTAAAGTATACACCTACATTTTAATACCCACTAAAAGAGGGAGATTTACCATAGGTCAAGCAAAGGTAGAAATAGACGGAAAAATATATAAAACACTTTCCAAACGAATAGAAATTACTGCCGCAGTAGATAGACCTAACGCTGCTAAAACAGCTGAAGATATAGCAGATGAAAATTTACACTTAGTAGCTGAAGTTTCTAAAGACAAGCCTTTTTTAAATGAAGCGGTAACAGTAGTCTATAAACTGTATGTAGACAAGAGTCTTAATGTAAGCGATTTTAGGCAATTAGATAACCCGAAATACAATAACTTTTGGAGTCAGGACCTTCCTATAAAAAGATGGAAAATAGAAAACGGAACTTATAAAGGAAGATCGTACCGTTATGTTGTATTAAAAAGAGTGGTTCTTTATCCGCAGAAAACAGGAAAATTAAAATTAGAACCATTATCATTAGACGTTACCATAGATGTTCCTACTAATAGAAGAGATTTCTTTGGAGGTCGGATTTTTACAACAACGCATAAAACAGTAGCAGCTGGGAGTCGTTTAATTAATGTAAAAGAACTTCCATCCGGAGCGCCAGAGAGCTTTACAGGAGCCGTTGGGAGTTTTGATTTTAATGTAGTTCCTAGTAAAACAGATTTAAAAGCTACAGAATCACTCCAAGTTAAAGTAGAAGTTAATGGAAATGGAAACTTACGGCTTTTTGACCTTCCGAAAGTGAATCTTCCAAGTTCTTTAGAAGTATATGAGCCAGAATTTAAAGAGAGTGTAAGTACAAATTTGGCAGGATCTAAAGGAAAAGTATCAGACAATTATACGATAGTTCCTCAATATCGAGGTAAATATCCTATACCTAGCATTTCCTTTTCATATTTTGACCCTAGCACAAAAAAATACAAAACGGTCAAATCTCAAGAAATTTTGGTAAATGTTTTTGAAGGCCCAACTAATAATGCGATTGCATCAAATTCAAATATACCATCAGGCACATCAAAACAAACAGTAGTAACTACAGGGATTGAGTTTAGATTTTTAAAGCTAACACCTAATTTTGAAGCTATTAAAAAGAAAGACTTGTTTAAATCTCAAGGCTATTATCTTTTCTTATTGCTACCACTACTTATTATTCCTGTAGCCATTGTTGCAGGAAAAAAGAAAAAAGAAATGGACAGCGATGTTCAAGGAAACAGAATAAGAAAAGCCAATAAGCTTGCTAAAAAATATTTATCTGAAGCTAAGAAAGCTATAGGTAAAAAAGAAGCATTTTATGAATCACTAGAACGTGCATTACACAACTACCTTAAGGCTAAAATACATATAGAAACTTCAGACTTTAGTAAAGATAAAATAAAGAGTTTATTGAGCTCTAAAAATGTAAACTCTGAAGTGGTAACTAATTTTATTTCATTATTGGAGAGTTGTGAACTTGCCAGATATACACCAGCTACAGAGGTTACCATACAGCAAGATTATAACAAAGCGGCAGAGGTAATATCTCAAATAGATAAACAAATTTAATGAGTATGAAGAAATTAATTTTTGCCATACTTTTTATAAGTTCAGGCTTTTTATTTGGACAAACAAATACAGCTCTTTTTGAAGAGGCAAATAAGTTGTATAATGAAGGCGATTATGAAAGCGCCATAGAGAAGTACAAACGTATTTTAGAAAGCGGAGAACATTCTTCTGCTCTCTATTATAATATGGCAAATGCGCATTATAAACTGAACAATGTAGCTCCAACAATATACTATTATGAAAAAGCATCACTTTTAACCCCCAATGATGCAGATATTAAAAATAATATTGCATTTGCAAGAAATATGACTTTAGATGCAATTGAAGTATTGCCGCAAACTGCTTTTAGCAAAATTGCTGAAAAGAGTATTAAAAAACTTTCCTATAATAATTGGGCAATACTCTCTATTGTTTTTATGTTTCTTTTTGTAGGTACATTTCTCTTTTATTATTTTTCATACAGGCAACAAATTAAGCGTGTGCTGTTTATTATAAGTATATTATCTCTTGTATTCTGTATCGCTTCAGTTTCTTTTGCTTATACAACATATAATAGTATTCAAGAAGATAGACCTGCTATTATTTTTGCTGTTGAAGCGAATGTAAAATCAGAACCAAATGATAGAAGTGAGAATATCTTTTTACTTCATGAAGGCACTAAAGTAAATGTTTTAGACCAGCTAAATGATTGGAAAAAAATCGTACTTTCCGATGGTAAAATTGGCTGGGTTCCTAAAGGAGACCTAAAAGAATTAAAGGAGTTTTAATAGAGTTTTCAATTAAATCAATTGGTTAAAAGATTTTAATTATTCCTTAACAAAAATTAATAGCATTACTATTATATTTGTAAAAAATGCAAATAAATGTCCCGATTGTTATCTACAATCTTTTCCATTATTTTAATAGCGTCTTTCACGCTGCCTCCTATTATTTCTTTAATTGAAAAAGGAACGGGTATTTGTCATGTAGATTTTGGAGACGAAACAGAAAAAAAAGAAAATCAGGAAACAGAAAAAGATACATTAGAAGTCTATGTTGCTTCTAACAATGATTTTGCTTTTATGTCTATTGCATTAGCAATTAGAAGCAATGGAAATGAACAAGCTAATTATTATGAATTAGCTTTAGATGTCTTTATACCCCCCCCAGAACAACAAACAAATTTCATTATTTAATTATTTTTTAGAAAAAAAGCATAAGCTTTCTTTTTTGTTTAATAGTCCTTTTTAGGATTAATTTAATAGTATTATTTTATGGATATTTTTAAAAATATAAAAAGCGATTTACCTGCTAGTATTGTAGTATTTTTTGTAGCCTTGCCCCTTTGTTTAGGAATCGCATTGGCTAGTGGAGCTCCGTTGTTTTCAGGTTTAATAGCAGGGATTATAGGAGGAATAGTGGTAGGTGGCCTTAGTGGTTCTAAAATTGGAGTGAGCGGTCCTGCTGCAGGGCTGGCTGCAATTGTTTTATCAGCAATCGGAACATTAGGAGGTTATGAAAACTTTTTATTAGCAGTTGTACTAGGAGGAATTATTCAATTGGTTTTTGGTTTTTTAAAGGCTGGAATTATCGGTTATTTTTTCCCTTCATCTGTTATCAAAGGAATGCTAACAGGAATAGGGATTATTATCATTTTAAAACAAGTACCTCATTTTTTCGGTTATGATGCCAATTTAGAAGGAGATTTTGCTTTTTTTCAGCTTAATGGAGAAAATACATTTTCAGAGATTTTAAATTCTATTAATTATATAAGCATAGGACCTACTATTGTTGGGTTTATAAGCTTGTTCATTTTAATTCTTTGGAATCGTGTATTGACTAAAAAGAGTAAAATATTTCAATTAATCCAAGGACCTTTGGTAGCGGTTGTATTAGGAATCCTTTTCTTTACTTTTACACAAGGGAATCAACAAATAAATTTTTTAGATACGCAGTTAGTTCGTGTTCCTGTTCCTGATGGAGTTGAATCTTTTCTTGGACAATTCACTTTTCCAAATTTTGGTGTTTTAGGAAATCCTGAGATATGGATTGTAGCCTTTACCATAGCACTAGTTGCCAGTCTTGAAACATTATTATGTGTTGAGGCCACAGATAAATTAGACCCTAATAAAAATGTAACTCCAACCAATAGAGAACTTTTAGCTCAAGGGACTGGTAATATCTTATCTGGATTAATAGGAGGACTTCCAATCACACAAGTAATTGTAAGAAGCTCTGCTAATATTCAATCTGGAGGACGCAGTAAAATGTCTGCGATCATTCACGGTTTCTTTTTGTTAATCTCAGTAATGCTTATACCAACATTACTTAATAAAATTCCGCTAGCAGTCCTTGCAGCAATATTGTTTATTGTTGGGTATAAATTGGCAAACCCAGCCTTGTTTAAAAAAATGTTCCAATTAGGATGGAAACAATGGGTTCCATTTGTAACAACTGTAATAGGAATAGTATTTATTGATTTATTAAAAGGATTGGCCTTAGGTTTGGCTGTAGGAATAGTTGTTATTTTAATCAAGAGCTTTCAGAATTCTCATTTTTTACATAAAGAAGATAAGAGTAATGGAGTTCCTAAAATTAAAATGACATTAGCAGAAGAAGTAACTTTTTTTAACAAGGGAGCAATTTTAAAAGAACTGGATAATATACCAAAAGAGACTTATTTAGAATTAGACGTTAGAAAAACTAGATATCTCGATAATGATATTATAGAAATACTGGAAGATTTTGCTCATAAAGCCAGAGAAAGGAATATCGATATTAAATTAATTTCAGAACGGGGTGTTATTGAGAATCCGTCAAGTTTTATCGAATTTTTCAGGCTGAGATCAAAAACCAGCTAACCATTAAAGAAATAAAATATATAAAAAACGAGCAGAAATAATATTACCTTGTTGTCTCATTTTCTATATGGAACATCTAATTTTTAATTATATAGTTAAATCGTAATATGGATATTTCATCTGACTATTGAAAAAATAAATGTCAACAGTCAAAATAAAATTTTACAAAATATGAAAGCGCATACAAAAGAAACACAAGCAGCAATTACTCCAGATATTGCTTTACAATTATTAAAAGAAGGAAACCAACGTTTTATAGAGAACAAACAAATAAATAGAGATTTACTAGAGCAAATAGCCGATACAAAATCAGGTCAATTTCCATTTGCAACCATTCTACACTGTATTGATTCTCGAGTATCAGCCGAGCTTATTTTTGATCAGGGGGTTGGAGATATTTTTAGCATACGCATAGCTGGAAATTTTGTTAATGAAGATATTTTAGGAAGCATGGAATTTGCTTCTAAATTAGCCGGGACTAAGTTAATTTTAGTATTAGGTCACACTAGTTGTGGCGCTGTTAAGGGAGCTTGCGATGATGCTAAAATGGGGAATCTCACTAAACTTATAAGCAAACTTAAGCCAGCGGTAGCTGCTGTGTCAGAACCTGCTGATGAGAGCTTGAGAAATTCATCAAATATTGATTTTGTAAATACCGTTGCGCAACAAAATGTACAACTTACTATAAATCAAATTAGAAAAGAAAGTGAAGTTCTTAATGAAATGGAACAAGAAGGCGCTATTAAAATTGTAGGAGGAATGTATGACGTTAGTAACGGATCTGTTACTTACACAGACGCATAAATATTATAAATTTAATGTAAATTTAAGCCGGTATATTTATATATCGGCTTTTTTTAATAATCATTATATCAATTTGCTTTTTGATTTTAAACATTTAAATAAATGAAAAACTTTTTTTCAAATATTAAAGGAGATGCTTTTGGAGGTATAACTGCAGGAATCGTTGCTTTACCTTTGGCCTTAGCCTTTGGAGTTGCTTCTGGTTTAGGGCCAGCTGCAGGATTGTATGGAGCCATACTTATTAGTTTTTTTGCAGCCTTATTTGGAGGAACAAATACTCAAATATCAGGCCCCACAGCTCCCATGACAGCAGTAAGTACTATTGTAATTGCTGGTATTATTGCAGCAAATGATGGCGATATTAATAAAGCACTGCCTCCAATATTAACGGTTTTTCTATTAGCAGGATTTATTCAAATAGGGTTAGGGGCCATTGGTTTGGGGAAATATATCAGATATATTCCTTACCCTGTAGTATCTGGTTTTATGACCGCGATAGGGGTTATCATTTTATTAACTCAGATTTTACCATCCTTAGGGTACTATCCTAAAGAAGATATGACTTATGTTAATCAATTTGAGCTAAAAGCAGAAGAAACAATTCTCAAAAATATTTTAAAAGAAGAAACAGGTGAAGCAACTTTAACATTAGATAATTTTAAAACAGCAACAACAAGAGGTGGCAAAATAAGTGAAGCGGCTATTTTAAAAGAATCTCAAACTTTGGCTGGAAAAAAAGCTTCAGGAACCATAGGAGCCATTAGAGTTTTACCAAGAGCATTGCAAAATATAAATTGGTTAGAGCTGATATTGGCTATAGGAACTATTATTGTTATTTATGGTTTTAAGCGAATTACTAAAGTAATACCCAGCACACTGGTTGCCTTATTGGTAATGTCAGGTATTGCATATGGATTTGGGTTAGATTATCGCCCAATTGAAGAGATCCCTGGAGGTATTCCTATTCCAAAATGGGAAATATTCACTCAATTTAATTTGGGAGCCATAACCCCTTACATATTTACAGCTTTAACATTAGCATTATTAGGGGCTATTGATTCTTTGTTAACCAGTGTGGTAGCAGACAATATGACCAAAACGAAACACAAACCCAATAAAGAGTTGATGGGGCAAGGAATAGGAAATAGCATTGCTGCTATTTTTGGAGGTATTCCAGGCGCAGGAGCTACTATCAGAACCGTTGTAAATATAAATTCTGGAGGAAAAACAAAACTGTCAGGAATGATAGCAGGAATCGTTTTGCTCATTATTTTTTTAGGTTTGGGACCGGTGGCCTCTAAAATCCCAGCTGCAGTTTTAGCAGGTATTCTTATCACTGTTGGAATTGGAGTAATGGATTATAAAGGATTGAAAGCAATTTCAAGTTTACCCAAAGACATAAAAATTGGACGTTTAAAAATAAGTTCAGAAGTATTAATAATGCTTGTCGTACTTGGACTTTCTACATTCTGGGACTTGATTTATGCTGTTGGAATTGGGTTGGTGTTAGCTTCTCTTGTATTTATGAAAAAAATAGGAGATTTAACAGGGGAGCATTCTGATGTTAAAACCTTATTAGAAGAAGAAGCATGGACTGATGAGAAAAATTTTCCAGAAGATTTAAAAGGAAAAGTATTTATTAAGCATATTAAAGGCCCATTGTTTTTTGGATCTACTAATAATTTTCAACTATTAGCAGAACAAATCTCTGAAGCTGCAACAAAAGTTATTATGCGTATGGATAGAATGCAGTATATAGATCAATCTGGGCTTTATGCATTAGAAGATACTATAATTGATCTGGAAAAAGCAGGAAAATGTGTATTGTTGGTAGATGTACAAAAACAGCCAAGATATATGATGGAACGTATAGATATTATTCCTGATTTAATTTCTGAGGAACATATTTTTGATACTTTTGATAACTGTGTTCAATGGATAAAAGAAAATAGAAATATTGCTGAATAGTTTTTTATATAGTATTGTGATCTTCTTCTTCTGTTGTAGATTTATTTTTTAATACCCAAGAAAACACAAAAGCTCCAATATCTCTAACAGGGGTATACAATATAGAAGCATCCGTAGTTTCTTTATTTACAAAACCAAGTGTATTGTTTGTGCGATCAAAAAATATAAGAACAGCACCAAGAATAATGACTGTTTTTAATCCCCCAAAAAGCGCACCTAAGATCTTGTTTAAAATACCGAGAGCTGCAAAATCAGCTATTTTCGTAAGGAGTTTTCCAGCCATGTTAACAATCACTATGATGATGATAAAAGTAATGATGAAAGCGACTAAATTGATATATCTTTCTTCCCATGAAAGGCGTTCAACCAAATAATCTCCAACAAAATAAGAAAAATGAATGGCTCCATAGATACCCCCAACCAGTGCTATTAAAGAAGCTATTTCAACAAACAACCCTTTTATAAATCCGCGAACGAGACCATATACAATAAGTCCACCTAAGATAATATCAATAAAGTTCATTTTCTGGATAAGTTTAAACAAATATAAAATTTTATACCATTTACAATTTGAAAATACCTTAATAAAATACCTTTTTCCCTCTCTATATCAGAATAAAAAGAAACTGTAACTCAGGTTACACGTTATTTTTCATCATCATCTAAAGAAAAAATTATTATTTTCTTTTGTGGTAATTTCAAACCATAACTGGTATTAGAATCCAGCTAGTTTGTAACTTTGCTTTTTTATAGAGATATGGCAAGAGATGAAAAATTAAAAGAGCGTTGGTCTATACTTGTAGACAAACTCTCATCACAATTTGCAGATGGCGATGTATTAGACCTAGATGCAATCATCTATCTTATAGGAGTTCAAGAGTTAGGTCAATTACATAGATCCTATAAAAAGGATGAGAAATTAGGCCTTATGCATATAGCTATTTGTAGGCTATTAGAGCCTTATGGATATTATGAATTTGATTTCTTTGATAAAGAGGGATGGCCTCATTATAAAGTAAAAGAGGAACTTCCTACCCTTAAAGCAGGAGAACAATCTATATTAATGAAAGAAGCCATTGTTCACTATTTTTTAGAAAAAGAATTTATTATTTGATAAGTTTCCTCTCACTTCTCGACTATTTATAGAGTAATGAAATAAAAAAGAGAAACCATTGCTTAAATTCCCTAACGATAGTGGGCCTATATATCGAGAAACTGTAGAAAGTGGTTTTATTATAGAACCTTGGAATACAGCTAGTAATCTTATTTTTCTTGCCATCGTTTTATATTGGTCTTTTAAAATTCGAAAAAACATAAAGCACCATCAATTCTTAGCTTTTGGTTTGCCTACCTTATTGATAGGATATATTGGAGGGACTATTTATCATGCTACACGTAGTCATGAAGCATGGCTTTTAATGGATTGGATTCCTATTGTATTACTTTGTTTAGCTGCTTCTGTTTTCTTTTTTAGAAAATTAAAAATCCGAAGGCGTATTATTACATCTATTGTTGTATTTCCGTTTATCATGTCTTTTTCTTTAGATGCTTTGCCAATGGCATCTTACTTAAGCAATCTTATTGGTTATGGGCTAATCGTATTGGTTATTTTATTCCCGATGTTTAGATATTTACAACTGAATAACTGGAAGCATAAAAAATGGGTATACTTATCTTTAGCTAGTTTTGTTATTGCACTTTCTTTTAGAAGTATAGATTTAATGGTAGATACTACTATTTTTTCAATGGGAACACATTGGTTGTGGCATCTATTTGGTGGCATTGCGGTACATTTTTTAATTTCTTATATCTACAATGATCAAAAAATGATACGCGCAAAAAATTTTGTAATGAGTGTTGTTAGATAGATCAATTTGTTTTTTCATTTTTCAGCTATACTGCTTTTTTTCAATTGGCTTTTTTAATAGATCGAAATAAATATAAAAACCCACTCTTTTTTATAATAGCATTTTCCCTCTTAATTTACTGTAAAAGAAAATAATAATTGGTATAACAAAACGATTTATAACGAATTCAACCCTTTTTACATAAGATTATTCCTTAAATTTGCCTTTCGAAATTTTTTTGAGATGATTGATAAGATCAAAGACCATATCGCTGATGTAGCGAAATTCACAGCAGAGACTCCAGAAGCAGTTGAAGAATTCAGAATAAAATACCTTGGTAAAAAAGGGTTATTAAAAGACCTTTTTGCGGCTTTTAAAGATGTTCCTAATGAGCAAAAAAAGGAGTTTGGTCAAACGATCAATCAATTAAGAGATGCTGCTACAGAGAAAGTAAATACATTAAAAGAAGCCTTAGAAAATAAGGTAGAAGAAAAAAATATTTATGGCGATCTTACTAGACCAGGAGAGCCGATAAGCATTGGATCTAGACACCCTATTTCTATTGTTAAAAATCAAATTATCGATATTTTTTCTCGCATTGGGTTTAATGTTTCTGAGGGCCCAGAAATAGAAGACGACTGGCATAACTTTACGGCCTTAAACTTGCCAGAATACCATCCTGCCAGAGACATGCAGGATACTTTTTTTATTCAAACAGATCCAGATATTTTACTACGTACGCATACATCGTCTGTACAAGTGCGTTATATGGAAGAAAACAAACCGCCAATTAGAACAATTTCTCCAGGAAGAGTATATAGAAACGAAGCAATATCTGCTCGCTCTCATTGCTTTTTTCATCAAGTAGAAGGATTGTATATTGATAAAGACGTTTCTTTTGCAGATCTAAAACAAACACTACAGTATTTCACCACAGAAATGTTTGGGAAATCAAAAATAAGACTCCGTCCTTCTTATTTTCCATTTACAGAACCCAGTGCTGAGGTCGATGTTTATTGGGGGCTGGAAACAGAAACCGATTATAAAATGACCAAAGGAACAGGATGGTTAGAAATTATGGGATGTGGTATGGTAGATCCAAATGTACTAGACAATTGCGGTATTGACTCTAAAGAATATTCTGGTTTTGCATTTGGTATGGGAATAGACCGTATTGCATTATTGCTTTATCAAATTTCTGATATTAGAATGCTTAGCGAAAATGACCTTCGTTTCCTTGAGCAATTTAAAAGCGCTTTATAAGCTTCTTTCAAATCATTGAAAATTTAAAAACCGAATTAATTTTCCATAAATAATTCTTCTCAATGAAAAAAGATATTGAAATCCCTATTGTAAAAGAAGTATATGTAGCAGTAGTACATGAATGGAATGAAGAATTTCTTTCTAAAGACTGGAACGCCTATATTATTAATGATAGAGAAACTCCTATTGATATGGTATTAATTGTTTCTAGAGGCTATGATAATGATAAGAAAACGTCTAAAATGCGTCATGGTATTGGAAAAGTAGAAAAAAAATCTTTTGCCAAAATAGAGTTGATGCAAGAAGATGTTTTACTGCTAAACAATGAATTTTATGTAACCTTTTTTGCAGACGATAAACTCTATGAAAGGAAATACATTTTTAGAAAAAATACCATTAATGAACATGCTATGCAAGTACTTCCTGTTATGGAGGTTGAGGGGGTTTTAGTGAAGTAATTTTCTATTCATTTTGCCTTGAAACAAAACCCTTCGACAACGCTCAGGATAAACCAAGCCAAAAAATTCAAGAAGATTTTTATGAACTTTTGGCTTCGCCAAACCACTGATAAAACTAACGCTTCATGTTCTTTTATGTTTTCAACATAACGCACTTCCGCTTGTTTTACAGTTAGTTCTTGAAAGCCTTCGGTTACTTTCTAAGAGAACTTTGAACTAAAATTCGAATGAATGAAAAAACAAAAAAACAATTAATATAAAAAGGAATACTTTTTGTACCCCTATATTTAGATTCAAAATAAAAAGAATACTTTAAAGGCATAAAAAGAGAATCACCAATTGAATCATTTAGTATCGTATATTAAAAAACATAGAGTAAAGTCGATATTTTTGGCATTGCTTCTTATTGCCTATTACTTCTGCTTGCCTAAAACACTTTTTACTACACCTACTTCTACAGTGATAACTGCTAGTAATGGAGAGCTTTTAGGAGCGCAAATAGCAACAGATGGTCAATGGCGTTTTCCAGAAAGTGATAGTATTCCCGAAAAATTTAAACAATGCATTGTTTATTTCGAAGATCAACACTTTTATAAGCACCCAGGTTTTAACCCTGTTTCTATTTTTAAGGCATTAAGAGACAACATAAAATCAGGTAAAAAGGTTCGAGGTGGCAGTACATTAACACAACAAGTGATACGCCTTTCCAGAAAAGGAAAAAAACGAACCTATTTTGAAAAGTTTATAGAGCTTATTCAAGCAACGCGATTAGAGTTTAGACATTCAAAAACAGCAATTTTAAAACTGTATACTTCTCATGCTCCTTTTGGAGGAAACGTAGTAGGTTTGGAGGTGGCTTCATGGCGTTATTTTGGAGTACAACCTCACCAACTTTCTTGGGCAGAAAATGCAACCCTTGCTGTTTTACCCAACGCACCTAGTTTGATTTATCCAGGTAAGAATCAAGAACGACTATTAAAAAAACGAAACCGTTTATTAAAGAAATTAGTAGAAGAAAATATAATAGACGAACTCACCTATACATTGGCAATTAGTGAATCACTCCCTCAAAAACCTTTCCCCTTGCCTCGAGTAGCTCCTCATTTTTTACAACGAGTAGCTAAAGAATCTAAAGGCACAACTATAAAAACTACCCTTGATAAGCAGCTTCAAAAAAATGTAAATACCATTGTAAAGCAACACCATGAAGTACTTAATCAAAATGAAATTCACAATGCAGCCGTATTGGTTTTAGATATTAAAACAAGAAAAGTAAAAGCATATGTTGGAAACACACCTACCGATAAAAAGCACCAAAAAGATGTAGATGTTATTAGTGCGGCAAGAAGTACAGGCAGTGTTTTAAAGCCACTTTTATATACAGCTATGCTAGATGCTGGCGAGTTACTTCCCAATCATTTAGTCGCTGATATTCCAACACAAATAGCAGGCTATAGCCCTCAAAATTATGTAGAACGATATGATGGGGCAGTAACCGCAAAAAGAGCGTTGTCTCGATCATTAAATGTTCCTGCGGTTCGGTTGTTACAAAATTATGGGCTGGAACGTTTTAGAGATCAACTAAAAACATTCACGATTAAGGATATTAATAAAGCATCAGATTATTATGGTCTAACTCTTATTTTAGGAGGTGCAGAAGCTAGCTTGTGGGATTTGTGTAAAACCTATGCATCTTTAGGAAGTACCTTAAATCATTTTAATGAAAGTTCTAGCGAGTATTATGCAAAAGAATTTAGCGAACCAATTTATAGAGCTGATGAGGTGATAGATTTTGGCAAGAAAACTACAGAAAAAACAATGTTTGATGCGGGGAGTATTTACCTTGCCTTTGAAGCAATGAAAGAAGTAAATAGGCCTGAGGGAAGTGAAGCCTGGGAATTTTTTGATTCTTCTAAAGAAATTGCCTGGAAAACAGGAACTAGTTTTGGCAATCGAGATGCTTGGGCAATAGGGGTTACCTCAAAACATGTTGTAGGAGTCTGGGTTGGCAATGCAGATGGAGAAGGACGTCCAGATTTAACAGGCTTGCAAAGTGCAGCACCTATATTATTTGACGTTTTTGACGTACTACCAGACTCAAATTGGTTTTCTACCCCCTATGATGAAATGGTTGAGGTAGAAACCTGTCAAAATAGTGGGTATTTGGCAACAGAAATATGCCCCAAAGTAACCATGTGGATTTCTAAAAATGGCACCAGAACAAAAGCATGCTCGTATCATCAATTGATACATATGGATGCTCTAAAGCAATTTAGAGTCAATGCCTCATGTGTAACAACAGATGAGATAAATGATACTGCATGGTTTGTACTCCCTCCCTTAATGGAGTATTATTTTAAAACTACCAACGCTAATTATAAAAGCCTGCCACCCTATAGAGAAGACTGTAATAAAGGAGTGTTAGCAGCAACTATGGATTTTATCTATCCGAAAGAAAATGGTATTGTAACCTTGGCAAAAGACTTTGACGGAAAAGAAGGAGCACTGGTTTTAAAATTGGCACACTCTAAACCAGAAACTACTGTTTTTTGGTATTTAGACAATCATTTTCTAGAACAAACTCAGACTTTTCATGAAGTTGTAATAACCCCCGATAAGGGAAAACATAGTATTACGGCAATAGATGCTTTGGGAAATGAAATTATTCGGGAGATTGAAGTGAGATAGTTAACTTTATTTCAATGTTATTTTTTGATTAATATTTTCAAATTAGACGCAACCCTTTTCATAATAGTTACATCTTTAATATAAAAACAAGCCAATAATGAAATACATTTATCCTATTCTATTATTCTTCGCACTTCTTTCTTGTGATAGTTGCCCAGATGGAGTTACTGTAATCTGTGCTGCTTCAGAAAGACAATTTCAAATTGAACTTGTAAATGCAGCAGGTGAAAACTTGCTTCTTAACGGAACATTTAACCCTGAAGAGGTACAAATTTTATTTAATGATAGTGGTATTGATACATTTTTTCAAGAAGAAGTACCTGATGGAATTTTAACTATTAATTTAGATACTTTTAATAGTAGAGATGGTGTATTTGATGCAATATTTTCTATCGAATTAGATGTAAATACTACAGATATATTAGAATTAAATCTCAATAGAGATATAGATGACCCAGATTGTGATGCTTTTTGCACTACTATAACTACAGAAGTGAATACAGTTCTCTATAATAGTGAAACAGTTTCTTTTGAAGAAAATGAAGATTCAACGATTAGAATTCAGGTAATACGATAAAAAAATCATGAAAATTTTTAAATACATCTTATTAATATTGGTTTTACCGCTATTGAGTAATTGTGGAAATAATGATGACGATGGTATAGATTGTGCTTTGTTTGACCCTGCTCAACAGCAATTTTTTATTGAACTGGTAGATGAACAAGGAAATAATCTTTTTGAAAATGAGACCTTTAACCGGGAGGAGATTTTAATACAATTTAACGGCCTTGAATTTCCGGGAGTATTTACAGATTTTGAACCTCTCGAAAATTTTATTGTTTTAGAATTTTTTGGAGAACAAGGCGACAATACGTATCAAATTGTACTTTCTGAAAATGAAACTGATACTTTGATTCTTAACCTGAGTATTGATAGTCAAATTTGCGGAATACGTTTTTTTAATTTAAACACTGCAACCTACAATGAGCAAGAACAAAATATCATTCTAGACAATGATATTGTTTTTGGACCTTTAATAAGAGTAGTGCGATAAATTTAAGAAATATGTAAAATCCTATTTAACGGGATTCTTACCAATGAATCTAAAATTAACTCTGTATCAGTAACTTTAGATAAAGAGGTTTTGATTTTTTTGATTCCTTGATCATCTATAAATAAAACAGTAGTAGTAGTATCTCCTAAATTAGCCATGCGTATAATACGCTTTAGCGTAAGACTTCGAGTAACTTGCTCTTTGATGGATGATAAAACGTCTTCCTTTGGAAATGTCAACGATTTTATCTGTTCATTTTTTATAGTAGATATACTAGAATACAATAGTGATGGTGTTAGCGTTGAGTAATATAGTAGTTATTTTAAGAATTACTTACATTATTTATCAATATTTTAACTTTTTAATGATAATTAAAGAATGTAATATGCCAAATTATTACTTAATCTTTATTCCTAAAATTACAGATGTTGTTTAAGAGACACTAAGAATACGTTTTAATGGAATCACTGTAGATTGCTTTAATATTACAGAACTATCTGTTACTCCCCAAACAGTTGTCTCTACCTTTTTAAACCCACTATTATCTACAAATAAGATATTTACTTTTTGACGCTCTAAATTTCCTAGACTCATTGCTCTTTTTAAAGCTTGACATCTACTATTTTGATCTCTTTTTAAAAGTAATACTTCATTTTTAGGAAACTTAAAATTTCTTATTTGTTCTTTTTCTATTTGATGTATGCTGGTGTCTTTATTAATCATAACTTATAAATTTTAATTGTTATATCTATAAGATAAGTAGTAATATTGATACGTTAATTACAACAATGAGCATTATTTTAACTAAATTCTTTAGTTAATTAACATATCTATCACGAATTATTTAACGTAAAGAGAAACCTTTTCCAGCCCACCAAGGATGAATTTCTATAGCTAGCCTACCTGATATAACCATAGGATCCATATTTGCTAAACTATCTGCCATTTGCAATGTAGGAGTATTATAAATAGTGATTCCTCTAATATCTCCATTATCTCCAAAAGGACCGGAGAGATCTGCATAACCTTCTTCATACATTCTCCCTAAATACGCAAGATGCAAAGCTTGTAAACTGTCTGCTGTTGTCTTACTTTGATTTCTATTAGGCCCACTTTTTAAGAATGCAATAAAATATTGTTGCATAATAATAGTATCTCCAGACTTTTCATCAACATAATCAAAAATTTGAAATCCTTTTTCTTGAAGCTCTTTTTTTAAGGAAGCAACAGATTGTTTTGTATTTTCATGAATAGTCACTTCGGGATTATTTTCTTTTTGATTGCAAGAAATAATGACTATTGTTAAAATAAGAACGCAAAATAGAATACTAAACTTTTTCATGATACATTATTATAAGGATGATTTAGTAACTAAAATTACCAATTTTTAAATGGATGGTTACTCAATTGAGAATTATAATAGGCTATATTTCCTGTAACTTCTTTTCCTAACCATTTTGGGGTTGGGAAACTTTCTTTCTCATTAGATAATTCTACTTCTGCAAGTATTAGCCCTTCATTAGCTCCTAGAAATTCGTCAATTTCAAAAACAAAAGCTCCTTTTTCTACCTCGTAACGATCTTTTTCAACAATGGTTTCTTTACAAAGCTCTAAGAGTTGCATTGCTTCCTTAATGGGTATTTCTTTTTCCCATTCATACCTACTGGTTCCTTCTAAATTAGATTTCCCTTTAACCGTAATATAACCAGACTCCCCTTTAATTCTAATTCTAACAGTTCTTTCGGGGTCAGTACTTAAAAACCCTTGTGATATGCTGGTTTTTGAACGAGCTTCTAATCTGTAATCATTTGATGTTACCAGAAATTTTCTTTCTATTTCTATCATTTTTAATTTAAATGGAATTTGCTATTTTTTGAATTTTGTCTGAAGGAATTCTAGTTTCATGTAATTTATTGTTTGCAAGCCAAATCATCACCTTACTAATTTTTTCTGGATGAATAGATCTATATTTTTTAAATGCACCTACAAAAAAGAGATTAAATACAAACATGAATTTTTTACCAAACCATTCTCCTATTCTTTTTTCATTGCGTTTCCCAGCAATTAAAGAAGGTTGTAATAAATGTGTTTTAGAGATTTGTTCTTTTAATATTGCGTTTTCCATTTCTCCTTTAACTTTATTGTAGAAAATTTTGCTGGTATTACTAGCTCCCAATGCAGATACAACGATAAGTGTTTTAATAGCATTTGCTTTACATAATTTAGCAGCTGTAACCGGAATTCCATAATCAATGGCGCGGTACTTTTCTTTATCGGGTGTTTTTGCTGCGGTAGTTCCTATGCAGCAAAAAACTTCATTGCCATGAAATAAGTTTGCATACTTTTTTAACATTAGCAAATCTATAATATGTTCTTCAATTTTTGGATCTGATATGTTAAGTGACGTTCTAGAAAACAGCTTGATTTTTTTATAGCGATTGTCTGCAATTAATTTTTTGAGAACCAATCCGCCAGTGAGGCCTGTAGCTCCTAATATAGTGGCTTCCTTATCCATTTATAATGATTTTTGATTGAACTCATTTAAATTTTTACAAATTGGCTAAAAAATTGTTTTTTTACCCATATCTCATCTTTTTCTTGCTGTGTAGCACTGCTATGAAGCTTAAAAAAGCCTTTATCTGGGCAGAAAAAAACTAATTCTCGCTTTAATCCAAAAAGTTTAAATGAGCTCATTAAATATATACTAATTTTACCATATGGATGAAGAACTGCCTTTGCGGAAAATAATTCATGTAGATATGGATGCTTTTTACGCTTCTGTAGAACAAATGGATAACCCAGAATTAAGAGGTAAGGCCATTGCTGTTGGGGGGGGAGAAACCAGAGGAGTTGTTTCTGCAGCCAGTTATGAAGCAAGAAAATTTGGAGTTCATAGTGCTATGAGTGGCGCATTGGCAAAAAAAAGATGTCCAGAGCTTATTTTTGTACGCACACGTTTTGATCGTTATCGAGAGATATCAAAACAAATTAGAGCAATCTTCTATGATTACACAGATCTGGTAGAACCCCTTTCTTTAGATGAAGCATATTTAGATGTTACTCAAAACAAAAAGGGAAACCCTTCGGCAACACTTTTAGCCGAAGAAATACGACAACGTATTTTTAAAGAAGTTGGAATTACAGCTTCAGCAGGAATATCTATTAATAAATTTATTGCCAAAGTAGCGAGTGATTATAATAAACCCAATGGCCAAAAAACAGTAAATCCAGAAGAGGTTTTAGATTTTCTTGAGAATTTAGAAATTAGAAAATTTTATGGTGTCGGGAAAGTGACTGCAAAGAAGATGTATACGTTAGGAATCTTTACAGGTAAAGATTTAAAGGGAAAAAGCTTAGCATTTTTGGATACGAATTTTGGAAAAAGTGGTTCTTTCTATTATCATGTCGTAAGAGGAATACATAAAAGCGAAGTAAAACCAAATAGAATTCCAAAATCTGTTGCCGCAGAGCGTACATTTAGAGATAATCTAACAAGTGAAATTTTTATGGTTGAAAAATTAGAGCGTATTTCAACCGAATTGGCAAAACGATTAAACAAGTATCAGATATCAGGAAAAACAATAACATTAAAAATAAAATATAGCGATTTTACACTTCAAACTCGTAGCAAAACATTGCATTATTTTGTTTCCGATAAGAGTTTAATTTTGGAAACAGCAAAAGAACTTCTCTATCAAGAAAAAATGCATAATTCTGTTCGGTTGTTAGGAATTTCTTTAGCAAACCTTAATACAGCTGTTACAAAAGATAAGAAAGAGCTTCCTGAAAAATCAATTTCTGTACAGCTGAAATTCGAATTTTGATATTTTTTTCGTTTAAGTTAAAATGAGTCTAAGCCTATAATTCTTCAGGTTTTTTTAAACAAAAAGGTTAATTTTTTTCATTTAAAAGATTTTGGAAATTAATCTTGTATTTTAGAATTTTAAACTTAAAAGGTTCGTATGGAAGAATTGAAAGAATACGACAAAGCAGCGAAACGATTTTACAGTAAAAATAGCATTAAGAAATCACCATTAATGTCATGGGATATCTACAGTGAGCATCTAAATAAATTGACATATCTTTCTAAAGATGTTGTACAATTAAATAAAATGGCTGTAGATTGGAAACAGTCTTGGGATTTTAAAAGTGAATTACAAGAAAAAGGAAAGGTTATTATTTTAACAGATACTTCTTTAAAAATAGTGTATACAACCTCTAATATGAATACACTTAATGGATATTCTATGGATCAAGTTGTTGGACATTCTCCCAAGATATTTCAAGGGGAAAAAACATGTACAACTACCTCGACATACATACGAAATGCCATTGAACAGCAACAACCGTTTAAGGCTAAAGTTTTAAATTATAAAAAAGATGGGTCTATTTATTTTTGCACCATTAACGGGTATCCTATCCATGATAAAAAAGGAAAACTCATAAACTTTATTGCCTTTGAAAGTGAAGCTTAATGACTAGTCTATTCAGAAATACGTCTTAACTCTTTAACAAAAACCCATTTTTCATTTTCTTTAATATATAAATTATTCCATTCTTCATATATAGAAGCCATATGAGTTACCATAGAATCTAACGATTTATTGAATACTAAATAATTTACTTTTAGTGGTAAACTATAATAATTAAGATTTGTATGGTGACTTTCCAGTATCACTCTAGCATTGGAAAGGCTTCTTTTTTTATTTAATGACCCAAAACCATACTTTAATCGCCCAAATACTTTTCTTTTATATTTATCTTTAAGGATTAAGAACTTTAAATCATTATGGTGACACTTAGCTTTTATTTGAAATAATGAATCTTTGAAAATACTTTTTTGATGATGATAAGCTGGTGAAAAATCAGATTTTTTTAAGTTCTCTGCATATATTACTTTAACATTCTTTTGAAGAATCTGATATTTTAACTTAGGAAATTCAGTTTTTAAATATTGACTTTTTTTAGCTTGATTATTACAAAATTCTATTTCAATAATATCTCGAATGGCTTTTTCTATAGCTGTATTTGACTCTTGAGAAGATATAACTTCTGTTTCTGCTTCCCATTCACTATAAAATTTTTCTATTCTTTTTTCTTTAATAGTTTTACAGGAAGGCAATAAAACAAAAATTAGAATAGCTAAAATAAAAGCTTTTAAGCTTTTTATTTTATATGGATATTTGAAAATATTAATAATCTATTTTTCTGTTTTTACGATAAAAAATATAATTACCTATTTAGTGATAGATACATTCAACCTTTAAAAAGTACAACTTTCTATTTCCGTAATTCGCAATGTGTTTACCATTCCTTTTTCTTTTATAGGCATAGCAGCTAAACTAATAAGCATATCACTTACTTCTAAGAACCCTTTTTCGCAAGCAATTCTATTTACATCTTCTATAGTTTCATCTGTACTCACAAATTTATCATAGTAGAAGGCTTTAACCCCCCATAATAAACTTAACTGTGATAAGATTCGTCTATTAGAAGTAAAAACGAGGATGTGTGCACTGGGTCTCCATGCAGAAATTTGAAAAGCAGTATATCCACTATTGGTCAACGTAGAAATAGCTTTTGCTTTTATTTCATTTGCCATTAAAGCAGCATGATAACAAATAGATTTAGTAACATATCTTTTAGTACGAATATGAGGCGGTTCTTGAGGAACCTTTATTAATGAAGAGTGTTCAACACTTTCAATAATACTACTCATTTTTTCAATAACCTGTACAGGATAACTACCTACTGAAGTTTCTCCAGACAACATTACAGCATCTGCACCATCCATAACAGAATTGGCTACATCATTTACTTCGGCACGTGTTGGTGTTAAGCTACTAATCATGGTTTCCATCATTTGTGTAGCTATAATAACAGGAATTCTTGCACGTTTAGCTCGCAATACTAATTGCTTTTGAATAAGGGGTACCTCTTGTGCAGGAACTTCTACACCCAAATCTCCACGTGCTACCATTAAACCATCACAATACGCGACAATTTTGTCAATATTTTCAACAGCTTCAGGTTTTTCAATTTTAGCAATAATTGGAATCTTATATGCAGAATGTTCTTTGATTATCTTTTGAAGATCGATTAAATCTTGACTATGACGCACAAATGAAAGTGCCATCCAATCTACTTCTTGACCAATTGCAAAAATGGCATCTTTAACATCTTTTTCTGTAAGCGCTGGCAATGATATATCTGTATTAGGAAGATTAACTCCTTTTTTTGATTTTAGCGGCCCTCCCTGAATCACTTTTGTTTTTACTTCAGTTTTCTTATCAGTAGATACCACCTCAAACATTAGCTTACCATCATCTAATAAAATTTTTTCTCCAGGTTTTACATCCTTAGGGAAAGATGCATAATTCATATAGACTCTGCTAGCACTTCCTTTAAATTCTTTTCCAGTGACAAAAGTAACCTCGTCTCCGGGTTTTACTATGGTGTCTTCAGTCATTACGCCAACACGAAGTTTAGGCCCTTGTAAGTCGGCTAAAATAGCTGTATTGTATCCGTATTTATCACTCAAAGATCGTATCATTTGGATACGTTCTTTTACATCTTTATAATTTGCATGAGAGAAATTAATTCGAAAAACATTAACTCCAGCCTCAATCATATTCTTAAGAACTTCCTTTCTACTTGTTGCAGGTCCTAAGGTTGCAACAATTTTTGTTTTCTTTTTATTTGGCATTCCTTAAAAAATTAAATTGTTTTTAGATTTTAACTCATCTGGGCTTACTTGATAAGCCATTGTTATTTGCGTGATCTCGTTGATTTTTTTGATAGTACTATCGGTGTGTTTAAAAAAGTCACCGTTGTCAATTTTTATAAAATAATCTACATTTTTATATTCAGGAATTAAATAATTAGTAACCGATGATTTACTATCTGCAAAGAGATCAGTTGTAACTTCTCGATGTACCTGAACAATAGATGTATTTGAAATTAAACTCCACACTGTATCTTGATATAGATCATCCCATTCAAAAATTCCATAAGACACATCTTTATCGAAATCTATGGTTTGTTTTATTTTTTTAAATTTTGCTTTTAGCAATTGATTTAAAAAATAAGCCAATCGATAATCTTCTAAATGACTATGAATAGCAATTAGTGAATATGTTGGTTCATATAAGTCCTCTAATATTTTGTGAACAGCCATATACAGTTTACATGGAAATGTAAATATATAATACTATTAAAGAGGAAACAACTTTCAATGTATTGTTTCACATTAATTTAAACACGAAAACGATATAGTTATTTAAAATGAAATTAAGAATTAGAATCTATTCTTTGCTGAAGTACAAAATAAGCTCTTTTTGAAGCGAGCTCTTCTGCTTTTTTCTTTGAAGTCGCTCTTGCTTTAGCAATCACTTTTCCATCTAATGCCAATTTAACTGAAAAATGTTTTACAGGATCATTGCCACTATCTTCATAGGCATCATAATGAAAAGGAACCTTTTCTTTTTGACTCCACTCAATTAAAAGGCTTTTATAACTAATTACTTTTCCTTCTAATTTTTCAATATCTACATAGGGCGTAATTACTTTTTCATAAATAAACTTTTTGCAATACGTATACCCTCTATCTAAATATATGGCTCCAACCAATGCTTCAAACATATTTCCATGAACGTTATCACCAAAATTATTTTTAGGAATTTTAGTTTCTAGAAAATGAATAAGGTTTAGATCTTTACCCAATTCATTTAGATGTTCCCTACTCACTACTTTTGAGCGCATTTTAGTAAGATACCCTTCATCACCAGATGGAACTTTTTTAAATATATAATTAGAAATAACTGCACTTAGCATAGCATCTCCAAGAAATTCTAAACGCTCGTAATTTAATGGATTGCCTTTTTCGTCTTTTATATTCATCGAGCGATGTGTAAAAGCCTTTCGATAATACCGAAGTTCTTTAGGAGCAAATCCTACTATTTTTTTTATTTGCAAAAAAAAATTCCCGTCATTGTCTGAACGGGAATTTAATATTTTACGAATGATATTCATTCGACAAATCTAATCTAATTTTTTGAATAAAACACATGCATTGTGTCCTCCAAAGCCAAAAGTATTACTCATGGCAATTTTAACATCTCTAGGCTGCGCCTCATTTAATGTTAAATTAAGAGAAGAATCAATATTCTCATCTACAGTAGTATGGTTAATTGTAGGAGGTACCATACTGTGCTTTATAGCCAGTATAGATGCAATAGCTTCAATAGCTCCAGCGGCTCCTAACAAATGACCTGTCATAGATTTTGTAGAGTTAATATTTATATTTCCAGCATGTTTTCCAAATACTTTAGTAATCGCTTTCAACTCTGCAACGTCTCCAAGAGGAGTAGAAGTTCCATGAGTATTTATAGCGTCTACATCTTTTGGTTCCAATCCAGCATCTCTTAGGCAGTTAAACATAACACGTTCAACTCCTATGCCGTCTGGATGCGGTGCAGTCATGTGATATGCATCACTAGACATCCCTCCGCCAATCACTTCTGCATAAATTTTTGCTCCACGTGCTTTAGCATGCTCATATTCTTCTAAAATTAAAGCACCAGCTCCTTCTCCAAGTACAAAACCATCTCGATTTGCATCGAAAGGTCTGGAAGCAGTTTCTGGACTTTCATTTCTAGTTGACAATGCGTGCATAGCATTAAAACCTCCCATACCAGCTTGTGTAATGGCCGCTTCACTACCTCCTGTAACAATAATATCACAATGCCCTAAACGTATATAATTTAAAGCATCAATCATTGCATTAGCAGAAGAAGCACAGGCCGAAACAGTGGTATAGTTAGGCCCCATAAAACCATGTTTTATAGAGATATTTCCCGGAGCAATATCAGCAATCATTTTGGGAATAAAGAATGGATTAAACCTTGGTGTCCCATCTCCGTCAGCAAAGTTTACTACTTCGTCTTGAAAAGTTTTTAACCCTCCTATTCCAGCTCCCCAGATAACACCAACTCTAAATTTGTCTACAACGTCAAGATTAAAATTTGCATCTTTTATTGCCTCTTCTGAAGAAATCAATGCATATTGTGCAAAACGATCCAGTTTACGCGCTTCTTTTCTATCAAAAAACGCTAATGGATCATAATCTTTAATTTCACAAGAAAACTTAGTTTTGAATTTCTCGGGATCAAAATGGGTAGTAGGGGCACATCCACTTTTACCATGCACCAAACCGTCCCAATACTCTTCAATATTGTTACCAATAGGTGTTAAGGCACCAAGACCAGTGACTACAACTCGCTTTAATTCCATAAAGTATCTTTACTTATTTCGCTTCTTCTATATATTGGATTGCTTGACCAACTGTAGCGATGTTTTCTGCTTGGTCATCAGGAATTTGAATATCGAATTCTTTTTCGAATTCCATAATTAATTCTACTGTGTCTAGAGAGTCTGCTCCTAAATCGTTCGTGAAGCTTGCTTCTGCAACTACTTCATTTTCATCAACACCTAATTTGTCTACGATAATCGCTTTTACTCTTGATGCAATGTCTGACATAATTTTTTGATTTTTAAATTTTAAATTTTGGCAAAAATAAAAAACTTTGGATTAAAACAACATTTTACTTCTAATTACTTCTAAAATGTCGCTGTAATTTACTAAAAATATATACAAGTAATTTGTTTTTGCCTTCGCTTTGTTAATAATTATTCTTTTTTTTGTTTTAAATAGCAACAGCAATATAAATTTAATCCGATGAAACGAATTGTTATTTTTGCTTCAGGCTCTGGAACAAATGCCGAAAACATAATTCAATATTTCAATAAGAAAAATAATGCTTCTGTTGCTTTAGTGCTCTCAAACAAGAAAGACGCCAAAGTTTTAGAAAGAGCTAACAATCATAATATCAGCTGTTTATATTTTAATAAAACAATATTTTTCGAAACAAATTATATTGTCGATCTTCTAAAACAGATAGCACCTGATATTATTGTACTCGCAGGGTTTTTATGGAAATTTCCAACAGCTATTATTAATAACTTTCCTAAAAAAGTGATTAATATTCACCCAGCATTATTACCTAAATATGGAGGCAAAGGAATGTACGGAATGCATGTACATAATGCTATTGTAGCTAATAAGGAAGAAGAAACAGGCATAACAATTCATTATGTCAATGAAAATTATGATGAAGGAGCTATTATTTTCCAGGCTAAAACAAAAGTTAGTAAAACAGATTTGCCCCAAGATATTGCTAAAAAGGTTCAAGCGCTTGAATACAAACATTTTCCTGAAATAATAGAAACTTTACTAGATGGCTAATTTTGATGTATATGTATATACAGACGGCGCATGCCGTGGTAATCCAGGGCCAGGAGGCTATGGTATTATTATGGAGTGGGTAGGAAAATCATACATAAAAGAGTTTTCAGATGGATTTGCTCATACAACAAACAATAGAATGGAGCTTTTAGCCGTTATAATAGCGCTAAAAAAACTTAAAAAAACAAAGATTCGAGTACGTGTCTTTACAGATTCAAAATATGTTGCAGATGCTGTAGAAAAAAAATGGGTCTTTAATTGGGAGCGTACAAATTTTAAAGGAAAGAAAAATAGTGACCTTTGGATAGATTTTTTAAAAGAGTATAGAAAACATTATGTTTCGTTTCAATGGATTAAAGGACATAATGAACATCCTCAAAACGAACGGTGTGATCAATTGGCAGTAGCAGCCTCAAAAACTAAAAAACTAAAAATAGATCAAGGTTTTGAATCTCCGCCATCTTTATTATAAAAGAATTAAGGAGTAGTGAAAAAAATATAATTTTTTTAATAATGACCCCCTGAGTTTATTAAAAACACATACAATCTTTTTATTAGCATTCTTTGCTGTAACCTTAGGGCAAGCACAAGAGTGGAAATTAAAAAAGCATAAGAATAATATAAAGATATATACTCGCAAATTAGATTCTACAAAACTATGTGAGTACAAAGCTGTTATGCTTATAAAGACATCAGCACAAAAAGCCCTTCAAACCATTACAGATGGGAACAATCTAAAAGAGTGGAATTATAAAACATCAGAGAGCAATATTGTAAAGAGAATTTCAGATAATGAACTTATCATTTGGATGAAAAATGATTTTTATTGGCCAGTGAAAAATAGAGATCACGTATCCAGATTGAAAATAATAAATTATAAAGAAACAGGATATCGTGTAGAAGTTATCTCTGATAATACAGACATAGTTCCTAGAAAAAGGAGCATAATTAGAATTACAAATTTTAAGGGGTATTGGCAGCTTATACCTAAAGGAGAATATGTAGAGATTACACAACAAATGTACGGAGATCCAAAGGGAATGCTTCCGCGTTGGGTTATAAACTCAGTTTTAACAACAGCTCCTTATCATTCTTTTTACAACTTAAAGCAACTTCTTGAAAAGTAAACTTATATTTTAAAATTGATATTACGTTTGGATAAAGCTCGTTAATTTGATTGATCTTTCATGATAGATTCTTAATTCTTAAATGAAAAACAGGAGTTTCTAAAGTATTAGTTTATGAAAGTATTTTTAATACAGCATATCAAAAAAAGAAAGTTTTTATTTATAAAAAAGTAAATATATTCTTTATTTTTTTAGTCTTTTTTTTACATTTGTATAATTATTGTTAATTAAAAATTAAAGAATTGAGTGAAGAAAAATTAAACACTCTAAGAGGAGGAATGATAACAACAGGTCCAGTTCTTCATCCTGCAGTTGGAGAGACAGCTACTGCCCTTGTGTGTGAGGTTCTTCTGCAATAGGAGAAGGATTCGCAGAAGCTGCAGAAACATTAGGAGAAGCTTGGGATCTGCTCTTTTAGTAAAAACACTGTCTGAAAATTAATAAATTATGTTTAGATTTAGTGATTTTCAGACAGTACTTTGTTAATCCTTAATTTACCTTAATATAAGTTGACCAAATATATTTATAATTTATACTATAAAATCTTTTTCTTTAAAGTCAAAGAATCGATAAGCATACAAGAAAAACGTAAAGAATTTTTTTCTTTAGTTCTTCTAAATTTTTTATTCACTTTTATAATCATTGTTGTAGGAGGGATTATATCTGCTATAATAAATCATAATTTGTATGAAAAAGTAACCCCTTTCTTAAAAACAGAATCTTTAATTTACCGTTACCTATTATCGCTAACCATTGTTCCTTTGTTTGAAGAATTAGGGTTCAGATTATTGATATTGAAAAATAAGATTAATTTTTCTGTATCCCTAACACTAATAACTTATTTTATTTGTTCAATATTTTTAGATCTATCTGATTATAAAAATGAAGTCTCATACTTTTACGTAAAACTTATTGGGTTGCTTTGTATCATATGGGGAGTATTTTATGTGTTGTATGATCAGGTATTCAAAATGCCATTTGAAAAAATAGATACTATTAAATTGGTATACATTACTTCTTTCTTATTCGCATTACTTCATCTAAGTAATTTTTCTTCTTTAAATTTTTATCAAATTATATTTTCTCCTGTTTTGATTCTCCCTCATTTTGTTTTTGCATTAAGTGCAGGATATATCAGAGTACAGCATGGTTTTTTTTTGGCTGTTTTGTTTCATAGCCTTACCAACTTGATAGTTATTATGATTCAAATAATTAAAAATGCTTAAAAAGCAAAATCATTAGTTGAAAATTCGCTAGCCTCTCTTTTTCTTGTTCAATTTTTTTACCATTTTTCGATCTCAGAGAATATTTTGATTATAGGGAATTGCCTTTAAGATATATATGAAATGAAGCTTGCTTTACCTTTGTATTTTGCAAGGTGTAAACATAAATTATAGGGTATTCCAATTGAAAACTATATCTTATATTTGCAAAAAATTTGACTGAATGAGTAAGTTATTAATTATTGGATCTGTTGCTTTTGATGCTATTGAAACTCCTTTTGGAAAAACAGATAAAATTTTAGGAGGTGCGGGTACCTATATTGGCCTTTCAGCATCTCAATTTAATATAGAGTCCTCAATAGTTTCTGTTGTTGGTGAAGATTTTCCTGATTCATATCTTCAAATGTTAAGAGATAGAAATGTTGACACTTCAGGAATAGAAGTAGTTAAAGGAGGGAAAACTTTTTTCTGGAGCGGTAAATATCATAACGATTTAAATACAAGAGATACTTTAGTAACAGAACTCAATGTTTTAGCAGATTTTAATCCAATAGTTCCAGAAGCATTTAAAGATTCAGAAGTATTAATGTTAGGGAACTTGCATCCGTCTGTTCAGCTCAATGTAATTAATCAAATGAAAGAACGACCAAAACTAATCGTTTTAGACACGATGAACTTTTGGATGGACAACGCACTGGAAGAATTAAAAGAAGTGATTAAAGAGATTGACGTTATTACAATAAATGATGAAGAGGCAAGACAGCTTACCAATGAATATTCATTAGTGAGAGCAGCTAAGAAGATATATGAAATGGGACCAAAGTATGTCGTTATTAAAAAGGGAGAGCACGGTGCTTTACTATTTAATGAAGATGACATCTTTTTTGCACCAGCATTACCTCTAGAAGAAGTATTTGACCCTACTGGAGCAGGAGATACCTTTGCAGGAGGATTTACGGGTTATTTAGCCAAAACAGAAGACATTTCATTTGAAAACATGAAAAACGCAATTATATACGGGTCAAATTTAGCCTCCTTTTGCGTCGAGAAGTTTGGAACAGAACGCTTGGAAAACCTTTCAAAAGAAGCTATAGAAAATAGGTTGAAACAGTTTAAAGACCTAACACAATTTGAAATAGAATTATCTTAAAAATAACGCCCTGTCTTTTCGGGGCTTTTTTAATCCATATATTGAATGAGCGATGCTATAAAACACGAATGCGGAATTGCCCTAATTAGATTGCGTAAGCCGCTGGAATATTATAAAGAAAAATACGGAAGTGCATTTTATGGAATTAATAAAATGTACCTCATGATGGAAAAACAGCATAACAGAGGGCAGGATGGAGCTGGATTTGCAAGTATTAAGTTAAATATGGAACCAGGTGAACGATACATTAGTAGAGTTCGATCTAGTGAACAACAACCAATACAAGATATTTTTGCTCAAATTAATTCTAGAATTAATGAAGCATTAACAGAGCATCCAGATTATACAGATAATGTTTCTGCTCAGAAGAAGAACATTCCTTATTTAGGAGAATTACTTTTAGGGCATGTTCGTTACGGAACTTTTGGAAAGAATGGAACAGAAAGTGTGCATCCTTTTTTAAGACAAAATAATTGGATGCATAGAAACTTGATACTGGCAGGTAATTTTAATATGACCAATGTTAGTGAATTGTTTGATAACCTGATTCAATTAGGACAGCATCCAAAAGAAAAAGCAGATACTATAACGGTAATGGAAAAAATTGGTCATTTTTTAGACGATGCTGTTGCCAAGTTGTATAAAGAAATTAAAAAAGAGGGATATTCAAAAATGGATGCCTCTCCATTAATTGCAGAACGCCTTAATGTTGCCAAAATTTTAAGACGTGCAGCCAAAAACTGGGACGGAGGTTATGCAATGGCAGGATTGTTAGGTCATGGAGATGCATTTGTTCTTAGAGATCCAGCAGGAATACGACCAGCTTATTATTATTCAGATGATGAAATTGTTGTAGTTGCTTCAGAGCGTCCTGTAATACAAACAGTTTTTAATGTTGATTATAACGATATTGTTGAACTAGATCCAGGAAAAGCAATTATTGTAAAGAAGAATGGATCTTTTTCTACAAAGGAAATTCTAAAACCACTAGAACGCAAAGCCTGTTCTTTTGAACGTATTTACTTTTCAAGAGGAAGTGATGCCGAAATTTATGAAGAGCGAAAGACATTAGGAAAGTTATTGTTCCCTAATATCTTAAAAGCAATAGATAATGACCTTGAGAATACTGTTTTTTCATACATCCCTAATACAGCAGAAACTAGCTTTTATGGTATGGTAAGACAAGCGCAGGATTATTTAAACAAAAAGAAAGAAGAACAGATTTTAAAAGAAGGTGCTAATATTACTCGTGAAAAACTCCACGAGATTTTAAATTTACGACCAAGAATAGAAAAGGTAGCTATTAAAGATGCTAAATTAAGAACCTTTATTACTGAAGATAGTAGTCGTGATGATCTAGTAGCTCATGTTTATGATATTACATATAAATCTGTAAAGCCTACAGATAATTTGGTGATTATTGATGATAGTATTGTTAGAGGAACAACGCTTCAAAAAAGCATTCTTAGAATGTTGGGGCGTTTAAATCCTAAAAAGATTGTTGTTGTATCCTCTGCTCCTCAAATACGATATCCAGATTGTTATGGGATAGATATGGCTAGATTGGAAGATTTGGTTGCTTTTAGAGCAATGTTAGCATTGCACAAAGAAAGAGGCACCTATAATATAATAGAAGAGGTTTATAAAAAATGTAAAGAACAAATAACTGTTAAAGATGTAGAAGTAATAAATTTTGTAAAAGAAGTATATGCTCCTTTTACAGACGAAGAAGTTTCTGATAAAATAGCAGAATTGTTACTTCCAGAAGATATAAAATCTAATGTTGAGGTTATATTTCAATCTGTTTCTAATTTGCATAAAGCGTGTCCAAAGAATTTAGGAGATTGGTATTTTACAGGAGATTATCCTACACCTGGAGGAAATCGTGTAGTCAATAAAGCATTTATTAATTTTTATGAAGGAAACAAAGAACGAGCTTACTAATAAATGTTAAATTATTGTTAATTTATGCATTTAATCGTATAAATTGACCGTTTGACCGATTTTTTGTTTAACGTTCTTTGTTTGATATACTTTTAACTCACCATAGCATAAGTAGGTTAAGTTCATGGTAAGATTTGGGGCAAAAAAGGTGGATTCTTTCCACCTTTTTTATTTGATATAACTTCTACAAAAGAATAATCACATCTATTAAATAACAAACATTTAGTTTTTTTAAAAGTAATAATTGAAGTAAAGATTTGATAGTATTTTTTATCGTTTATCAGTAAGATATTTCAATAAAAATACACTTTATCTAATTTTAAGAACATTATAACATATTTCTTTCCGTACTATTAAAAAAAATGTTCTATATTTGTTTCACCATAGCATAAGTAGGTTAAGTTCATGGTAAGATTTGGGGCAAAAAAGGTGGATTCTTTCCACCTTTTTTATTTGCATTATGTTTGTCCTAGATTATTTATTCGCTGCATACAAAGCTGACGCATTATCCCAATTGATAACATTAAAAAAAGCATTAACGTAGTCAGGTCTTCTATTTTGGTAGTTTAAATAATACGCATGTTCCCACACATCTACACCTAAAATAGGGAAACCACCACAAGCAACACCGGGCATTAAAGGATTATCTTGATTTGGAGTAGAACATACTTCTACTTTCCCACCTTTATGAACACATAACCATGCCCATCCAGATCCAAATCTAGTTCCTGCTGCAGTAGAAAATGCTTTTTTAAAGTCTTCAAAAGAACCAAAAGCACTATTAATTGCGTCTGCTAATTCTCCACTAGGAGTTCCTCCTCCGTTTGGAGACATAGATTCCCAAAACAAACGATGATTATAAAAACCACCACCATTATTTCTAACAGCTCCATTGTTCATGTCTAAACCAGATAGAATATCTTCAATTGACTTTCCTTCTAAATCTGTTCCTGCAATAGCGCCATTTAATTTTGTAGTATATCCATTATGATGTTTTCCGTGATGTATCTCCATAGTACGAGCATCTATATGAGGCTCTAATGCATTGTGATCATACGGTAATTTTGGTAATTCAAAAGCCATAATATTTATTTTTAATTAAAGATTTAATTTGTTTAACAAATTTACACATAAACTTAAACTTTATACAGAACTCATTTAGACTTTTTCATCAAGTATTTAAATAGTATTAATTTAACACCGCTTTTATTAAATTAAAATGACATGGAGAATAAATAAGTAAGAACCGACAGAGTTTTGTTACTTTGGTAAAAAATTAGGATTGGATACAGTTCCTTTTAAAATATTCAATGCATCTGCTGGTTCAGGAAAGACCTTTATGCTGGTTAAACAGTATTTGAAGATTTTACTAAGCGCTCCTTATACAGACAGTTTCAAGCAAATTCTAGCGATTACATTTACCAATAAGGCGGTTAATGAAATGAAGCAACGTATTGTAGAAAATCTCGAATTGTTTTCTGAGACTACTATTGTTGAAAAAAACAACCCAATGTTTTCTTCTTTACTAGAAGAACTTCAAATTCCTGCAGAAGAACTCATAGAAAGAGCTGCTAAAATATTAAAACGTATTCTTCACAATTATGCTTTTTTTGATGTCGTAACTATAGATAAATTTAATCATCGTCTACTTAGAACTTTTGCTTTTGATTTAAAATTACCAATGAATTTTGAAGTAGCCCTAGATACTGAATTACTTCTAGAAGAAGCGATAGATCAGCTTATATTTAAAGCAGGGGAGCAACAGAAACTAACAGAAGTATTAATCTCTTTTGCCTTAGAAAAAGCAGATGATGATAAAAGTTGGGACATCGCAAGAGACTTAAAGAAGATTGCCTCATTGCTGTTGGATGAAAACCATAATGAACCCTTAGAAAAACTAAAAAAATATACACTTCAAGACTTTAATCGTTTAAACGCTCTCCTTAAGTCACACATAAAACGAGAAGAAGAGATCTTAAAAAAAGGAGGGAATACAATTCTTGAACTTATAGAAGCAGATGGGATAGAATTTTCAGATTTTACAAGAAGTACATTGCCTAAGCATTTTAAAAAAATAGCCAATGGTGAATTTAACGGTTTGTATGAAAACAAACTGGAAGAAAACCTTATTACAGGAAATATATATGCTAAATCACTTTCACAAGAAAGAGCAGAGAAAATAGATTTTTTAATTCCAGCTCTTTTACAAGCGTATCAAACTTTAAAAAAAGGAGTTTATCACCTTAAATTTCTTCAAAATTTTTATAAAAATAGCGTTCCATTATCATTATTAAATGCAATTCAAGCAGAATTAGAAACGATAAAAGCAGAAAATAATCTGTTTCTTATATCAGAGTTTAACAGTACTATTTCAAAAGTAATTGCTCATGAACCTGCTCCATTTATTTATGAACGTATAGGAGAAAAATATCGACATTATTTTATAGATGAATTTCAAGACACTTCACAAATGCAGTGGAATAATTTAATTCCTTTAATTGGAAATGCTATTGAGAGTGAAACCTTAACAGGAAAAAAAGGGTCCCTATTATTAGTAGGAGATGCGAAACAGGCCATTTATAGATGGCGAGGAGGTAAGGCAGAGCAATTTATAGACCTTTATAATGATAACAATCCTTTTCAAGTAAACAAAGAAGTTGCTTCACTTCCTGTAAATTATAGAAGTTATAAAGAAGTAGTTTCTTTTAATAATGGCTTTTTTAAACATATCTCTTCCTTTTTATCAAATGAACATTACAAAGATCTTTTTGAAAATAAAAGCGAGCAACAATACAATCATAAAGAAGGAGGGTTTGTACAGCTAACTTTTATAAACAAAGATGAAGACGAAAATTTAGCTTATTGCCAACAAGTTATAGATCAAATAAAGCTATTAATAGATGATGGATATGGGTACAACGATATTTGTATTCTTACAAGAAAGAAAAAGCATGGATTGATCATTGCTAATTTTTTACTTGAAAATGAAATACCTATCATATCATCAGAATCATTATTGCTAAAAAACAGTCCTAAAATTAATTTCTTAATAGATTTAATTGAATTTGCGCTTCAACCTAAAAACAAAGAAATACAAGTAAACCTTTTAAGATTTCTAATTGAAAAGAGAAGCATAAAAGAAAAACATAAATTTTTTAGCGAATATATAGGTCGAATAGAAGTTCTCTTTACTGTCTATAGTTTTGATCAATCAACCTTTCATAAATTACCTTTTTTAAATGCCATAGAATATGCCATTCACAGCTTTAATTTATATGATTATTCTGATGCATATTTACAATTCTTTCTAGATGAGATCTTAGATTTTAGTATACATCAAAATACAGGGTTTGGTAATTTTTTAAAATATTGGGAAAAGAAAAGTAATCGATTAAGTGTTGTAGCCCCCAATGGTAATAATGCAGTTCAAATTATGACCATACATAAATCTAAAGGATTAGAATTTCCAATAGTAATTTACCCATATGCACAGAGCAATATTTATGAAGAAATAGATCCTAAAGTATGGCTTCCAATAGACAAAGATACTTTTGGTATTGAGCTTGGTTTATTTTCAAAAAACAAAGAAATAGGGAACTATAATGATTATGGAGCTACTATATATGATAGTTTAAATACAAAATTAGAGCTTGATCAATTTAATATCTTGTATGTTGCACTTACAAGAGCCATAGAACGTTTGTATATAATAGCAAAAACAGCTATAAAAAGAGGAGGAGAAGAAGATCTAAAAAGTTTCTCAGGGCTTTTTATTAATTATTTAAAAAAACAATCGTTGTGGAATGAAGATCAAAAAATCTATTCTTTTGGAATTCAAACACCCAAAGAGAAAATAAAAACAACTTTATTGATAGAGCAAATACCTTTTTTATCGAATGATGTAATTCGCCCTTTTTATAAGATCATAACTAAAACAGGTACATTATGGGATACTGCACAAGGACAAGCCGTTGAAAAAGGAAATCTATATCATTTTTTACTCTCTAAGATTACATATGCAAATGAGTTGGATATTGTTTTAAAAGATGCTTTACATCAAGGGACTATTAATCAAAATGAGTTAGAGACGATTCACAAGGCTTTAAAAAGCCTTTTAGAGCACCCAGAAATTAAAGATTATTTTTCTAGAGACTACGAAATATATAATGAATATGATATCTATACCTCAAAAGCAGAATTAGTTCGCCCAGATAGACTGGCTATTGGTAAAAATAAAGAAGTCATTATTATTGATTATAAAACAGGAAGCTATAATGAAACGTTTGTAAATCAGTTAGACACTTACACCGTTGTACTGGAAGAAATGGGGTTTAGCGTTATACAACGTCTATTAGTATTTATTAATGAAGAAATAACTATAAAAACTATATGAATTTAGCTCATTAAAGTTTGCTATTTTTGTAAAAAACAGATGATATGTACAGTGAAATAAAATCACATCTTCAACAAGAATTAGAAGAAATAAAAAACAACGGCCTTTTCAAAAAAGAACGTATAATTACATCTCCACAAGATGCTGTTATTAAAATTTCTACAGGAGAAGAGGTTATTAATTTTTGTGCCAATAATTACCTAGGGCTCTCCTCACATCCAGAAGTTGTACAAGCTGCAAAAGACACATTAGACTCTCATGGTTTTGGAATGTCATCGGTTCGGTTTATATGTGGAACTCAAGATATCCATAAAGATTTAGAAGCTAAGATTGCTGATTTTTATGAAACGGAAGATACCATATTATATGCAGCTGCTTTTGATGCTAATGGAGGTGTTTTTGAACCTTTACTTGGTAAAGAAGATGCTATTATTTCTGATTCTTTAAACCACGCTTCTATTATAGATGGTGTTCGTTTATGTAAAGCGATGCGTTACCGTTATCAGAATAGTGATATGGAAGACTTAGAAAAACAATTAAAACAAGCCAATGAAGATGGTGCTCGTTTTAAAATAATAGTTACTGATGGTGTTTTCTCAATGGATGGTTTGGTTGCTCCTTTAGATAAAATATGTGATTTATCAGATAAGTATGATGCTTTAGTAATGATTGATGAATGCCATGCAGCAGGTTTTATTGGTGATACAGGGCGAGGAACTCTAGAAGAAAAAGGGGTTATGGGCCGCATAGACATTATCACTGGAACCTTAGGGAAAGCATTAGGCGGTGCTATGGGAGGTTATACCACAGGGAAAAAAGAAATTATAGAAATATTACGTCAACGTTCCAGACCGTATTTATTTTCCAATTCTTTATCTCCTGCTATTGTAGGAGCCTCTATTAAGGTATTTGATTTACTATCTGATAACACAACATTAAGAGATAAATTGGCATGGAATACTTCCTATTTTAAGAAAGGGATGAAAGAAGCAGGCTTTGATATTATTGATGGAGATTCTGCTATTGTGCCAGTAATGCTCTATGATGCGAAGCTTTCACAAGAAATGGCAGAACGCCTTCTAGAGAAAGGAATTTATGTGATAGGATTCTTTTATCCAGTAGTACCTAAAGGAAAAGCAAGAATTAGGGTACAGCTTTCTGCAGCACACGAAAAAGAGCATTTAGACAAAGCGATTATGTCGTTTACGACTGTAGGGAAGGAACTGGAGCTTATCTAAAAAGAATTGAAAAATCTTAAAAAAAGTAAAAAATTAATATATTTGTTTTTGTTAATAAACTTTAACATCTTACATTTGTCACCAATTAACACATAAAAATTAAATAAATCAAACATGAAACATCTTAGCAAAATTTTAATTGCTATACTCCTTTTCGCAGGACTTAGCAATACGTATGCACAAGACAAAAATAACCCTTGGTTAATTAGTGTTGGTATAAACGCTGTAGATTTCTTTCCTACTAACGAACCAGGTTTAGGCCGATGGTTCGATGAATTTTTTAATGCAGAAGATCATTTTAATTTCCTACCTACAGTATCTGTAGCCTCAGTTTCATATTATGTAGGAGACGGTTTTTCTGTAGGAGCGCGTGGAACATTAAACAGAATAGACCAGGTTGGTGATTTTGAAGTAGATGATTTATCATACTTTTCTTTAGATGCAACAATTAAGTACAACCTAAACGAATTTTTAAAGCTTGGTAATTTCTTTGATCCATTTGTAGAAGTGGGCGGAGGATATACTTGGATTGACGAATTAGGAAACGGAACACTAAACGGAGGTTTAGGGTTCAACTTATGGTTTACAGAAAATATTGGTCTTACATTTCAGTCAAGCTATAAGCATGTGTTTGACAGTGATGGAGTTACAGAAGGAGCTGCACCTCTTTTCCAACACATAGCTGGTGTAGCAATTAAATTTGGAGGTAGAGATACCGACGGAGACGGTATATTTGACAAAGAAGATGCATGTCCAGAAGTTGCAGGTTTACCTGCATTTAACGGATGTCCTGATTCTGATGGAGATGGTATTGAAGATTCAAAGGATGCATGTCCAAACGAAGCAGGTTCTGCTGAGTTAAACGGATGCCCTGATTCTGACGGAGATGGTATCGCTGATAAAGATGATGCATGTCCATCAGTTGCTGGATTAGCTGCTTTAAACGGATGTCCTGATTCTGACGGAGACGGTATTGCTGATAAAGATGATGCATGTCCAAATGAAGCAGGTCCTCAAGCTAATAGAGGGTGCCCATGGCCAGATAAAGATAATGATGGTGTATTAGATAAAGATGATCAGTGTCCTGACGTTGCTGGAACTGTAGCTAACAATGGTTGCCCAGAAGTAACTGAAGAAGTACAGAAGCAATTAAATGACTATGCAAAAACAATCTTATTTGATACAGGTAGATCTTCTATCAAAGAAGAATCTGAAAAAGTATTAGCAGATATCATCAAGATATTAAATGAATATCCAAATGCTAAGTTTACTGTAGAAGGTCATACAGATAGTGTTGGTAGTGAAAATCTAAACCAAAAATTATCTGACTCAAGAGCTAATTCAGTAAAAGATTTCTTAACAACAAACGGTGTTTCTTCTAGCAGATTAACTGCAGCTGGTTACGGAGAATCTAAACCGATTGCTTCTAACAAAACTAGAGCAGGAAGAACTCAAAACAGAAGAGTTGAAATCAACTTAGTTAAATAAAGCATACAAAGTATTTTTATACTTGAATAGAAAAACGCTCTGGATATCCAGAGCGTTTTTTATTTTTATTACATTTATTCTTTTCGTAGTAATTTTTCAAATAGATGAAATCATTTTTAGAGGAGGTAGCTGAAGACATATTAAAAATGCCTTATAAATTAAATGATTTTGTATGCATTTTACCCAGTAAAAGAGCAGGTATATTTTTAAAAAATGAACTTTTAAAACGTACAACGAAAACATCATTTGGCCCTGTTATTCATAGTATTGAAGATTTTGTTCAAGAACTATCCGGAATTAAACTAGCATCCAGTACATTATTACTTTTTGAATTTTATCAAACCTACATAGAATTAACGCCAGAAAAGGAACGAGAAGATTTCTATACGTTCTCAAAATGGGCAACCACAATGATACAAGACTTTAATGAAATTGATCGTTATTTAATCCCTCCTGATAAAATTTTCTCTTATCTAGCGTCAATAAAAGAATTGGATCACTGGTATTTGCAAGAACAAAAAACAGAACTTCAAAAGAATTATATAAAATTTTGGAATACACTTAAAACATATTATCATGCATTTAGAGAACGACTCATTGAAATGCAAATTGGATATCAAGGCCTTATTTATAGAAAAGCAGTAGAAGGTTTAGCATTATATATTAAAAATCACTCTTTTAAAAAACATATATTTATAGGATTTAACGCCTTAAATAAGGCAGAATCTACTATTATAGAAGAATTTTTAAATGTAGAAAATGCAGATATCTTTTGGGATATTGATTCTCATTTTCTTAAAGATTCTATTCATGATGCAGGCTTGTTTATGCGACATTATAAAAAATCATGGAAGCATTACCAAGAACACCCTTTTAAAAATATATCTAAACACTTTTCAGAGAAGAAGAAAATTAAAATTATTGGGACCCCTAAAAATATAGGACAAACCAAATATATTGGAAATTTACTTAAAGAATTAAAACAAAAAGACACAAGCTTAAATAGTACTGCAATAGTACTTGGTAATGAATCATTATTAATGCCTATGGTAGCGACTATACCTTCAGAAATAGGTGTGGTTAATATCACAAGTGGATTCCCTTTGAGTTTAAGCCCTGTAGCTTCTTTTTTTAACCTTCTTTTTGAAATGTTAGAGAACAATAGTGAGAATGGATGGTATTATAAATATGTTATCGACTTTTTATCACATCCGCTTGCTAGAATTTTATTTACGCACACTTCAGAAGATTATGCTTCTGTTATTACAAAAAAAATACACGAAGAAAATGTAGTTTATATCGATTTAAATTTTATTGAAAATATACTTTCAAAAGAATTATATTCACTCATCAATTATTGTTTCTTTTCTGAGAAGAATACAAGTATTGAGCAAATTATAAAAAAATGCCTTCAATTAATTTTAAAACTAAAAACACATTATAATGATCAGGAAACAAATCCATTATTCTTAGAGTATTTATACCGTTTTTATGAAGTGTTTAATCAAATAGACCTATTAAACAGCACCTATAAGTCCATCCACCATCTAAAAGCGCTCAAAGGTATCTATAAAGAGTTTTTACTTCAAGAAAGTGTAGATTTTCAAGGAGAACCTCTGGAAGGATTACAATTAATGGGAGTCCTGGAAAGTAGAAATTTAGATTTTGAAACTATTATTATATCATCTGTAAATGAAGGTGTTTTACCTTCAGGAAAGAGTGATGGTTCTTTTATCTCATTTGATGTTAAAAATAGCTTTGGACTTCCTACATACAAAGAAAAAGATGCAATTTATGCCTATCATTTCTATCACCTCCTACAACGTGCAAAGAATATATATTTATTATATAATACAGAACCAGACGTATTAGAAGGAAGTGAGAAAAGCAGATTTTTAATGCAACTATTGTTAGATAAACTACCCTCGCATCAAATTGAAGAAACGATCGCTAGCCCTGATACTATATTTCAACAAAAATACCCAATAGAGATCGCAAAAAACCCTGCAATTATTGCTACTTTAAAAGAAGTTGCGAATAAAGGGTTTTCACCTACATCTTTGACAAATTATATAAGAAACCCATTAGATTTTTACTATCAGACAATATTAGGGGTTAAAAACCAGGAAGAAATTGAAGAAACAGTAGCTGCGAATACTTTAGGGACAGTTGTTCACAATACCTTAGAAGAATTTTACAAACCCTTAGAAGGTCAAAAATTGACATTAGAAATGTTAACCTCTATGGAACTACGAGTTGAAGAATTTGTTACCATACAGTTTAAAGATGTCTATAAAAGCGGCGATATGACTAGAGGGAAAAATTTAATCATATTCAATATTGCTATTAACTATATCAAAAAATTCTTAAAACAAGAAAAAGAAGCGTTAAAGAAAGGAGCAAATATTACAATACTTCATATTGAAAGTGATTTAAGAATTCCTGTAACACTTCCAGAGTTAAATACGCCTATTTTTTTAAGAGGAAAAGTAGACCGTGTAGATAAGAAAGATGGCATACTTAGAATTATAGATTATAAGACAGGAAAAGTGCAACGAAGTGATGTTGAAATTATAGATTGGGAATTATTAACTTCAGATTATAAGTACAGTAAAGCTTTTCAGGTATTGGCATATGCTTATATGCTTCATAAGGATATTCAAGGTGATATAGAAGGAGGAATAATTTCTTTTAAAAATACGCAAAGCGGGTTTTTAAAATTTGCAAAAAAAGATAAGCCAGGAGCCTATGCAAAGAGAGAGGTATTAATTACAGATCAAACTCATAAGAATTTCTTAGAAGAGCTAAAAAAATTAATTTTAGAAATTTTCAACCCAGAAATCTCTTTCTTAGAAAAAGAAGTCAATTAATGAAAAGTATGAATAAAAAGAATTGTGTTCTAAAAGGGAAGCATGGAAAACCAATAGTAGCCGATATCTACATTAAAAATGTTGAAGAAAAAAAACCTGTTGTTATTTTTTGTCATGGGTATAAAGGATTTAAAGATTGGGGTAGTTGGGAATTAACTGCAGAAGCATTTGCAAATGCTGGCTTTTGCTTTATAAAATTCAATTTTTCACACAATGGAGGGACAATAGAAGAACCTATTGATTTTCCTGACTTAGAGGCATTTGGGCATAATAATTATATAAAAGAACTAGATGATCTAGAAATCGTAATAGATTGGGTAACCCATACTAATTTTGAATTCGCCAAGTTAATAGATTTAAAAAAAACAGCAATTATTGGTCATTCTAGAGGAGGTGGTATTGTAACGATTAAAGCCAATGAAGATGCCAGAGTAACTCATGTAATTTCTTGGGCCGGAGTTAGTAATTATGCTGTGCGTTTTGGAAGTGCTGAAAAAATTGCTCAATGGAAAAAAGAAGGTATTATGTATGTTCAAAATGGAAGAACTAAACAACAAATGCCTCATTATTATCAATTTTTTGAAAATTTCAAAGAAAATGAAACTCGTTTAACAATTAAAAATGCAGTGAGTAACCTAAAAATCCCCTACTTAATTGTACACGGCGATACAGATGAGACTGTAGCATTAAACAATGCCAAAGATCTCCAAAACTGGTATTCAGAAAGTGAGTTGTTTGTAGTCAAAAATGCAAACCATGTCTTTGGAGGGAAACATCCTTGGGATCAAAAAGAACTACCAGAACAATTAGCCTTAATTGTAGAAAAAAGCATAGATTTTATTAAAAATAATTAATTGTAAAAAACCGATGATGTGGAGCATATCGGATTCGAACCGATGACCCCTACGCTGCCAGCGTAGTGCTCTAGCCAACTGAGCTAATGCCCCATAAATTATAGCTTTCCTACAAGAATTAATACGGGAATTTTACAGTGGAATTCTTCTTTAGAGATGGTGTTCTTTTCCCAAAGTTTCTTAAAAAACCCTCTTTTTCTTCTAAAAACACAAAGTAAATCGGGCTCATTTTTATGAAAATGTTCTAACACTCCTTGAAAAGTAGTAGCGTTTTCTGTAGTTGTAATCTCTCCTAAAGCTTGTAATTTGGGATTTATAATTAAATCTTCAGCTTTGTGCTTAGGAGTTTTCACCATCAAGAGACGAATATTTAAATCAAAAGCATCTCTTAATTCTTTTATAGGCTTTAAAACCTTTTTTCTTTTTAAAATCCCAGATTTAAATGCTAATAAAGCAGAAGATGGTTTAGAAAATGTATACTCGCAAGGCACAATGAGAGAAGGAATCTCTGTACGTTTAATAATACTTCCTGAAACATTATCTAGAAAAACATTACTTTTCATGGTGCTGTTAGATTCTAAAATTACAAGATCTATTTTTAATTCTTTTACAATATCTTCAATAACATCTACCAAATTTCCTTTAGCGGTAATGGTAGCAATCTCTATATCTTTAGTATTTACCTTTGAAACAATCTCAATTATATGAGTCTTAGTTTCACGCTCAAGAATATCATTGATGTTGATAATGCTTCCTGCTCTTGAAACTACATTATAATCACCTAGTACATATACTTTTGCTTTAAAATGTTTAGCAAAATCAATTGCGTATTGTAACGTACTTTCTATTTGAACAGAAGCAGCGACAGGGACTAAAATATTTTTCATCAGCTTAAATTTATTTTTTATAAAAATGACATAAATAATCTTTATATCATACTTCTTGATGTTTAAAGTAAGAATGCAGTTTATTTGGTCAGTCTTTTTTATTTTTATACTATCAAAAATACGTAAAAAGAAATAATTTATAATGAATATTCGCCTTGCTAATTCTTTAGATATTGACATCGTATTACAGATCACTAAAGCATGTAATCTCTTTATGCGTTCTAAAGGCATTTATCAATGGACAGAAAAATACCCATCTTATGAAGTTTTTGAAAAAGATTTAGAAAGGAACGAACTCTATGTTTTAGAAAACAAAGAGCGAATAATTGGTTGTATTGTTATTTCTACAGTAATAGATGAAGTGTATAAACCTGTAAAATGGCTTACGACCAATAAACATAATATATATATACATCGAATTGCAATTCATCCAGAGGAACAACGAAAAGGATATGCTCAAAAGTTAATGGATTTCGCAGAAGGTCATGCTTATAAAAAAGGAGCAGTTTCAGTTCGTTTAGATACATTTAGTCAAAATACTAGAAATCAAAAATTTTATGAAATTAGAGGGTACCAGCGTTTAGAAAGTATTGCATTTCCAGCACAAAGAGAACATCCTTTTTATTGCTATGAGAAAGTATTTTAAAGTGAATTTTTAATAATGACTAATATTATATTATGCTTATAATCAAATAGATAGATATTTTTGAAGTGTTAATAAACACTTTTTTCATTTTCGCAACACTTTTTACAACTTACACAACAAATTTTTTAAATTTTGTAAAGATGATTGTATGTTTGAACTGTCAAAATGGTCATAGTAATATTGTAAGTAAGACATTAAGGCGTCAAAACATTAATTACTATAGTTAAAAAAAGCTTCGAATTTTATTTTTGGAGCTTTTTTTATACCCACTTAATTCCTTTTTTAACAACTTTGTAGCTTTCACCACAACTTTTGCTCAATTCACAACATTAATTTTAGAAATAGACACTCGTATTGTATGTTTGAAGTGTCAAAATGGTAATAATGATGATAGCAAAATGTCTCAAACTAAAAGCTATCTCAAAAAAATTCTAAACCTCAGGTCCTACTTCCTGAGGTTTTTTCTTTTCATTTTTTTCTTGACAAAAAAACGAAATAAAAAAGTCAAGAAGATTTTGTTCTCTCCTTGAGGGGATAAAACAAGAGGAGTGATAACTAAAAGAAGCATTAAAATATGTTTTCAACATGACGCATTTTCGCTTGTTTTACAGCTAGTTCTTTAAAACCTTCGCTTTACTTTCTAAGAAATTGTTGATTAAAACGAAAATATGATTTGTATTTTGAATGATGAGCCAGATGATAGAAGCTGCCTATAAAGCATTTTACGAAGTAAAAGTGAAATAAGTGACGCTGTATTAAAACTTTCTTTAGACATTTTAAACAATAAACTTCATACTATAATTTTCTGTTTTATGAATATCTTTGGATTTAATAAAAGGCATAACTTATAAACAGACAGATTCATTTGACTTCCAAAATTTCCTTTAAAGAAATTAATCGCCTAGCCATCCCCGCTATTGTCGCAGGTATTGCAGAACCGCTCATATCATTAACAGATATTGCTATTATAGGAAATGTAAAAGAAAATCCGGTGGAGGCATTGGCAGCGGCAGGTATTGTAGGTTCTTTTTTATCTGCTATTGTCTGGATTGTTGCGCAAACTAAAACAGCAATCTCTTCTATTGTTTCACAGCATTTAGGAGCTAATAAACTAGAAGAAGTACGAACCTTGGTTCCTCAAGCTATTCTCTTTAATTTTTTGTTGAGTTTACTTATTTATATTGTTACTTCTTTTTTTGCTAACGCTATTTTTAGCGCTTATAATGCAGAGGGTCTTATTCTAAATTATGCAGCAGATTACTATCAAATTCGAGCAATTGGATATCCATTAACCTTAGTGACTTTTGGCGTTTTCGGGGTGCTTAGAGGGCTTCAAAACACATTATGGGCTATGAAATGTAGTATTGTTGGAGCTCTTATAAATGTAGCGCTTGATTATGTTTTAGTGTATGGAATTGAAGGAGTTGTTCCAGCAATGCATTTAAAAGGAGCTGCGTATGCAAGTTTGATAGCTCAATTAATTATGATGTTGATGGCTTTCTACTTCTTTTTCAAGAAAACAGATTTTAAATTAAGATTGTCTAGAAAGCTAAACCCACAAATGAAGGTTTTAGTAAAAATGAGTCTTAATCTTTTTATACGTACTGCAGCTCTTAATTTTGCTATTTACCTTGCGAATGCTTATGCAACAGATTATGGTAAAAATTATATTGCAGCACAAAGTATTTTGATGAATATCTGGTTATTCTTTTCCTTTTTTATAGATGGATATGCAAATGCAGGGAATGCAATTTCCGGAAAACTTTTAGGGGCTAGATCTTATAAAAAACTTTGGATATTAAGTATTGATATTAGTAAATACTCAGTTGTGATAGCTCTCATTTTAATGGGAGTTTGCGGATTATTGTATAATCAAATAGGACTTATTTTTAATAAAGACACTATTGTTTTAGGGTTGTTTTCATCTGTTTTTTGGATGGTTTTGGTCATGCAACCCATTAGCGCCATTGCTTTTATGTTTGATGGAATTTTCAAAGGACTGGGAGAAGTCAAATATTTGAGAAATGTTTTATTGGGGGCTACTTTTTTAGGTTTTATTCCCACATTATTTATAGCCAATTATTTTAATTTAAAACTATATGCTATTTGGATCTCATTTGTTATTTGGATGCTTATTAGATCGAGTGCTTTGATTATTAAATTTAGAAGGAAGTATTTAAATAAAGTATAAAGCATATATTCATTTTATCCTGATTCAGGACAGAGTGAAAAACATAATGATTTGTGCTTTGAATAGTATTTTTCATTTTTTCTTGATAAAAAACGAAACAAAAAAATCTAGTCTTGCTTTTTAATTTTTTGAAATACTACCAATTGTCTTTCGCTTCCGCATTCTGAGCCACTTTGTTCACAAAACTCTTCTTTATTCATTTTTGTCTTGACACAGGGCTGAAAGAAAAATACAATAATTTGTATTTTGAATGAAGAGCCAGGTGATGCGCTAGCTGGAACCAAAAAAGTCAAGGCAAGCGATAAAAATCTAAGAAAATGCTACGGCACGCTCTGCACAATGAAAAGAACTCGCTTTGCTCAAACAGCTTTTCATTTAACGTCAATACTACTGCCTTGATTTTTAAGATTTTTATCGAAGCCACTTATTTTCTAAGAAAATTTTGAGCTAAGATTAAAATATGTTAATTACTAGATGCTGGATAGGAGGTAAAGCCTTTCTCTGTGAGTATAATATTTATTTCTCGTTAAGAATCATTGAAACCTTGGAGGACAGAGTGAAAAACATAACAATTTATGTTTTGAATGATGGGCCAGGAGATGCGGATGGCGAAATATGATTTTAGACTCTTAAAAAGAGTATAAAAATACCTAAGAGAAAGTGCCCTTTTTATAATCCTTTTTGGGCAAGCAAAAAGGATGAGAAGAAAAAACATTTTATTCTGTTCATTTTTGTCTTGACACAGGGCTGAAAGAAAAATACAATAATTTGTATTTTGAATGAAGAGCCAGGTGATACGGTAGATGGAACCAAAAAATCAAGAAGGTTTATAGGAACTTTTTGCTTTGCAAAACCACTGATAAAACTATCGCTTCATGCTCTTTCATGTTTTCAACATGACGCACTTCCGCTTGTTTTACAGCTAGTTCTTGAAAACCTTCGATTACTTTCTAAGAGAAATTTAAGTAAAATTCAAAATAGATCTTTGTTTGAATATTCGCTAATAGTAGTTTTTTGTCATCTTTTTAATTTTGTAGTAAATCCAGCTATTTTAATGATAGGTGATGGAAGCCATCCATAAAGCATTTTGCAAAGCAAAAGCGACCTGGGTGGCGCGGCCTTAAAATGACGTAGATTTCAAAAAATTAAAAAGCAAGACTAGATTTTTTTGTTTCTTTTTTCATCAATGGAAAAAAGAATAAAAGAATATCATTTAATATCCCGAATCTTTAATTGAAGAGAAACAGTTCCCTGCCATTCATTTTCATCAATAGAATACACAGCTTGAAAAGGTTTTTTATTTTGAATGGTTTGGAGTTTATTTCCAAGGTTAAATCCAATACCTCCAATTGAGGGTGATTCACCTTGAGTAACACTACACTTTAAATGTTTTTCATCTTCTCCAACACCTTTTCCATAACCAGTGTCTTGAAGGTGATTACTAATAAAAATGGGTGACATATTACCAGGGCCAAAAGGAGCAAATTGTTTTAAAATTCGATAGAACTTAGGCGTAATTTGAGCTAGATCTAAGGCTGTATCAACCGCGATTTCTGGAGTGCGCAATTTTTCATCTAAGGTGGCTGCTACTACTTCTTCAAATTTATTTTTGAAAGGTAAATATTGATCTTCTAAAAGTGTAAGTCCAGCAGCATATTTATGCCCTCCATATTGTTCTATATATTCAGAACAAGCTGCTAGCGCATTGTAAACATCAAACCCTTTAACAGAGCGAGCAGAAGCAGCAAGTTTTTCACCAGATTTAGTAAATACTAAAGTAGGACGATAATAAGTTTCTATAAGTCTGGAAGCTACAATACCAATTACTCCTTTATGCCAAGTTTCATTATAGACTACAGAAGTATATAGGTCTTCTTCTTTATTTTCCAATATTTGTTGTAAAGCTTCTTCGGTAATTTTTTTATCTAAATCTTTTCGATGTAGATTAAAATTCTCAATTTCTTCAGCATGTGTATGGGCACTATCTATATTGTTTTCAACCAATAAATCTACTGCATGATGCCCGTGTTTTATTCTACCCGCAGCATTTATTCTGGGAGCAATAATAAAAACAACATCAGTTATAGTTAAAATACTTTTTTTAACCTGTTGTATAATTGCTTTAATTCCTGCTCGAGGATGTGTATTAATAACCTCCAAACCGTAATAAGCCAAAACTCTATTCTCACCTGTAATTGGTACAATATCTGCTGCAATGGCAACAGCTACCAAGTCTAAAAAAGGAGTCAAATCTTCAATAGTTTGCCCTCTTCTAACTCCCAATGCTTGTATTAATTTAAAGCCTACTCCGCACCCACATAATTCATCATAAGGATAGTTGCAATCTTCTCTTTTTGGATCTAATATGGCAATAGCTTTAGGAAGTTTATCTCCAGGTCTGTGGTGATCGCAAATAATAAAATCAATTTTTTTTTGAGAAGCATATGCTATTTTATCGATAGCCTTAATCCCGCAATCTAAAGCAATTATAAGACTGATATCATTATCATCTGCATAGTCTATCCCTTTATAAGAAACACCGTACCCTTCTTTATAACGATCCGGTATATAGGTAGCAATATTAGGATAATACGACTTTAAATATGAAGAAACTAGTGATACAGCAGTAGTTCCATCTACATCATAATCGCCATAAATTAAAATGTTTTCATTGTTAGAAATGGCTGTTTCAATTCTTGAAACAGCAAGTTCCATATCTTTCATTAAAAAAGGATCGTGTAAATCGTTAAGTGTGGGGCGGAAGAATTTTTTGGCAGCATCATAACTTTCTATACCTCTTTGGATAAGTAATGATGCAATAATAAAATCAACCCTTAATGCTTTAGCTAATTTTTTAACTTTAGCTTCTTCTGGAATTGCTTTTATAGTCCAACGCATTTGTAGTATAATTTTTACAAAAATAAGAAATGTTAATCAGCTATAAAACCAATACTAATTATCATTAGAGTTTACAGTAATAAAACACCCTTTTTTTATTTCATTACAAAAATAAACCAGAACTGGGCTATGCTTGATTTTTATATATCATATAAATAAAAAAATCATCATTTTCTTCTACAGCAACCCATAATGATAATTAATATAGCTGCAATTTTGTATTTTGGTACACTAAAACTAGAAATTTATTAAAATTATGCCATTAGTAACTCCATTATCACCAGATCACGATATAGAAACCAAAGAATTAGCCGAATTTTTTAATGAAACACTAGGGTTTTGCCCAAATTCGGTACTTACTATGCAACGCAGACCAGCCATATCAAAAGCGTTTATTAACCTCAACAAAGCAGTAATGGCCAATGAGGGACGTGTTACTTCTGCTTTAAAGAGAATGATTGCTTGGGTAAGTAGCAATGCAACAGGATGCCGTTATTGTCAAGCACATGCTATTAGAGCTGCAGAACGTTATGGAGCAGAACAAGAACAATTAGATAATATTTGGGAATATAAAACACATCCAGCTTTTTCAGATGCAGAGCGTGCTGCACTTGATTTTTCATTGGTAGCTTCTATGGTTCCTAATCAGGTGGGTGAAGACATTAAAAAAGAGCTCTATAAATACTGGGATGAAGGAGAGATTGTTGAAATGCTGGGTGTAATATCACTTTTTGGTTATTTGAATAGATGGAATGATAGTATGGGAACTACCGTAGAAGAGGGTGCTATAGAAAGTGGAGAGCAATACCTTGGTAAGCATGGATGGGAAAAAGGAAAACATATTTAATTTTTATTGTGTTTAATATTGTCAAATGGAGTGTAAAAATAACTTTGAAGGGAAATTTTGCAGCCTATGCGGACAAAACAGCCGAGTTGACAAATTGACTTTAACAAGCTTTCTAGAAGAACTATCGGATAGTATTTTTCAAGTTAATCGTGGTCTTTTTTTCACAATAAAGAGTTTGTTTTTAAGACCTGGGCATTCGATTAGAGGATTTTTAAGTGGGCATAGAAAAGATTATTTTAAACCTATTGGTTTTGTTTTGCTGTTGTCAACATTCTACTTCTTAATAACAAAAATATGTGGTTCAGACACTCTTTTAGCTGATGCAATCTCTGGGTTTCGTCAAGGAGCTGAAGATAAATCTAATTTTTCTCATAACTCCATAATTTTAGAATTCTCAACAGACTGGTTAATTGATAATTATGCTTATACAACTCTTTTTCTTATACCTATACTTTCAACCGCATCATTTATATCCTTTTTAGGGAAGGGACAGAATTATCTTGAACATATCGTAATCAATTCATATATAGCAGGACAAAAAACTATTTTTTATTCATTGTTTACCATTTTTGATTTTGTAATAAAGCAAGTCGACTTAGGAGTGACATTAGCCTTTATTCTATCTATTGCTTATAGATTTTGGACATTTATCCAATTTTATCATACAGAAAATAAAATTTACACATCTTTTCGACTTTTACTAACCTACATTCTATTTTACTTTATAATTATGGCTTTGCTTACCTTATTGATTTTGAGTACAATAATTTTGAAAGAATACTAAACACGATACAGTGTATAAGTAATTAGAGTTAAAGTAATAAACGAAAGTATAAACATAAAACAAAAGTCAGTGTTAAACTGAAAAGTTAGTGAGTAGAAGTCCGTTACTACTGATATACTAGACGGGTAATGAAACAAAAATAAAATAGAAATATAAAAATGCAGGAGACTATTTTAACGTGCGATAATTGTAAGGTCGAAATATCTCCTGTAGAAATAATTTGTGAAAATTGTGGATATCCTATAGAAGGAACTAAAAAAGAACAAGCTATTTTTATAGGCCAGCAGATTTCAAATAAGTCTACCCTTAATGATGCGAAAAGATTTCAAAGAAGATCAAGCTATATTTTATATGTTATTGGAGGTTTTCAAATTGTTATTGCTATTGTGAACTATTACACAATAGCAGATATTCTCTCTTTTGTTATTACTGCATTTATTGGGCTTATATTTATACTTTTCGGCTTTTTGTCTTCGAAAAAACCTTTGCTATTTCTCTCTCTAGGATTGACACTTATTGTATTATTATACGCAATCGATTTTATACTAGATCCTTCTTCTATTTTTCAGGGAATTTTATGGAAGCTCGTAATTTTAGGTACTTTATCTTATGCTTTGATTGTTTCTTTTGAAGAACAAAAAATAAAGAGAAAAAACAAAACGCTTTGAGTTAATCAAAGCGTTTTGTTTTATTACTCAATCTATTAGTAATTAAATATCAGAAATTACTTCTCCTAAATATTTTAATTTATAGTTTCCTTCTTTAGGTACGTTGAAAATGAGTCTATATGTACGATCAATCACGCTTTTTTTTGTACCGATCTGAGAGGTTAGGTTTCCAGGTCCACTTAATTTACCTGATACATCAAGTGTTCCTAAACAACTGTAACTTTTACCAGCTTCATCCTCCAATATGAAATGATCTGCCCTAGTCGTGAAACTCTTTTTTCTGTAATACTCAATATTATTACAATACTGTGCTTTGATTTTTATTTTTATAAATTTTCCGGAATTTGGAATAATTTTTCTAGTAAATTTCTGACGGTTGTTATTGTAGTAGACATCTTCAAAAATAATTTCTTGAAGGTATTCTTTTTCTTCAGAGGTAACTTGCGGAGTACATATCAATGAAGCATGTGGCTCATCATTTATTTTTTTAATTTCAAATTTTTGAGAATTTAGAGATAACACTGCCTCATTAAGGTTTTTATTCACAAGAAAAATAGCAGAAAAATAGTAATTCCCCTTATTGGGTTTTACAGAAAATGAAGGCCATCCAAGAAAAGCTCTTTTAGTATGGCGAAGTCTTCCTAAAATTGGTATGTCATTGTTTAAATTTATATCCTTTTTTTTAATGCTGATATTTTCTGTTTCAGAGTTATTAACCTCAGCAGTGATGATCAAGTACCTTTTATCGTCTGGTAAAACATCTGTTTCTTGTATGAGATTACTACGTTCTAAATATTCTCTGATTAATTCTTTAGATTTTATAGCTTTTATCAATTTAAAGTCAATCGTTTGACAAATAGCATTCGTAGTTATAAATAGTATTAAAAAACTTAATAATGTCGTTTGTTTTTTAACTTTCATTTTTGATTATTAGTTTATAGTTATTGAATATTAAAAAAATCTAATTTATGCGTTTCTTTTAGTTTAATTATCATAGTATGATTCTATAATTCGTAGATATATAATTAGTTTTTCATCAGAAATCTCCGAACTATTAAACTCGAAGATATTTTCTGATAACAGTTCGCATATTAATCAAAAATCTAGCTATTTACTACCTTCCCATTTACGGTCAGTCTTTTTGTAATTTGCATAATCTGTATGATGAATAATTTTTACAGTATCACCTTCCATTTTAAAGGTTAATACCATAACAAACGGAGTTGTAGATACAAACGTTTTATCATCAGATTTCCCTGCTACACTCCCTTTGATATACGTAATAAAAACTCCTCTAAATATACCTTGAGTTCCAGAGAAAAAACGCTCTTCTTCTTTGAATACTCCTTTTTCTACATTAGGAAAATAACTATTTGAAAATGTTTTTTTAATTGTTTCTTTTCCTTTTAAATAAGCGCCGTTTCCTGCATTATCCACATAGGTGTTGTCCTCAAATTCAATATCGTTATGATAAAGATTTGACATTTTTTCAAAATTCATTTCAGCATAGGCTTTAAAGTAAGCATTTGCTACAGTTTCCATTTTATCAACAGGGAATTTTGTTTGTGCTTTTAATGATAGAAAAGTAAGCAATGCTATAATAAGTAATGAATAATTTTTCATAATCTGTTAGGTTTAATTTGATGCAATAATGAAAAATTAAATATGTTAATCGTCTCAAGTTATAAATTGTTACGTATTATTTTATTCTATAAGTTAACAGTAAACGTTTTTTCAGTATCATAATAAATTGATTAATGGGAACCTTGGCTAAATAGAACTATACGTTGAGTCTGATGCTTTAGATTCAGTCATTTTTTTAATATCATTTGATTTTAAAATTTAGATTACTTTTAAACCAGTTACGTACATCTTCTAATGCTTTTTCATAATCATCTGTAATCAAACCTCCATCTTCTACTTTATACGGAAAACCCTTAATTACAGGTGCCAATGATTCTATAATACGATATCCACAATGTATTTTCTCTTCAATATCTGGATTCCGGGAATAACACCTATTCTCTGTATCGTAAAGCCCTTCTATTACCCATTGAATTAACGGCCGTTGTTTCGTGTTAACTAGTTTGTCTACAATTTCATACGTAGTATCATCATTAATCTTCTTCTTTTTAATTAGTGTTAGCAACCATTCCGTACTTTTTTTATCCCCGTTTGCAGCTAAAGCGGTGTGATAATTAAACTTTTGAGATCTTCCTAGTTTAGGGTTTTTAAGTTCTTCTCTAATTAAAGTGAAAGCACCTTTATATTGAAGTAATGCTAATAGATTAATGATCAATTTTCTATGTGGTGTTTTCTTATTTTGAGCCAGTTTTAGTATACTGGATTTATGATTTTCCAAAAAGAAATCAGCAGGAAGATCATCTATTCTTTGTACAATATAATCTACAAAATCTAACGTATTCAACTTTTTAACTAAAACATTAACCCCTATTTGTCCTACACTTTTCGGCAAATCTTTGGCATTAAGAATTCTAAAGATTCCATCGATTGCACAATATTTACTTCTCGTATTCTTGCTATTAGCCATTGATCCTAGAGCTTCCAGCCATTTTCTTGCTCGTTTTTTACTATAAATAACTTTGTCTGGAATTTCTTTGCCGGTTCTATTTATGCATGCATTCTTATAGTTATTATATAATTCCTGATCACTTTGAGCAGTTATAGTATTAAATGATAAAATCAGAATAATAACTAGGATAAGGTTTAATGAGGAGTTTTTTTTCATGCTTAAGTCAATTTAAATATTTAATATCGCCAAATTGACAAGATGGTTTTACAAAATCGACTTATTTTATAAAGTATTACTTTATTTTAATCCTCTATTAATTTCTTTTATTATTCGTTGTACCTCAACTGAATTTTTGTTTTCTATCCACCATTGTTTAAATTGTTCTGATGCTTTTAAATAAGCTATTTTCCAATCTTTTTCATCAATACCGTATTTCTTATGAATATTTTCACCTCTGAGTATATAAAATATTTGTTCTGGAAAAATAGAATTTGCCAGCATAAAATTTTTGCTTTTTTCTTCGTTAATTTTTATTATTTTTTCAATAGAACAGGTGGTAATTTCTATTTTAAATCCAAGAGTATTAGATACAACTTTATTTTGCCCTTCTTTGAATTCAATCCAACAATAGTATTTTTTTCCTATTTCAAAACTATATGGTTTAGGCAAATAAGCTTTAAATGAATAGTATTCGTTTGCATTTATGGTAATCTTTTGATTGGGTATTTTTGGAGCTAACCATTCAATAATATCACGAGAGATAGAATCTTGTAATGCTTTTTCATAGCTCTTAAAATTCTCGTTTTCTGATGCTTTATAACCTATAATTGCCTTTATTCTAGGGGTTATCGGATACCCAGAATCATTATAAGCATAGGCTTCTTTTTCCATAAAATAATGCATGGTAGCAGTAACAGAAGAATCTGGCTTGGTTAATATCCAATCTCTTTTAGAATTATTTATAAATTTAACGTTAAAAGCTAGCTCTTCTCCATATTCCAAAAATTCATTTTGAGGTTCAATTTCTATTTTATAAAGACTGCTTTTAGGCCATTCTTTTTTAGTTATTCTTCCTAAGATTGATTTATACTTTGCTTTATAAATTGAATCTAAATTATCTATTTTAAAAATGAGAGAAACTACCTGTATTTTAGGCTTAAAGTGCTTTTTTGATAATTTACGTGACCCGCAATGATTTAAGATGATTGTATCTGAGATTTGTTTTATTCTTTCTAATACAAGTTTATCAAAGCTTAAACCAATACCCTTAATAATTTGAATTGAATCTATTCGTCCATTGTAATCAACTTGAAATTGTACAAAAACTCTTCCTTCTTCTCTATTATCTATAGCCTCGTAAGGATACTTTAAATCTTTATATAGTGCTTTTTTAAAAAGTTTATTTATTTGATGACAATCTTCTTTCTGTGCAAGTATATTTAAATGAATACTGCAAAAAAACAGTATTAATAACATATACCTTATCGTTGAAATAACTCTTTTACATAAGCAATTAAACATAACCTATATTTGTTAAAGAAAAAGCTTTTTAAAAATATTGCTTTATCAGATTTATTGTTCTTACTTATTTTGAAGCAAACCTATATGTAATCTCCATATTCCAATAATAATTAAAATTAAATGGAATACTCCTAAATAAGAACCTGTAGGCTTCCCCTAATTAGAACTGCTTAAATTTCTAATATTTCTATAAAATTAT
>CAYMDH010000010.1:0-86774 GCA_964389205.1 uncultured Flavobacteriaceae bacterium
AAGGAAACGTTGTACACGACGTGCACGTCCTACTGCCAGTTTATCTTCTTCAGAAAGTTCTTCCATACCTAAGATGGCGATGATATCCTGAAGTTCCTTATAACGCTGTAAAAGCTCTTTTACATTTTGTGCGCAATCATAGTGCTCTGCTCCTAGAATTTCTGCTGTAAGAATACGAGATGTAGAATCTAATGGATCCACCGCTGGATAAATACCAAGTTCTGCAATCTTACGTGAAAGTACTGTTGTCGCATCAAGGTGAGCAAACGTTGTTGCTGGTGCTGGATCAGTAAGGTCATCTGCTGGCACATAAACTGCTTGTACAGATGTAATAGATCCTCTCTTAGTAGAAGTAATACGTTCTTGCATTGCTCCCATCTCTGTTGCAAGTGTAGGTTGATACCCTACCGCAGATGGCATACGTCCAAGAAGTGCAGATACCTCAGAACCTGCTTGCGTAAAACGGAAAATATTATCTACAAAGAAAAGCACATCTTTTCCTTGTCCTTCTCCTGCTCCATCACGAAAATATTCAGCAATAGTAAGTCCCGAAAGTGCCACACGAGCACGAGCCCCAGGAGGCTCATTCATTTGTCCAAATACAAAAGTTGCTTTTGAATCTTTCATTGCTGTTTTATCAACCTTAGAAAGGTCCCATCCTCCTTCTTCCATAGAATGCATAAAATCATCTCCGTATTTAATAATTCCAGATTCTAACATCTCTCTTAAAAGGTCATTTCCTTCACGAGTTCTTTCACCAACTCCTGCGAATACAGATAAACCACCGTGTCCTTTTGCAATATTGTTAATCAACTCTTGAATAAGTACTGTTTTACCTACTCCAGCACCTCCAAATAATCCAATTTTACCTCCTTTTGCATAAGGCTCAATTAAATCGATTACTTTAATACCAGTAAATAAAACTTCTGTTGATGTTGATAAATCTTCAAATTTAGGTGCTTCTCTATGGATAGGAAGACCATCATTACCTGTTTTAGGTAAATCTCCTAATCCATCAATAGCATCTCCAATTACATTAAAAAGACGTCCATAAACATCTCCACCTATTGGCATTTGAATAGGATTTCCAGTTGCGACAACTTCAGTTCCTCTACTTAATCCATCAGTTGAATCCATTGAAATAGTACGTACTGTATCTTCACCAACATGAGACTGTACTTCTAAAACAAGTTTAGAGCCGTCTGTATTGGCTATTTCTAATGAATCATAAATTCTTGGAAGTTCATCTCCTGAAGAAAACGCTACGTCTACAACAGGGCCGATAATTTGTGCAACTTTACCTGTAACTTTTGACATTCTTAACTATTTAATGTTTAGTTTTTTATGTACTCAAACAATGATTTCACTTTTGTGACATACAACCATTGTTTTTAGCGGTGCAAAGATATGTTTTTAATTGAAAAAATTAATACGCTTCTCTGCAATTTTTTGTGATTTTTTAAATTATGTCTTTAAGGGTCCTAAAAACAAAAAAATCGATACATACTATGCATCGATTTTTTTAAATATTTAATTTCTTTTTTATTGAAGTGTTGGCGAATAATTTGTTGGAAAATCTCCAATATTATAAAAATTACCTGAAACTTCAAAATTCGATCCAAAAGTTGCATCTATAGATCTCATAAATTCATTAGCAATAAGAGCATATCCTCTTGCCGTTGGATGAACTCCATCTAAAGAAAATGCACCTCCTGTTACAAGTTCAGTAGTAAGTGTAAAAGTTCCAGATGTCAAATCACCACTAAGAATACCATTCGCATCTACAAAGGCAAATCCAGCATCAATAGCTGCTTGTTCAATTGTGGCGTTAAAAGTAGCAGTTGCAGTATTAATTTCTTGTTGTTCGCTAGGCAATAAAACAAAACGATCTGCTAAAGGCAATGTAACTCCTTCTACAGCGAACTGCCCTGCCAACTGAGGTGGTAATTGACTTGCTAATGCTTGCGCAACTGTAGTATTTACAGTTCCAATAACAGAAGCACTTGTTAAAGTCAATAAATCGTTTTCTGTAGCTTGTCTTGTTTGTCCATAAGTGGTAGCTAATAAATTAGCAACTGCTGGTGCTGCCTGAGGAGGCAAACCAAATTGCGCCAAAAATGCTGGAAAATCTGGGTTTGCATTTAAAACCTGTTCAATTTGAGCAGATAAATCCAAAAGGTCCTCATCTAATATAACAACAGGGCTAGCTTCAGTTTGTGAAAATGTTACTGAACGACTAGAAGCATTCAAAGCCGGGTTTTGTGAATCTAAAAAAGCATACACTCCATTTAAAGCTCCAAAAATTGTATTTAATGTTGGTATTTGCGGCCCAAAATCTGGATTAGCTGGACTTAATGGTGCAAAAGGCACTGATGTAAAAAATGGAATTGTCGTTACATCTGGAATATTAGCAATAACACCTTGTACGTTATTAGATATCATAGAAGTCATTATAGCTCCAAGAGAAGCATTAAATAATGGTTCTGGAGTAATAGCGCTAATGTTTTGATCGCCTCCACTAGTAGCAAAACCTAATACATCATTATTTCCTATCCATAAAGATACAAATGTTGGATTCTGAGCCAAAGCATCTTCTAGAACAGAAGCATTTGGATTTGATGCCATTCTTACAAAATAAGGATTAGCACTTACTGGGTTCGTTTGTAAACCAGCAATATTTCCTAATCCATTAAATACAGTTTGAAAACTCGTCAAACCAGGAACTCCCATATTGTTAAATGGTCCTGCTGGGTTATTTAACGCAATATCTGTGGTTGGAATCGCTGGTAATGAAGCAGGCCCATTTCCATCAAAAAACAATCTTGGACCAAAACCAGGAAGTGGATTACCTCCAATTAAAAGTCCTCCAATATTATCATTGGTTAAGGGTTGATTAAATGACCCTCCACCTATTAATGCAAAACGCTGTGCCAATAAGTTAGGAAATGAGTTATTTTGCCCAGCTTGAAATAAGGCATTATCTGTAAAACCAGCAGTTAAAGAATTTCCTATAGATACAAAAGTCGAAAAATTTGCAGTCCCTGCAGCTAGCGGAGGTAATTCTTCAATAACCGCTCCGTTATCATCATCACTACTACAAGCAGCTAGCGATATAAATAAAAGAAAGAGCCAAATATATCTTGTTTTCATAATTGTATTCTTTTTCATTTTATAAGTTATTAATTGTCCATGATACTAAAAATATTGAGCCAACAGGTCCTGGGCCAATTGCAGTAATAAATTCATTACCAGTAATGTTTGAAGCACTCAATCTGAAATTCGAGTTTATACTAGGGACTGTGTAATTAACCTGTAAATCTAGTGTATTAAAGGCTGGTATATCACCGTCGGCAAATGGTGCTTGCCAGAAATAGGTGTCACTCCAACGCCAAGCCAAGTTAAATCCAAAATTTTTGAATAAATCTGTATTACCAAACGAAGCCTTTACCTTATGCTTAGGGGTATTAAAACCAGGTCTGAAATCTGGATCTGAGTCTTGGTCAAATTCGAAATCGTTAAATGTATAGTTAATGCCTAAATCAAAACCGCCAAGAACCTGAGTACTTACACTAGCAGTCGCACCGAACGATTGTATGTCTGCATCAGAATTAGTGGTTACTTGAAATGTTTGAGAATCTCCGTTAGCTAAAGCTTGTACTCCTGAAGCATCAAAGACAGAACCAACTAATGGAGAAACAACAACCTCAGATGCTAGGAAATCATTAAATGTATTATAATACCCATTGACATCTATTACTAACTTCTTATTAAATAATTGGCTTCTGTAGCCTACTTCAAAAGAGGTTACTTGTTCTGGCATCACAGGGTCAAGATTCCCTACTTGTAAAACAGATGGATCTCCAGTGGCTGCAAAGATAGCAGCAGATGTGGCTGTATATGCATTTTCAAAAGCAAGGGCTCCATTAAATGTTGTTACGGTGCCATCACTCAAAGTAACATTTCTTACAAATTGTTCAGGATTACCGGGAGCTGAACCTATTAATATAGCGGCTCCTACATCTAGACCCAGAAACAAGTTTTGGCTTGTAGGATTTCTAAATCCAGTTTGAATTGACCCTCTTAAATTGTGATTACGCTCTTCCCCAAAAGTATAAGCTGCTGAAAATCTTGGAGTAAAGAAGCCATCAAATAATTCATTTTTATCAAAACGTCCAGAACCTGTTAGTTTTAGTCTGTTATCTGCTAACTGTTTTTGGATTTGAACATAGGCTCCAACTTCATTGTAAGTAATATTTCCATTTACGTCTGTAAAAATAGTTCCATTGGAACTTAAGCTGTTTTCTCTGAAGGATCCACCAACTTGTAGATCAAAAACATCTTCTATTAGATGACTGAAATTATAATTTGCATCAACATGATAAAATTTTGATTGATCTTGGAAGGCAGAGCCAGAACTGAAGTCTGGATTTGTGATTACATCATCAAAAGCATCCTGGAATGCTTGAGTTCCAGGAACTAAACGTTGAACACCATCAACTTCTCCTTGTAGGATATTACCAGCAGCATCAATATCAAAATCTTCATCTGCTACGCCGCGTGCAAATGCGTGTGCCTGATCTTCTGTTTGACCTCCAAAAGTTGCTAGAGCAAATGCTCCAATATAATCACCAAACCATTGCGTGTCTGACTTCCAGGCACGGTTAATATTAATTCCTGTAAAGACTAAATCATAAGAGTCACCAGCATCATCATCATTTACATAACCACGTACAAAAAAGTTTTTATTCTTTACCTCTATCTTGTGTTGTTGAAAGAAAAAATCGTTTAAGAAGTTTCTATTTGTAGCTTGAAATACTGTTGACCCTAAACCAACACGACCGTTATATGAGATTTCAAAATCATTTGCAAAAGGCCTGTAAGCAAACGTCCAATCTGCTTTTACGCTTTCAGCATTAAAATCTGTTAAATCTTGCTCATTATACCCCGTTCTACTTACTTCAACGTTAGGAATAATTCCTAAACCTCCAGAGGCAGCCCGTATGTTTGTAGATACTTCATCTCCAAAAACATTTAAGCCATTGAAATTAATGTTAGAATCTCTTGTACCCCCAGGCGTATCTAAATCTTGTTCGCTATTTGCAAACCAATCGGTTCCTTGTAGGTATGAAAAATTCACTTCTACAGCAACCTTATCACTAAATTTGTGGGCAGCTCTGAATCCAAAATCATAGTATTCATTTTCACCAGCGGCATCTTGAGAGGTAAAACCAACTTTTGCATAGGCTTTAACACCCGGGTCATCAAAAGGATTTTTGGTCTGTAAGAATAAAATCCCATTAAAAGCATTAGCTCCATATAATGCAGAAGATGCACCTGGTAGAATTTCAACGCTTCGTACATCAAGTTCAGAAGCGCCTACCAAATTACCAATAACAATGTTTAATGCAGGCACAGAATTATCTGCTCCATCAAGAAGTTGTACAAATCTACCATTGTTAAAATCTGCAAAACCTCTTGTATTGACTTGTTTAAAGGTTAAACTTCCAGTGTTTATGTCTACACCTTTAAGATTTTCTAATCCATTATAAAAATTAGACGAGGCTGTATTTTTAATTTCTTTAATTCCAAAACGTTCAACAGTTACAGGGGACTCAAATACACGTTCAGGAGTTCTGGACGCAGAAATAACAATTTCATCTAACTGAGTGTTTGTAGAATTTATTGTTATTGTTAAGTATTGATTATTAGATGTTACTGAAGCAGTAGTAGTAGCATAACCTATACTAGATATTGTAAGATTAAACGGAGGTACTTCTGAAGTTGTTAAAATAAACTTCCCATCAAAATCGGTTACAGCTCCTATTGATTTACCTGTTATTACAACATTAGCTCCTGGAACTGGCACCTTATTTTCGTCAACAACCTTACCTGTAATGGTAGTTTGTGCGAAAGATGAAACTCCGAAAAATAGGAAAATAGCATATACTAGTGTTCTCATCATTATAATTCTATTAAGTATAATTATTAATTTGACGGGAACAATATACAGAAATTTATTAATTATGCAATGCATGCATAATAAATTTATGAAATATGCAATTATTCTACAGTAACTGATTTAGCTAGGTTTCTAGGCTGATCTACATTACAGTTTCTCATAACTGCAATATGATATGAAAGCAATTGTAAAGGAATTGTTGTTAATAAAGGGGTTAAACCCTCGGATGAAGGTGGTATTTCTATAACATGATCTGCCAGTTCTTTTACTGCTATATCTCCTTCTGTAACGATCGCTATAATTTTTCCTTTTCTAGATTTAATTTCTTGGATATTACTTACTACTTTTTCGTAATGCCCCTTTTTTGTTGCTATTACTACTACTGGCATTTGTTCGTCAATTAAAGCTATAGGGCCGTGTTTCATTTCTGCAGCCGGATATCCTTCTGCATGTATATAACTTATTTCTTTCAATTTCAGAGCGCCTTCAAGAGCTACTGGAAAATTAAATCCTCTTCCTAAGTATAAAAAATTTGTAGCATCCTTATATATACCTGCTATTTGTTTAACATGGTCATTAGAAATTAATGCTTTTTCTACTTTGGCTGGAATAAGTTCTAATTCTTGCAAATAGGTACGATAATCTGTACTTGTCATAGTACCTTTGGCTCTAGCTAATCGCAAAGCCATCATAAATAAAACTGTTATTTGTGTTGTAAACGCCTTGGTTGAAGCTACTCCTATTTCTGGTCCGGCGTGTGTATAAGCTCCTGCATCACTTTCTCTTGAAATGCTAGATCCTACTACATTACAAACTCCAAAAACAAAAGCACCCTTAGATTTTGCTAATTTAATAGCTGCTAATGTATCTGCTGTTTCTCCAGATTGTGAAATTGCTATTACTAAATCTTTTTCGGAGATAATTGGATTTCTATATCGAAATTCTGAAGCATATTCTACTTCTACTGGGATTCTAGAAAACTCTTCAAAAATGTATTCTGATACCAATCCTGCATGCCATGAAGTACCGCAAGCTACTACAATAATTCGCTCTGCATTGAGAAATTTTTTCATATTATCTTCTACTCCTGCCATCTTGATAATGGCTTCATTTGCTAACAATCTCCCTCTATATGTATCTTGAATTGCTCTAGGTTGTTCATAGATCTCTTTAAGCATAAAATGATCATAACCGCCTTTCTCGATTTCTTCTAGATTAAGTTTTAACTCCTGTATGTATGGATCTACAAGAGAATCATCTTTTATCTTTCTTATTTTAATTTTCTTTCCAAGTCTCACAACTGCCATTTCTTCATCTTCTAAATAAATAGCATTGTTTGTGAATTCAATAAATGGAGAAGCATCAGACGCTATAAAAAATTCATTATCACCTATTCCTATTGCCAAAGGACTTCCTAGTTTTGCAACTACTATTTCGTCTGGTTTCGTTTTGTCAAAAACAGCAATAGCATATGCTCCTACAACTTGGTTCAAAGCAATTTGAACAGCTTTTCCAAGTTTTACCTTTTCATTTTTCTTTACATCTTCAATTAAGTTAATTAAAACTTCTGTATCTGTATCTGATGAAAAAGTATAGCCTCTTTTTGTTAACTCTTTTTTTAAGGGATCATAATTCTCTATAATTCCATTGTGTATAATAACTAATTCTCCTGAATTAGAATAATGTGGATGTGAATTAACATCATTAGGAATTCCATGTGTAGCCCATCTAGTATGGCCAATTCCAATAGAACCAGTTGTGGAAATTTCTGCTTCCGCCTTTTCTTTTAATTCTTGTACTTTTCCTTTAGTTTTAGACAAATTAATAGTTGTCCCATCGTAAATAGCTACTCCAGCACTATCATATCCTCGATACTCTAAGCGCTGCAATCCCTTAATGATAATAGGATAGGCTTCTCTATGTCCTATATAACCTACAATTCCACACATGTTTTTTATTTTATTGGTCTTCTTGAGTTGTTTCTGTGTAAAAAATCTCTAATCGCAATCTTCTATCTTCATCTTCTGGATCTGTTGTTCCTCCTATCAAAACTGTTCCAAATGGATTTAAAACAGATGCTTGTGGAATCACTGTTTCATCTCCAACAGCATTCAATGCTGTTATATTAATAGCATCATTAATATTTGAAGTAACTGTTAATCCTAACTTAACATTGGTAGAATCATTACGAAGGATATTATTCATATGTTGTGTAAGGCGTATTCTATATTGTGTTCCCTTTCCTTCGTCGTTTGTCTCAAGAATACCGCCGTAATTAACCCTTGATGTTGTTGGGCTATTTTCATCTTGTGTAGGGTCAAAAAGCCAATCTAACAGAACTGCATTATTTGTTAAGTTATACAAATAAATTCGAGTTGGTTCTATTATATTTCCAGCAGCGTCTAACTGATCTCTATCTACATTAAATACTAAATTTGCTTCATTAATTAACCATCCATTTGCTCTGATTTCTTCTAAAATGGTAGTTTCTCCTGCCTGTTCAAATAAATCGATTTCTACAAAAGTACTTGCGCCTCCATTTAAATATAAACGTGTTGCATCAGTACCTCTGTTGATATCATTAATAACAGTTGTTGACAATTGACTATCTTCAAAAACATTTACTCTATTACCTATTACTCCTCCTAATTCCAGAAAAAAAGTAGCATCTTCTTCTACCATAAAGTCATCTGAGGTATCGTCTACAGTACCATTTACATCGAGTCTGTCAAAATCATACTCAACATCTATATTAGCACTGGTAAGATCTATCAGCATTAGTAAATCTTCTCCCCCAGGAATGTCAGCAGAAATCTGCAACCCTCTAAAAAATTCTGTGAAGTTACTATTATTACTAATTTCTTGCCTCCCTTCCAGATCAATCAAGTTTTGCTGAAAAAACTCAGGGTCTAAATCAATACGTAATCCAGGGGGGATTCTTCTTAGTATGTTTTCTGATTCATCTATATCAGGAGTGTTTTCATTATCTTCGTCAAAAATTAGTACTTCTCTGTCTGATACCTCTACTGGACCGTTAAATAAGTTCGCACCTAAAAAAGAAGAGAAATCCATATTGGAAAAATACTCTTGTGATTCTTGAAAATTTGTATTTGGGTCTAAATCTCTCAGAAAGAAAGTAATTTCATCAATCCGTAGATTAAATGTAGTATTGATATTACCAAAAACAGAATCAATCACAAAACGCTGAGGAAAAATATTGGGAGTTGTACTATCATCTTCACCATCTGGTATTCCATCACCGTCAGAATCTGGATTTAAAGGATCTGTACCTCCAAAAGCTTCTTCTGTATCACTAATACCATCTCCATCGGTATCACTAAAAGGATCATTTGGATCTGCATCTAAAATATCAGGCACTCCATCTCCATCTGTATCTTGCTCTGGTGTATTATTTGTAAAAAAAGGAATGTTTAAAACTACTCTTGTTACCCTTTCATTTTCCTGAACGGTAGTGGCTACATCATCTGTCTCACCATTGTCTTCTTGTTCTTGTGAATTTAGCCCAAAACGTGGAACACCGTTCGGAAGAACTGTTGGTAGTGTCACCTGAGTTACTATAGATGCATTAACGTCTCCAAAAATTGGGTTTCTTAACCTCCCTAATCTATACAATTGTAAATCATTTGTTCGAACCGAAGAAAGCTGCCTTGTAGCTGCAAAAACATCGAAATCTGCGCGTTCTGTTTCAAAATTATTACTTCCAATAAGATCGGTTCCTACGGTATTAAAATCTTCCTCACATGAGGCAAACATTATTATTGCTATAAATAATATGATTCCACTACTACCTTTAAAAATTTTCATCATTGTCTTTCTTCTCAAAAAAGGTTAATCCAAAACTTTTGTGTCATAAAACTGCGCATATGCTTCTTCAAACTCGTAAATAGAAACATATGGTAAAACTGGCTTTTCTAAATTTGAAATATGTGCCTCAAGGTCTTCAGGTATCTTATCAGAAGCAATAACAACTGCATCTGAGTTATCTACTGCTACTTTCAGCAAATTGGAATAATTTGGACTGTCTAAAACAGCTATTTCTTCTTGATCAATTCCGTCAAACTTTACTTTATTGATCATTTCTTTGTCTAATGTACCTTCAAAACCACTACTATAAACCGAAGTTACTATTTTACTTTCGGAGAACAATGGTTCATCTGTATAATATTTTCTTAAATAAAGTGGAACCAGAGAAGCCATCCATCCATGTACATGTATAATGTCTGGGGACCAATTTAATTTCTTAACAGTTTCTACAATTCCTTTAGCAAAGAAAATTGCACGTTCATCATTATCTGGAAAAAGATTTCCTTCTTCGCCAGAAAAAGTAGCTTTTCTTTTAAAGTACTCTTCATTATCTATAAAGTAAACTTGAATACGTTCTTTAGGAATGGAAGCCACCTTGATAATTAAAGGCATATCCATATCGTTGACTACTAAATTCATCCCAGATAATCTTATCACCTCATGCAATTGGTGTCTACGTTCGTTAATATTTCCGAACCTAGGCATAAAGATTCGTATTTGTCCTCCTCTATCATTCACCATCCTTGGGCTTTCATATGCCATTAATGAAACTTCATTTTCAGGCAAATAAGGTACCATCTCTGAAGAGACAAATAACACCTTCTTATCTGTCATAAAACTAATTTAAATTTGTTACAATTCTACTAAAGGATGCAAAATTACAAAAATTATGCCTAATTATTTTAAAATATATAAGTTTGCAAGCTGTTAATTTTTCGTGAATGAAAATATTTCAACATAAAAAAGCTATTAAAAACCATTTAATAGCTCTAGGCAAAAAAACTATTGGATTTGTCCCCACCATGGGAGCTCTTCATGATGGGCACTTATCACTTGTACAAAAATCTGTAGAGAATAATGATTATACTGTCATTAGTATTTTTGTTAATCCAACACAATTTGACAATGCTAGTGATCTTAATAAATATCCCAAAACTCTAGAAAAAGATCTTTCAAAATTAAAAAGTGTGAGCAAGGAGCTTATTATTTTCACTCCTACAGTTGATGAAATTTATGCTTCTAATATAGTTTCTAGCAAATTTGATTTTGGCGGTATCGAATTTGAAATGGAAGGAAAACACAGAATCGGTCATTTTGACGGAGTTGGGACTATTATAAAACGTTTTTTTGAAATTATTGAGCCTGCAAATGCTTATTTTGGAGAGAAAGATTATCAACAATTACAAATTGTAAAAGCATTAGTAGAAAATTATAAAATACCTGTAAATATAGTAGGCTGTGCTATTTTAAGAGAGAAAAGTGGGCTAGCCATGAGTTCAAGAAATGAAAGACTTACAGCACATACTAGAGAGGAAGCGTCAATAATTTATAAAACCCTTGAAATGGCAAAAAATAAATTTGGCACAGAAAGTGCAGTATATGTTACAGAGTGGGTTAAAAAGCAGTTTGAAAATCATCCTATTTTCGATTTAGAATATTTTGAAATTGCAGATGCAACCACACTTAAAATTGTAAAAAGAAAAGTAACAGGAAAAAAATATCGAGCTTTCATTGCTATTTATGCAAATGAAATAAGACTGATAGATAATATAGCCTTAAATTAATTAACTTTACCAAATGCAAATACACGTTGTAAAATCTAAAATTCACCGAGTAAAAGTTACCGGAGCCGATCTTAATTACATTGGCAGTATTACTATAGATGAAGACTTAATGGACGCCGCTAATTTCGTTCAAGGAGAAAAAATTCAAATTGTAAATAACAACAATGGTGAACGCTTAGAAACTTATGCAATTCCTGGACCTAGAGGAAGCGGTGAAATTACACTAAATGGTGCTGCAGCTAGAAAAGTTGCCAAAGGAGATGTATTGATTCTCATCTCATATGCAGTTATGGATATTGAAGAAGCAAAAAAATTCAAACCTTCATTAGTTTTTCCAAATGAAGAAAATAATTTGTTGAATTAAAAAATTGAACAAAAAACGACTCATTAAATTATTAAAACTCATACTTCCATTAGCGCTGGGAGTTTTTTTAATTTGGTATTCTTATTCAACGACTTCAATTGAAGATAGAAAAACTATTTATAAATACATAAAAGAAGCCAATTATTTTTGGATTACACTATCACTTATTATTGGTTTTCTAAGTCATTTATCAAGAGCATATCGATGGAGTTTTCTATTAGAACCTATGGGGTATAGACCTAAATTATTAAATAATTTAATGGCCATTTTTATTGCTTATTTTGCAAACTTAGGTATCCCTAGATCTGGAGAAGTTCTCAGGGCTACTAGCATTGCCAGTTATGAAAATATTCCTTTTGAAAAAGCCTTTGGGACGATTGTCGCAGAAAGAGTTATTGATTTTATTATGCTTTTAATTATCATAGGCATTGCTTTAATACTCCAAACAGATACCATTCTGGAGATTTTAATGAAAAAAGGTTTTAACATTAATATATTACTCATTGCTGCTGGCCTTGGACTTGTAGCTTTATTCATCTTCATTCGCTTTATAAAAAACTCTCAGAATACTTTTGCTGTAAAACTAAAAACTTTTATCAATGGATTATTGGAAGGCGCTATTAGTATTTTTAAAATGAAAAAAAAGTGGGCCTTTATATTTCATACTTTTTTTATATGGAGTATGTATATTTTTATGTTTTGGATTATAAAGTTTAGTATCCCAGAAGCTTCTGAAGTTACTTTGGGGGTTATTATTGTTGCATTTATAGCGGGTGCTTTTGCAATGTCTGCATCAAACGGTGGTATTGGATGGTTTCCTTTGGCCATTTCTTCTATATTCATTGCTTTTGAACTTTCTGAAGCCTCAGGGCAGGCTTTTGGGTGGATTATGTGGATTTCTCAAACTCTTTTAGTCGTTTTTTTAGGTCTTTTATCATTTCTTTTCCTTCCAATCTATAATAGAAACAAATAAATTTTTTATATTTACGCTGCCAAATCTATAAAATTATGAAAACCTACTTAACTGTTCTAAGCTTTTTGTGCATGTTTTTTTCCAGCGCACAAGTTACTCAAGAAACATTTGAATCGTATAAAATGGATCAAAAAAGATCTATAAGTATACACACTCCTGAAAATTATTCAGATGAAAAAACATACCCATTAATTGTAGTCTTAGATGCTGATTACCTATTTGATATTGTGGTTGCTAATGTAAAGTTCTATACGTATTGGAAGGAAATGCCAGAAGCTATTGTAATTGGTATCCATCATGATATCGTGCAAAGAGAAAAAGATTGTGATTTTAGTGATAACGATGGACTTCCAAAAGACAAGGGAACTGCTTTCTTTGAATTTATAGGAATGGAACTTATTCCATACATGTCTCAAAAATATGTGCTTTCAAATTTTAAAGCTATTGTAGGCCATGGAATCACTTCTAATTTTATTAATTATTATCTTTTTAAAGAAAAGCCTTTGTTTGACGCTTATATAAATATAAGCCCTTCGTTTGCTCCATTAATGGAAGGAAGACTCCCTGAAAGGCTCACTTCTTTTAAGGATAAGAAATTTTTCTATTTAGCAACTTCTAAAGAAGATGAAAGAGAAAATTATCAACGAATTAATGCACTAGATAAAAATTTAGCGCAAGTTGAAAACGAAAATTTTTATTACTCTTTTGATAATTTTGAAGGAGGAAACCATACATCACTGGCTTCGTATGCAGTTCCGAAAGCGCTTGATAAAATTTTTAATATATACAAACCTATTTCTCCTAGAGAATATCGAAAAAAAATACTTACTTCAGAAAATCCAGTTTATGATTATTTAGAAGAAAAATATGCTTCTATAGAAACACTGTTTGGTTTTAAAAAGAAAGTAAGTTTAAATGACATTATGGCAACCTACTCTGGAATAATGAAAAAAGAAGACTTGCCTTCATTAGAAAAGCTTGCAAAATTATCTATAAAAGAATACCCAGAAACCATGTTAGGTTTTTATTTTCAAGCAGAATATTATGAATTACTAGGTGAACCTAAAAAAGCCTTACGAGCTTATGAAAAAGCTTTTGGCATGTCTGAGATAGATTTCTTAACCAAAGACATGGCTTTAAATAAAATTGATGCTTTAAAAGCAGATTTTGGATGGTAAATTTATAATGGTTATCGATTTACATATCTTAATGTTGATGGTGTTTTGATTTTGCTGAGTAGGTAACTATCTTTAGCATTTTATGAACACTGTCAACATTTTTTAATGGCTAAAATTAAAACTTCTTTCTTTTGTCAAAACTGCGGGACGCAATATGCAAAATGGCAAGGACAATGTACCGCCTGTAAAGAATGGAATACTGTTGTTGAAGAAATTGTTCAAAAAGAAGAAAAAGCTTCATGGAAAAATGAAACAACATCCTGTAATAGAACAGCTAAACCCTTACGAATAGATGAAATAGACAGTACTCAAGAAACACGTATGGATACGCTGGATAATGAGTTTAACCGTGTATTAGGGAGTGGCATTGTTCCTGGGTCTTTAATTCTTCTTGGGGGAGAGCCTGGCATTGGCAAGAGCACTTTATTACTTCAAATATCTTTAAAACTGCCTTATAAAACACTCTATGTGTCTGGAGAAGAAAGCCAGAAACAAATTAAAATGAGAGCAGAACGTATTCAACCTAAAAGCGAGCATTGTTATATTTTAACAGAAACAAAAACACAAAATATTTTCAAACAAATAACAACCATTGAGCCCGATATTGTTATTATTGATTCTATTCAAACATTGCACACAGATTATATTGAATCTTCTGCTGGAAGTATTTCTCAAATAAGAGAATGTACTACAGAGTTAATAAAATTTGCCAAAGAAACTGCAACTCCTGTCATTCTTATTGGACATATTACTAAAGATGGAAATATTGCAGGACCAAAAATATTAGAACACATGGTAGATACTGTTCTCCAATTTGAAGGAGACAGAAATCATGTATATAGAATTTTACGATCGCTAAAAAACAGATTTGGATCAACTTCAGAGCTTGGTATTTATGAAATGCAAGGAAGTGGTTTGAGAGAAGTAGCAAATCCTTCTGAAATTTTGCTATCTAAAAATGATGAAGATTTAAGTGGTACTGCTATTGCATCTACCTTAGAAGGTATGCGTCCTTTAATGATAGAAATTCAAGCATTAGTGAGCACTGCTGTTTATGGAACTCCACAGCGCAGCACAACAGGTTATAATGCTAAACGCTTAAATATGTTGCTCGCTGTATTAGAAAAACGCGCTGGTTTTCGTTTAGGAGCAAAAGACGTTTTTTTAAATGTAACTGGAGGTATCTCTGTAGACGATCCTGCCATTGACTTGGCAGTAATTGCAGCCATACTATCAAGTAATGAAGATATTTCTATTGAAAAAAGTGTGTGTTTTGCTGCAGAAATTGGTCTTGCTGGAGAAATACGTCCAGTGAATCGTATTGACCAACGTATTTCTGAGGCCGAAAAACTTGGTTTTAAACGTATTTTAGTTTCTAAACACAATAAGATTACACTAAAAAATACTAAAATTCAAATGGTATTAATTTCCAAAATTGAAGATGTAGTACGCGAGCTTTTTGGATAATTATTATTAAGTTTTGTATTCTAAATAAATTGTACTTTTATCACACTAACATATCTAAAATAGCTATAATGAAGTTTATAAAACTCTTTTTCTTATCAGGATTTATTGTATTAACTTCTTGTAAAAATCAAGAATCTTCTACTCTAGAAATTACTTCGGAAACTACTAATGATTACCTTGATTATTCTAATAGAGATGATCAATTTACTGGAGGTATTAAAATGATTCCCATCATTACTGCTGCTAAAGACACTTTTAATGTATGGACAAAACGTGTAGGAAACAATCCAACTAAAAAAGTATTATTGTTACACGGAGGACCAGGAGTGACCCATGAAATTTATGAGTCTTTTGATGGTTATTTTCCTAATGAAGGAATTGAATATTATTATTACGATCAGCTAGGCTCTTATTATAGTGATAAACCAGAAGAAGGAGATACTAGTTTATGGACTATTGACCATTTTGTAGAAGAAGTAGAACAGGTTCGAAAAGCATTAGATTTGGATAAAGATAATTTCTACCTCTTTGGGCAATCATGGGGTGGAATACTAGCTATGGAATATGCTTTTAAATATCAAGAACATCTTAAAGGGCTTATTATATCTAATATGATGTCAAGTGTTCCAGAATACAATCAATATGCAAAAGAAGTATTAGGGCCTGCAATGGATCCTGAAATTTTTAAAGAAATACAAGAATTAGAAGCCAAAGAAGATTTTGAAAACCCCAGATATACAGAACTTTTATTTAAGTATCATTACCCAGAACATGTATTGAGAATGCCACCTAAAGAATGGCCAGAATCTGTCAATAGAGCCTTTAATCATATCAATCCTTCTGTATATATTTTTATGCAAGGGTATAGTGAATTTAGAATTAGTGGTGATGCCAGTTTAAAAGAATGGGATGTAAAAGATCAACTTAAAAATATTAATGCGCCCACCCTGGTAATTGGTGCTCAACATGATACTATGGATCCAAAACATATGGAATGGATGGCTAATGAAGTACAGAATGGGCGTTTTTTGCTATGCCCTAACGGAAGTCATCTTTCACAATATGATGATCAAAAAAACTTTTTTAACGGATTATCGTCTTTTATTCACGATGTAGATTCAGGTGATTTTTAGAAATAAAAAAAGGAGTGAAATTAATTTCACTCCTTTTTTTATTTAATCTTATTTTCTTTACGATCGAGAAGATGTAGGACTAGGGTATTGTGCATGAATATCATTAATTTTATCAATTAATTCTTCATTTAACTCAATATGTATACTTCCTATATTTTCTTTTAATTGTTTCAAACTTGTTGCACCAATGATATTACTTGTTAGGAAACGCTGTTGATTTACAAATGCCAGTGCCATTTCTGCAATAGTTAAATTATTTTCTTTAGCTAGATCTATATAAGCTTGAATTGCTTTTTCGGCTTCTACACTTCTATATCTTGTATAATGTGGGAACAAAGTCAATCTAGCATTTTCTGGTGTTTTACCCCCTAAATACTTTCCTGTTAACACCCCAAATGCTAAAGGAGAATACGCTAATAAACCAACCCCTTCCCGAATAGAAACTTCTGCATTTCCAATTTCAAAGTTTCTGTTTACCAAAGAATATGGGTTTTGAATAGTAATCATTCTGGGTAGGTCACGTTGTTTACTTTCTTCTAAATAACGCATTACTCCCCATGGGTTTTCATTAGAAACTCCTATTTGACGAATTTTCCCTTCTTTTATTAATTCATTAAGTCCTTCTAAAACTTCTCTAAAGTTGTCTTTCCATGGATCGTTATCGTCATGAGCATATCCTACTTGATCAAAATAATTAGTAGTACGCTCCGGCCAATGAAGTTGATATAAATCTATATAATCTGTACGTAAACGTTTCAAACTTTTATTAACCGCATCGTGCAGTTCTTCTTTTTTAAACCCCCCTGTTCTAATGTGTTCTGTAAAAGCTGCTGGGCCTGCTATTTTTGTAGCAAGTATTACCTTATCTCTATTTCCAGTTTTCTTAAACCAGTTTCCTATAATCGTTTCTGTAGATCCTTGAGTTTCTGGTTTTGGAGGTACTGAATACAATTCTGCTGTATCAAAAAAATTAACTCCTTGATCTAAGGCATAATCCATTTGTTCAAAGCCTTCGTTTTCTGCATTTTGCTCTCCCCATGTCATGGTTCCAAGGCAAATTTTGCTTACTTTGATATCTGTATGAGGTAACTTTGTATATTTCATTTTTTAGCGTTTTTTTCAAAAAATAAACCTCGCTTAAAAAGCAAGGTTCAAAATTAAGAATTTATAACTGATTTATATCTCATTTAATAGTTTTGTAACTTCATCTAATTTAGGTGTTAAAATCACTTCAATTCTCCTATTTTTAGAACGTCCTTCAGAAGTACTGTTTGTAGCTATAGGAGCGTGTTCACTTCTCCCTGCAGCGGTTAAACGCTCTGGGCTAATTGCCTTATTTTCTTTAAGTATCTCTACAATAGAAGTTGCTCTTTTAGTAGATAAATCCCAGTTTCCTTTTACTTGACCCGTACCTGTATATGGAACGTCATCTGTATGCCCTTCAATAAGCACATTGATATCTTTATTCTGACCTAAAACTTTTCCCAATTGCACAACAGCTCTTCGTCCTTCTGCTCCAACAGTCCAACTTCCTGATTGGAATAATAATTTATTTTCTAGAGAAACATACACTTTCCCATCTCGTTGTTCAACCGTAAGACCTTTACCTTCAAAATCAAGGAGTGCTTTTGAAATAGCATTTTTTAAATTATTCATTGCGGCATCTTTAGCTGCAATTACACTTTCTAATTCATCTACTCGTTTGGAACGAGCATTAAGTTCTTTCTTTAAATCATTTAAACGCTTATTTTCTTCAGCCAACGCTTTTTCTTTTGCTTCTAACTCTGTTAATAAGGTTCTATTAGCTTTTACATTTTCAGCAATAGCAGAACTACTATTTTTTTCCAATGCATTATACGATGCTTGTAAATTTTCTAGATTTGTTTTTGCAGCAACATATTCTTGTTTCAAATTATCTCTTTCTGAAACAGCTTCGTTATACTTTTTTTGTAAAGCGCTAATATCATTAGAAAGTTTATTTTTATCGGTTTCTAGTACTTGATTTCTATCAGTCAAATCATTTCGTTCTGCTTTTAGACTAGCATATCGATCTTCTAAATCTCTGTATACTTTGGCCGAAACACAAGAGGCTAAATTAGTTAATACGATCATTCCCAATACAATTCTTCTTATCATATCTGTTTAATTTTTTAATTCTACTAAAATGGGGCAATGGTCGCTATGTTTAGCTTCTGAAAGTATAACGGCTCTTTTTAATTTTTCTTGCAATGATGTAGATACCATTGCATAATCCAAACGCCATCCTTTATTATTTGCTCTAGAATTTGCTCTGTAACTCCACCAAGAATAATTATGAGGTTCTTTATTAAAATGCCTAAAAGAATCTATAAAACCGCTTTTTATAAAATTACCTATCCATTCTCTTTCTACCGGCAAAAATCCTGACACACTTTTATTTCTAACCGGATCGTGAATATCTATAGCTCCATGACAAATATTATAGTCTCCGCAAACAATAAGATTAGGATGTTTCTTCCTAAGTTCATTTGCATATTTTTGAAAGTCATCCATATACTTTAACTTGAAATTCACTCTGTCTATATTAGACCCTGAAGGCAAATACATGCTCATAATAGAAACTCCATTAATATCCACTCTTAAATTTCTCCCTTCTTGATCCATATACGCTATGCCTGTTCCATATTCTACATGATCTGGCTCTATTTTAGATAAGATCGCAACACCGCTATATCCCTTTTTTTGAGCACTAAACCAATAATGATGGTGGTATCCTATTTTCTCAAAAGCTGTAGTATCAAACTGTTCTTTATTTGCCTTAATTTCTTGAAGGCATATAACATCAGGATTTGTAGTCTCTAGCCATTCTATAAAGCCTTTGTTAATAGCTGCACGTATACCATTTACGTTATAAGAGATTATTTTCACATTTTCGAATTTAAAAATTTTGTATTGCTAAAGTACCAATATATTAAGAGATTTTTATCTTAAAAAAATCATATTCTTTTTTAAAAAAGGTTGATCTGATTAAAATAAAAGTATTAATAGCTTATTAACGCAACTTAACTATATGGTAGCACCTTGGCTACTAAATAAACAACCTGAACATACGAAAAAAATTATCTCATTATTACTCTTAATAGTTTCCTTTTTTAGATTTTCTCAAGAAAAAGCTTTAGGTTATAAAAAAAATTGGATGCAGTATTTTTATTAACAGAAACTATTGATATTACGTATAAATGAGTTCTAAATGAAGAATTTGTTATAGGAATTTCAGATCTTGTTTCCTTTGATTATGATATTGATTCCAAAAACCTTCTTTTTTAATTTTCATTTAAATCAGATATGCTAATTAAAGACACATAATCGGTATATTTTCTTACGCTTATAAAGTATTTTAAACCATTTATATTTTAAGTTTTTATTCGTTTTATTTTTATAATATTAAAACTATAATCTATTAAAAACTTAAATTATGAAAAAAAAGAATTTCAATGCTAAATTATCTTTAAACAAAAAAGTGATTTCAGATTTACACACAAGAAAATTAAAAGGAGGTACTAATCCTGTAGAAGAAATTGCAGATGGCAATGGTAATGATGATACACAAGATTGCGGAACTCAAGGAGGCGCGCCAACTTGTGCTGCTTGTGTTCCTACTAATATTGGCTGTGTTAGAGGAGGGCTTTGTTAAAAGATAAGCAAAATATTAACTATTAATTTTTATTATGAAAAAAAAGAGTTTCAATACTAAATTACTTTTAAATAAAAAGGTAATTTCAGAGTTACATCAAAGAAATACAAAAGGAGGAACGGGAAGCGGAGGTTCTAATTTCACAGATACTCCAGATTGCGAACTAACAATAGATTTCTATATGTGCGGAGAAAGTATTTTGAATATTTGTGAAAAAATTATCCAATAATTTTTTCTTTACAAAAGAATAAAAGAGGAAGTATAGACATTTTCTCTTTTTTATTTACCACAATTTCTATATTAAATAGAATACTGTTATAAATTAAATCCTACACCAACGACTTTACACTACACTTCTAATAAATTTACTTCACTTATAAGTTCTTTTTTACTCTTATTTTATAAATCAGGAAAACTCTCTTTAGGATAAACACCTAAACAGCAGTAGTTTTACTCTGATATCATTGAGTACTTTTTAAAGTATCTATAAATTTTCTTATAAGAATAGACATACATCTTAAGTGTCATTAATTGTTTTAGGATAAATTTTAAAAACTTATTATTATGAAAAAAAAGAATGTAAATCTAAAATTGAACTTATCTAAAAAAACTATTTCTAACTTGGACAAATCTGGACTTACGGGAGGTACAGCCATGGATTTTTCAGCAAATAGTTATTGTGGATTTCCATGCATTGTTAGCTTAGAATGCGACCCTACAGATGATTGCGGTCCAGCGACTCTTGCTGGCAATACATGTGCCGGGCTTTCTTGTGAAGGTTTTACATGTGCTGGGCTTAATTGTCCTGGTTAATAATTATCAAATAGTATTAGATAATCAAAAAGCTTACAAATTTTTATTTGTAAGCTTTTTTTATATTATTTATATAAATTTAAAATTGTTATACCTTCATCAACCAAGTTCGCATATCAACTTCTTTAGCAATCATAGTACGAAGTTCTTTTATATGTACTCGATCTTGTTGCATCGTATCCCTATGACGTATAGTAACCGTCTCATCTTCTAATGTTTGATGATCTACCGTAATACAAAAGGGAGTTCCAGCTGCATCTTGACGTCTGTATCTTTTTCCTACTGCGTCTTTCTCGTCGTATAAAGTACTGAAATCCCATTTTAGATCGTCAATAATTTTACGAGCTATTTCTGGCAATCCATCTTTTTTAACTAAAGGAAAAACTGCTACTTTGGTTGGTGCTAAAACTGCCGGTAATTTTAATACTACTCGTGTAGATCCGTCCTCTAGAGTTTCGTCTTGTAAAGAATTTGAGAAAACTGCTAAAAACATACGATCTAAACCAATAGAAGTTTCTAAAACATAAGGCGTGTAACGTTCGTTAATCGCTGGGTCAAAATATTGAAGTTTCTTATTAGAGAACTCCTCATGACTGTTTAAATCAAAATCTGTTCGAGAATGAATTCCTTCTAATTCTTTAAATCCAAATGGAAACTTAAATTCTATATCGGCAGCTGCATCTGCATAATGTGCTAATTTATCATGATCGTGAAAACGATAATTATCTTCACCCATTCCTAATGATAAATGCCATTTTAAGCGCGCTTCTTTCCAATGTTTATACCATTCTTTTTGAGTCCCAGGTTTGATAAAAAACTGCATTTCCATTTGCTCAAACTCACGCATTCTAAAGATAAATTGCCTGGCAACGATTTCATTTCGAAACGCTTTTCCGGTTTGCGCTATTCCAAAAGGAATTTTCATCCTTCCTGTTTTCTGTACATTTAAAAAGTTTACAAAAATACCCTGCGCTGTTTCTGGGCGTAAATACAAATCTACCGCATGTTCTGCAGAAGCTCCTAATTTGGTAGCAAACATTAAATTGAATTGTTTAACATCTGTCCAATTCTTACTTCCTGATATTGGACATACTATTCCTAAACCTTCAATTAATTGCTTAAATCCTTCTAAATCTTCTTCTTCTTGAACTTTTGTTAACTGAATGGTGATTTCATCTATTTGTTTTTGACGACGGATTACATTTGGATTCGTTTCTCGAAATTGCTTTTCATCAAAAGCTTCTCCAAAACGCTTTTTAGCTTTAAGAACATCTTTTACAATTTTCTCATTAATTTTCTCTCTAAATTCTTCTACCAGAACATCTGCACGATACCTTTTTTTAGAATCTTTATTGTCTATTAATGGATCGCTAAAAGCATCAACATGACCAGATGCTTTCCATGTTGTGGGATGCATAAAAATAGCTGCATCGAGGCCTACTATATTTTCATTCATCTGTACCATGGCTTTCCACCAATACTCCCGAATATTTTTCTTTAATTCAACCCCATTTTGACCATAGTCATAAACAGCGCTTAATCCATCATATATTTCACTAGAAGGAAAGATATACCCATATTCTTTCGCATGAGATATTACCTTCTTAAAATGTTCATCTTGATTTGCCATATCGCAAAAATAGAATTTTTAAAGTCAATTTAAATGCTATTTCAGCTGAAAAGTAGTACTAGAAAGCAATTTTTCTTGATAGAAGAGATTTACTATATAATTTCCTGAAAGAACTTCTTCTTGGGTTGTATTTATATAATCACAAACATCTATAGGCTTGTCTTTTATTTCTATAGATAATCGTTTACTATACGTGAGAAGTTTATCATCAAACGTGATTGTTTTTTTGTTTCCCATCACATTATTTCGTGGGTTAATTATCTGTATAAAAACATCATTTTGAAGGTTTTTAAGTAATTTATTGGGCAATATTACAAAACAAGCCTGTATTAACTCTGTTCTACTTGCTTTATTGGTTTCTGTTGCTTTTCCATTAGATCGTAATCTATACGATGTCCCTTTTAAGTTATATATCGTTAGGATAGAGCCATCTGTTATTTTACTGGTAAGTACTGTATTTGTTTTTTCTAAAGAATCTTTACTTTTTTCTAGAACATTATTAGAATCTTTCAATGCTTCAGAATATTCACTAAGGTCATTAATTTTAAGTTTACTAATATCTATTTCTCGTTCTAATAAAAGGTTTTGATATTGAATAGAATCGATGATTTTACGATAACGTTCATTTTCTTTTCTCATCGTAGATAATTCTCCTCTGTACGTTTGTAATACATTATAATCTATCTCTAATGATGCCAAAGAATCTAAAAGAGTCCCTATACGTTCTCTATTTTCTTTGATTTCTATGGCCACTTTCCCTTTTGCTTCGGTAAGTTCTCCAAAGCTCTTTTGCATTTCTTTAAGATCATTAATAATCATCTCTTTTTCATTTGCTAAAAAAGAAACTTTCTCTCCACTTTCCATATAATTAAAGTAAGTGAGACTTATTAATGTAGCAATTGCGAGAAATAGTGCTCCAAGTATTATTTTCTGACCTAATTGTTTATTTTGCGGCTTCATGAATTTTTACATAGCTTTGGTCAAGCATAACGATCATAGCTCCTTAAGTTGGTAAATATACTAAATGATATTGAAAGTTTATTCTTTCCAGACCTTTGTTTGGGATGCGAATCAATGCTTTTTAAAAATGAAAATATCATTTGTGCAAATTGCAGACATGAACTTCCATTAACACATTATCACAAAATAAAAGAAAATCCTATTGAAAAAATTTTCTATGGAAGAGTTGTTATTGAAAATGCAACTGCATTCTTGAATTTTGAAAAAAAGAATATTACCCAAACGCTTATTCATCAATTAAAATATAAAGGACATCAAAAAATTGGAGCCATGTTAGGAACATGGATGGCTACAGATTTAAAAAAAGATAGTAAATATCAAGATATTGATATTGTAATACCTGTACCTCTTCATAAAAAAAAATATCATAAAAGAGGATATAACCAAGTATCTTTATTTGCGAAAAGTTTGGCGTTAGGTCTAGACGCACATTTTGATGAAAACGTACTTCTTCGTATTCATAATACAAAAGCTCAGACATTTAAAAATAGAGTTATGAGAGGAACTAATGATCACACAATATTCTCTTTAGTAGATCATGAAAAATTAAACAATAAACATATTTTATTAGTAGATGATGTTGTAACCACTGGCGCAACTATAGAAGCATGTGTTAAAAAGCTTCAGATTGTTACCAACATTAAAATTAGTATCGCCACTATGGCATTAACTCAGTGATTTTATTGGTATTTTGTGATTTCTCATTTCTAGATTATTAAAAATAGTTGTTATTTTGCAACCTAACAAGCTGGAGGTTCATGAAGGATAAAGTTATTCGGGTTGGTTTATTTTTTGCGATATTGGTATCGCTTATAAACTGTGCTAAAAGAGGAACTCCAGGTGGGGGCCCAAGAGATATAACATCTCCTGAAATAACAAAAGCATCTCCAAAATTAAACACTACTAATTTTAAAGGGAAAAGAATTCGTATTTCATTTAATGAGTATATAAAACTCAATGAACTACAAAAACAATTAATCATTTCACCACCTTTAAAACAATTTCCTCAAATTAGACCCCAAGGAAGTGCAAATACTTTTATAGACATTATCATAAAAGATACCTTAAGAGAAAACACAACCTATGTGTTAAATTTTGGACAGAGTATTGTAGATAATAACGAAGGAAATCCTTATTCTTTTTTTAAGTATGTGTTTTCTACTGGAGATTATATAGATTCTTTAACCGTTTCAGGTTTTATAAAAGATGCCAAAAAAAAAGAAGCAGATGAATTTGTGTCTGTTATGTTATATGAAATTGATTCTACTTATACAGATTCTATTATTTATAAAAAACCTCCCACTTATATAACAAATACTTTAGATAGTGTTGTTAGTTTTGAACTTACAAATTTGAAAGCAGGGAAATATATGTTGATTGCAATGAAGGATATTAGCAGCAACAATTTATTTAATCAAAAAACAGATAAAATAGCCTTTATTGAAAATTTCATAGAAATTCCAACAGATAGTATTTATACATTAAACTTATTTAAAGAAATAAACGACTACAGAGCTTCTAAACCTTCTTTGGTTTCTAAAAATCGTATTATTTTTGGTTATGAAGGAGATCCCGAGAACAAGATGAATATTGAGTTATTATCTGATGTTCCTGATGATTTTCACTATAAAATTGTAAAAGAACATGAAAAAGACACTTTAAATTATTGGTTTACTCCTATTGATGTAGATTCTTTAATTTTTAAAGTTTCACACCCTACCAAAATAGATACTTTTAATATAAAATTTAAAGATTTATATAATGATTCTCTAATATTAACTCCTAAAGAAAGAAGGAATATAAAATTTGGCAATCCTTATATAATACATGCTAATATCCCGTTGGTTAAAAACGACACAAATAAAATAACACTCATTGACAAAGATTCTATCTCGATTCCTTTTAATGCTGAGATAGACTCTTTAAAAAATGAATTCAAAATTTTGTGGGAAATCGCTCCAAGTGAACGATATCAATTAAAAATGCTTCCAGGAGCGTTGGAAGATTTTTATGGAAATAGTAACGATACCATCAATTATTTTATTAATTCTAAAGGATATGCAGATTTAGGGAGTATTAATGTTACCCTACAAAATGTTACTTCTTTCCCTCTTATTATTCAATTAATTGATGATAATGGAGATGTTGCTGTAGAACAATTCGCAGACAGCTCTCAATTTAATTATGATTTTAGATATCTCAATCCTGGAAATTATTTTCTCCGTGTTATTTTTGACTCTAACGGAAATAAAAAATGGGATACAGGCAATTATCTTCAAAAGTTACAACCCGAGAGAATTGCATATTATCCGGAAGCTATAGAACTCCGAGCTAACTGGGAACCTCAAATACGATTTATTTTAGATTAAAAACATCTCGATCTTGTAAAAACATGAGTTTACGACGATAAAGTTCAATGTTTCTTTTAGATATTTCTACAAGAATGGTTTCTTCCGTTTCACTATAACCTATTCTATCTCCTAAAACATCATATACTGCAGAATGTCCTGAATATTCATGCCCATTCTCATCTTTTCCAACCCTATTAACACCCACACAATATGCCATGTTTTCAATAGCTCTCGCTTTTAAAAGTGCATCCCATGCATTTATACGTGGTTTGGGCCAATTGGCAACATATAGAAGTAAATCATAATCTTCTGTATTTCTTGCCCAAACAGGAAAGCGAAGATCATAACATACTAACGGGCAGATTTTCCAGTCTTTATATTTAAGTATTAGTTTTTCCTTTCCTCTTTCATATACTTCATGCTCTCCTGCTAACGTAAATGTATGTCGTTTATCATAGTATTCTATTGTACCCTCTGGTTTTACAAATAGAAAACGATTATACGATTTCTCATCAACCTTAATAACAACACTCCCACATATTGCTGCGTTTTTTATTTTTGATTGTTTTTTCATCCAGTTTACGGTGTTCCCTTCCATAGTTTCTGAAACTTTAGAAGGATTCATTGTAAATCCGGTCGAAAACATTTCTGGTAGTATAATAATATCAACTGTTTCTTTGATATCATTAATCCTATTCTCTATATTCTTTAGATTCTTATTAGGATCTTCCCAGACCAGACTTGTTTGAACTAATGCTAATTTTAGTGATTTCATTATTGTAGATATAATTTAAAAGACTATGATTCTAATAAAACCACAAGATTGCTTAATCCTTGCATTTTTGCATGGCTTGCAGCAGTATTTCCTCTAAGGTCTTTTATAGAAGGATCTGCCCCATTTGCAAGTAATAATTTAGCAATACTTTCGTGCCCAAAGGTAGCTGCATAAATAAGTGCAGTAGCTCCATTTCCATTTACTGAATTCACATTAGCCCCTCTTTCAATAAGAGTCTCGGCAACTTGCTTATAGCCTTTAAAGCAAACACCCATAAGAGCTGTGTTGCCTGCACTATCTTTATCATCAATACCTGCATTAAGATCTAATAAAAGATTTGTTACTTCAATATGATTGTAATATGCTGCTAAAACCAAAGGTGTAGACCCTCGGGTATCTCTTGTACTTACTAAATTTGGTTCTGAAACCAACATTGATTTTATAATGGAAGCATCTCCATCTCGGAGTGCATTAAAAAAAGATTCTGTTGTTGTTTTCATTGTATAAAAATAATTAAAAAAGAGCAAACATCAATTGATGTCTACTCTTTGAGGAAAATTATGTTCATAGCAATTTTTCTCAATTATAAAATTACAATATATATCTCTTGAAACTCTAAACAATTAATTGTTTACAACTATCTAAATATAGATTTTAATTATTTCATTAAATCATTTTAATAGACAATTCTTATTTGACATATGTGTTTTTATGATTGAAAATGACAAAAAATAAAGGCGAATTTATAGTGTTTAGAATTTATAAATATCGACTCGAAATATATAAATCGTCACAACATACACTTTAAAATACGCACTCTTCAAATTAATTTAGAGGTCAAATGTTAATCTTAAAAACTATTAATTATGAAAAAACAAAATCTTAAAAGTTTATCATTAAACAAGAAAATGATTTCTAAGTTAGACGATCAATCGGATATTAAAGGTGGTATGAATCCTCTTACTGGTTCTTGTATATTATGTACTCCATCCTTAATTCTATGCCCAAAAACAGAGGATTTTGTTTGTCATACCCAAAATAATACATGTGGTTTGCTTTAATAACCAGTAATTGTTTTAACCAGAAATTATGAAAAAAAGAAATCTTAAGAGTTTAGAATTAAAAAAAGAGGTCATTTCAAAAATCCAAGAAAATAGTATTAAAGGTGGGGTTTTAACTCCAGGAACTATTCAACAAACACAATTTTTGTGTGTTTCTCAAATATATGATGGGGAAGATAATTGTATCTCTATAATTAAAAGGTAGCAATATTAAGAACGCAAAGAAATTGTCATTGTCATTCACAATTTCTGATTGTGCCAAAATTTAGAATGACCTAAAACTAAAACATTTTATTATGAAAAAAAAGAGTAGAAATTTAAGTTTAAAGAAAAAAACGATTTCTAATTTAGAGACTTCTTTATTAAAAGGAGGTTCTGGCGGACCAGGAAGTATACTAAGCGTTTTTTGTTCAAATTATTGTTCAGTACAATGTGGAGGAACAATAGAGTGCCCACCAAAACCTTCTGGAGGTCCTTGTAATAAAAAATAATTATAAAAGCGGGGCTTTCCCGCTTTTTTTAATTTATACTAACAAATATAATATTACCTGTATGCTGTGGTTGTAAAACCAAAACTATGAAAAAGCAAAATCTAAAAGTTTAGAATTAAATAAAAATGATTTCTAAGTTAGATAATCAAATTAAAGAAGGCATTAAATCTTATACTGACAGATGTTTAACACTCGATGAAATTTGCAAAGAGTTATCATTTAATCCTAATTGCAGAAGCTTAATTTGTTGTCCTCAGCAGGAATAATTTTTTAAACGGTGGTAATGTCCGTTTTTTTAATTTTAATAATATATTCAATTAATTCTCAACGTTTTCCTGGCGTAAAAATACCAGGAGCATCTTGCGGTTCGTTGAAAGTACCTTCACCTCCTGTATCATTATAAATGGTCCACTCAGAAAATGTATATTTTGTAGTTGCTTTGGTAATTGTAATTTTTCTATTTGCTCTTCCGTCTTCAAATTCATGATTGGTTCCAGATCCATCTTCTCCTATAATTCCAAATACATCAATCACATTTCCATTTGCATCAATCAATTCAAAATTATCATCTCCATTAGAACCTGCTGGCCCTCCTGATGTTCCTTCCATGTCTGGAGAAAACCCAAATACTTTTTCAAATTCTATTGCATTTACAGCAATAACAAAAGTAGTATGAGCTTGCAATATAAATCCTGATAAATCTGCACTGGAACTAATTGTTGTATTTTCATTTGTGTATCTCTTAATTTCCCATCCATCTAAGTTTATAGGAATATCATTTGCATTATATATTTCAATAAAACGTACTTGAGCATTATTATTAGGATCTGCTATTTCTGAAAAAAATAATCGTTCTGTTTTAGCTTCAATTAAAGGGGTCTCACATGAAAATACAAAACCACCGCATCGTTCTTCTATAAAAATAACATCGCTTGTATCTCTAATTGTTAATTGATATTCATCTCCTGATTTTCCTAATACTCCTACTAATTCTCCACTACCTGAGGGTAACATACTATCTTGAAAATCTGAAAAACCACTATTGTTTAGTATAATTTCACTACCATCACAATCTCTTAAAGCACGCTCAGTACGTTCTTGTGAAATTGCATATGATTTGCAAATATCTTCTGGAGCTACTTCTATATTTTCTATTTTGATTAATGTATTTATTAAACTGTCATTTATTTCTGTTAATAATACATCAAAAGGTTGTATTTTCTGTATAAGGTCACAAGAAGAAAAAATATGAGAACGCACTTGAACTAAAGGTAAACGACCTACAGATAATGTTCCTCCTGTATTTGTAAAAACACCTCCTAACTCAAAAACGCCATTTCTATTCCCTAAATACAAGTTCTTTAGTTTTATAATAACCTTACTTCCTCTTTCATAAAAAAGATGAGATTCTCTAAGATCTATATTTATTTGAAAGCCTTCTTTAGGATTCTGGAAATCATCTTGGAAATGTAATGTTCCAAAAAAATTACCGGCAAGATCACTAGAAATTATATATCCTTCTATAATTAAATCTTCCTGAATTTGAATAATTCTATCCTTATAAAGTTTTTTTACTTCTTTAAAAGAGGTATTTACTATAACTTCAGAATTAACACATAGTTTTTCTGGTTCATCAAAGGTTTCATTCTGTGTACAAGATATAAATGCTAAAAAAAGGAAGTAATATGCAACGCTTGTTTTTAAAAATGTTTTCATTTTATATATCATTAAAAATTTACAGATAGGTTGATGAAGAATGTTCTTCCAAACCCATACCAATGTCTGGGTCCAAAAGAGGGATTATCTCTCAAATTATCTCTTCTTAAGCGTTCAAAATTTCCTGCTCTACTCTGTTCAAAGCCACCCGATCTAAATGTAAAATCTAAAGCATTATTAATACTAACAAATACACTTATATACTTTCCATTAATTAGCCATGACTTACCTCCAATTAAGTTTACTAAGTAAACAGGGGCTATTGCTTCTTGTTCTAGAATTTCATCAACAGCTTCGTCTGTTGCCTCTGGGAATTTTAATCCAGTTTCAGGGTTGATCTTAAAACTTTCTGTTCTGTTTATTCTTGAAATGCTAATAAAGTTGTTTGAAAGCCTATTAATAGTAGTACCTATCCACCAATATTTAGGATCACGATATTCAATCCCTAATGCATATGCTTGTTGAGGGCCATCATTAGTTTTCAATCCTTTTATAGAAGAATTACCTAAATCTAAACTCCCTTGAGTATTTATGAGGTTATCTCCAAAAGTATCAAAACTGATAGATACAGCCGCATCACTAGTATAGGTATAATCTCCAATTGATCCAACCAATGTAAGTTTAACTGTTGGAGAAGCTTTAAATTCTAATCCAAATTCTCCACCTATATGACGCTGGCTGATTCCTGTTGTTACTTCTTGAACAAAATCTGATCCAAAACCTCCTTCAACAAAAAAGAAGTTAATATCAGTACTATTCTCAAAAAGTGTGTAAAATCCTGTAAATCGTGCTTTTATTTTTGGAAATCTTACTAGGTAATCTATAGTAGCAGTTGTTATTTTTTCTTCTGAAAGATTAGGTACAATAGCATTATTTTCTCTTGGATTTATAAAGGTATTCTGTAGCGTAGGTGCGCGCGTTATATATGAGCCTTTAAAATTAAAAATATGTCGCTCATTAATTTTGTAACCCAACCCTCCTTTTATTCCAAAATTTGAAAATATAGCCTTTTCACTAACCCCTAAGGAGTTTTCCGAAAAACGTTCATTTAAAAACTTCCCTTCTCTTTCATAAGTTGTTTGTGATACTTTACCTGATAAAAATGCATTCCATTTATTATACTTAAATTGAAGTTGAGTAAAGAGGTTCATCTCTTCAGCACTAAGTAAATAATTATATCCAAATCTATCGCCTTCAATTTTCATAGAAGTATCCTGAAGATTATTCTGAGTATTGCTAAATGGATCTATATCTAAATGAAAAGCGCTCCCTAAAAGGTCTTTTAATAATGCGTAATTATCTGAAGTCAATTTTCTATATGTAAACCCTGTATTCAATGACATTCTGTTATTCAAATGAATATTAGCAATGGTATTGAAGGTTAGTTGCGTATCATCTGTTCTATCTTCTTGTATAAGATATGAACTGCTATTTGAAGATTCATTTGCTTGAAATATAGCATCAAAGTTTATTTGTGGATTTGTTAAAAATCCCTCCCTGGCCAATATTGCATTCTCAAAACTAGGAGCTCCATTACTATTGATATAAAAACTTGGTAGTGCTCTAAAATTAATAGGATCAGGATTAGGTGCATTAAAAAATGAGATTCTTGTTCTACCAAATTGGCCAAATTGATACGTTATACTAGAGTTTAATTTTATCTTTTTCCCATCAAAAAAATGATTGAACATAAAAATAGGTTCTTGTATTTTTCGAGCTCTTGTATTTTTAACTTCTCCATTTAGAATTCCCCAAAAAGGATTGTAATTTCTCCCTACCAAATTAAAAACTTCCTCTGTTATTGCTGTAGATTGACCTCTTCTATTTGATGCAAAAATTCCAGTAAAATTAATACTTTGTTGCTCAGATATCTTATACTCTAAAGAAGAAAAAAGCGAAAACGCATCATAAAAAGTTCCATCTATAAACCCTTGAGAAGCTACCCTTCTAGAAGCTGAAATACTATATGCCAATCCATTTTTTAACAGCCCAGAATTATACGTCCCTATTAGCCTTCCTGAATACGTCCTGTTTGACCCAGATATCGACACTCGTAATCCTGGCCTATAGCTCGACGCCCTTGTATTTATATTTGTTGTTCCCAAAATACCTCCAAAAGAATACTCTGAAGGTGACAACCCGTTGCTATATATTTGATTTCTGGTTACGTCATTAAGTCCACCCCAATTATTATATTGAGGCCTTCCATTAAATATTTTATTAATTGGAGTTCCATTAATTAGTACTTCTCCTTCTCGAGAATCATATCCTTTTACATTAAAAAAAGCTTGACTAAAATCAAATGCTGCTCTAGTTAAAAATACATCTTTAGTCGCTTGCAGTAATCCGGAAGAAAAATTAATATCAGTACCATCATCAAAATCACTCTCTGCCAAGTTTACAATGCCTTCAGATAATTCTTCTAAAAGATCATTTTCTAAAAAAATAACTCCTAGATCTATAGAAGAATTGGCTATTAAAACTGGTATTCTAACTGTTTTATAACCTGATAAGTTTAGCTCTAATACCCAAGTGCCTTCAGATAGATTTTTAATAGCGAATAAACCATTGCTTTCAGATTTTATATATAAAGAAAGGGGTTCGATTTTTAATAGAACTCCTCCAATTTCTTTTTGCGTTCGTGAATCTTTTATAAAACCAGTAACTGTAAAATCTCCTTGAGAAAATAACAATAATGGAATTATAAAAAAGCAAAAAACGATTCCTTTCCTTCTCATAAAATACTTTTTGAGGAAACGAATATAATATTTTTATACTATTTTTCTTACATTTATAAAAATTACTTCTTTCTTATGTTTAAATTTTACTGTATTTCACTTATTGTTTTGAATACGCTATTTACATATTCTCAAACCAAAGAAAGCTATAAAATAAGAACCATTGCTTTTTATAATGTTGAGAATTTGTTTGATACCATCAACAACCCTAATACCTTTGATGACGACCGAACTCCTACTGGTAAGTACGCCTGGAGTTCTCAAATATATTTTGATAAAATAGATAAGATAGGATCTGTTATTTCTACTATTGGTGCTGATATTAGAAAAGGAGCTCCAGATATTATTGGGCTTTGTGAAATAGAAAATATTGCTGTTCTGCAAGATTTAATTAATAATACATCAATGAAAATAAACGACTATGGAATTATTCATAGGGATTCTAGAGATGAAAGAGGAATTGATGTTGCACTTCTATTTAAAAAAAAGTATTTTATTCCTACCTATATTAAAACTTACCCTTTGATTTTAAAAAACGATGAAGGATATCTAGATTTTACACGTGACGTTTTAGTGGTTACCGGACTTCTAGATCATGAAGAAATACATTTTATAATAAACCATTGGCCCTCCAGAAGAGGCGGCGAATTAAGAAGTAGGCCAAATCGCATTGCTGCTGCATATCTAAATAAAAAAATAATTGATTCTCTGCGGCTATTAAATATAAAAGCCAAAATAATAAGCATGGGAGATTTTAATGATGGCCCACACAGTGTTAGTTTTAAAAAAGTACTGAAAACAATTCCTCTAAAAAAGTCTGCTATAGATACTATTTCTTTATACAATCCAATGGAAAATATATTCAGAAAAGGCATAGGCTCTCTAGCGTATAGAGATACTTGGAATTTATTTGATCAGTTGTTTTTTACATATCCCTTTTTAGAAAAAAACACAGCTTCTTTTCGGTATTGGAAAGCAGGTATTTACAATAAGGATTATTTAATTACTCCTTCAGGAAAATATAAAGGATATCCTTTTAGAAGTTATGCCAACGGGATTTATACAGGAGGCTATAGTGATCATTTTCCTGTATATTTATTTTTACTTAAAAAGGTAAGAAATCAATCTAATTAAAACAGTATAATATAAATGATTTATTAACTAAAAAAACAAATATTATGTTAGAAGTATTAAACGAATTCGAAATTCAAAACCTTCAAGCTATTTTAGGTGGACAACATGGAGATAGTAATGGTATTCCGCCTGATGGTTTTTTCCGTTAATTGACACCCTATTAAAAGATACTAAATGTTATTTATTGTTTAATTAAAAACTAATTATTATGTTAGAAAAATTTACACAGTTTGAAATTCAGAATCCTCAGGGTATCCTTGGCGGAAATCATGGTAATGCAGATGGTATTCCTCCTGATAATGCTTTAAGATAATCTTAATTTAAGCAAAAAAGCCTGAATTTTAGTTCAGGCTTTGGGGTAATAACTATTTAATCTTTTATCGTTGAGCTATAGATACACAATTATCCTCTCCTTGAAATATTTGAGATTTACATAAGAATGTTGGCCCAAAAGTTCCTATTCCTCCTTTAATGTTTCTTTCTTGAATTTTTGAAATAGTTTCTTTTTTTAATGCTAAGTTTTTTAAATTTGTTTTTTTCATGTTTACTACTTATTTAAGGTTATACAATTATTTTAATATTTTAAATGTAAGAATAAAGGTGCCCATATTACAAGAAAGTATGGTCTGGTTTCTTGAATAACGTGTAGTAAAAAGAGAGTGATTTTAATATTATTTTGTTTTTTAGAGTCTATTAATCAGATATTTAAAAAATGTCTCATAAAAAAACCTCTATTAAGAGGTCTTTTTTTAATGTATATCTAATTTTTAAGAGATCCAACTATCCCATGGAATTCTACTTAAAATTAAAAGCAATCCTATACCATAAAACAAAGCAATTTTTCCAAACTTTCTTTTTGATGTTTCTTGCTTTTTGTGTTTTGACCATCCTATAGTTATTAAAATAATTGCTATAATATTAATGCTAGGGTGTTCTACCAAATAAAGTCTTGAAACTCCATCTTTCATAATACCACCCATTCCTAATTCACTCCATAAAGAAAAACGAACTGATACAAAATATAAAACAATACCTATGAGTAATTGAATATGCGAAAATATAAGTCCAAACAAACTAATTCTTAAGTCTTTATTTTTAAAGTCTTTGGTACTTGCATAGCCTATTATTGCATTTACAGTGGCTATTAATAAAACAAGAAGCGCTAGATAAGCCCAATATGAATGAAGTATTTTTACTGTTTCGTACATTGTTAAGTTTTTTAGTGTGTCTAACAAAAATAGTGATTTTGTAGCATAAAAAAACCCTGCTTTTAAGCAGGGTTTTAAATTTGATATTATATCGATTATTATTCAAAAATGTATCGTACTCCTAACTGTACTTGCCATCTAGAACTTTGGTTTCCGTTATCATCTATTTGTTCAATTCTGTCAACAATACTAGGATCAAAACTAAACGTTGGATTAGGTCCTCCGCTTTCTGTTCTAATTAATCCTACATTACCTCCAATAAAGCTTCTTCTTCCCCAATCACTGTTAAGTAAGTTGGTGAAGTTAGAAACATCTGCAGAAAATTGTAATGTGTGTTTTTTACTTCCTGAACTGATTGTAAAATCTTGCAAGAACTTAAGATCTACAACATGACTCCATGGCCCTCTATCTCCATTTCTATCTACAAATTGACCTCTTCTACTTCTTAAGTAATCATCACTCTCAATGAATGCATCTAAAGCCGCAAATTGTTGTCCTGGAGTTAAAGGGTTATTAGCCGTACTTACTAATGTAATTTCACTTGCATCAGCCGGAACATAAATAAGCGCATTATCTCGAGAGTCATCATTTAATAAATCTGGTCCTTCTTGATAAATATAGCTAAATGGTCTAGCCTGAGATCCTTCATAGAATAAACCTATTCTAGATTTTACATTTTCATTCCATTTTAATTCATAAGAAACACTTCCTATAACTCTATGTCCTTGAGCAAAATCTGAACGTGTAGTTGGTAGGTCTGAATTTTTACCATTTACTGTTTGAATATTTCTCCATTGCGAGCTATTTTGAGATGATGTTAAATCAAAGATCGCAAATGAATTTCCATAAGAATAGGTTGCACTTCCTGAAAATCCATTATCAAAAGGCTTTGTAAGTGTAAAAGAAGCTGTATATGAAGACCCTTCATTGGTATTAGATGCCAATATGATCCTTCCATACGTATTATCTAGTAGATCTCCAAAACTATCACTATAGAAAGGACGATTATCTGCTCCTTGTAAAGTTCCTACTGGATCTCCAATATTTAGGTTTTCATAAAAAACAGTTTGAATGTTATCATTAAAAAGTCCATCAACACTAGCGATTAAACCCCACCAAGGTAATTTATGATCAACTCCAAAACTATATTTAAGTACTTGCGGAAGTTTAAACCCGGAAGCAAACAAATCTACATTTCCACCAACACCTCCAGATCCTGGAGCTACATTTACTGGTTGATCGTTTACATCTGGATTAAAAGTGATATCACCTGGCAAATTAAAACTAGCTGCAAAACCACCTGTTACACCGTTATTGTTGTAAAGCCCTCCTGGCCATACATATGGAAGCCTAGAAGTAAATATTCCAAATCCACCACGAACTTGAGTCGTTCTATCACCTTTAACATCCCAGTTAAAACCTACTCTTGGAGATACGTGTAATATTGTGCTTGGTCCTTGTCCAGCTCTAGCACCTTGAAGGTCTTTTCCAGCAGCTTCTAATATTGGGGCTGTTCTGTTATCAAAATCCTCATTCCCTATACCATCTTCCCAAATTGGTAAGTCAAAACGAACACCTGCTGATAATTTAAAATTGTCTGAAAGTTGAACCTCATCTTGTACATAAAACCCAAGTTGTGCTACATCAAACTCTGCAGCTCCTGATGATTCATCTCCTACACCGTTGCCAGCTAGTAAAGAATATCCTCTTTGGTAGAAATCTGCAGGAGCTCCTGTTAAGAAATCATTTACACTATTAAAAGTGTAATCTCCAAAGTTAAATGCAAAGAATAAGTTGGTAATACTTGCGAATTCATTATGCGTTCCTAAAGTAACTGTATGTTTTCCTGCATAGATTTCGAAATTATTTGTGATTGTAAAGATATCTTGATCTAATAAGTTTGCAGTAGAAAAAGGCTCTGCTCCAAAACTAATGGTACCATTACCATCTCTAATATCTACAGTAGGGAAGGATTTCCAAGTGGATCTCTATCATCCCTTACTCTTGTATATCCTAAAATTAGACTGTTTGCATATTTATTCCCAAACTGTGCATTCCATTCTAGCGCTGCTGTATGTGTAATAGATTCGAAAAACTCTGACCCATTATTGAAACCAATATTAAAGTTTCCTGAGTTTCTCGCTTCTAAGTTATCAATGCTATTCAAACTATAACGCAATGACAATTTATGGTTTTGACTAATATTCCAGTCTAATTTTGCTGTAATATTGTCTCTTTCTGTTGTACGTGTATTATTATCAAAACCTCCTGTATCATATCCAAAATTTGTCTGGATAAATTGTCTTAGAGAATTGATTCCTGCTTCATCTGTATCTCCAGCATAATTAGAAAACTGAAAAGGTTGAGGAGTTTCATCATCTTGTCTTTCATAATTCAAAAAGAAAAATAATTTATCTTTTACGATAGGCCCACCAACTCTAAAACCATAGGTTTGCGCTGTAAAATCACTCAAACGTTCTCTACTTTCTCCAGCAGACTCGTCTACTAAATCTGGTGGAGTTCTACCTGCTAAACTTTCATTTCTTAAGAAATAGTAAGCAGATCCTTCCCAGTTGTTAGTACCCGATCTAGTAACGGCACTAATAGCACCTCCAGCAAAACCAGCAATACGAACATCAAAAGGTGCTACTTGTACTTGAAAAGATTCTATAGCATCTATAGAAAATGGTTGTGCTCCTGTTTGACCTCCATTGGTACCAGAACCTGCCAAACCAAATACATCATTACTAATAGCTCCATCTATATAAATCGAGTTCAATCTATTATTTTGACCTGCAAAAGAAACTGAAAACCCGTCATTAACTTCAGCTATCTGAGCTTCTGGTGTTAGTCTAACGAAATCTGCGATTGATCTTGTTGTTGCTGGTTGTAGTGCGATTTTTCTTTTAGTAATCGAAGTTTCAGAACCTGTCTTATTAGTATTAAACAATCCTCCAGATACTCCGGTCACAATTACCTCATCTAGCGCTGTAGTAGCTTCTCCAAGTTGCGTGCTTATTCTTCTTGTTTGACCTAAGTCTAAGAAAAGATTCTCTCTTACAAAATCATTAAACCCTACATAACTAATAGTTACTTTATAAGGACCTCCAACACGCATGTTGGAAATTCTGTATAGTCCGTCAAAATCAGTTACTGCTCCATACGTTGTTCCTGAAGGAATATGAACAGCAATTACATTTGCTCCTGGTAAAGGACCTCCTGTATTGTCAGTAACTTTACCTCCTAATGCAGAAGTCGTTACCCCTTGTGAAAATGCGGCGGTTCCTGCTAACGCAAAAACGACCGTTAAAACCCACTTGTAAATTGTTCTCATGTGTTGTTAAATTTGTTTATTTATTGTACAAAATTGGTGTTATTTGTTAATTTTAACAAAAATAAGCAATTAACACTATTATTTATTTAACAATAATTTAACTTATTAGTTGATTTATTGACAAAAAATGTTAATATTTTTTAAAATATTTAAGTAAATTTAATGTAGATGCATCATGATCGGTAATAACTGAGTTTTCAATATCTGTTAAAATTGTGTTTGCTAATTGCTTCCCAAGCTCAACCCCCCATTGATCATAACTGAAAATATTCCATACTATTCCTTGTACAAATATTTTATGTTCATAAAGAGCAATTAAAGCACCTAAGCTTTCGGGAGTTAATTTGTCTATTAGAATAGTTGTAGTTGGTTTATCTCCTTCAAAAACTTTAAAAGGAGTTAGTTTTTTAATTTCTTCTTCAGAAATATTTTTGCTTTGTAATTCAGAGACAACTTCTATTTGGGTTTTTCCATTCATCAATGCTTCTGTTTGAGCAAAAAAGTTAGCCATTAACTTATGATGATGATCTTTGTCTTTATGAAGAGGGTTAACAAAACCTATAAAATCTGCAGGAATTACTTTTGTTCCTTGATGTATTAATTGAAAAAAAGCATGTTGAGAATTTGTTCCAGGCTCTCCCCATATAATAGTACCTGTTTGATAATTGACTCTATTTCCTTCTCTATCTACACTCTTACCATTACTTTCCATTATACCCTGTTGTAAGTAGGCAGAAAATCTATTCAAATATTGAGTATAGGGTATAATCACTTCACTTTCTGCTCCAAAAAAATTATTATACCATACTGTCAACAATCCTGATATTACTGGAATATTTTCTTCAAATTTTGTGTTCTTAAAATGACGATCCATTTTATTTGCTCCAGCCAAAAGGAGATCAAAATTATCATACCCTACTGACAAACTAATAGATAATCCTACAGCACTCCACAATGAAAAACGACCTCCTACCCAATCCCACATCGGGAAGATGTTTTCATTAGCTATTCCAAACGCTGTTATTTTTTCTAAATTAGTAGATACTGCTACAAAATGCTTAGCAATGTCATTTTCAGATCCATGATTTAAAAACCATTTTTTTACAGTAGTAGCATTGCTTAAAGTTTCTTGGGTAGTAAAAGTTTTAGAGACAATAACAAACAATGTGGTTTCAGGATCCAATTTCTTTAATATTTCGTAAACGTGATCTCCATCTACATTGCTTATAAAATGTGTTTCTAAATGGTTTTTATAAAATTGAAGTCCTTCTGTTACCATTGCTGGTCCTAAATCTGAACCTCCAATACCAATATTAACAATATCTGTAAACGCTTTTTCTGTGTATCCTTTTTTTTCTCCTGATACAATAGCATTCGTAAATTCTTTTATATGATTCTTAACTTCAAAAATTTCAGGAATTACATTTTCACCCTCTACTAATACTTCATCATTTTCTTTTGCTCTTAAAGCCGTATGCAGTACCGCTCTTTTTTCTGTTTGATTTATAGCCTCTCCCCGAAAATATTTTTCAATAGCATCTTCCAAACCTACTTCTCTAGCTAATTGGACAAGTAATGTTAGCGTTTCTGAGGTGATTTTATTTTTAGAAAAATCAACGTAAAAATCATCCCACTGAACAGAAAGCTCATTTGCTCTTTCAGGGTTTTTTTCAAAAACTTCTTTTAATGAAGTATTTTTAATCGAATCAAAATGAAGTTGAAGTTTATTCCATGTATTGGTACTAGTCGGATTGATGGTCTTTAATGACATTATTGTATGTTTCGTTAGTTTTGTTTATTTCATTTACAGTATTAGATTCTGTAATAAACTCTTGTTGCTCTTCTTCTTGCTTTTCTTCAAAAATAATACAATCTAATTTAGTTACTAGCGGGCGGATAAATGTCAAATACTGTTCTTTAATTTCTGGTTTAATTGGTTCTGCAACAGGTAATTTTTGTTTAAACGGATCTACTTGTCTCCCATTTTTCCAAAAACGATAACATACATGTGGTCCTCCTGTATTTCCTGTCATTCCTACCCAACCAATGATATCTCCTTGTTTTACAAAATCACCCACTTTTACGTTTCTGTTTTGCATATGCAGGTATTGCGTACTGTAAGTACTGTTGTGTTTAACCTTAACATATTTGCCATTTCCTCTAGTATATGAAGATTTAACAACGGTTCCATTAGCAGTTGACATAATTGGCGTTCCTATTGGAGCAGCATAGTCTGTTCCTCTATGAGGTTTTATTCTATTTCCGTAATAAGCAATTCTTCTTCTTAAATTGTATCGAGATGAAATTCTACTATACTGAACAGGAGCTCTTAAAAAAGCACGTCGCAATGTATTTGCTTCATCATCATAATAATCTACGGTTCCTAATATAGAATCATTTTCATATCTAAATGCATAAAATGGTTCTCCTTTGTGTTCGAAATATGCAGCTACTATATCTCCTGCTCCAGCATAAATACTATCTTCAATATATTTTTCTTTGTAAATTATTTTAAACCGATCTCCTTTTTGAAGTCTAAAAAAATCAATGGTCCAGGCATAAATATCAGACATTTCATTAATGATGTTATAATCTATGCCTTGTTTAGAAATTGCATCAGACAGGCTCGTTTCTATAATACCTGATGCTTCTCTATCTATTATCTTTACAGGCTTTTTAAATTTGATTGCATCTACTAATGAATCTTTAAAATCTATAACTGTAAAATTCACGTTATCGTGTTTATATATAAATATTTGCGCTTTTTCTGTGGTATCTTTAGATTTAAGAATTGTATATGTTTTCCCTGCTCTTATTATTCGAACATCGAATGTATCTTTAATTTTCGTTGCTATTTCTGCTATTTTACTGTAGTCTATATGATGTTGTGCCAAAATCTCCCCAAAACTATCTCCAGATTTAATAGTATCTCTTTGTACTACATAATCATTCAAGTTATACCCAAATTCTATTTTTGCTACAGAAGTTTCTTCCTTCTCTGTTTCTAGAGCTACTGGCGCTACTTCTTGTTTTTTATTACAAGAAAACATTATAAAAGTGAACGCTAATACGGCAAATTTATTCATACTATTAAATTACATATTCTTTGGGTTAAAAATATGGTCTACCCATTGCTTTCCCCAATTTTCTTTTTCTTCATCAGTCCAAATTTCAGGAAAGAAAATAGTTTTCTGAAAGCTTGGAGGTAAATACTCTTTCCAATTGGTTCCTCCTGTTGCATCTATCTCATTTCTTTCTTTCCTTAAATAACGATACGCAGATCCCATATGCATTAAAGGCCAGAGTACATTTGAACTTATATCCAATGCTTTTAATGCATCTATCAAAATTTTATCTTTCTTTTCATCTTCAGGAAGCTGTAAATATTTATGATATATATTGGTGTTTTTTACAGATTTAGCTATACGCATAAAACGTGGAGTATATCGATATTCAAATTGTTTTAAGGTTAATGTTTTTTCGCCAGTTTCCTTATTTGTTGCTCCTTTTTTCCAATAAATATGATCATACAATTCTTCTAGAGTATCTTTTTTAGAAAATTGTTCTCTAACAGTATGATGCACTAAGTTCTCCATTGAAGTAGCATAAAATTCAATCATTCTATATTGAGCAGATTGAAATCCACTGGCTGGAAGTAATGACATTCTATATTGCAAGAATTGCTCTTTTTCCATACCATTAATCATTATCTCAAAAGAAGATATTAATGCTTTAAAGTAATTATTTATTCGATTAACTTTTTTTACAAAAAAGCTAGCTTTCTGAAGCTTATCGTCTATAATTTGTTTTTGCTCATGTATAATCAACTTAAAATACAGCTCTGTAATTTGATGATACATGATGAAAATTTCTTCGTCTGGAAAATGTGTTCGAGGAATTTGTAAGCTTAACAAAGTATCTAGGTGAATATAATCCCAGTAGGTAAGATAACGTTGATGCAATAATCCGTCAAGATAAGCGCCCAAGTCTTGGCCTGAGTTTTTATACTTTTCTTCAAGCTTTTGAATACGCTGAGCAATATTCGTCTCTATTTTCATTAAAATTATTTAAATATAATTTTAAATTGATGGCTTAATCCCTTGTAGGCGTTTAAATCTGCTTTGATACTCCCTACAGCTAGATCTGCTTTTATTCGCAAAGGTATCTTATTTTCATCATTTGATACCCAAACTGTTAGACTTTCTTGCTCTTTAAAAACACGTCCTGATTGTACATAAGGTCTAAATTTCAAACACTCAATCTTTCCAAATTTAGTTCTAATGATGTCTTTTCCCAAATATTTAATACGGAATTTAAAAGTTTCATCATCATCATAAATCATATCTAGCGTAAACTCATCATTTTTTTTAAGTTTACTTATATCTACCTCATTCCTTAAATAATAAAATGTAGATACCATATCATGAACCTCTTCATGAATTGATATTGTTTTTTTCTTATCTCTTTTTCTATCATGATAAAGTGCTGTTTTTGTAGCGTAATCAAAATTAATTTCTACATCTTTAGTATGCCCTCCTTCGTCTATTTGTCTTATAAATTTATAAGGGCGATCGTTTTCTTTATCAATAAAGGTTTCATAATTGTCATCTACTTTAAAGAACCAGCGAGCAATCCCTGTAGTTTTTCCTATTCCTATAACATGATTTACTTTCTTTCCATGCAAATTACTTTCTTTAACTTCAAGAGTTGCATAACTAGCATTAAAAATTCCATAATGTATTCTAAATTGAAACCATTCTCCTGGTTTAAACGCTGATTGTCTTTTGTGAATTTCTTGGCCTGTTAACCCTCCAAAAAACAAAAGGCAAAGTATTCCTAAAATATATTTTTTCATCACTTTATTTAATAGTATAAAAATAATAAAATCATCTGCATTAATAGTCGTAACAGTATGTTAAACAATTTCTGCACCAAAAAATTGTATGTATAAAAAAAGTCCGATAAAATATCGGACTTTTATATTAACCAATCAAAAACTTAAACTTATGAAAACTTTACTTAAATCAACGAAAAGCAATCACCCTTTTCGCGGCGCAAAAATACTACCCTTTTTTACATATTTATACCAACTAATAAAGTTTAACACTATGTTTATTAAGGTGTTAAGTTTTGATTTGAAATCCTAAAGATTTAGTAATATTTTGACTGTTTTATAATGTACCTCGCATTTCTTGTTCTCTTTCTATGGCCTCAAAAAGTGCTTTAAAGTTTCCTTTTCCAAAAGATTGTGCTCCTTTTCGTTGAATTATTTCAAAAAACATAGTAGGTCTATCTAAAACCGGCTTAGTAAAAAGTTGTAGAAGATATCCTTCGTCATCGCGATCTATCAAAATACCGAGCTCTTTTAAAGGTGCTAAATCTTCATCAATTTCTCCAACACGATCAAGAACTGTATCATAATAAGATTCAGGAACGTATAAAAACTCTACTCCTCTATCTTTCAATGCTTTTACTGTTTCTATAATATTATCTGTAGCCAAAGCAATGTGTTGCACACCCGCTCCATTATAAAAATCTATATATTCTTCTATTTGAGATTTTTTTCTTCCATCTGCAGGTTCGTTGATAGGAAATTTTATTCTTCCATTTCCATTGCTCATTACTTTACTCATAAGTGCAGTATACTCTGTAGAAATGTCATCATCATCAAATGATATTAACTGTGCAAAACCCATAACATTTGCATAAAAATCACACCATTTGTTCATTTCATTCCAACCTACGTTCCCTACCATATGGTCAATATATTTTAATCCAACTGCTTCAGGTCGATATGTTGGATTCCAAGCTTTATATCCAGGAAGAAAAACTCCATCATAGTCTTTTCTTTCAACAAAAACATGAAGGGTTTCTCCATAAGTATGAATTCCTGAAAGAATGACCTGTCCATTAGCATCTTCTTTCTTTGTTGGTTTCATATAACTTTTTGCTCCTCGACTAATAGTTTCTTTATGGCTTTTTGTTGCATCATCTACCCATAATGCAACTACCTTTACTCCGTCTCCATGTGCGTCGATATGCTTGTTAATTTCTCCTCCTGATTGCAAAGGAGAGGTTAGAATTAATCGTATTTTATCTTGTTGCAATACATACGAAACCCGATCTTTTACTCCAGTTTCTAAGCCTGCATAAGCCAAAGGTTGAAATCCCCAAGCAGCTTGATAATAATGTGCTGCTTGTTTTGCATTTCCAACATAGAGTTCTACATAATCTGTTCCTAATAAGGGTAAAAAATCTCCTGCATTTGGAACTGTTTTATCTAATTCTAAAGGTGTTGTATTTGATGCCATTGTGGTTATATTTTAAGTTGCTTCTTTTTTCAAAAGAAGAATTATTCAATTGATCGTCTTTAATATAAAAGCAATTAAGTTACCACATAGCTCTTAGGTGAGCAGTTATATCTATTCTATAATTTAACATCAGTCTAGCCAAGATTTATGATAATCTTCATCTGCTATTTCCATAGCTTCTTCAGTAAGTTGCATAGGCTTAAAAGTATCAACCATAACTGCTAGCTCATCTGTTTTCACTTTTCCTATACTACGTTCAACAGCTCCAGGATGAGGTCCATGAGGAATTCCTGCTGGGTGTAAGGAAATATGGCCTTGGTCGATATCATTTCTACTCATAAAATCTCCATCTACATAATAAAGAATTTCATCACTATCAATATTACTATGATTATAGGGAGCCGGGATACTTTCTGGATGATAATCATACAATCTGGGAACAAAACTACACACTACAAATGCATCTGTTTCAAAAGTTTGATGTACTGGTGGTGGTTGATGTATTCTCCCCGTAATAGGTTCAAAATCATGAATAGAAAATGCATATGGATAGTTAAACCCGTCGTATCCTACCACATCAAAAGGATGTGTTGCATATACCATATCAAAAATATCATCTTGTTTTTTAATCTTAATTAAAAAATCTCCTTTTTCATTGTGTGTTTCTAATTCAGATGGTCTTCTTAAATCACGCTCGCAATAAGGTGCATGTTCTAATAATTGTCCAAACCAATTTCTATATCTTTTTGGTGTATATATTGGCCTCCTTGACTCTACTATAAATAAACGGTTTTCATTAGAATTAAAATTTATTTGATAGATAGTCCCACGAGGAACAATTAGATAATCTCCATATTTAAAATCGAGATTTCCTAAATGTGTTTTTAATACTCCGCTTCCTTTATGAATAAAAATAAGCTCATCAGCATCTGTATTTTTATAAAAATATGCTGTTTGCGATTCTTGAGGTGCTGCTAAAATGATGGCACAGTCACTATTTACTAACACTGTTTTTCTACTCTTCAAATAATCGCTTTCTGGTTTCACCTTAAAACCATGAAAGCGATATGATTTCATATTATTTTTTACTGCAACCTTAGGAGCCACATTATAACTTCCTATAATTTCTTTTACCTGAGTTGGCCTATGTTCATGATATAAATTAGTCGCCATCCCATCAAAACCAATAGTTCCAAATAACTGCTCATAATACAAATCACCATTTGGTTTTCTAAAAATAGTGTGTCGCTTCGGTGGAATTTTTCCTAATTTGTGATAGAATGGCATAGGATTCTTAATTATTTGAACATTACAAATATCGTAATAATTTAGGTTTCTTTTTATTTAGCAATATTAAAACCAGAACCCAACATTAAAGAACCATTGTACACCAGCTTCAGGTGACCATGAATATTTTATCTCTGCAGGGCCAATAAATGTTTCCAGACCATATCCAATAGCATAACCTGTAAAATCTGGAGCTGTAAACCATTCTCCCGTTTCAAAAATATTATTAGCAGCATTTGCTATATTGACTGTAAAATTCAGGTGGTTTTTTTTAATAAATTCATAATCCAATACTCCTGTCGCTTTCACATAACTATTCCCTCCAAAACTCAAAAAATCATACCCTAAAAAGGGAGTAAAGTTATTAATCAAATCATTACCGTATCCTCCAAGAAAAAAATCAAAGGTGTTTACTTCGGTAGCTCCTATGGTAAAGCCTCCTTCCGTATTAATATTTAAAGCCAATTTATCTAATATTGGTACTGCAAAACCAATTTTTGCTTTTGCTATAGAATATGTATCAAACTGATTGTTAAAATCTGAAGAATACAGATACAAATGAAAATCTCCGTCAAAAAATAAGCCTTTTTTTGGAAAATAGCGATTGTCATAGGTGTCAAATTTTAAAAACCCGTATGCGTTTATAAAGTCACTATCTTCAAAAACTGCATCCTCTCCATCTTCCTGTATGGTTTCAGATTCAAAAGTAACATGCTTGTGTTCTGCACCTAACCCAAAAGCAAATTCTTCTCTAATAACTGTCTGCACATATACCTGAGTGGTAAAATCATTCACATCTAGATTAATTCGATCTACACCTACATCTGTTCGCCCCGTTAACTGTTGAAAAAAATCAAAATCGATATCTTTTTCAAAAGTGTTAAATCTGGAATTTACACCAAAACTCCAATAAAACCCTTTGTCTAGATAATATTCAAAATTGTACCGTACATTATCTCCAACAATGAGATCTAAAGACACTACATCGTCATCAAACAGTAAACGTTTTTTAGTAATATTTACCAAAGCAGCACTTCTGTATAAATCGTCATAATGAATTCCTAATCTCAATAAAGTAGTATTAGATTTTTCTTTTATATTAATTGATAGTTCTTGCCCTTCAACGTTAGGAATTAACTTATATCTAATGCCCTCAAAATTATTTGTTGCTGATAGATTATTAACTCGTTGATGAAATTTAGTATAGGTTATCTTTTCGTTTAATTTTAGACGAAGCTTTCCTTTTATATAGCCTCGAGTGTAACGATCATTTCCTGTGAGTGTTAATTTTTTAATCATCAACGTATCATTGTCGATCATTGCTATAGATCTCTCTGTATGGTTGTGTTTTTGTTTCTTAGCTATTTCTTTAAGTTCTTTTATTTTTAAACTCGCTCCAAATTCTCCATTGTCAATAATTTTTCTTCCTTCCCCAAAAGAAACTACTGTAAAATCTGTAATGTCAGGTTTTATATATAGATCTGTTTGTTTCGATTTTATTTTCATATCGTTTACGGTACGATAGTTATTTATTTGTAGTAAAACACTCGTTGCCGAGGTTAAATTTTGTCGGTTTGCAAGATCGTCTTGAACATCAATTCCAATAATAATATCGGCGCCCATTGCCCGTACTTCATCAATTGGGTAATTATTAACCACCCCTCCGTCTATTAAAAGTTTTCCTTCTATTTCTACCGGTTCAAATAAAGAAGGGAAAGCACCACTTGCACTAATGGCTTCTGGCAAATATCCTTTGTTAAGTAAAACAGGTTCGCCAGATTCAACATTGGTAGCTATACAGAAAAAAGGAATGGGAAGGTTATTAAAATCTTTCACGTCACTAATGTGTTGCAATAATCTAGATAAAAGGTTATACACGTTTTGTCCTCTAGAAATAGAAGAAGGAAACTGTATTTTAAATTTATCAAAAGGAAGTGTTAGCGCATAGCGTTCTTGAGCTTCTTTTTCGTAAAAGGTCTTAGCGCCTCTTGGTATTTCATCTTGAATTAGTGTTCCGAAATCTACATTATTAAATATAGAATCTAATTGATGTGCTCTATATCCAGATGCATACAATGCTCCAATAATAGCTCCCATACTTGTCCCTCCAATATAATCAATACGAACACCAGATTCTTCTATTACTTTTAAAGCGCCAATGTGCGCAAAGCCCTTAGCTCCACCGCCGCTCAAAACCAACCCTACTTTTACATCTTGATCTTGCTTGGTTTGTGCCGAAACCGAAAAGAAAAATACTAAAAAAAGTATTCCTAACCACTCTTTTTTCATCCCTTGAATATACTCATTTTTAATGAAAGTTTGTATATATTTTTTGCGCTCTGGAAGCTCCAACAACAGTCACTAAATTCTCTAACGATGCCTCCTTAATTCTCTTCACAGATTTAAAATGTTTTAATAATTCTATAATTGTTTTTTCTCCAACACCTTCTATCATTTCTAATTCTGAATGTATTGCAGCATTACTCCTTTTGTTTCTATGAAAAGTAATCCCAAAACGGTGCGCCTCATTTCTTAATTGTTGGATAATTTTCAACGTTTCAGATTTCTTATCTAAATACATTGGAATTGAGTCATTGGGATAGTAAATTTCTTCTAATCTTTTTGCTATTCCTATAATGGCTATTTTTCCTCTAAGTCCTAGAATATCTAAACTCTTTAGCGCAGAAGATAATTGTCCTTTACCTCCATCTATAACTATTAATTGTGGCAATGATTGTTCCTCTTCTAATAAACGTTTATAGCGCCGAAATACTACTTCTTCCATAGAGGCAAAATCATCAGGACCTTCTACCGTTTTAATATTATAATGTCTGTATTCTTTTTTAGCTGGTTTTCCATTTCTAAACACTACACAAGCAGCAACTGGATTTGTTCCTTGAATGTTAGAATTATCAAAACACTCTATATGAACAGGTTCTTCTGTAAGGCGAAGGTCTTTTTTCATTTGCGTCATTATTCTTTTCACATGCCTGTCGGGATCTGTAACTCTAACCTGCTTAAAACGTTCTTGCCGAAAAAATTTAGCATTTCTATGAGACAGGTCTAAAATTCTTTTTTTATCTCCTAGTTTTGGAATGACTACTTTAATGCCTTCTGGAACATTAATAGTAAAAGGAACATAAATTTCTTTCGTTTGCGAGCTAAAGCGCTGCCTTATTTCTATAATTGCTAATTCTAATAATTCTTCATCTGTCTCTTCTAACTTCTTTTTTATCTCTATAGTATGAGATCTAATAATAGAACCGTATGATAATTGTAAGAAATTGATATAGGCATAACTTTCGTCTGATACTATAGAAAAAACATCAACATTACTAATCTTAGGATTTACAATAGTAGATTTTGCCTGATAGTTTTCCAGAATATCTATTTTCTCTTTTATTTTTTGAGCTTCTTCAAATTTCATCTCGCTCGCTAACGATTTCATTTGTTTTTTAAATTGATGCAACGAATCTTTAAAATTTCCTTTTAAAATTTCTCGAATCGTTTTTATTTGCTCATCATAAGTAGCAACAGATTGAAAATCTTCACAAGGTCCAATACAATTTCCTAAATGGTATTCTAAGCAAACCTTATACTTCCCTGCTTGTACTTTTTCTTCAGACAAGTCATAACTGCAAGTTCTTAAAGGATATAATCCTTTGATAAGGTCTAATAATATTCTAACTGTTTTTACATTTGTATAGGGCCCAAAATATTCTGATCCATCTTTGATCATATTTCGAGTTTGAAAAACTCTGGGAAAGCGTTCTTTTTTTATACAAATCCAAGGATACGTTTTGTCATCCTTTAGCATTACATTGTAGCGAGGTTGGTATTTCTTAATCAGGTTGTTTTCTAATAACAGTGCATCTGTTTCTGTAGGAACCACAATATGTTTTATGGTTACTATTTTTTTTACTAGAACCTTTGTTTTCCCATATTCATGATTCTTACGAAAATAAGAAGACACTCTTTTTTTTAAATTTTTTGCTTTCCCAACATATAATATCTTTCCATCTTTATCATAATACTGATATACCCCTGGATCATTAGGTAAGGTTTGAAGTTGCAATTCTAAAGATAGATCGCTCATATAAACAAAATTAGTATTAATTATGCTTTTCTACTAGATGAAATTCTATTTCTGTTATGTTAAAGTTTTTTTTATTGAATTTCATTAGAATTTGCACGTTACAAGGTTTTTATACTAATCATTTTTTTCGATAAAAAGCTTTTTTATTAAAAAAATGGCTGTTTCAGCTGGTGTTTTAAAAAAAATCCTTATATTAGCATAACCCAAATTTTAAAACCATGATATATTACATTATTGCTCTTACGCTTTATTCTACAATTTTTATTATTTCTGCTTATTTTACAAACGCCAAATTTAGAAGATTTGTAGCCTCAGTAACTAATAAATTAAACGTTATATTTCTTTCTATTAAAAATAGTTTAGTTAGCGACAAAGGTTTGATCGTTCAACAAATAAATGAATAAAAGTGAATTGCGAAAAAAATATAAGCATCTTCGGAATAAATTAACCGAAGATCTTATAGATACATATAGTATCGATATTGCAAATCAACTTATTAAACTACCGCTTTGGGAAAAAACATATTTCCACCTCTTTCTTCCTATTTTAGAAATGAAAGAGGTGGATACTTCATTTATTTTACACATCCTCCAAGGAAAAGATAAAGAAATACTTATTTCGAAAAGCAATTTTAAGACCAGAGAAATGCGTACCTATTTACTTACTGAAAATACGCGTATTAAAAAAAATAGTTATAATATCCCAGAGCCTATAGATGGTATTGAAGTCCCTTTATCAAAAATAGAAGTAGTATTCGTTCCTTTATTAGGTTTTGACAAGAAAGGAAATCGAATAGGATATGGAAAAGGATTCTACGATACTTTCTTAGCTAAATGCCCTCCAAGTGTTATAAAAGTCGGACTTTCTTTTTTTGAAGCCGAAGATTTTATTAAAGATATTCATCCAAAAGATATTTCCTTAGATTATTGTGTTATTCCTAACAAAATTTATAATTTTATTTGATATTATAAAGATTATAACATTTTTGTTAAAATAAACTTATATTTAGTGTTTAAATTTTATGTGCTCCCTCAACCCTCGTTAGCTTAAAATGATTAAAAACTTAACTATTAATAGTCTGTCTAAAAACTTAGGTTTTTTTTATTGGACTAAAAATAAAATATCTGGAAAAGAATCTTGGTCCAAAGATATGTTTAAAATCATTGGGGCAAGCTCGCATAATCTATTTTCATTCCATCAGTTTATTAGTGAATATGTTCATGAAAATGATCAGTATGTTTTAATTGAAAATCTCGAAAATTATATTGAAAATAAAACGGCTTTTAAAACAGATATTAGGGTTAGAAAAAAGAACAAAGATTATTATTGGTTAACCTGTAAGTCCTTAATTGAAATTAACGATACTATTACCCCCAAAGAGCATTTAATTGTATTTGTTGATATTAATAAAGAGAAAAAATACAAAATAAGATACGAAGAAAACAAATTTTTTTATCAGGAAAGTGCCGAAATGACAAGAACCGGAGGCTGGTTTATTGATTTTGAGCATAAGAAAACATACTGGGACAGAGGAACTAGAAACATCTTAGGGATTAGCAAAAGCATTAAGCCGTCTATTAAAATTGGGCTTTCTTTTTTTTCAAAAGAATACAAATACAACACATTAAAACACTTACTTGATTGTTCTCGTAATGGTTTTCCTTTTCATATGGAAACAAAACTAAATACGAAAAGAGGGCACTCAATTTGGGCTATTATTATTGGAAAACCAATTTACAATGAAGCGAAAGTAATCATTGGAATGCGTGGAGTTCTTCAAGATATTTATGAATTAAAAATGAAAGAACTTAGTATCAAGAAATCTATGGATATTATTAGTTCACAAAATACAAGGCTCTACAATTTTGCACATATAGTTTCTCATAATCTTCGTTCTCATTCTAGTAACCTAGATTTGATTATTGAGCTCATTAAAGACACCGGTAATGAAGATGAAAAAGAGGAGCTTTTTGGAACTTTAATTAAAGTATCTGAAAGTCTCAATAAAACAATTGAACATTTAAACGAAGTAGCTGCTATACATACATTCATTAATAGAAAAGTAGAGTCTATTCGTTTTAACGATACGCTTCAGTTAGTTACTTCATCAATAAATCAAATTATTAATCAAGAAAATGCGCTTATAGAATCTGATTTTTCTGAAGTTGAAGATCTTGAATATGTACCTGCATACTTAGAAAGTATCTTTCTTAATTTAATTACAAATGCTATTAAATATAAGCACCCTAAAAGAAGCCCCCATATTTATATTAAAACGTATAAACAACAGGATAAAAAATATATGATTGTAAAAGATAACGGTAGTGGAATTGATTTGGAAAGTTTTGGATCTAAGGTTTTTAGCATGTATGGTACTTTTCATCAACAAGAAGAAGCCGTTGGGATAGGCCTTTTTATGACAAAAAATCAAATTGAATCTTTAAATGGTACAATAGATATAGAAAGTGAAGTAGGTGTAGGAACTGTATTTACTATTAATTTCTAGCGCATGAAAAACAACATTGTAGATTTAGTTTGCATTATTGATGATGATAAAATATATGTAAGTTTAATTCGAAAAATAATAGAATCTCGAAAGCTCAGTAAAGATTTACTTATTTTTAGTAATGGAAAAAAAGCATTAGATTATTTTGAATATTTATTTAATAATTTTCAAGAGTATAAAGTTCCTAATATTATTTTTTTAGATTTAAATATGCCTGTTATGGATGGATGGCAGTTTTTAGAACATTTTATGAAGATTGAAAAAAAGTTCAAAAAAATAATAACTTTATATATTGTTAGCTCATCAATAGATCCTGTTGATATTGGAAAAGCAAATAAACTATCTTCTATTTCAGGATATATTATCAAACCGTTAAAACCTACAGAGATAGAAGGTATTTTTAGGAAAGAATCTTAATTAATCGTTTCTCTTTGTGAATGCTTTTTTATTAAATACTAATAGTATCCCCACACCTATACTTATAGCCATATCTGCTATATTAAAGATAGGATCGAAAAAACTTAAATCGCTTCCTCCTACCCAAGGAACCCAATTTGGCCAGGTAGTATCTATTAATGGAAAGTAAAGCATATCTACAACTTTACCATAAAATAAACTTCCGTATGGATCACTAGCAAATAATGTAGCTACTTGCTGATAACTATCATTAAATATAACTCCATAAAAAACAGAATCAATAATATTTCCAAAAGCACCTGCAAAAATTAAAGAAACCGCAATGACTAATGTTTTGGACCCCTTATTTTTAATACACTCTTTTAACCAATATCCAATTCCTACAATTGCAAAAATTCTAAAAATAGTAAGTATTAATTTTCCTGTTTTATCTGAAATAGGTAAAATATCACTGATTTTTGTTCCCCATGCAGCACCTTCATTTTCGATGAATAGTATTTTAAACCAGCTAAAAACTTCAACAGGCTCATGTAAAACAAAATGTGTTTTTATATATATCTTACTTATTTGATCAATAAGAAGAATACCAATAATAATAAACACAGATTTCTTTAAAGACATAATAAATTAACATTCCGAAGGAAATTTAATGCCTTCTATTTTTATTTATAAAGGGTCAAAAATAAGAATATTATTTTGGTTTGGTAACAAAGATATCTCCACTAACGCTTTTTAATTTAATTTTAGAATTCCCTGCTTTAATATCTTGTTTTTTTACCGCCCCATATTTAGATATTGACTCTACAATTGCCTCTTCTATTTCTAGAAAAATATCTCCTTTAAACGTAGAAATAAAGGCGTTCCCTTTAAATTCTTGTATAATACAATCTCCTGAGCCTAAAACTATTTTTAAATCTTTTATTTGTCCTGAAACATTGGTTTTGGCTACTGTACCTAGAACAGCAACTTTAAAGTTATCAGGGACCAATACATTTAAATAAATCGAGATTACTTTGTGAGCACTTAACTTATCATTAAATGCATTATATAAAGGTCGAAAACCTGTTCTAATAATCAATATTTCATCTTCTTCTACAGAAGAAACTACAATATCTTCTCTATATTCTCCTTCTAATGAAGTTTCAACAATTATTTTGGGAGAAGAATGCGTACCTATTTTTATAGCAAAACAGTTACTTGCATCAATATTAATAGTAGTTAAACTTGTTCCTGTTACTGTCTTTTCTATTTTTCGTTGCGCTATTAAAGCGGTATTGAAAGTAAAAAGAATAACACATAAAAGAACCTCTCTCATTTTACAAAAATAAAAAACGCACTGTTTCTACAGTACGTTTTAGTTTTATTATAACAACTTTATTTAGCTTATTGCATATTTTTTGCTTCAATACTTAGCGTAGCGTGTGGAACTAGTTTTAATCGTTCTTTATTTATTAGTTTTCCTGTCACCCTACAAATTCCATATGTTTTATTCTCTATCCTAGAAATTGCATTTTTCAGATCTCTAATAAACTTCTCTTGCCTAATGGCTAGCGCTGTATTAGCTTCCTTACTCATTGTCTGAGACCCTTCTTCAAAAGCTTTAAAGGTAGGCGAAGTATCATCGGTACCGTTATTACCGTCATTCATATACGCACTCTTTAAAAGCTCAAGATCTGTATTGGCTTTTTCTATTTTCGCTTCAATTAATACTCTAAACTCATCTAAATCTTTATCAGAGTATCTTTCTTTCATTTCTGCACTCATAATCTTAATGTTTTTGAATAAATAATTTGGTATTTACCTCATCAAAAGCAATGTCAGTTCCTTTATCAATAGTATCTTCAAAAGCCAACCCTGCAGTTAACGTTTCTGTTTTTATGTACGCTAGGTTACTATTAACAGCTTGTTCTACCAAGTTATCTTTTTGAAATATTACATCTATTTTATCTGTAACTTCAAATCCAGATTCTTTTCGAAGGTTTTGAATACGATTTACTAATTCTCTCGCGATTCCTTCTTTGCGTAATTCATCTGTAATTGTTACATCTAAAGCAACTGTCAAAGATCCTGAATTGGCTACTAACCAACCTTCAATATCCTGTGATGAAATTTCAAATTCATCCAATCCTAAATTAATATTTTTTCCGTTTATTTCAAATGATATGGATTTATTTTGTTCTAATTCTTGAATATTTTTTTGATCTAACTTCTGTATTTCAGCAGTTATCATTTTAATATCCTTTCCAAAACGTGGTCCTAATAATTTGAAATTAGGTTTTATTTGCTTCACTAAAATTCCTGAAGCATCATCTAATAATTCTATTTCTTTTACATTAACCTCTGCTTTTATTAAATCTGAAACTGCAAGAATCTCAATTTTTTGAGCTTCATCCAATACAGGAATCATAACTTTTTGCAAAGGTTGCCGCACTTTAATCATTTCTTTTTTCCGAAGCGATAATACTAAGGATGAAATAATTTGTGCTTTTTCCATCTTACTTTCAAGTTTTTTATCAATGTATGTATCATCGTAACTTGGAAAATTTGCCAAATGTACACTTTCTACTTTTTCTCTTTGTGTAGCCTTTGTTAAATCTATGTAAAGACAATCCATATAGAAAGGAGCTATTGGTGCTCCAAGCTTCGCAACATTTAGCAGACATGTGTATAACGTTTGATATGCAGAAATCTTATCTTGCCCATAATCTCCTTTCCAAAAACGCCTTCTACTTAAACGAACAAACCAATTACTCAGGTTTTCTTGAACAAACTCTGAAATCGCTCTAGCAGCCTTTGTAGGTTCGTATTCTGCATAATGTGCATCTACTTTTTTAATAAGAGAATGTAATGCTGATAATACCCAACGATCAATTTCCGGCCTGTCTTTTAAAGGTATTTCATCTTCAGAAAATGTAAAGGCATCTATATTTGCATATAAACTAAAGAAGGAATATGTATTGTATAAAGTACCAAAAAATTTACGTCTTACCTCTGCGATTCCTTCACTATCAAATTTTAAATTGTCCCACGGATTGGCATTACTTATCATATACCAACGTGTAGCATCAGGGCCAAAATCTTCTAACGTCTTAAATGGATCTGTAGCGTTTCCTAATCGCTTAGACATCTTTTGCCCATTTTTATCAAGCACTAGTCCATTAGAAACTACATTCTTATAAGCTACAGAATCAAATGCCATAGTCGCTATTGCATGAAGCGTGTAGAACCATCCCCTTGTTTGATCAACTCCTTCTGCTATATAATCTGCAGGAAAAGAAATACCATCGTCAATCTTTTCTTTATTTTCAAAAGGATAATGCCATTGTGCATATGGCATTGAACCTGAATCAAACCAAACATCAATAAGGTCTGATTCTCTTTTCATTGGTTTTCCTGAAGGCGATACTAATTGTATTTTATCTACTACGTTTTTGTGAAGATCTATGGTATCATAGTTTTCCTCATCCATATTATCTATTTCAAAATCAGGAAATAGATCCTCTTTCATAACTCCAGCTTCAACAGCTTTACTCATTTCATTTTTCAACTCCTTAACAGAGCCAATCATAATTTCTTCTTTTCCGTCTTCAGTCCTCCAAATTGGAAGTGGAATCCCCCAGAAACGTGATCTAGACAGATTCCAATCATTCGCATTAGATAACCAATTTCCAAATCGACCTTCTCCTGTCGCTTTAGGTTTCCAATTAATGGTTTGATTAAGTTCAAACATACGCTCTTTTACAGCAGTAGCCTTAATAAACCAAGAGTCCAAAGGATAATATAGAATTGGCTTGTCTGTTCTCCAACAATTAGGATAACTATGGACGTATTTTTCTACTTTAAAAGCTTTGTTTTCTTCTTTTAAACGAATTGCTAATTCTACATCAACAGATCGCTCTGGTGCTTCTCCTTCTTTGTAATATTCATTTTTTACATATTTTCCTGCTAGCTCTCCCATTTCTGGTCTAAACTTTCCTTGCAAATCTACCAACGGTATTGGATTATCATTTTCATCAAGTACTAATAATGGAGGTACTTCTGGACTCGCTTCTTTTGCAGCTTTAGCATCGTCTGCTCCAAAGGTAGGAGAAGTATGAACTATTCCTGTACCATCTTCTGTAGTCACAAAATCACCAGCAATTACTCTAAATGCATTTTCAGGGTTTTGATACGGAAGTGGTGCATCTTTAATTAATTGCTCATAATGAACTTCTAATATATTTTTTCCTTTAAACTCACTAATAATGCAATACGGTATTTTCTTATCCCCTTCTTTGTAATTTGTTAAACCTTCTTCATTTTCTACCAATTCATACTTTCCAGCAAATTGTTTAGAAACAAGTGCTTTAGCTAGTATAACATTACTTTGTTTAAAAGTATATTGGTTAAATGTTTTAACTAAAACATAATCTATTTTTTCGCCTACAGTTAAAGCAGTATTAGATGGAAGTGTCCAGGGAGTAGTGGTCCAAGCAAGAATATGAATATCTTCTTCGATTGTTTTTAAAAAATCTGGAAGTGTTTCTTTAAGTGTTTTAAATTGTGCCGTTACTGTGGTATCTGTTACATCTTGATAAGTGCCTGGTTGATTCAATTCATGTGAACTCAAACCAGTTCCTGCTTTAGGGGAATACGGTTGGATTGTATAGCCTTTATAGATAAGACCTTTATCATAAATTTGTTTTAACAACCACCATACTGTTTCCATATACTTTGGTTTATAAGTAACATATGGATTTTCCATATCTACCCAATAACCAATTTTACGAGTCATATCATTCCAGATATCTGTATAACGCATTACGGCAGTTCTACAGGCCTGATTGTATTCTTCTACAGATATTTTTTTTCCAATATCTTCTTTTGTTATTCCTAATTCTTTCTCTACACCAAGTTCTATAGGTAAGCCATGAGTATCCCAACCCGCCTTACGTTTAACTTGATATCCTTTCTGAGTTTTATAGCGACAAAAAATATCTTTAATAGCTCGAGCCATTACATGGTGTATTCCTGGCAAACCATTTGCAGATGGTGGGCCTTCAAAGAAAACATAAGGTTGCTTCCCTTCTCTAGTACTAATGCTCTTTTCGAAGATGTCATTCTCTTCCCAGTAATTCAGGATTTCTTCTGCTACTTTAGGAAGATTAAATTCTTTATACTCGCTAAACTTCATTATTTTAAAATATTCTTTTGCACATTTAGGTCTGCGAAATTACTAAATTCCAGTGAATTGAAGTGCTAAGAAAACAGAAAAGGTGGTATTAATAGTCTTTCATTTTAAGCAGTAAGAGAAGATTTTTTATATCTGATAAAAATTAAAAGCTATACTTCAAACCAATAATAAGGTTTCTTCCTGGTGCAGAAATTCCAGATGAATATGTTCTGTAACGCTGATCTGTTATATTTTCTAACGATACATTAGACTCAAAACGTTCTGTAAATTTATATTGAGAGCGTAAATTAAGGGTATACCACGATGCTGCAAAGGGGTTTCCATTTTCATCAATAGCATAGAGTTCTGGTTTATTGCGTTCAGAAGGAGCTAAATCTTCAAAAGGAATCTCTCCTTGATAGTTTACAAATAAATCCAGTTTCAGTTTATTCTTTTGCCATATTAAATGGGCATCCGCAAAAGTTGGTGCGGCATGTCGTAAAGCTTCTGTGCTTCCATCGTCTAATTCTTCTTCTCCTTCTGTAATGGTTAAATTAGAAGTAAACGATAATGCATTATTAAAGTAAACATCTAATCCGAATTCAAAACCATAAACAAAAGCATTTGCTGCATTTTGTATAGCTTGTACATTGCTCAGTTCTCCTTGAAATTCGATTTCAGTTTCACCATTTAAGTTAAAATCTCTTCGTACCAATGCATCATCTAAAAACGTATAGAATGTGGCAAAACTAAAAGACACTCTATTATTGAAATTCTTTTTCAAACCAAATTCTCCATTAATAGCATATTCTGGTTGAAGATCTGGATTAGGAACTACTACAGATCCTGGTTCAGAATCAAAAATTCTACCTACATCATCTACATTTGGAGCTCTAAACGCAGTACCTGCATTTAAAGTTATTTGCAACGATTCTTTAGGAAACCAACTTATTCCTAAACTACCAGTAACAGCTCCTGTGTTTATATTTGCTTCTTCAAAAGGAAAATCAAAAAAGCGATTGTCAAATTCTGCATCTAATAATACATGACTATATCTAATTCCCGAAAGTAAAGTAAGATTTGGTTTTATTTTGTGTTCTAAATTAGCGTATACAGCTCCTGTTTGCCAGGAAGAACCATCAGGATATCTGGCCTGTGCTTCAAAGCTTTCGCCTGTAATTCTGCTCCGATCTCTTCCTTCAGAATCTACCCTGTTTAAAATATATTCTAACCCGTAAAAAAGTTTTGTTTTATCATCAAACTTTTTCTCAAAATCCAAATTTGACGAATATGCATCTACATTTTCTACTCGTGTATTTAAAAATTCTTGTTGAAAACGTCTGCTATTCCTGCTTTCTTCAAAATGCTGATATGCATTTGTGAAACGTGCATTGTCATAAAACTTTCCTGAGCCTTTTTTATTGATCTGAAAATTAGCAGAAAACCATCTTTGCGGCCCATAAAACCATTCAGCAAATCTAGGAAGATCATCACTAACCTGAATTAAACGGTCATAACGGTCATAACTGGAAGTACTTGTATAAGTCAGATTTAGATTAAAATCCCATTTCTCATTAGGCGCAAATTTTATTTTTTGAAGAAGGTTGATTTGGCTATATCCCGTAGGGTTTTGGATAAGAGGATCATCATTTTGCAATACAATATCTTCTCCATTAACACGATCTACAGAAAATGTTCTGAGAAATTCATCGGGTCCATGCCTACCTTGCCTCAAGTTTCCAAAGTCTGAAAAACTAAAACTAGAGAAGAGCGCCCATTTTTTCCAACCAAAATTTAAGTCTACATGATCTGTTTTTTCTTCATTTGCAGTAGCATATCTCGTTACTAAATTGGCATTAAATTGCAATTTATCATTTGAAGATAAATGCGCTTCTTTTGTGAAAAAATTCATCACTCCTCCTATAGCATCACTTCCATAAATAACAGAACCAGGGCCAAAGATTATTTCCGTGCTTTGTATTGTAAAAGGATCTATTGAGATAACATTTTGAACATTTCCTCCTCTAAATATTGCCGTATTAAAACGAACTCCATCTACAGAGGTTAAAACTCTATTTGTAGCAAATCCTCGTATTAATGGGCTTCCTCCTCCTAGTTGGCTTTTTTGAACAAATACTTTTCCGCTATTTTGAAGAAGATCTGCAGAAGTTTGTGGGTTTGTAAACGTAATTAATTCTTCTTTTATACTCGAAATTTTTTGCGGTATGTCTCTTTTTTGCTGTTCCCATTTTGAAATTGAAAGCACTACTTCGTCTAATTTTTCAGATTGAGGTGATAACAGAATAATACTACTCCCATTAATAATTTGCGTTTTCAAAAGTTTTTTTTGATAGTATCCAAAGAGGCGAAAAATAATACGTTCTTGGTTACCAAATTGAGAAATGTCAATTTTGCCCTCTATATCTGTAACCCCTGTTTTTGTTTTACCTTGATTAAATACAGCAACATTAATTACAGGCTCACGAGTAACTTGATCTAAAACTGTAATTATTTGAGCATTCGATAAGCAGGAGAAAAAAAATAAAAATAAAATGGCGACTTTCTTCATAAACTAATTAAAAACTTCATTTAGCACCGCTACAGATTTAGGTTTTGTAAAACCCTGCAAATGTAATTCAAAATATAGAATCAATATCTTAATAAGTAAGCTTCGCTGTTTTTTTGTCAATTTTACTTCATCTACATTATCAAATTTTATGCCCAAAAAACTTTTAAACAGTGTTAAATCTTCATTTGATATGGTATTTAAATTAGATTGTTCTGTAAATTCTCCTTCTAATAAGTCAAAAAAAGGAAGCTCTTTACGAGTATCATCAGGGTAAAAACCAAAGTATTTTGTCAAATTGAGTAGAAAAGTAATATGGAAGTTAGAAATATTATTATGCATATCTAGCCATAATAAAGAAGTTTCTAAATAATTGAAAAGGGGAGCATTTACTTCTTCTTCTCCCATAGATGTATTAATAATTTCTGATAAGAAAAAAGCAATGGCATTTTTTCTTATATCTGAATGAATCGACTTATAAAGATAACTTACTCTAGCTTCTTTAAGCGTTTCCATAGTACCTTTATCTTTATGATTAGCAACAATTTCTAACATCGTAAGTGGTTGAAAATACGCCGCTTTTATTTTGCCTTTTTTAGAAGAAAGCACTCCCTTTAATAAATATGTTTTTATGCCGTTAGAAGCTGTATAACATTTAACAATTAAACTTGTATCTCCATATTTGAGTGCAGAAACAACAATAGCCTTGGTAGATACAAGCATAAATACAAATTAAATGATCTAAATGAGTTTTAAAATAATAAAAAGCCACCTATTTTAAATCATAGATGGCTTTTTTATACTCTTATTTTTAAAAGCTATACAACTCCTTGTGCTAACATAGCATCTGCTACTTTAACAAACCCTGCAATATTCGCCCCTTTTACATAATTCATATAATCTCCTTCTTTACCGTATTCAAGGCATGATTTATGTATTTCTTCCATGATTCCTTTAAGTTTTTCATCAACCTCTTCTCTTGTCCAGCTATATCTCAAAGAATTTTGTGCCATCTCTAGTCCAGAAACTGCAACTCCACCTGCATTTGAAGCTTTTCCAGGAGCAAATAATATTTTTGCTTTATGAAATACTTCAATAGCTTCTGGTGTAGAAGGCATGTTTGCTCCTTCACTCACACAAATACATCCATTTGCTACTAGTTTTTCTGCTTCAGCACCATCTAATTCATTTTGTGTTGCACACGGTAATGCTACATCACAAGTTACTCCCCATGGAGTTTTTCCAGCAACATATTTAGCAGCTGTATATTTTTTTACGTATTCAGAAATTCTACTTCTTTTTACGTTCTTAAGCTCCATAACATAAGCTAGTTTTTCTTCATCAATCCCCTCTTCATCATAAATATATCCACCAGAATCAGAAAGTGTAACTACTTTTCCTCCTAACTGAATTACTTTTTCTGCTGCATATTGGGCTACATTTCCAGATCCTGAAACAGTAACTATTTTTCCTTTTAAGTTTTCTCCAATTGTTTCTAACATATTGGCCGCAAAATATACATTTCCATATCCTGTAGCTTCTGGTCTTATAAGAGACCCTCCCCAACTAATTCCTTTTCCAGTTAAAACACCAGTAAATTCATTTTTCAATTTCTTGTATTGTCCAAAAAGAAAACCTATCTCTCTTCCTCCAACACCTATATCACCTGCAGGGACATCTCTATTTGGACCAATATGTCTAAACAATTCAGACATAAAACTTTGGCAAAAACGCATCACTTCATTGTCAGACTTCCCTTTAGGATCAAAATCAGATCCTCCTTTACCACCACCCATAGGCAATGTCGTTAGGCTGTTCTTGAAAACCTGTTCAAAAGCTAAAAATTTCAAGATACTAAAGTTTACAGAAGGATGAAATCTCAATCCTCCCTTATAAGGACCTATGGCTGAATTCATTTCAATTCTATATCCTCTGTTAACTTGAACCTCACCAGAATCATCTACCCAGGGAACTCTAAACATTATAACTCTTTCTGGTTCAACCATACGGAGAAGAATGTTTTTCCCATGATAAATTTCGTTTTCAACTATATAAGGAATTACAGTTTCTGCAACTTCCTTAACTGCTTGTAGAAATTCAGGCTCATGACGATTACGTTGCATCACAAGCTCTAAAAAATCATTTATTTTATCTTCCATAAAAAAAGTAACTAAAAAACTATTTTCAACTATTTGTAATATATCGGCGCAAATATACGTTTTATGCAAAAAACATATCTTATTTTTTTTAAATTGATAATTAAAAAAACTTAAATTAAGAATCTGATAACGTTTTTGATGGGGAAATCAAAAAGTCATCCCTCAATTTTAACGCACACACAATTTTTTCTTGTTATTTAAGTTTTATATATATTTGCTTAACAGCGCCCCCATGGACAAAACCGATGAAAAAAAAATTATTTCTATCTCTGATTAGTCTTTTGTTAGTATCAAAACTAACAAACTCTCAATCCTTTTCTAATGAAATAGGAGCTTATGTTGGTCCTGTTGCTTTCTATTCTGATTACGGCCAGCGTAATGATTTTGAAACCAACTTTGGTAATGTAGGATTCACAATAGGTTTAACACACTATATGAATTTCTCATATACAAAAGGGTACGACATTTATTCACCTTTAAACTATATCAAAGATCATTTTAAAATTCGAAACGAAATTTCTTATACTAATGTTAATTTAGAGCATTTTGGAGAGTTTGTAGCACCAGAAAGAACTTCTCTTTTTGCAGATCAACTTAGAGGTATGCGTGGTGAAAGTACCATTTTTAGCCTTGGATCTAGTGTAGAGTTTTATCCATGGAGTATTAAAGATTTTGAGAGTAATGGACTTAAAATTGCACCTCATGTAGGTTTTGGAATTCATTATAGTTTCTATACGCCTAGAGCTTTTTCAACACTTGGTGTATTAGGTGATCCTGCAATTACTCCTGAAAAGTTTATAGATGCGTTTACTAATGATAGTGGTTCTGCAATTTCTTTAGTAGGTAGTCTTGGTGGGCGTTATAAAATATCTCCTCTTGAAGATTTATTGATTCAAGCCAAATGGCAATTCTTCTTTTCAGATTTTGTAGATGGATTAAGTCCTGATTCTACAAGGTTTCCAGAGAACCGAGCAAATGATTGGCTTTTTTCTATTCAGGTTGGATATATTTTCTACTTAGAGAACTAACTCTTAACTTCTTTTTATTTTAAAATAATGCTATCCTATAGCATTTTCTAAATCGTCAATTAGATCTTGTATGTCTTCTATTCCTACACTTAATCTAATTAATGAATCTACAACGCCATTTTTTTCTCGTTCTTCTTTAGGGATACTTGCATGTGTCATACTCGCTGGATGTCCTGCTAATGATTCTACCCCACCTAATGATTCTGCAAGTGTAAAAACTGTAAGTTTTTCTACTATTTTAATAGCATCATCATAATTACTCCCTCTAGGCACAAAAGAAATCATACCTCCAAAATCATCCATTTGTTTTTTTGCAATTTCGTGATTTGGATGACTTTCAAACCCTGGCCAGAAAACTTTTTCTATCTTAGAATGGTTAGCCAAGTACGTAGCAATTGCTTTCCCGTTTTCACTATGTCTTTGCATTCTAATATGCAATGTTTTTATTCCTCTTAATACCAAAAAACTATCCATAGGACCACAAATAGCACCACTAGCATTTTGAATGAAATATAATTTATTTGCCAACTCTTGATCACTTACAATTAGGGCTCCCATCACTACATCGCTATGTCCTCCCAAGTATTTCGTTGCAGAATGCATTACGATATCTGCCCCTAAATCTAAAGGTCGTTGCAAATACGGAGTGGCAAATGTATTATCTACACCTAATAATATTTTATGTTTTTTTGTAATAGTTGCTACTGCTTCTATATCAATAATATTCATCATTGGGTTTGTTGGTGTTTCTACCCAAACAAGTTTTGTATTATCGTTAATATAGTTTTCTATTTCAATAACACTTTCCATTCCTACAAAATGAAATTTAATTCCAAAATCTTTATAAATTTTAGTAAACAAGCGATAGCTTCCTCCGTATAAATCATTTGTAGAGATAACTTCATCACCTGGTTTTAGTAATTTCATGATAGCATCTATTGCCGCAATACCGCTTCCAAATGCTAATCCGTATTTACCATTTTCTATACTTGCCAACGAATTTTCTAAAGCATTTCTAGTAGGATTGTGTGTTCTACTATATTCATATCCTTTATGTCCACCCGGAGTTGTTTGCGCATAGGTGGAAGTTTGATAAATAGGAGGCATTACTGCTCCATATGCCTTATCGTGCTCTTGACCGCCGTGAATTGTCTTTGTATTAAACTTCATTATTTAAAAACTTTCACAAATGTACCGTTTCCTTTTGGTGATTGCAATGAACCCTTTATCTTTAAAAATGAATTCATTAATAATTCTATAGTTTTTATGAAACGTCTATCTATTGTATTATTTTTTATTGCCTTCATCATTAGTTGTTCTGATAAACAAACGCTTACTTTTGAGAATCTTGAGTTAAATTCAGGAGATTGTAACACTTGTGCACAAATTGAAGTTACTATTCCAGAAGCTAATAATAATTCTGACATTGCAACAAAAATCAATACTGTTTTGACTCAAAAAGTAATTGATATAATTGATTTTTCAGAAGAGAATGTTTCTCAATCCATTCCTGAAGCTGTTAAAGATTTTAAAGCAGCTTTTAAAGAACTCGCTAATGACTTTCCCGAATCTCCAATATGGGAGGCCACAGTTGATGGCTCTATAACTTATAAAAAAGAAAACATTGTTTGTATACAATTAGATTCTTATATGTTTACTGGGGGTGCTCATGGCTATAGCGCAACACATTTTATCATTATAAATACTAAAACTGGAGATGAATTAAACCATTTAGATATTTTTAAAAACATTGATTCATTTACTCAATTAGTGGAAAAAAGATTTAGAAAACAAGAAAATATAGCGCTAATTGAAAATATTAATAGTACTGGGTTTCTATTTGAAAATGATCAATTCTATTTGCCTGAAAATATTGGTTTCTCAAATGATGAAATAATTCTCATATACAATCAATATGAAATAGCCTCATATGCAGATGGGCAAAAAACAATTAAACTCCCATTATCTGATATAAAAAGCATACTGAAAAAAAAGTAAGCTATCTTTTCTATTTTGTGCTTTTTTAAATATTTAGATGTTTTCTTTTTTAAATGGTTTTTCTTTGCACCGAAAATAATAAGATCGTTATTACGATTAAATTAAGTTTACAATGAGAAAGATTTACTACTTAAGAACTTGTGACACTTGCACAAGAATATTAAAAGAAATTAACCCGCCCTCCGATTTTATTTTTCAAGAAATTAAAGACGAAGAAATTACTGTAAAGCAATTAGAAGCCATGAAGGTTTTATCTGGTAGTTTTGAGTCTTTATTTAGCAAACGTGCAAAACTATACAAAGAAAGAGACCTTAAAAACGAAACCTTAAACGAAGAAGATTATAAGCGTTTTATTTTAGAGCATTATACATTTTTAAAACGTCCTGTTGTTATTGTAGAGGATCAAATCTTTATTGGAAACAGTAAAAAAGTAGTGCACGCAGCTAAAGAAGCTATTCATGAGTAAAAGAACATTGGCTTTATTGGCTGCTTTTGGTGCTAGTGCTATTTATGCTGCCAATCATACAATAGCCAAAGGAGTTATGCCTATTTATATAAAACCTTTTGGCTTTATATTATTAAGAGTTTTGGGTGCAGCAGTATTATTTTGGCTGATTAGCATTTGGGTTCCTAAAGAAAAAATTGAAAAGAAAGATTGGCCTAGGTTTATTGGCTCTGCTATTTTTGGAATGGTTGTTAATATGCTATTATTTTTTAAAGGTCTTGATCTGTCTACACCTATTAATAGCTCTGTAATTATTACCATTTCCCCTATTATTGTACTTATTCTATCTGCTGTACTTATAAAAGAAAAAATTACTCTTATTAAAATAATAGGTATTATTATTGGTTTTGCAGGAGCATTATCACTTATTCTTTTTGGAGCTGAAATACGACAAGATGCTCCAAATATACCCCTAGGGAATAGCTTATTTATTGTTAATGCAACTTCATATGCATTCTATCTAATCATAGTAAAACCTCTCACTGGCAAGTATAGTTCTATTACATTAATGAAGTGGCTATTTTTAATCGCATTAATTATCAATTTCCCCATTACTATTTCAGAATTTAAAGAAGTAGCTTGGGTTTCATTACCTAGTGAAGCTATATGGAAAATGGCCTTTGTAGTAATTGGTACAACCGTACTTACATATCTATTGAATATCTATGCGTTAAAACATTTAAAAGCTTCTACCATAGGTGCTTTTATATATTTGCAACCATTATTAGCTATCATTTTTGCAATCTCATTAGGTGCAGATACATTAAACATCATTAAAATTACTGCTGCAGCTCTTGTATTCTTAGGCGTTTATTTAGTAACAAAAAAAGAGAAGAAAAAAGCATTATAAATGGATCGGTGTTTTTGCATATTTTCTGGTATCTTCTTTTCTTAATACTTTAAATTTTTCTGCGCGATCCACTTTGTCAAAAAGATGAGCAATTTCTTCTGGAAGCGCAATTAACTTTCGAGTTTCTAAACTAATCCATCCTCCCATAATTTCACAATGGGCAAAGTTTTGACCTTTCAAGTTGTAATAATTATGATTGAATTCAAAAAACCTTTTATCATTACTTAAACCTGTTAATTCTAGCGATACTTTTATGGGTTTTCCTAAAAAAACTTCTTTAAAATAATACATGTGCTCATAGAATACTACTGGGCCAATATTGTATTTAACCAATAAACGCTGATCAAATCCACATTCTGTAAAAAAAGACATTCGTGTATGAGCAGCAAAACTCAAATAAGAAGAATTTGCTAAATGTCTATTAGCGTCTAAGTCATTCCATCTAATTTCAAAATCTTTCAAATACATGTTTTACTCTTTAATTATTATGCCTGCATAGCAAAGCAAAAATACAATGTTTTTATCTTTTTTGTATCTTGTAGATTGGAAATTAAACCTTTTTTAAAATGAAAAAAATTATAAGTTTATTTATTATTATTTCTTTCTTCTTAATTTCTTGCAATACTAACAAAGAAACAATCTATAAAGCACCTCAGGAATCTGGCATCACTACGGAAGTTTCATTATTAAATATGATGAGAAGATTACCAGGGATTATATTGAGAAATAATAAACCCGTCTTTAATAATAAACAAGGCTCTATAAGTAGTGGATTTCAAAAGCCATTATATATTCTAGATGATTATATTGTTGGATCTTCTTTTGCTTCTTTAGAAGAGTTGATTGATGTAAAAAATATTAAAGAAATTAGTGTAATGGAAGAAAATTATGCGGCAATATATGGATCTAGAGCTGCCAATGGAGTCATTCAAGTAACCACATTCAAATAATAACCATCTATCTATAATGGTAGAAGAGGGCGCTATTTATAGCATCCTTTTTTTATTAAACTTTTCTATTTACGTACATCAAAAGAGACATTAGTTGAAAACTCATTTTCTTTTTTGCTTGTAAAATATCATTTTCTTTATTTTTTGAACCGCTTTGCTATTTTCATTATACTATTTTCTAGAATGGAAGTTTATTGATATTCCTATTGAGGTTATAGGTATTGCCGTTTCTTTTTATATAGGCTTTATAAATAGTCAAAGCTATGATTGTTTTTGGGAAGTTCGAAGAATATGGGGGGAGGGGAATTGTAAATTACAATAGAACTTGGATCAATCAAGTACTTTGCTTAGGAGATATAAGTTACGAAGAAAAACAAACCTTATATAGGCATATTGCATAATAAATGCACTTCGAATATAATTAAGACAACTTAATCCTTTTACAAAAAAAGAAAATGCTTCTATAGAACAATTCGTAGAAAAGCATGGGGAACGTAATTCTGTTTGTGACATAATTATTCCGTTTATTTCAAAAAAGAATATATTACATTAGAAAACAGAAAAAATATTACAACTCATCTTGTAAAAAAACAAGCGCTCGCTATTAAAGATATAGAAAAAAAGGCACTGTCATTGAATTTGATAAACAAACTTTTCATGGTACACTAAAAGAATTTTATAATCTTCTAGGGAAATGTAAACGAATTAAAAACACACCTTTTCCAAGACAGTATGCTTTTTTTAGTACTTTATTTATTTGAATTTTTATTTTGTTATTTCCTTTTGGAATTTTCTCTATTTTTGAAAGTGAGATAAAAGAATTAATATTTGTAAAACAGCAAGAATTGTTCTTAGCATTTATGATTCCCTTCTCAGTATTAATATCCTGAATTTTCTCTACTATGGGAAAAAATAGATAGCAATAGTGAAGATCTTTTTGAAGGAAGGGTTAATGATGTTCCAATGATTGCCTTGTGCCATATCATTGAAATAGATCTTAGAGATATGCTAGACGAACAAAATCTTCTTGAAAAAATTAACCCAAAAGATAATATTCTTTATTAATGCCTATAATTAAATCAACCTATAACCCTCCGTTATTTTTTAAAAACGGTCATTTTTCTACTATCTATTCTGGCATAGTAAGAAAGGTAACAAGCATATCTCAAACTCGAGAACGTATACTATTAGCAGATGGAGATTTTATAGATTTAGACTGGAGTTATACCAATATAAAAACCTCTAGACTTGTTATTATTGTGCACGGATTAGAAGGAAGCGCACAGCGCCCCTATGTTTTAGGAGTAGCAAAAATATTTATAGAAAACGGCTATGACACACTTAGTATTAACCTTCGAAGTTGTAGTGGAGTATCAAATCTTCTATATAGATCATATCACTCTGGAGCTACAGAAGATTTGATTGCAATAGTTCAGCATATAATTACAAATAAAAATTATGCCTCCATTTTTTTAAATGGATTTAGTCTTGGAGGAAACCTTATTCTAAAATATCTTGGAGAAGGAAATAAAATTCCTAAAGAGATTAAAGCTTGTGTTGCTGTATCTGTGCCTTGTTATTTATACGGATCTATGTTGGAGTTACATAAGAAAAAGAACCTTTTATATGCAAATCGTTTTAAAAAACACCTTATAAAAAAACTCCAATCCAAACAATTACAATTTCCTCATAAAATTTCTACTGATACTATTAATAAGATAAAAACATTAAAAGACTTTGATGATTTTTATACCTCAAAAGCACATGGATTTACTGATGCATTAGATTATTATGAAAAAAGTAGTTCGCTTCAATTCTTAACTAACATCAGTACCAAAACTTTAATTATAAATGCAAAAAACGACTCTTTTTTATCTAAAGAATGTTACCCAGTAGAAGAAGCTCGTATAAATCCAGATTTATATCTAGAAGTTCCAGATTATGGTGGTCACGTTGGTTTTTATGATAAAAAAAATTATCATTTTAATGAAAAAAGAGCTTTAGAATTCATAAAAACACATCAATAAATAAACAGCTATTTAGTATCTTAGCCTTTTAAGAGTATTTTATATAATTAATAATTATGATTACAGTGAAGCATTTACTAAAATTAACCAGCATATTTGTTTTATTATTTTTTATCAGTTGTGGTGAAAAAAAAGAAAAGAAAGAAGGATTTCAATATAATAGAACAAAAAAGACAGAAGCTTCTTCTGATAATTCTTCCAATAATATTGTTTTAGTTTCTGATGATTTAATGAAATTTAATTTAAAAGAAATTAAAGTTAAAGCTGGTAAAAAAGTTACGCTAACTCTCAAACATACTGGAAAACTAGATAAAAAGATAATGGGGCACAACTTTGTGTTATTAGCCGAAGGTGTAGATTTGGTTTCTTTTGCTACAGTAGCCGGTGCAGCCAGAAATAATGAATATATCCCTGAAAATACATCCGATGTTATTGCACATACAAAATTAATTGGAGGTGGCGAAACAGCCGTAGTAGAGTTTGATGCACCTGCACCTGGTACATATGAATTTCTTTGTAGCTTTCCTGGACATTACGGATTAATGCAAGGGACATTTATAGTAGAATAAAAAATCCTTCTATTAAATCTTTCATTTTTGTAAAAGTCTTATTTGTAAATATTATACATTATGAGACTAATCTACTTGGTAATTATTATATGTTTTATTTTAAGTTGTGGCAGTAATGAAGATATAGTTGCTGATGGAGGTTCTACAATCAATCAGGAAGAAAATGCAACTGTTTTAGATGTCAGTAGAAATTATGCAAGTGTTATTGAAAGCTTTGATACTTCACTACTAGAATTAGCATTAAAAGTTCCCGATAAAAATGGTGCTTTGGGCAGAAATAAAAGTGGTTATTTCCATGTAAGATTTCAATTAACAATGACTTCTTTAACAAATTTTGCCATTAAAAGTCAACGCACAGACGTTTTAGAAACATTCATAAATACCATTCAATATGCTTTTGTTCATCAATTAGCAGAAGGCGATTTTCAACTTATCATTCCGGAAGAACTCATAGAGTTAGCTGAAAACTCTAATGAAAGTGATTTGGCTAGTGGTGTTGCCTTTTTTGCTTCTTCGCTAGCAATATCATTCAACAGTTTAAATGAAACAGAATGGTATCTTAACCATACTGATGTAGCGGTTTCTCGACACATAATCACATCTTATAATTCAGATATCCAACAAATGCTCGATTATCTAAAATCAGTAAAAGCATTTTTATTTAATGTAGATTCGAACGCTCCAAATAGATTGTTATATAATGCAGTTGCTTATTATGGATTAGGAAAATATCTAAACGATATAGAAGCCAAAGAAATAGGTATTCAATTTGCTTTGGATGCTATTAATCTTAATAATGATGCAGGTGACTTTACCGAGGGAGGAGGTTCGGATACAAGTTATAATGGAGTCGCATTACAGTTAGGATTAGAATTATTTATGTTATTGCCGGAAGATCATAAAATTAAAGGATCTTTAGCTAATGCACTTGCAGAAAGTGCTAGTTGGCAATTAACGAGAATAGAAGATACTGGAGAAATTAGCACTCAAGGAAACACAAGGGTTTTTCCTGGTGGAGAATCTTTTCTTGGGAATGAAAAAGGAGTAGATTATGCAAAAACTGTTAAGGCTTTCCTATACATATCTATTTTAGGTGATCTACAAGAATATCGTAAAGTAGCTTTAAAGATATTAGATTTTTACAACTAAAAATTATCTGTTTCTTTATAAGCCTCGATCACTGCGAGTTCACCATTTTTACCTTTAACAGAATTACCATGTTCCATTCCTAAGATACCTTTAAATTCTTTTTTGTGAATATATTGGAAGATGTTTTTATAATTAATTTCTCCTGTAGTTGGCTCATTTCTTCCTGGGTTATCTCCTATTTGAAAATACGCAATTTCATCCCAGCATGCTTCTATGTTTGGAAGTAAATTTCCTTCCTGAATTTGTTGATGGTAAATATCAAAAAGTATTTTACAAGAAGGAGAGTTTACAGCTTTACATATTTCATAAGCTTGCGCGCTCTTAGTTAAAAATAACCCTGGATGATCTCTAAAATTAAGCGGTTCTAAAACCATTGTTAAGTTATGATTTTCAAGTATTCCAGAAGCTTGTTTTAAGGTTTCAATGACATTTGCCATTTGGTATCCCATGTTTTTTCGAAGATCTAAATGTCCAGGAACAACTGTCATCCACTTTGCATTAACTCGTTTGGCTACTGTTATAGATTCTTTAATTTGATTTAAAAATTCTGTACGCCATGCTGGTTTACCACTTGCAAGATTAGGTTCTTTCCAATAAATTTTATGAGCAACAAAAACACCCATTTGAATGTTTCGTTGTTGCATGATCTTTGCCATAGCTTCCTGTTGCGCTATAGGTCTGTTTTTCATTTCATTATCTTCAAAAGCAGTAAATCCTTGATCAGCCATGAAGTTTAACTGATCAAGAACGTCTTCTCCTGCATTATGTGTAAACATTCCTATATGTGGAGCATACTGCAGATTAAAAGGTTTTTCTATAACTTCGCTTTTTCTGACAGAAGTTGATGCATATAACGAAGCACCGCCAAGTGTAATAAGAGAACTTGACAATGCAGATTTTTTAATAAAACTCCTTCTTTTCATAAATGTATTATAATGCCCAGGCTTTTCCTCCAGTTGCTTCATTAACATCTACGCAACCTTCTTGTCTTCCAGGAACAGGATCATATGCTAAAACTTCTTTCCCTATTACTTCGCTGTTTTTGTAACCCCAAACACTCAATCCTCTTATACTATCTAAAAATATATAGGTAATAGCATCATCATCTACTTTAGTTTCTTTTCCCATTGCAACAGCTTCTACATAGGCTTCATATCTTTTTTGAAGTGCTTCTTCTTGTTCTTTATTAATTTTTAGAGCATTCCTTACAACAGCCTCTAAATCTTCTTCGTTAAGTTTCTCTATCTCATTTTTTCCTGAAACAGAGAGTGCTTTTTGTGTAAAGACACCTATTGCTGTTTTCATCATAGTTTGTTGTTCAGGCTCCATGACTTCATTTATGAAAACATCAATAAACTTATGAGTATTAACTTCAGAACCACTAGGTGTATCTGTTTTAGGTAAAATAATATCGACCACTTTTCTCAAAACCACTCCTTCTTCTTGTGTGAAAAATTCAGGAAACCATTCTGGTGCACTCTCATTTTGGCAGCTTTGCAATAAACTCATTATAGTTGGTGTAACTACAACTGCACCCATTGATAATCCTATATTTCTTAAGGCATGTCTTCTATCCATTTCTTCTATTATTTAAATATTACCTTTTTTTAATTCTTCTACAGCGTGATTCGCAGCTCTTGCAGTAAATGCCATATATCCTAATGAAGGGTTATGACATGCTGCAGATGTCATAAAAGAACCATCCGTTACATATACATTTTTAACAGCATGTATTTGATTGTACTTATTAAGTACAGATGTTTTAGGATCTCTTCCCATTCTTGCTGTACCCATCTCATGGATTCCTAAACCAGGAGCTCCAATACTATCCATTGGTTGAATATCTTTAAATCCAGCTTTATCTAACATCTCCATTCCTTGTTTGATCATGTCTTTACGCATGTTCAGTTCGTTCTCTTTAAATTCTGCATCAAAAGTAATGGTAGGCAATCCCCATTTATCTGTTTTTTCATAATCTAAAAACATCTTATTTTCATGATACGGCAATGTTTCTCCAAAGCCCATCAAGCCCATTTGCCATCCGCCTGGTTTCAAAATAGCTTCTTTTAGCTGAGCTCCATGACTTAATTCACGAATGCTCTCTCCCCAATCATCTCTACTAGCTCCTCCTTGATATCCATATCCTCTAAGAAAATCTTTTTGGTCTGTTTTTCCACCAATATTTCTAAAACGCGGAATGTAAATTCCATTAGGGCGTCTCCCTGTATAATATTTATCTTCAAAACCATCAAATTTACCAGTTGCTCCTGCTTTAAAATGATGATCCATTAAATTATGTCCTAATTCTCCAGAATCATTTCCCATTCCATTTGGAAAACGTTTTGATTTAGATTGCATTAATATTCCAGTAGATGCAATGGCTGAAGCACATAAAAAGATCACTTTTGCTTTAAACTCAAAAGTTTCATTAGTTTCTGCATCTATAACTCGTACCCCTGTTGCTTTTTTTGTATTTTCATCATACATAACTTCATGTACAATAGAATTAGGTCTTAATGTCATATTGCCTGTAGCTTCTGCAACTGGCAAAGTAGAAGAATTACTACTAAAATAAGCTCCAAAAGGACATCCTCTCATACATCTATTTCTAAATTGACAATTAGATCTTCCTTGCCCTGGCTTTGTACCTTGAGTAACATGGGCAACCCTTCCTATTGTCAATAATCGATCATCATAGTTTCCTGCTATATTTTCCTTAAGGTGATCTTCTACACAGTTTAGCTCCATAGGAGGCAAAAATTGACTATCTGGTAATTGAGGTAATCCTAAAGCTTCCCCACTTACTCCTATAAAATTTTCAACATGATCATACCAAGGTGCAATCTCTTTATATCGCAATGGCCAGTCTACTGCAATTCCTTCCTTTAAATTTGCTTCAAAATCAAAATCACTTAACCTATAGCTTTGCCTACCCCATAATAATGATCTCCCTCCAACATGGTATCCTCTCATCCAATCAAAACGCTTTACTTCATTATATGGATGATCAATATCATCCACAAAGAAATGATTAGTGGCCTTTCTTGTGGTGTATCCTGTTCTACTCTGTTTTTCTTGTCTTTTAAGTTCTTCTTGTGTTAATTGTTCTCCATTTTTAAAATCCCATGGGTCTTTATTCATGGTAGGATAATCCTCAACATGCTTAACCATTCTTCCTCTTTCAAGAACTAATGTCTTAAGTCCTTTCTCACATAATTCTTTTGCAGCCCATCCGCCACTGATACCTGTTCCTACAACAATAGCATCATATTCTTCTAAGGGTTCATTGTAATAAAACATAAAATATTGCTTAATTTTTTCGATGATTCTCTAAATTTATTGAAAAAAAATGATTTTTTTATATTAACTCTTGTTATTTATTTTTTATTTGGAACTACAACGTTTTCGTTAATAAATTACATTATCAAATCAAAAACATTACAAAACAATTGTTACTTTTAATGTTTAATCAACTTTTCTTTATATCAAAAAATGCCTTCATACGATACTAAAACTCTGGCTCATGAATTCAAGCATAATGCTATGGCAACGGAGTTTTCTATTCGAATTGTTCATACTGATAGAGAGTATGCATCGCAAATAGCAGACAGGTGTTTTATGAAGATTAATGAGCTTGAATTAAAATTAAGTCGCTTTATTCCAGATAGTGATATTTCCAGAATTAATAAGTTAGAGGAGGGCGAGCAGATTATTTTAGAAAATGAAACTTACAAGTGTTTGAAAATTGCTGTTGAGTTGATGCAACTAACGAATGGTTTTTTTGATATTGGAATGGCAAAATCATCAGATATATTTAGAGGCTTTAAAAAAGGAATACTCAATATCACTGAATATAAAAATGCTTTAGAGCAAGTTTTTAAAGAAAAGCAAGGAGGCAGTATTTATCTCGATCCTGAAAAACCGAGATTATACTGTATCAAAGAAGGAATTAAAATAGATTTAGGAGGAATAGGAAAAGGATTTACATTAGATGAAATAGCAATTATTTTAAAAGATCATGGGATAGATAATTTTTCTCTAGATGCTGGGCAAAGTACAATTATGGTTAAAAATAATATTGATGAAAAACCATATTGGGAATATCCTATTGCAACTCTTAAAACAGAACAGATACTCCAATTAAAGAATACTGCGGTGAGTGCGTCTGGTTTCTATTGGAACGACAAACATATTTTTAATCCGGTTACTGGAAATAATGAAGAAATCCCCAGATATGAGAGAATCTGGGTAAGTAGTGATAGTGCTGCTTATGCCGATGCTTTCTCAACTGCTTTTTTTTTAATGGACGAACTAAAAATAACCGAGATTATAAAAAAAACATCACTTATTAATTGGATGAGCTATAGTAAAAATGGTATCATCCACACCTTATAATATACCATTAAATATGACAGCAAAAACAGATAAAGGGAGAAGAAATTTTATTAAATCTACATCAATTATTGGCACTGGGATTATCTTAGCAAGACCCTTTGGTATAAGAGCGAGTACATTTTCTATTTTCGACCAAGTTAATATTGCTGTAGTAGGATGTGGTGGTAGAGGGAGCGGAATTATATTTAGTAATATTCCAAAAATAGAAGGGTGTAATTTGGTAGCCGTATGTGATGTTATTCATAGTAGAAGAGAAAATGCTAAACGACGTTTTAAAGCAGAACAAGGGAAAGACATAAATACTTATGAAGATTTCTACGAAATGCTTGAGAAAGAAAAGTTAGACGCTGTCGTATTAGCTACTCCAGATTTTTGGCATGCTAATCACGCTATCGATGCAATGAATGCAGGATTGCACGTATATTGTGAAAAAGCCATGTCTAATAGATTAAAAGATGCTAAAAAAATGGCCCAAACTATGAAAAAAACAGGAAAGTTTTTGCAAATAGGGAGGCAACGAAGAAGTAATGATCGGTATCGTTTTACTTATAAAAACCTAATTGAAAAGGAAAATATGTTTGGTAGACTTACACATGCTACCGGACAATGGAATCGTTCTAAAATATGGACACAACAACCTAATAAAAACGATCGTATTGATCTTGCAAAACTCAAACATTACGGGTTTAATTCTATAGATGAAGTTTACAATTGGAGAAATTATAAAAAATTAGGTGGTGGTGTAGTTTCTGATTTAGGGTCGCATCAAATAGATATTTTTAATTGGTTTTTTAATGCGTTTCCAAAAACAGTTTATGCCACTGGAAATAATTCTTATTTTGGATTTGAGCAAGCAGATACTATGGCTACTATACTAGAATACGATACTCCAAAAGGTCCTGCCATTGGAATGTATCATAACATATCAAATTCAAGAGCTATTGGTGTATATGAACGATTTATAGGAGATCATGGTGCTTTTATAATTTCTGAAGGTAAGGACAATAAAATTTATCGAGAATCTAAGATTGAAGCTACTGCGTGGCAAAAGTATATTGATAAAGGGTATATACAAAACGAAGCAGGTCTCGAAAAATATAAGGCTAAAGAAGTAGGAGATTCTGGAATTAAAGAAACAGCTCCGCAAATAAGTTATCAAATAGATAAAATAAAAGATTTAGATGTAGTTTATAATCTCCCTGCTCACACAGCTCATCTCAAAAATTTTATAGAAACAGTTAGAGGAAATGAAACATTAAATTACGATGCAGAAGAATCTTATAAAAGTGAAGTTGCTATCTACAAAATTCATGAAGCTATTAATAGCGGTGGAAAACGCATTGAAATAAAATCATCAGAATACAATATATAATTATAATACTAAAAAAATGCATAAAGGAAATTTTATCAAAAAAAACATTATACTTGGGCTAACACTCTCTTTATTTATCTTTTCATCTTGTACACAAAAGAAAAAAGAGAGTTCTGAAACCTCAGAAACCAAAACTATAGAAATTGTGAAAACACCTTTTTTTAAACTATCATTAGCACAATGGTCTTATCATAAGGCATTTCAAGATGGATCTTTAGATCCTATGAATTTTGCAAAAATTGCTAAAGAATTAGGTTTTGAAGGATTAGAGTACGTAACACAATTATACCCTCAGATAGAGGAAGCCGTTGGAATACCTAATTATAAAGAAGAAGTTATGAAACTTGCCGCAGAGCTTAATGAACGTAGTAAGGCTGCTGGCATGGACAATGTCCTTCTAATGGTGGATCATGCTGGAGATCTAGCCGATCCTGATCCTGCAAAAAGAGAAGAAGCAGTAGCAAATCATAAAATATGGGTAGATGCAGCCGCTTTAATGGGTGCTCACTCTATAAGAGCAAACCTTTTTGGAATTGTAGATCCAATTGAATGGCATACAGTTTCTGTAATTGCCCTTAAAGAGTTGGCTACGTATGGAGCTACGAAAGGAGTAAGTATCATTATTGAAAATCATGGCGGAAATTCAAGTCATGGAGCACGACTTGCGGCGGTAATGAATGAAGTAAATATGTCAACTTGTGGAACACTTCCTGATTATGGGAATTTTTGCGTAGCTAGACGTGATGGAGATCGTTGGGGATCACCATGTATTGAAGAATATGATAAGTATCTTGGCATTAAAGAATTAATGCCTTTTGCTAAGGGAGTAAGTGCAAAATCATATGATTTTGATGCAGAAGGAAACGAAACTACTATCGATTTTAAAAAGATGCTTAAGATCGTTAAAGATGCTGGTTTTAGTGAATATATAGGTGTAGAATATGAAGGAAATAATATTGGTGAAAGAGAAGGTATCATTGCCACCAGAGATCTTTTAACTAAACTTGCTAAAGAAGTAAATTAATAATCTAGTACTAACTAATATACTACTATGAATAATAAAACTCAATTTCAACTTTCGTTGATGATGTTCTTAGAATTTTTTATCTGGGGAGGATGGTTTGTAACCATGGGTATTTATCTACCAAATACCTTAAGTACCAGTGGAGCAGAAACAGGGTTGGCCTATGGAACTCAATCTTTAGGTGCTATTATTGCTCCTTTTATCATTGGACTTATAGCAGATAAATTTTTTAATGCCGAAAAAATTCTTGGAGTTTTACATTTAATAGGAGCCTTTTTGATGTATCAAATGGCAAATGCTACAGATTTTGGTGCTTTTTACCCATACGTATTAGGATATATGATTGCTTATATGCCAACACTAGCACTCGTTAATTCCGTAGCTTTTAATCAAATGAATGATCCTGCAAAGCAGTTTTCTTTTGTACGAGTATTTGGTACAATAGGTTGGATTGTTGCTGGTTTAGTTATTAGTTATGCTTTTCATTGGGATTCGGAAGAAGGTGTTGCTAATGGTTTATTAAAAAACACCTTTTTAATGACGGCTATAGCTTCTGGTGTATTAGGTCTTTTTAGTTTTACATTACCAAAAACACCTCCTAAAGGAAAAGATCAAAAAGTAACCATTTCTGATATTTTAGGATTGGATGCATTAAAATTGTTGAAAGATCGCAATTTCTTAATTTTCTTTCTCTCTTCTGTACTTATTTGCATCCCTCTTGCATTTTACTATCAACATGCAGGGCAATTTTTAGGAGAAATAGGTGTAACTAATCCAACAGGAAAATTAACCATTGGACAAGCTTCTGAAGTACTATTCATGTTACTATTACCTTTTTTCTTTAAAAAGTTTGGTTTCAAAAAAACCATCATTGTAGGAATGTTAGCATGGGCAGTTAGATATCTGTTGTTTGCTTATGGAGATGCTGGAGAACTCACTTTTATGTTGTTAATAGGAATTGCACTCCATGGTATTTGTTATGATTTCTTTTTTGTATCTGGTCAAATTTACACAGATAGTAAAGCCGGTGAAAAATTTAAAAGTGCTGCCCAGGGGTTAATTACCTTGGCTACTTATGGTGTTGGTATGCTAATAGGTTTTTGGATTGCAGGAAAAGTAACAGATGAATATTTAAGAGGAGATAATACACATTTATGGAAAGCAATTTGGGTACTCCCTGCTGCTTTTGCAGCTTTTGTAATGCTCCTTTTCGCATTGTTCTTTAAAAATGAAAAAATAGAATATAAAAATTAATAAAAAGATTTAAGCTAATGAGTGCTAAAATAAGATGGGGTGTCCTTGGGGGCGGAGGTGATAGTTTAATTGGAGTATTACATAGAATAGCTTCTAGTATGTATGATGCTTATGAAATCACGGGCGCGGTATTTAATCCAGATTTTGATCAAAATATCGGTTTTGCAAAACAGATAGGTATTAAAACAGATCGTATTTATACAGATTTTGATACCATGATAGCTCGTGAACTTGAATTGCCTGAAAACGAGCGAATTCAAGTTTTTTCTGTATTAACTCCTAATTTCTTGCACTTTCCAATGGCAAAGAAATTATTAGACTCTGGATTTCATGTTATTTGTGAAAAACCAATGACAACCACCTATGAAGAGGCTAAAATTCTACAAGAGATTCAACAAAAAAATAAAAATATCTTTGCGCTTACGCATACCTATACAGGCTATCCAATGGTACGCCAAATGAAAGCTATGATTGCAGAAGACGTGATTGGTGATGTTCATAAAGTAGATGTTCAATATTATCAAGGATGGGTAAATCCTATCATACATGAAAAAGAAAAACGAGCTTCTACCTGGAGATTAGATCCTGAAAAATCGGGAATAAGCTGTTGTATGGGTGATATTGGAGTACATGCTTATCAAATGGTAGAATTTGTTACTGGAATGGATATCAAACAAATTCTGGCAGATTTAAATCATTTGTATGATGACAATCAAATGGATATAGACGGCACTGTGTTACTCCGTTTAGGAAAACATATAAAAGGAGTTTTAAGAAGCAGTCAAATAGCAACAGGAGAAGAAAACAATTTAACGGTTAGTATCTATGGGCGCAAAGCTGCACTAAAATGGGAGCAAGAAAATCCAAACTATTTATATCTTTTAGAAAGTGGACACCCTATTCGTGTATTGAAACCAGGACATTCATACAATAGTGCTTTTTCTTTAGATGGAACCAAGCTTCCTCCAGGGCATCCAGAAGGAATTTTTGATGCTATGGGTAATATCTATCGAGGCGTTGCAAAAGCAATTCGAAAAGAAGATTTTCACACAGGTGAATTTCCAACAATGAGAGATGGTGTTCGCGGCATGAATTTTATAGAACAAGCAGTAGCTTCTCATGCTAAAGGAAATATTTGGTTAGATTTATAATAAAAAAAATTAAAATTAGATGAACACAATTAAAGGGCCTGCTGTTTTTTTAGCACAGTTCGTTGATAATAAAGCACCATTTAATTCTTTAGAAGGAATGTGTAAATGGGCTTCAGATTTAGGGTATAAAGGAATACAAATTCCTATTTGGGAAAAGTTTCTTATCGATATAGACAAGGCTGCAGAAAGCAAAACGTATTGTGATGATATAAAAGGAACTATCAATTCATACGGTTTAGAAATTACAGAGTTATCTTCTCATTTAATGGGACAATTGGTTGCCGTACATCCGGCATACGATTTAATGTTTGATAATTTTGCACCAGATGCTGTTAAAAACAATCCAAAAGCCAGAACAGAGTGGGCTGTACAAACCTTAAAAAATGCTGCAGTTACAAGCAAAAATCTAGGCCTTAACGTACACGGTACATTTTCTGGTTCTTTACTTTGGCATACCATGCATCCTTGGCCACAAAGACCTCCAGGTTTGGTAGAAATGGGGTTTGAAGAATTAGCAAAAAGATGGATGCCTATTTTAAATACATTTGATGAAAATGGTGTAGATGTTTGTTATGAAGTTCATCCCGGAGAAGATATTCATGATGGAGATACTTTTGAACGTTTTTTAGAGGCTACTGGAAATCACAAACGGGTCAATATTTTATATGATCCTTCTCATTTTGTATTGCAACAGTTAGATTATATCCAATATATCGATTTCTATCATGAGCATATTAAAATGTTTCATGTAAAAGACTCCGAATTTAACCCTACAGGGAAAAAAGGAGCTTTTGGAGGATATAACAATTGGGGAGATCGAGCAGGGAGATATCGTTCTTTAGGAGATGGTCAAATTGATTTTAAAACGATCTTTTCTAAGCTTACTCAATATGGATGTGATGTATGGGCAGTTATGGAATGGGAATGTTGTATTAAAAGTCCTGAACAAGGAGCCAGAGAAGGTGCTCCTTTTATTCAAAGTCATATTATAGAGGCTACTCAAAGAGCCTTTGATGACTTTGCTGGAGCAGGTATTGATAAAGAACAATTGAAAAAAATACTTGGGCTATAGTATACTAATATGAAAAAAGCAACCTTATTTATAGTGCTCATCTTTACTTTTCTTTCGTGCAAACAAGAAGAAAAGAAAAAAGAGAAAACAATTTCAGTTTCAGAAAAATCAGATAAAAATCATAATGATGATGAATGGATTGTTCTTTTTGATGGTTCTTCCTTAGAAAATTGGAGAGGGTATGGTCTTGATTCTATCCCTACAGAGTGGTCTATAGAAGATGGTGCTCTTGCATTTACTCCTGGCGAAGAAGGTGGTAAAAACATTATTTCAAAAGCGCAATATTCTAATTTTGAATTATCCTTAGATTGGAAAATTTCTGAAGCTGGAAACAGTGGAATTTTTTGGGGAGTACACGAAGATGTTAAATTTAATGAAGCTTATCAAACTGGTCCTGAAATTCAAGTGCTAGATAATGAAAGGCATCCTGATGCAAAAGTACAAGGAAAACTACATCAGGCCGGAGCTCTTTATGATATGATTGAACCCTCACATGATGTAGCAAAACCAGCAGGTGAATGGAATAATTGTCTTATTTCTATAAATCATATCTCAAATATTGGAACAGTTACTTTAAACGGTACAAAAATAGTTTCCTTCCCTGTTCATGGTCCTGAATGGGACGATATGGTTGCAAATTCTAAGTTTAAAGACTGGGAAGGTTTTGGAATTTACAGAACAGGGCACATTGCTTTACAAGACCACGGAGATAAAGTTTGGTATAAGAATATAAAAATTAAAGAAATCCATGAATAAATTACCTCTTAAATCGGTTATTTTATTACTAATGATTGCGTGTATAAGTTCATGCAAACAATCTACCGCAGAAAAAGATACTTCTATTGAAACAACTTCAACTGAAATATCAAAACCAGAACCAACTAAACCAGAAGAAACAGAAGTTTGGGAACCTCAACCAACTATTATAACTCCTGTTTATCAAGGTGTTGCACCTTCAGATGCCATTGTATTATTTAATGGCAATGGATTGGGACAATGGGAATCTTCAAATGACGGCTCTCAAGCAACATGGACACTAAATGAAGATGGTAGTATGACTGTAAAACCTGGTGCTGGAGACATACAAACCAAGCAATCTTTTGGAAGTATTCAATTGCATATTGAATGGAAAAGCCCAGAAATTGCAGTAAGTGAAGGGCAGGGTAGAGGAAATAGTGGTATCTTTTTCCAGAATAAATACGAAGTTCAAATTTTAGATAATTTTCAGAATAAAACATATGCCAATGGACAAGCCGGAGCAATCTATAAACAGACTCCTCCTCTAGTAAATGCAGGGAAAAAACGAGCAGAGTGGCAAACGTATGATATCATTTTTAACGCCCCAGAGTTTAACGAAGCAGGTGATAAAACTACTTCTGGATACTTTACTGTATTGCACAATGGCATTCTAATTCAAAATCATACAGAAATTTTAGGAACCACTGAATATATAGGATGGCCTAAAAATGATGCCCATGGAGAAGATATCATAAAATTACAAGATCATAGCAATTTAGTTAGCTATAGAAATATTTGGGTACGAGAACTGTAAAAAACCATGTTTGCATTACTATCATTTTTAGGAATTGGTTTTTTGCTATATATCACAGGATGGTTTTATAAAAAATATCCTCCTAAAAAGATCAACCACTTATACGGATATCGAACTAAAAGAACAATGGCCAACCAAGAGGTTTGGGATTTCGCCAATAAAATAGGGGCAAAAATGATTTTCTTGTGGGCAAGTTTATATATGGTAGTAATCATTATCATTTATTGGTTTGTTTCCATCGAAACATTCCTTGTAGCTTCCATTTCTATATTTGTTGTTAGCTTTATTATTTCTTTTATATGGTCTGAATCTATTCTTAATAAACATTTTGATAAAAATGGAACCCCTATCAAGTAAGAATTAAATATTCTTCACCTCAGCTAGTTATATAACTATTTTCAAAGCTTACGGTTTTGATTACCTTTGTGCAACTTTTAATTACAATTTATGATTCAATCTATGACCGGTTTCGGTAAAAACGTGATACAGCTTCCTACTAAAAAAATTACCGTTGAATTAAAATCGCTTAACAGTAAGAATCTAGATCTCAATGCAAGAATGCCATCTATTTATAGGGAAAAAGAACTTGAACTTAGAAACATTATAGCAAGATCATTAGTTAGAGGGAAAATTGATTTTGGATTGTATATAGAAGTTACAGGAGAAGAAACGTCTACACAACTTAATGAAGGTGTTGTAAAGCAATATATGAATCAACTAAAAAATGTAACGAATGGAGATGATATTGAGTTGTTAAAAATGGCTGTTCGTATGCCAGATGCTTTAAAAACTGAACGTGATCAAATAGATGATGAAGAATACAAGTCTATTAAAAATGCCTTGAAACAAGGGCTTAACGAAATCAACAAATTTCGTAGTGAAGAAGGAAAAGTGTTGGAAGATGAATTTTCATTGAGAATTAACAATATTGACACACTTCTTGAAGAGGTAAAAAAAATAGACCCCGATAGAATGGCTCAAGTAAGAGAGCGTTTAGACAAAGCAGTAAAAGAAGTAAAAGAAACTGTTGACGCCAATCGTTTTGAGCAAGAGCTTATTTATTATCTTGAAAAATTTGATATTACAGAAGAAAAAGTACGTTTAGCAAACCACTTAGACTATTTTAAGAAAACACTAAATTCTAAAGACTCTAATGGTAAAAAATTAGGGTTTATTTCTCAAGAAATAGGAAGAGAAATTAATACTATGGGATCTAAAGCAAATTATGCTGATATGCAGCAAATTGTTATTCAGATGAAAGATGAGCTTGAAAAAATTAAAGAACAACTTCTAAATGTACTCTAATGAAAAAGGAAGGAAAGCTTCTTATTTTTTCTGCCCCTTCTGGATCTGGAAAAACCACTATTGTCAGGCATCTTTTACAACATCCTGAACTTAATTTAGAATTTTCAATTTCTGCTACATCAAGAGAAAAAAGAGGCGAGGAAATTGATGGGCAACACTATTATTTTATTTCTTTAGAAAGTTTTAAATCTCATATTAAAAATGAGGATTTTTTAGAATGGGAAGAAGTATATAGAGATAGTTTTTATGGAACACTTAAAAGTGAAATAGAACGAATTTGGGCATTAGGAAAACATGTGATTTTTGATATTGATGTAGTGGGTGGACTGCGAATTAAAAAGAAGTTTCCTGAACAAACACTAGCTGTTTTTGTAAAGCCTCCAAGTGTAGACGAATTAAAAATTCGATTGAAAAAAAGACAAACTGAAAGTGAAGATAAAATTAATATGCGTGTAGCCAAAGCATCTGTAGAGCTCGCTACTGCACCTCAGTTTGATACTATTATTAACAATATAGATTTAGATACAGCCAAGGGAGAAGCATATGATTTGGTCGCTAATTTTATTGGATTGAATAAAGGATAAATGAAAAAAAAAATAGGGTTATATTTTGGCACTTACAATCCTATACATGTTGGTCACTTAACTATTGCTAATCATATGGCGGAATTTAGTGATTTAGATGAGGTTTGGTTTGTTGTTACACCTCATAATCCTTTTAAGAAAAAAAAATCATTACTAGATAATAATCATCGCTATCAAATGGTTTTTGAAGCCATTAAAGAGTATTCTAAACTCAAAGTAAGTGCTATTGAGTTTAAGCTTCCTCAACCAAATTATACTATTGATACGCTGGCTTACATTAGTGAAAAATATCCTGATTTTGAATTTTCCCTAATTATGGGAGAAGACAATCTTAAAAGCTTTCACAAATGGAAAAATTATGAGGTAATACTTGAAAATCATCATATTTATGTATATCCTAGGATTGCTGATGGAGTTATAGATTCAAAATTTAAAGAACATCCCCATATTCATAAAGTTGATGCCCCCATCATGCAAATATCTTCTACTTTTATTCGAAAAAGCATTGCAGAAAATATAAATGTTCGTCCACTTCTTTCAGATACTGTTTGGAAATATGTTGATGAAATGAATTTTTATAAGAAAAAATAACTTCATTTTTAATCTTTGAAAAAAGAAACCGCCTTTTCATATGTCTACAAAAAAGCGGTTTCCAAACTAAATAACCAACCAAAAAATCTTACTATACTTTATATTTCTTATATATCTAAGTTTCACAAACCGTGCCAAAATTTAAAAAAATAGCTTATTTTATAATAACGATATGTTAAAAACAATCATTGTTTATATAGTCATAATCTATTGTTAAAGTTTACTTATAACCTGAGTTCGATTAATAAAAAGCGAGTTGATTAGTTTTAATAGATTG
>CAYMDH010000011.1:0-16037 GCA_964389205.1 uncultured Flavobacteriaceae bacterium
GAAATCTATCTTTTTTACTCATAAAATCTACTTAAATATTAATCGAACTCAGGTAATTATATGAATCAAAAGAAATAATATAAAAATGAATTTGCGAAGTATCAATTGCATGGGGAAGAATATTGAGGGCAAGATAGGGTTTTTCTTGTTTTTTTAATAATTGAGCTTAACACCCCTGTAGTCCCCTCAAGGGGCGATTTCCTAGAATGTGGCAAATATTATTTATCTTAGATATATGAAACAAGAATCAATACTTTCAATAGCCCAACGTTTTGCTACACAAGAGTCTTGCATAGCGCATCTTGAATTGATTCGTTGGCCAGATGGTCTTGTTTGCACACACTGTGGGAGCAGGCACATTCATAATAGGAAAAATTCAAATAGATATCTTTGTAGAAGTTGTAACAGTTCGTTTAGTGTTACGGTGGGTACGATAATGCATGCTTCAAAATTACCATTACCTAAATGGTTTGCAGCAATATTTTTAATCGTCAATGCTAAAAAGGGTATTTCTTCATTGCAACTTGCTCGAGATATCGATGTAAACAAGAATACAGCATGGTATTTGCAAAAACGTATACGTGAGACCATGTCTGGTTCAGATGGTTTATTAAAAGGGATTGTTGAAGTGGATGAGAGTTATATTGGAGGAAGCATGACCAATATGCGCAAATCTTATAAAAAAGAACTTGGAATTTATCCTGGCGGAATGGAACATAAAAAACCTGTATTAGGAATGATGCAACGGGAGGGAAATGTAAAGATTATGGTGATTAATAAAGCAGATGCAAAAACTATAAGACCACTACTTAGCCAATACATTGACTATGATAGCGAGGTTGTTACAGATGGTTTTGCGGCTTACAGAATGCTCCACAAAACACATGCAAGACATATTAAGTTAAATCATTCAAAGAATGTAATGGCAGTAGGGAAGTATAATACCTCTCGATTAGACTCTTTCTGGACAACTATAAAAAGAGCTATTATTGGGCAATACCATCGTGTGAACCCTGAATATTTACAAAGTTATTTAGATGAAATTGCATTCAAATTTAATAATAAAGGCAAAGACTTATTCAATCTATTAATAAGTAAAATGATTCAAGAAAGAAAAGAGATTGCCACTATATAGGAAATCGCCCCTCAAGGGGACAATTATTTTGAGAAGAGAGTTTTTAAGAGTATCCCCTCAAGGGGATACTTATTCTTAGATAGTTTGGACAATGTCCCCCTTTAGGGGACTACAGGAGTGTCCTAATGCGCTTCCAACCAATTATCACCTAAACCAATTTCAACATCTAAAGGAACACTTAACTGATACGCATTTTCCATTTCGTTTTTAATGAGCTCTTTTACTACCTCTAATTCTTCTTTATAAGCATCAAAAACCAATTCATCATGTACTTGTAGTAGCATTTTAGTTTTAAAACCCCCTTCTTTAAGTTTTTTATGAATATTGATCATTGCTATTTTAATTACATCGGCAGCACTTCCTTGAATAGGAGCATTCACTGCATTTCGCTCTGCTGCGCCACGAACAATAGCGTTTCTGGAATTAATGTCTTTTAAATAACGACGTCTTTCTAAAATAGTCTCTACATATCCATTTTCACGAGCAAAATCTATTTGTTCACTCATATAATTACAAAGCTTTGGATAGGTTTTATAATAGGTTTCTATGAGTTCTTTAGATTCAGACCGGGTAAGATTGGTTTGATTGCTCAAGCCAAAAGCAGAAACTCCATAGATAATTCCAAAATTTACTGTTTTTGCATTGCTTCGTTGTTCTCGTGTTACTTCTTCTATAGGGACATTAAATACTTTCGCAGCAGTAGAGACATGTATGTCTTCTCCATTTTTAAAAGCATTTATCATGGTCTCTTCTTCGCTTAAGGCTGCAATAATTCGAAGTTCTATTTGAGAATAATCAGCTGCTAGTAAAACATAATCTTCACTTCTAGGAATAAATGCTTTTCTAACTTGACGCCCGCGTTCTGTTCGAATAGGAATGTTTTGTAAGTTAGGGTTGTTAGAACTCAACCTCCCAGTAGCAGCTACGGCTTGTGCATATACTGTATGAACTCTATTCGTTTTAGGATTGAGCTCATTAGGCAGTGCATCGACATAAGTACTTTGTAGTTTTTTATATGACCGCCATTCTAAAATATCAGCAACAATTTGATGATCCTTGGCCAAATAAGATAAAACATCTTCTGCTGTAGAATACTGCCCTGTTTTTGTTTTCTTGGGTTTGTCTACTAATTTTAATTTATCGAAAAGAATAGGACCTAACTGTTTAGGAGAAGCTAAATTAAATTCTTCACCAGCTTGTTTGTAAATACCGGCTTCTAATCTATCAATGTCTTTGATTAATTCTACAGAAAGACTTTTCAGAAACTCGATATCTATCTTAATACCTTCAATTTCCATAGCAGTAAGCACATTTACCAAAGGGAGTTCTACTTCATTAAAAAGCTTGGTTACATTGCCTGTTTCTAATTCTTTTTGAAAATGATTTTTTAATTGCAATGTAATATCAGCATCTTCCACTGCATATTCAGTTAATCGAGCAATTTCAACATCACGCATCGATCTTTGGTTTTTTCCTTTTTTACCAATGAGTTCTGTGATAGAAATGGTTTGATAATTTAAATAGGTTTCTGCCAGTATATCCATATTATGACGCATATCTGGATTGATTAAATAATGCGCAATCATGGTATCAAAAAGTTTTCCTTTTACCGGAATATCATAATTAGAAAGTACTTTGATATCGTATTTTAAGTTTTGTCCAATTTTTTCAATATGATCGGCTTCAAAAAAGGGACGTAATTCTTCTAAAATTTGTTGTGCTTCACCTTTATCTTCAGGAATAGCCACATAATACCCTTTTTTTTGCTCCCAAGAGAAGGCAATCCCTACTAAATCTGCTTCTAAAGCTTTTAAACTAGTAGTTTCGGTATCAAAACATACACTGGTTTGCTGAAGCAACTTTTGAAGTAGCAACGTTCTTGCCAAAGGAGTATCTATAAATTGATAAAAATGTTGCGTGTTTGCAGTAGTATTATAGCCATTAACTTCAACGGTTTCAGAGGTTGTTACGTTACCGCTGCCAGGGGTGCTAAATAAATCAAATTGTGTATTATCTTGAGGAACATTCTTTTTTTGTAAAGGTGTTTCCGTAGCGGTTTGAGTTTCTACTTTTTGTTCTCCATAAGTTTTTAAGAAATTATCCGTGAGCCTTCTAAATTCTAATTCGGTAAAAAGCTCTTTAACACTTTCAACATTGGGTTTAGAAAACTCAAAATCTTTTTCATCAAACTCTACAGGAACATCCAATAATATTTTAGCAAGCTCTTTAGATAGTATTCCTAATTCTTTGCTTGCTTCAACTTTCTCTTTCATTTTTCCTTTAAGCTCATGAGTATTTGCTAAAAGGTTTTCCATACTACCATATTGTGCTAAGAATTTTTTTGCTGTTTTTTCACCAACACCAGGCAATCCAGGGATGTTATCTACAGAGTCTCCCATCATTCCTAAAAAATCAATCACTTGCTCTGGGCGTTCTACTTCAAATTTTGCTTGTACTTCAGGAATTCCCCATGTTTCATATCCGCCACCAAACATAGGTCTATACATGAAAATATTTTCAGAAACCAGTTGCGCAAAATCTTTATCTGGAGTTACCATAAAGGTTTTGTATCCTTCTTTTTCAGCTTTTTTTGCAAGTGTGCCAATAATATCATCAGCTTCATATCCTTCTTTTACTATGACAGGAATATTCATTGCTTCCAAAATTTTCTCAATATAAGGGACTGCAATTTTAATTGCTTCAGGAGTTTCTTGTCTATTAGCTTTATAAGCTTCAAACATTTCTGTTCTAGAAACACTTCCTCCTCTATCAAAACAAACAGCTAAATGATCTGGTTTTTCTCGTTTGATTACATCAAACAAAGAATTGGTAAACCCCATAATAGCAGAAGTATCTAATCCTTTAGAATTAATACGAGGGTTTTTAATAAAAGCATAATACCCACGAAAGATTAGTGCAAAGGCATCGAGAAGAAATAATCGTTTTTGTTCAGACATTTAGAAGAAAATTTAAAGTTATAAAGATAGGTAATCACAATGAAATTTAACCACAGATGAAGATGATTGTTTTTTATGATAAAACAAAGTAAGTTTTATATAATTAGATAGCTACGAGCCCTTTTTTTCTTAAAGATGTGATTGGGATAAATTAGAAAAACATACACAATAAAGACTATATTTAAGTATTAAGAAAATAAATTTTTCACAATACTTCTATACGTCTGCCCTATAGGAATTTTATGTTGCTCAATATAAATAGTATAACTTTCAATAGTTTTAATTTTTTTCTTTGCGATGAGAAATGATTTGTGAACTCTTATAAAATTTGAAGACAATAATTTTTCAAACTCAGAAATTTTTTGAAGTGTAATAATAGTTTCATCTTCTAAAACTACTTTACAATAATTTCCATAGGCTTCTATAAAAAGAATAGTGTTAACAGCTACCTGATGTTGTTTTTTATCTCCTTTTATGAAAATACGTTGATTTTGTGATAATGTTTTATTCAAACGAGTTGAAGATTTAACTATCTACTTTTTAAGTCAAAACTCATCCCTGAAATTATTGTTATTTGAGGAGGTATAGCGGTTATTTTAATGGTAATAGGTCTTCTGATAGATATGTTAGGTATGACCTAGTATTATCTTGTACATTCCAATGGGAGCCAATGAGTTGTTTTTAGGTTTTTGGCTTCTTTTCAAAGGGTTTAACACCTCTGCAATTTCTGCTATTAAAACGAAATAAAACAAATTTATAACAAGTACAATTTTGGCAACCTCAATATATTACACTATATTTTGTTGTCTAAATTGAAGCGTATGGAAAATGAATTGATAAAATATATTTCTAGATATATTACATTAAATGAAGTTGAAAAAAAAGCGGTTATTGATGAAATTCCAATTCGTACTTTTAAAAAAGGAACTGTTTTATTAAAAGAAGGACAAATTTCTACAACATGTTATTTTAATTTAAAAGGATTGGTAAGGCAGTATCAACTTATTGATGGTGAAGAAAAGACTACTTTTTTCTATACAGAAGAACAGGGAATTGCAGATCCAGAAGGCGCTGCAAATAATACAGCTAGTAAATGTTATTGGATATGCGAAGAAGATACTACGTTAACTATAGGAAGTTATGATGCAGAAGAAGATTTTTATAAGCGCTTCCCTAAATTTGAAACCCTGTGTAGAATTTTATCAGCAAAATATTTTGGAACCTATCAAGAACTACTCAATTCATATATTATAAACTCTCTTGAAAAGCGATACTTAGATTTATTAAAGAATAGACCTGAACTTATAGAAAGAGTACCACAATATCAATTGGCAAGTTATTTAGGTGTTAAGCCAGAATCACTAAGTAGAATTAGAAAGCGAATTTTAGCTAAATGACTTATTGTGGCTGTGCTTTAAGGCGTACTCCTTTTACAAGCAACCAAATAATAAAGATCATTTCAGCTATTCCAGAATATAAGGCACCAAATGAAGTAATAGCTTCATATTCAGGAAACAGAAAAATAGTAAGCATATTTATTAAATAACCCAAAGTAGCTATCATTAATAAGATTCCTAACAAATTAGGAAAGAAGCCAGATTTAAATACTAAATATCCTAAAGGGAATAACCATAATCCAAAGAATATATGCGCAATAGCATATCCTGTATTGTGTAGGTCAAGGAATAACATTGCCAAAGCATCTATTTGATCTTTTTCAAATATATTTAAGTAAGTTTTTTTTATAAAAAACAGAACAGCATACTGGTTAAGCATATTTAAGCAAGCAATAGGAACTCCTGTTATTGCCAATATTAGCATAGCCTTTGCATATTTTGAGTTAACGTTTTTAAGTAATTTGTATAATGTTAAAAGAAGAAAAAGAAAGCAAGTTAATTGAATGATATCTGCAACAAACCCTGAACGGAATAACATTTCAGAGTTCATAATATTTTTCGCTGTTTCTTTGGCATTATCAGGAATGATAAGAGTCATACGAACAAAAAAATGAGCAAAGCCACCAAATAGCGCAACAAGCAAATATAGAATACCTGCAGTTCTTGCAGTCTTTTTAATCGTATTTATCATATAGATAGTATGTAAAATTGAAACCAAAACTAATCTACACAATCCAGAATTTCATTGACTTAAGTTAAGAATGAAAATTAATTTTTAAGAGGTGAACTTTAAGATAATCGATCAAATTTTAATATTGTGAAAGATCAACCAACTATAGATAATATAGTAACAATTGAGTTTATAATATCTACCAGAGTTTTTAACAGAAGTATCATAACATTGTTTAATCGTCCTTTTGGAAAGACTATGATAAAGACAGTTGAATATGATGACAAAATACCATAGTGCTAGAAATGCTAAAACTTCTAAATTAATTAGCTTTTCTCAGGTTGGTAATAGAAGCCCACAGGGATATTTTTATTTTCTTCATCTTGATATTTCATATAGGTGAATCCTTCATGAATGCAATAAGCACCAGTTTCTCCTTTTTTATTCATAGCGATATATGCAATTTGAAAATCTTTATAACGATCGTTTTTAGTAACAATTCTATGTACCGCTTCTTCACAAGCTTCTTGAGGACTCATGCCGTTTCTCATCAATTCGACAATTAAAAAGCTACCTACTGTTTTCATTACCTCTTCACCCATTCCAGTGGCTACTGCTCCTCCAATTTCATTGTCAATAAACAAACCCGAACCTATAATAGGAGAATCGCCAATCCTTCCTTTCATTTTATATGACAGCCCAGAAGTGGTACAAGCTCCTGCAATATCTCCTTCTTTATCTATAGCTAACATTCCTATGGTGTCGTGGTTTTCTATATTAATAATAGGCTTGTATTCTGGAGATTTTTTCCATTCTTCCCATGCCAATCTAGATTCTTCAGTTAGCAAGCTTTCTTTCTTAAACCCTTGTAGATAACCAAATTCTTCAGCACCTTCACCTGCTAACATTACATGTGGGGTTTCTTCCATTACTTTTCTTGCCAGTGCAGCTACATTAGTAATGGTATTTACATATACCACAGCGCCACAATCTCCTTTAGGGTTCATAACACAGGCATCTAAAGTTACATTTCCTTCGCGATCTGGCGCACCTCCTTTTCCTACAGTTGTGTTTTTTAGATTCTCTTCTTCAACAGCAACGCCAGATATTATTGCATCTAATGCAGGTTTTCCTTTTGATAATTCTTCTCCTGCTTTGGCGTTAGCAGCTGTAAAAGCCCATGTGCAAATAGCAATAGGAAACGTAGATGTATTAATGACCATGTTTTTCTCTTCTGAATTTAATTTTGTTTCTTTTTTAGCGGTATCACTACAACTAATAATAGAAGCGCCTACACCAATACCGATACCAGATAAGGCTGTGTTTTTTATAAACTTTCTTCGCTGCATTTTAGTTTTAATTAATAGACAATAGTTTTATGTAACTTGTTCTTGATTTTATTAAAAAGCAATTTTTGTTTTAACTAATGTTTAAAGTTTCTAAGATAATAAAATGATGTATAGTAAATTCTTAATTGTTTTAATATTTATATGTTGTTGTGGATGTATCACAGAAAAACCAAAAAATGAAATATCAAAGCTTATACCCAAGCCCTTATATCAAGAATTTACAAAAGAAACGTTTAGTGTCAATAAAGAAACCCTCTTAAAAGTAGACGCTTCTTTCCGTGAAAATGAAAATTACCTCAAAAAAATGATTGCTAATGGAACAGGATTGGATTTAAAATTAACCAAAGCAGCAGCGGTAAATGTAATCATCCTAGAAAAAAAAGAATTAACTAATGATGAAGCATATGAGCTAACAATTACGTCCAAAAGTATTAAGATAGATGCAGCTACTAAAAAAGGTGTTTTTTATGCAATTCAGAGCTTGCGACAGCTTTTTCCAGTTTGTTTTGAGAATGGTTCTTGCTCTCAAGAAGTTTTTGAAATTGAAGGGCAAATTATTAAAGATACTCCAGCCTTCAGATATCGTGGAATGCATTTAGATGTAGGAAGGCATTTTTTTACTCCGCAAGAAATTAAAAGATATATAGATATGTTGGCGATGTTAAAAATGAATACTTTTCATTGGCATCTAACCGAAGATCAAGGATGGCGTATTGAAATAAAAAAATACCCTTTACTTACAGAAATAGGAGCATTTAGAAAAGAAACGTTGATAGGACATTATAATGATCAACCCCATCAGTTTGATGGAAAACAATATGGAGGTTTTTATACACAAGAACAAATCAAAGATATTGTTGCGTATGCTTTAGAAAGACAAATAACTATTATTCCAGAAATTGAAATGCCAGGACATTCGCAAGCCGCCATTGCTGCGTATCCAGAACTTGGCTGTGCTGGGGGAGGAGTTGAAGTGGCAACCAAATGGGGAGTTTTTGATCAGGTATATTGTCCACATGAAAAAACATTTGCTTTTTTAGAAGATGTATTAGATGAAGTAATGACACTTTTTCCTTCAAAATATATTCATATAGGAGGTGATGAAGCTCCTAAAACACAATGGAAAAATTGTACTCGTTGTCAAAAATTGATTGCAAAAGAAAACCTAGGAGATGAGCACGGCCTTCAAAGCTATTTTATTACTAAGATTGAAAAGTATTTAAACAGCAAAGGTCGCCAAATAATAGGTTGGGATGAAATACTTGAAGGAGGATTAGCACCTAATGCCACTGTAATGTCTTGGCGAGGAATTAAGGGAGCTATTGAAGCTGCAAAACAAGAGCATCAAGTTATTATGACACCTAATTCACATTGTTATTTTGATCATTATCAAAGTGATAATGAAAACGAACCTTTGGCTATTGGAGGTTTCTTGCCTTTGAAAAAGGTATATGAGTTTAATCCAATCCCTGAAGAATTAAAAGGAACTGCAGAAAGTTTTGTTTTAGGCGCTCAGGGAAATGTATGGACAGAATATATGCCAGATTTTAACCAAGTAACTTATATGGCTTTTCCAAGAGCTATTGCGTTAAGTGAAGTAGTTTGGTCAGGAAATAAAAGAAAAAATTATAAGAACTTTGTAACTAGATTGGTTCATTTTCAAAAGCGAATGGATGCTTTAGAAATACAATATGCAAATCATCTTTATGAAGTAGAAGGCATATTGAAAAATGAAAATAATCAAACCAGCTATGCTCTGGAAACTTTATTAAGTAATAAGACAATTCGTTATACAGTAAATAATCAAGAAGTAACTCATTTATCTCCTGTTTATGAAAAACCTTTAGAAATAGATAGAAGGATAACGATTAAAGCAGCTGTTTTTGAAGATAAAAAGCAATTAGGTGCTGTTTTTATAGAAAAATTGAATTACCATAAAGCAGTAGGTAAAAAGATAACATTGAGTGTTCCTCCAAATGGAGCTTATAATGCTGGAGGAAAGAATGCGCTCATAAATAGTATAAATGGCAACGACTCTCGTTACGGAGATAAAGAGTGGTTGGGTTTTTGGGGAGATGATGTAGAGATTAATATTGATTTAGAACAAAAAACATCAATTAACAGTATTTCCACACGATTTTTTAATGCGCCGGGGCAATGGATTTATAGTCCTAATGAAATAGAAATTTATTGCTACGAAAATAGTTTAAAAGATAAACCTACAACTAAAAGAATATTGAATACAATGCCTAACCATTTACTTGTTAATGTTCAAACTTCTTTTTCTAATACAACTGCCAGGTATATAAAAATAATCGTTAAAAATTTTGGAAAGATTCCTGAAGGAAAGCAAGGGGCTGGAAACCCGGCTTGGACTTTTATAGATGAACTTATAATTGAATAACTGAAACATGATAATCGAAATTTGTGCAAACTCATATCAATCTGCAATCAATGCTCAAGAGGCAGGTGCAGATAGAATAGAACTCTGTTCAGAACTAACTTTAGGAGGAGTAACTCCATCGTATGGCTTTTTGAAAAGAATAATGGCAACGCTTTCTATACCTGTTCATGTGCTTATTAGACCTAGAAGTGGTGATTTTACCTATAGTGACCAAGAATTTGAGATTATGAAAGAGGATATTAAGCTTTGCAAAAAATTAGAATGTAGCGGTATTGTATCTGGAGTATTAAAAAAAGATCAAAACTTAGATATAGAACGCACTAAAGAGTTGATAAACTTATCTAAACCCTTATCATTTACATTTCACAGAGCTTTTGACTGGGTTCCAAATCCAGAAAAAACACTACAAGAACTTATCAACCTAAAAATAGATCGTATATTGAGTTCTGGACAAGAAAAAAATGCTTTCCAAGGGCAAGAATTATTGAAAGATCTTCAAAAAATAGCGGGAGAGAAAGTAACAATTATACCAGGAAGCGGAATCAATATTGAAAATGTATTGTCTTTTAAAAAAGCAGGATTTAAAGAAGTTCATTTTTCAGCAACAAGTTTAAATAAAAACACAGAAGCATCTAAGTTAACCATGACATCATTATCTATAGATAATGGGTATGTATTAATTTCTGATATAGATAAAATAAAAACTATTAAAGAATTATTATAGCATACGTTAAATAATATCTAAAAACAATTAGAAGATTCTTATTAAAGATATCTTTGCATCTTTAAAATTCATTCATGCGTTGGTTTATTTTTATCGCTTTTTATCTTCTCTTAGATTGGTATACCTTTCAATCTATAAAAACGGTAACAAAAAATAATTGGATGCGCTATTTTTATATAGCGTTATCGTTATTAATACTAGGTAATTTTATCTTCCAATTTGTTGTTTCAAATGAACAAGGAAGAGTATTAACTCCAATAAGAAGTTATGCTATAGGCTTTCTGTTAACTTTTATAGTTTTTAAATTAGCTATTATTCCTTTTGTGTTTGGGGAAGATCTATATAGAATTGGAAATGGTATTTATCATAAACTCTCCGGGACAAAACAAGATTTTACAATTCCTTCCAGAAGAAAGTTTATAAGTACAATTGCTTTAGGAGTAGCAGCTATTCCTCTTGTATCTATGTTGTATGGTATATTTCAAGGGAAATACAATTTTAAAATATTAAAATACACTTTATCTTTTGAAGATTTACCCAGAGCTTTTGATGGATATAAGATTACTCAAATAAGCGATATTCATTCTGGGAGTTTTGATAATAAAAAGAAGATAGAATACGCCATAGATTTAGTAAATAAACAAGAGAGTGACGTGATACTATTTACAGGAGATATGGTAAATAATCACGCAACAGAAATGATCCCATGGAAAAGTACTTTTGCAAAATTAAAAGCTAAGGATGGCAAATATTCTATTTTAGGGAATCATGATTATGGAGATTATGTTTCTTGGAAAAATAAACAAGAAAAAATAGAAAATCTAAATTCGTTAAAAGAAATTCAAAAAGAAATAGGATTTGATCTTCTTTTAAATGAAAGTCGTTATTTAGAAAAAGAGGGAGAGCGTATTGCATTAGTAGGAGTTGAAAATTGGGGAGCAGGAGGCTTTAAAAAAGCAGGGGATTTAAAACAAGCAGCGAGTACTATTCAAAAAGAAGATTTTAAAATATTATTGAGTCATGATCCATCACATTGGGAACATCAGGTGATTCATGACGATTATCATTACCATCTTACATTGAGCGGTCATACTCATGGAATGCAATTTGGGATTGAAATTCCAGGTTGGATTAAATGGAGCCCGGTGAAATGGCGTTATAAATACTGGGCAGGTATTTATCAAGAATTAGGGCAATATATAAATGTAAACAGAGGGTTTGGGTATTTAGCCTTTCCAGGAAGAGTAGGAATATGGCCAGAAATTACAGTTATAGAGTTAAAGAAAAAGCGATAAGTTTATTTTTAACATTCTAATTTCATATAGTAAAACTTATTATAAAATCTGGATTTCAATTAAAAAAATATGGTAAGCCAATATTTTTTTGTTTTTTTAATAAAAACTGTTATTTTACGTTAAATTAAGTGCTAAAAAGCCTTAGTATTTTATTGTTAGCCTCCCTATAATTAGATTTCATACCTATGGTATGCTAGATTTTTTGTTGGCCCCTCAAGCACTAAATCTTATAAAATCTATAATCATGAAAACTAGAAAAACTTGGCTAACCTACGCTATTTTCTCAATTATCGTTTTATTTTTTAATGCAAAAATTTCTGCTCAAGTAGGAATAGGCACTACAACACCTAATGCATCTGCAGCGCTTGATATAGTTTCAAATGGCAACGATACAGGAGTATTATTTCCCAGAATGACCACTATACAAAGAGATGCTATTGCTTCTCCAGCTACAGGCTTGTTAATATATAACATAACAACCAATTCATTCAATTATAACATGGGTACTTCAGGAACCCCTAATTGGGTAAATATATCCAATACTAGAAGATCTGCTAGATTTGGTGGGGGAGCAGATACAACAACAAATTTAAATACAGCTGCATTGGTAAATGTTCCAGTATTTAATGTTTTCTTTTTTAATGATGACACAACACTCTTTGTAGCTAATCCTACTATAAGAACCTTGACAATAGGAGAAACAGGACGTTATAGAATTAGTATTAACATGGCATTATTAAGAACAACTACAGGGAATGATATCAATGTACAGGCATTTCTTAATGTTAATGGAGCAAATATAGGTGCTGGATTTGCAATAGGGCACGCATTTATCAGAGGTGGAGGGAATGCAGTAAATGAATCCAGTATTAATATGACAGATGTTATTCTGTTAAATGCAGGAGATGTTCTTGCAGTGCAAGTTCAAGCAGAAGGAAATGGAACTCCTACAGTGGTAAATAGACAAATAAACTCATCTGGTTTTTTTATAGAAAAATTAGATTAGAAAATATTTAATTTTTTAACTGATAAATAATAACTATTTACATATTTGATTCTCAATCAATTATTTATGGCTTATAGTATGATATGTAAATGTCGTTTATCGATTTTAGTTCATCTTAACGCATAAAAAAGCTCAAAACGCGTTATCTTTATTAAATATTAATTGTTAGCCCTCCAATAAAATGAAAACGAATAACCTATTTTGTAGAACTGTAACCGTATGTGCATTTCTATTTTTATTAAACCTACACAACCTTACTGCGCAAGTAGGTATTGGTACCACTACTCCAAATACTTCTTCTGCTCTAGATGTAACATCAACAAATTCAGGTGTTTTATTTCCAAGAATGACTACAGTATTAAGAGATCTTATTGCAGCTCCGGCAGCTGGATTGTTAATATACAATACTACTACAAGTACTTTTGATTATAACCTTGGTCCAGATGGTACTGCTAATTGGGTAAGTTTGGATACAACAGCTGGAACCAGAGCAATACATTACGAAAGCACAGATTCTACTACAGATATCATGCAAACAACAGTAGTTAGAATTCCACTCTTTGGAAACCAAGTTTTTAATGATGATGCCACCCTATTTACAATACAACCTGATGGTGCGACTATACAAGTAAATGAAGCAGGACGTTATAGAATTACAGTGAATATATTTATAACACTTAATGAAGGTCAAGGATTAGCAATGGCTGTATTTAGAGATGATGGAGCTGGTGGAATTGCATTTCCAAGTGAAAATGGAGCCGCAGGAACAGGAAATACCACAGGTACTACAAATGGAGTTAGTACCATAGTAGCTTCTCTTAATTTAAATACTGTGTTAGATTTTGCTGCAAATGATCAATTCTTTATTGGGTCATTAGAATTTGGTACAACTACTGGTGGTACTGTTTTTCTAATGGGTGGAGGTGGTTCAAGATCAAATATCATTATTGAAAAAATAAACTAGCAGGTTTTGTTGTAAAAGACTACTTTTTTTCGTACATTTGTTATGATTATAAGCTAAAGCCCCTCAGCTATGATAACAAATAACTTACTTTTTAGGAGTACTATAATATGTGCTTTTTTCCTATTCAATTTTTTTAGTAGTAATGCTCAAGTTGGTATTGGTACAACGACACCTGATGCTTCTTCTGTTTTAGATATAACATCTACTACCGGAGGTGTGTTATTCCCTAGAATGAATACGGCTCAGCGTGATCTTATTACCAACCCTGCAACCGGATTGTTAATTTTTAATACAACTACTAATACCTTATAATTATAATTTTGGCATTCCTGCTACTCCAAGTTGGATAAGCTTAAGCTCAAATAATGTAGAGACCAGGTCTGTTAAATATTCTAATGCAGAGGCGGGTACTGCTAGTACAGACTTAAATATAAATGCTCCGGGTGTTAATGTGCCTATCTTTGGTACTGAAGTATGGAATGATGATGGAGCTTTATATCAGATTACAAATGCAACTACAATTAATATAGTAGACGCAGGGAGATATCGGATAACTTTGAATTTGTTACTTACCAACAATGGTGGCAATGACCTTAGTCCAAATGGAGCTATTTTAGTTAATGGAGCACAAGTAGGTACTACTTCGGCTACGGGCTATATTTCAGATGAAGGAGGACAAGATTTTTCATCTTTGAACTTTACTGAAATTATTGAAGTTACTGCAAACTCTACTATTCAAATAAGAACAGAAAGAGAAGCAGGAGCAGGAGGAGTTTTTCAAGCATTCCTAGGACTATCAAATATCTTAATAGAAAAAATTAATTAAAAGTATAACTTTCAAAGACCTTCAATTATGAAAATAGATATACTTTATAAAAATATTGTACTTGCTTGTGTGTTTTTAATTTGTGGTTTACAAATGATATCAGCTCAAACTGGTATAAATACAAACGGCCCTGATGTATCAACTGCTTTACATATAGATTCACCAACTGCTGGAATTTTACTTCCAAGGTTAAATACTACTCAACGTAATAATATAGCTAATCCTGCTAATGGTTTAATGATATTTAATACTACAACTAATATTTTTGAATATAATGCAGGTACACCAGTAACACCTAACTGGACTAGTATGGGTAGTGTTAGTGTAGAAAATAGATCTGTAAAATATTCTAATATCAATTTAGGTATTAATTTAAATAGCACAACTGGTTTTTTCTTTGTGCCTGTTGTTGGTACAGAAGAATGGAATGATGACACTTCTTTATATGAATTTGTTGATGAATTCAGAATTAGAGTTAATGAAACTGCTAGATATCGTATAACAATAAACATTTTTTTGTCAGCAGGAAATACTAATGATCTAAACATGATCGGAAGTGTTGTTGTAAATAGTTTAGTGGTAGATGGATTTTCAAGTGCGCAAATCTCGAATGAAGGAGGTAATAGGGACTCTGCAATAAATGTAGTTACAGTTTTGGAATTAAGTGCAAATGATGAAGTTGGAGTAGCTACTAGTGGTTTTGGTAGTGCTGGTACTGTTGATATGGGATCTATTGGAAGTTCTAATATAACGATAGAAAAAATCAACTAAATCCTCTAAAATCAATAGTTAAGCTAACTTATTTATCTTTTTTTACTACATTTGGATTATTAATACCTGAATATTATGTCAAAATTTGGCGAATTAATAGATGTAACAAGTCCGGTACTTCTAGATTTTTATACAGATTGGAATGAAGCAGCCAGGAGCATGCATGCGGTATTACGTGATGTAGCTGCTGCACTTGGAGATAAAGCAAAAGTTATCAAAATAGATGTTGATAAGAATACAGAACTTGCAGAAGCATTACGTGTAAAAGGGCTTCCAACACTAATGATCTACAAAAATGGTGAAATGGTTTGGCGCCAAAGTGGTGAACAAGATGCAAATACCCTTATTGGGCTTTTGCAAGAGTATGTTTAAGAAAGAAGAATAAGATTTAAATCTCAAATTCTAAAAAATTGATACTTATCTACTTAAAATGTAGATTAAACATGACACTTCTAGTGTTTGTGGAAAATAGTTTATGATTTTTAAATTCCAAATTCCAAATTCCAAATTCCAAATTCCAAATTCCAAATTCCAAATTC
>CAYMDH010000011.1:16137-86251 GCA_964389205.1 uncultured Flavobacteriaceae bacterium
AAATTCCAAATTCCAAATTCCAAATTCCAAATTCCAAATTCCAAATTCCAAATTCTAAAGTTAAATAAGTGTTTTAAAAGTATATCCCGCTTTGCTAAAATGCTCTAATGTTGCTTTTAATGCATATTTCATGTTTTTTTCAGCTTTAAGACTATCATGAAAAACTACAACACTTCCTTTTTTTACATTTTTTAAAACATTATTTGCACACTTTTTTTGGGAAACATTAACATCCCAATCTATGGCAACAACATCCCACATGATAATTTTATAGCCTAACTTACGTAGCTTTTTACTTTTAGACATGGTGATTTTTCCATAAGGAGGTCTAAAAAGAGTAGAATTAATATGTTTGGATGCTTTTTTAACGTTTTTAATATATTTCTCTACAGGAGTGTTCCACCCTTTTAAATGATGATGTGTATGATTTCCAACACAGTGATTTTCTTCTAAAATTCTTTTATAAATATCTGGATGATTTACTACGTTCTTGCCAATACAAAAAAAGGTAGCTTTTGCCTTATATGTATTAAGAATGTCTAATACCCATTCTGTAATTTTTGGAGTAGGGCCATCATCAAAAGTGAGGTATATTATTTTTTCATTAGTTGGGATATTCCATACATAACGCGATGCTATTTTTTTTAAGAACCAAGGGGTTTTTGCAGGTATAAGGTTCATTGTAATTATTCTAAATCTTCATATAAATAACTAAAACGTTCTATATAGTTGTTGAATAATTCAACTTCTTTTCTTGCAAAAGTTTCTTCATCATTTCTTATTGCAATTTGCAATATATTCTCATAGTATTGAATATTGGTAATAATCTCATTTACAAATTGATATTGCATTTCTAGATCCATAGTGTGATAATAATCTAAATACTCTCGGTATTTTTTAGATACCTTGAGATAGAGTGCTCTAGCATCTTTTTTAGCATTTACTTTATAGTAACCTTCAATATAAGGTTCTAGAAAAATATAGTATCCAAAAGCATCGACAGGCATTTTTTCCATAGCCAAATCCAATACTCTTTTTGCCTTGTCTAATTTCTCTTCTTCGATAAGCTTTTCAACCAAGCGAGCCATATTATTTCTGTACGTAATTCCGTTAACTCGTGTTCTTGGATCATGATAAATGTCAGGATTTCCAGAATTACCCCATTTCCATTTCATAACGGTATCATACATAAGTTCACTATCTATTCTTCCTACATCAAAGGGATTATTTTTAGAAACAGGTGTTTTTATAGGAACTAACTTGTAAACAAGTCCGTCCAATTGTAAATAATCTTTCATCCAAATATATTCAGCCGCATCTGTAGTTCCTGCTATAAAATAAAGAGGTCTTTCCCAATCGTTATTTGCCAAAATATCTAGCATTATTAATCTGTTCTTAGTGATGTAATTTTTAGGAAGTTCAATATCAATATAATCAAGTATAAGATGTGCATCTTTTTTAGCTACAATGCCACTTTTCAAAACATTTTCTTTGTTTACAGGGACACGTATTTTATGAGTTGGATAGAATATCATTTCTTTTGTGCTTTCGGGTAATTCACTAAGATTACCTCCAAATTGTTTTACCAAATTCCCGTATTTTGTTTTAGGGTCATCACTGGCTACCCAATTCATAAAATCTTTAATACTCCAAATAGAATCTGTCAATTCTTCATATCTAATAATGTCATTCACTCCCCAAGCATATTGTTTGTGGGTAAGTTGAGAAGGTATAGGATTGCTTTTAAACGATTTTCTTTTAACTTGATCAATATGCCAATCTGCAGAGAGTAAACTGCTAGAATTTACAGCTTTTATATCTCTTCGATATCCTTCAACTTCTTGCGCATACCAAAGAGAATAAGTATCATTATCACCCATAGTAAATAAAATAGCATCTTTACCTTCTTGTATAGAATCTAGATATGATTTTGCCATAGATTGTGCTGTATATCTGTTAGATCTATCATGATCATCCCAATTTTGATAGGCCATCAATACGGGAACAGCTAATAACGATAACCCAGCTAACAAAGGAGATGCTATTCTTCTAGATACTAATAGCTCTTTGAATTTTGAAACAAGCATATAACCGCCAATTCCAATCCAAATGGCAAAAACATAAAAAGATCCTACTAAAGCATAGTCTCGTTCTCTAGGTTCAAAGGGTCGTTCATTAAGATATACTTTTAAGGCAATTCCTGTAAATAGAAATAGTACAGTTAATACCCAAAATTGTTTTGGGTTTTTTCGTAACTGAAAAACAAATCCAAATATTCCAATAATTAAGGGTAGTAAAAAGTAAGTATTTCGAGCTTTATTGTTTTTAATATCTGAAGGAAGGTTTTTTTGAGGCCCTAAGCGTTGAGCATCTATAAAATTAACACCACTGAGCCAATTTCCATGATTGTTGTATTCTCCTTGAATATCATCTTGCCTTCCAGAAAAATTCCACATAAAATACCGCCAATATATATACCCTACTTGGTATTCAAAAAAGTAATTTACATTTTGTAAAAACGATGGTTTCTCTACTTTTAGATATTCTCTGAATTTTTTAATAAATGCAATATATTGTCGTTCATTAACACGTCCATTTTTTAAGTTTTCTTTAAAATCGCTTACAGCTGCTTTTAATTCTGTTTGATGACGAAATTCAGGCAATAGCTTTATAGGAAGTGCACCTGTAAACATCATATAATTTTCTGCATGCTCTTTACTCCATATTCTTGGAAAAAAACCAGTATGATCAGAATGAGGCGCTTGTAATGCACCTTTGTATTTGTTTACAATGATGTATTTTCCTGTTTTTTTATCTTGTTCGTATTTAGGTTTGTCATCTATTGGGCCACTATTTGGATCTAATCCTGCAAACATATCGGTATATAATGGGCCATGGAATAGATGTGTTTCGGGATATTGCTCTAAATTGTAATAGGCGAGTAATTGCCTGGCATCAGAAGGGTTGAAAAGATTAATATTTACATTGGCATTAGCTCTAATAGGAATCATTAGCCAAGATGAAAACCCAATAAGAATAAATAAAGTGCATAAAACCAAGGTATTTATTTTTACATATCCTTTAGATCGTGTATATCTAAGTCCAAAATAAAATATAGCAATTAATAAAAGCCCAGCAATTAATGTTCCCGAATTAAAAGGAAGTCCAAATGTATTTACAAAAAACACTTCAGAATAACCAAAGAGCTTTAAAGTAGATGGAAGTAATAATTTGAAAATAAAAAGCAAAACAGCAACTGCTGCTATGTTTGCTAACATAAAATTTTTGAAAGTGAATTTCTTAGTGCTTTTAAAATAGTAAAGCATAACCACGGCAGGAATTGCCAATAATGCCATAAAGTGAACACCAAAAGATAAACCTATAACGAGTGCGATTAGTACCAACCAACGATTTCCGCCTGGCTGATGCATGCTGTCAACCCATTTTAATGCCAGCCAAAACATTAATGCCATAAAAAGAATAGCCATGGCATATACTTCGGCTTCTACAGCACTAAACCAAAAAGTATCTGAAAAAGTAAATATAAGAGCTCCTATAGATCCTCCAGAAAAAATAGCAATAGCTCGATCTTTAGTAATTGTGGTATTTTTTTTTGAAAATTTACTTAAGAGATTGGTAATAACCCAGAATAATAATAAAACTGTAAATGTACTAGAAGTAACAGATACATAGTTAACCATTTTGGCTATTTGTGAGGCTTCTGAAGTAAAAGAAGCTAACATCTGAAATAATGGCGCTCCAGGAGGATGTCCTACCTGTAGCATAGAAGAGGTTGTTATATATTCGCTACAATCCCAAAAACTGGCTGTAGGCTCAACGGTGATACCATAAGTAATTAATGCAATAAGAAAAATACCCCAGCCTAAAAGGGTGTTCCATTTTTTAAATTGTAAGGTTGACATTGTATTGGTTTTCTGTTGAAAACACTAAATTTAATAATAAATAAAGTATAGGCTTTATTTTTAGAAAAGCTTAACAGAAAAAATAAAATACAGTGATAAGATTATTACTCATCTTCGTATAAATGACGAAACATAGTTAAGTATGTATTAAAAGTATCGGCTTCTTGACGCCCAAAGGTTTCATCATCATTAGTAACCACGATGTTTAATAATCCACGATAACGCTCAATATCTGTTACGATGTCTGATATGTAATTGTATTGGTTAACATTATTGAGTGTGTTGTAGTAATTTAAACTTTCTTGGTATTTAGAAGCTACTTGTTTAAAAATAGCTCTGGCTTTTTCTTTTTTGTCAATCTTATAATATCCTTCAATGTAAGGTTCTAAAAAAACATAAAAACCAAAGTCATCTACAGGCATTTTTTCCATTGCCAAATCTAGAATGTCTTCCGCTTTTTTATAATCTTCGTTCTTTAATAACTCTTCTACGAGTCTAGCCATGTTACTTCGATACGAAATTCCATTCTTTCTTGTTTCAGGATCGTGATAGATATCTGGCGATCCAGAATTTCCCCATTTCCATTTTATAACAATATCGTACATTTTATCGGGATCTATCCTTCCTAATTCAAAAGGGTTGTTTTTATTTACAGGCGTTTTAATAGGAACTAACTTGTAAACCAGGCCTTCTAGTTGAAGATAATCTTTCATCCATATGTACTCTGCTTTGTCAAAACTACCTCCTGTAAAATAAATAGGACGTTTCCAATCGTTATTAGCAACGATGTCTAACATTAAAAGCCTGTTTTTAGTAATATATCCTTTAGGTAATTCTATGTCTATATAATCAACAATGAGTGCCGTGTCTTTTACTTTTACTAAACCACTTTCAAGTACATTTTTTTTGTTAACAGGAATACGTAGTTTGTTAGTAGGAAAATAAACGGTTTCTTGATCACCTTCTGGGAGACGATTAGGATCATTACCAAATTGTTTAAAAATATGACCATAATACGTCTTAGGATCATCGCTGGCTACCCAATTCATAAAATCTTTAATATTCCAGGTACTTTCTACTAAGGGTTCGTATCGAATAACATCACGTACTCCCCAAGCATACTGACTGTGTTTTAATTGAGAAGGGATAGGATTACTCTTATATGCCTTTCGTTTCATTTGATCTATATACCAATCTGTAGCAAATAAACTTGTATTGATGGTTCTGACATCTGTACGATAATTTTCAATTTCTTGAGCATACCATAAGGCGAAAGTATCATTATCTCCAATAGAGAATATGATAGCATCTTTATCTTCTTCAACCGAATCTAAATATGCCTTAGCTAGCGATTGTGCTGTATACTTATTAGAGCGATCATGATCATCCCAATTTTGATATGCCATGACAGCGGGAACTGCTAATAAGCAAAAAATAGTAACCACAGGAGCTAAAATTTTAGGAGTCAATAGTTTTTTAAATTCATCAAATAAGGCATAGACCCCTATACCTATCCATAATGAAAAGATATAAAAGGAACCTACCAAAGAATAATCTCGTTCTCTAGGTTCAAACGGTCTAACGTTGGTGTAAAATTGAATGGCGAGCCCTGTAAATAAAAAGAAGATTAATAATACCCAAAATTGATTTTTGTTTTTTCGTACTTGAAAAATTAACCCAATAATACCCAAAATTAAAGGTAAGAAGAAATATGTGTTTCTAGCTTTGTTGTTTTTAATATCAGCTGGGAGATTTTTTTGCGAGCCTAGAAAAATAGCATCAACAAAATCAATGCCGCTTAACCAATTTCCATGGTTATCACTTTTCCATTGAAGGTCATCTTGACGGCCCACAAAGTTCCACATAAAATACCGCCAGTACATATCGCCAAATTGGTAGCGAAACATAAACTTTATATTATCCCAAAGACCAGGAGGCTGTACATCTATATATTCATTAAATTGACGTAAAAACTTAACATAATCAGAAGCATCTCTCCGTCCTGAAGCAAAATCTGCTTTAAACTCATTAATAGCGGCTCTTAAATCATTATTTGAAATATATTCAGACTTTATTTTAAAATCCAATGGTTTGGAGAAAACCATATAATTATCTGCATGTTCAGAACTCCACATTCTTGGCAAAATACCTGTATGGCTTTTATCAAATTTTTGAAGAGCATCTATGTATTTATTTACAATAATGTATTTGCCAGTTTCTTCATTGCGTTCATACTTGGGTTTGTCATCTTTGTAAGGATTATTTTCATCTAAACCAGCAAATATTTCTGAGTACATACCTCCATAAACTGGACTATCTACCCCTGGGTATTGCTCTCTATTGTAGTATGCAAGTAAAGAACGAGCATCTTCAGGATTATTTTCATTAATAACAACATTGGCATTGGCTCTTATAGGTAGCATTAACCAAGAAGAAAATCCAATAAACATGAAAAGCATACACAATACTATTGTATTGGCAGTATGGCGTTGTTTTTTTCTTGTGTAAAATAAGCCATAATAAAAAGCAGCTATAAAGAGAATTAATATAATAATGGTTCCAGAATTAAAAGGAAGTCCAATAGAATTCACAAAAAACAATTCTCCCCAACTAAAAATCTTCAATACATACGTCAACGAAAATTTATAAACAAACATAAGTAATGCAATCACTGCCATGTTTGCAAGAAGGAAGTTTTTTATAGTAACTGTTTTGTATTTCTTGAAGTAATAAAGTAATCCAATAGAAGGAATTGCTAAGAATCCCATAAATTGAATTCCAAAAGTTAGCCCAACAACAAAAGCAATTAAAATAAGCCATCTATTACCTCTGGGAGAATCAATATCATCTATCCAGCGTAATCCTAGCCATAATTGTAAAGCCATAATTAAGCTAGCCATGGCATATACCTCTGTTTCTACAGCATTGAACCAAAAACTATCAGAAAATGTAAAGGCCAAGGCGCCAACAACACCGCTTCCTAAAACAGCGATTGCTTTGCTATTGGTAAATTCCTCGTCCTTAGAAATTAATTTTCTAACTAAATTGGTAATTGTCCAGAAAACAAATAGAATGGTAAATGCACTAGAAAAAACAGAAAGATTATTTACCATTCTGGCAACACCTTCAGGCTCTGAAGCAAAAAGTGCAAAAAATGCTCCGAGCATCTGAAAAAATGGAGCACCAGGTGGATGCCCAACCTGTAATTTGGCTGAGGTAGAAATATATTCTCCTGCATCCCAAAAACTAGCAGTAGGTTCTACTGTTAGATTGTAAGTTAACAATGCTATAAAAAAAACTATCCATCCAAGAATGGTATCCCATCTTTTAAATTGTTGTGCTAACATGCGCTTTTCTTTCTGATCTTTCGGCGAATTTACTAATAAAAACACTAGCAAAAGCTGTTTTTGAAAAAACGTTAACAACTCCTGTTTATTTTTAAGATGTAAATTAAAAACAGAAAATGTTTGCGCAAATAAAAGTTTGTTTTAAATTTGCACTCGCATTTGCTAGAAGGCAAGTCGAAAAACACGTATTGGCCTATGGTGTAATTGGTAACACAGCTGGTTTTGGTCCAGTCGTTCAAGGTTCGAGTCCTTGTAGGCCAACAAAATTAAACTCCGTTTTTTATTTAGAAAGCGGAGTTTTTTATTTTTGAAATATGAAATTTAAATATTTACTTATTTTAACAATGCTTGTATATGTGCAAGCTTGCGGGCAAAGTTCGCAAAAGTCAGTTGAGTTAGCAGCGCCAACATCTTTTGAGAAAGCTATTCAAAATAAAGAAGTGCAGCTAGTAGATATTCGAACCCCTAAAGAATATCATTCTGGACATTTGGCAAAAGCTATAAATATAGATTTTTACGATAAAGACTTTATTCAGCAAATGAGTCGTTTAAATAAAAATGAAGCTGTTTATATTTATTGCCATAGTGGAGGAAGGTCCGGAAGAGCTGCTAAGCGTTTAAGCGATGCAGGTTTTAGTGAGATAATAGATCTTAAAGGAGGAATTGTGGCTTGGAAAAAAGATGAAAAGCCTTTAGTGAAATAAGCTTTTACTTTTCATCAAATAATTGTATATTTGCACCGCAGAAAGATGTTTAATATAATAGGAGGGGACAAAAAGTCCCCTCTTTTCATACTCAAAATGACGTTTAGAAACAAAGTTGAAGCACTTTTAGGTGAGGTTTTTGAAGCTGATAAATCACTTTTTTTAATTGATTTTAAAATTTCTACAGATAATAAAATAAAAATTATTGTAGACGGGGACAAAGGACTTTCTCTAGAAGATTGTATGAAGGTGAGTAGACATATTGAACATAACTTAGATAGGGAAGAACAGGATTTTTCTCTTGAAGTGATGTCGCCAGGTGCTGACGAACCAATTCAAAACATACGACAGTATAAAAAGAATGTTGGCAGAAACCTTAAAGTTAAGGCTTTAGAGAATGAAAATTTCGAAGGGAAATTAACAGAGGTTGATGAAAAGCGTATTAAAATTGAATGGAAAGCACGTGAACCTAAACCAATAGGGAAAGGAAAAGTGACAGTTTTAAAGGAAAAAGAAATTCTTTTTTTAGAGATTTTAGAAGCAAGAGTGAAGATAATATTTTAATTTAAAGATGACATGGAAAATATTGCATTAATTGAATCTTTCTCAGAGTTTAAGGATGATAAACTCATTGATCGTGTCACGTTGATGGCGATCTTGGAAGATGTCTTTAGAAATGCACTAAAGAAGAAGTTTGGTTCTGATGATAATTTCGATATCATTATCAATCCTGACAAGGGGGATTTGGAAATATGGAGAAATAGAATAGTTGTGGCAGATAATGAAATAGAAGATCCTAATGAGGAGATTTCACTTTCTGAAGCTCAAAAAATAGAACCAGATTTTGAAGTTGGTGAAGATGTATCTGAAGAAGTAAAGCTTATAGATTTAGGTAGAAGATCTATTTTGGCATTGCGTCAAAACTTGATATCTAAAATACATGAGCATGATAATACAACTATTTACAAGCAGTTTAAAGACCTTGTAGGAGAAATTTATACAGCAGAAGTGCATCATATTCGTCATAAAGCTGTAATATTACTGGATGATGAAGGAAATGAGATTATTCTTCCAAAGGATAGGCAAATTCCATCAGACTTTTTTAGAAAGGGAGATAATGTTAGAGGTATTCTGGAAAGTGTAGAGCTAAAAGGAAATAAGCCAACAATTTTAATGTCAAGAACTGCTCCAGAATTTTTAGAGAAGTTATTTGAACAGGAGATTCCAGAAGTTTTTGATGGTTTGATTACCGTTAAAAAAGTAGTTAGAATACCAGGTGAAAAAGCAAAAGTTGCTGTAGATTCGTATGATGATAGAATTGATCCCGTAGGAGCATGTGTAGGTATGAAAGGATCTAGAATTCATGGAATTGTACGTGAGTTAGGAAATGAAAATATAGATGTTATTAACTATACGAGTAATCCGCAGCTTTTTGTAACAAGAGCTTTGAGCCCTGCTAGAGTCACATCACTTACATTAAATGATGAGAAAAAGCGAGCTGAGGTTATTTTAAAGCCGGAAGAAGTTTCTAAGGCAATAGGAAAAGGTGGTTTTAATATTAGATTAGCAGGTCAATTGACAGGTTATGAAATAGATGTATTTAGAGAAGGTGTAGAGGAAGATGTAGAATTAACAGAATTCTCTGATGAAATAGAATCTTGGGTTATTGATGAATTCAAAAAAATTGGATTAGATACCGCAAGAAGTGTTCTTGATCAAGATGTTAATTATTTGGTGAAGAGAACAGATTTAGAAGAAGAAACAATTGTAGAAGTCATTACGGTTCTTAAAAAAGAATTTGAGGATTAATTTGACATAATTTTTTTGAGGTTTTAATAAGTAATTATGGCTGAAAACGCGACAATGAGGCTTAACAAAGTTCTAAGGGAATTAAATATTTCCCTCGATAGGGCTGTGGAATTTCTTTCTTCCAAGGGATTTGATGTGGAAGCAAGACCTACCACAAAAATCACTGTTGAGGTATATAATACTCTTTTGGATGAGTTTCAAACAGATAAGAGTAAGAAAGTAGCGTCAAAAGAGGTTGGAGAAGAAAAGCGAAAAGAAAAAGAAGCCATAAGACAAGAACTTGAAAAAGAGCTTGAAGAAAAAAGATTGGCTCAGGAGCGCAGACAAATAGTGAAAGCTAAGGCGACACTTAGCGGTCCAAAAATGGTTGGAAAGATAGATTTGGGAGCTGAAAAAGCTGAAGAAAAGCCAGTCGAACCTAAAGCTGAAAAAGCCAAACCTGAACCTGTAGTAGAGAAAGAAATAACTAAAGCAACGCCAGTAGTTAAAGATAAGGAGGCTAAAGTCAAAGAAACTAAGGCAGAAAAGCCAAAAGAAGTTGCAAAAGCAATTCCGACTCCTGCATCAAAAGAAAAAAAGCCTGTAACTCCAAAAAAAGAGGCAACCGCTAAAGAAGCTAAGGAAGAAAAACCAGTTAAAGAAGTAAAAGCTAAAGTAAAAGAGGAAACTCCTGTTATTGAAAAACAGTCGGTAGTTGTAGATGATGAAAGCGTAGAATCTGAAAAAATAACAACACAATACAAGAAGCTAAGTGGTCCAAAATTAGTTGGAGAAAAAATAGATTTAGCGCAATTTAACAAGCCTAAAAAGAAAAAAGAAGAACCAAAGAAAGACGCTAACAAAGGAGGAGCGGCTGGAACTTCAGATAGAAGAAAGAAGAGAAAGAGAATTAGTAACGAGCCAGGTAAAAAACCGCCTGGAGCAGGAAATCAACAAAATTCAGGACGTTTTGATAGAAATAAACGTGGTGGAGCTAAGCGTCCGGCACCTGTAGCTAAAGTTGAACCTACAGAAGAAGAAGTACAAAAACAAGTTCGTGAAACTTTAGAAAAACTTCAAGGAAAATCATCTAAAGGAAAAGGAGCTAAATATAGAAGAGACAAGCGAGATCAACACCGTCAAAAAACGGAAGAAGATTTGGCGCAACAAGAATTAGAAAGCAAAGTATTAAAAGTTACAGAATTTGTAACTGTTGCAGAAGTTGCTACCATGATGGGAGAGCCAACAACAAGTATTATATCTGCTTGTATGTCTTTAGGTATTATGGTAACGATGAATCAACGATTGGATGCAGAAACATTATCAATTGTTGCCGATGAATTTGGCTATGAAGTTGATTTTATTACTGCAGACATTGAAGAGGCAATTCAAGAAGAAGTAGATAATCCAGAAGATTTAGAGTCTAGAGCTCCAATTGTAACTGTAATGGGTCACGTAGATCATGGTAAAACTTCTTTACTTGATAATATTCGTAAAGAAAATGTGATTGCAGGTGAGAGTGGGGGTATTACTCAGCATATCGGAGCCTATGGAGTTACTTTAGAAAATGGACAGAAAATCACATTCTTAGATACACCGGGTCACGAAGCCTTTACAGCGATGCGTGCGAGAGGTGCTCAAGTAACAGATTTAGCGATTATTGTTATTGCGGCAGATGATGATGTAATGCCACAAACAAAAGAAGCGATTAGTCATGCGCAAGCAGCTGGAGTTCCTATAATATTTGCAATTAATAAAGTAGATAGAGAAAGCGCGAATCCCGAAAAAATCAAGGAGAAATTAGCTGCTATGAATTTATTGGTAGAAGATTGGGGAGGTAAGATACAATCTCATGATATTTCAGCCAAAACAGGAGCAGGGGTTAATGAACTTCTTGAAAAAGTATTGTTAGAGGCAGAACTTTTAGAGCTTAATGCAAATCCAAAGAAAGCAGCACAAGGAACTGTCGTTGAGGCATTCTTAGATAAAGGAAGAGGATATGTTGCTACTATTTTAGTACAAGCAGGAACACTTAGAATAGGAGACTATGTACTTGCCGGTAAAAATAGTGGTAAGGTAAAAGCAATGCATGATGAACGTGGTAATTCAATAAAAGAAGCAGGGCCTTCAACTCCAATATCAATATTAGGTTTAGATGGAGCTCCTCAAGCAGGTGATAAGTTTCATGTTTTTGATGATGAAAAAGAAGCGAAACAAATTGCAACTAAAAGAACGCAATTACAACGTGAACAATCTGTTAGAACACAACGACATATTACATTAGATGAAATTGGAAGACGTATAGCGCTTGGTGATTTCAAAGAATTAAATATTGTACTTAAAGGAGATGTGGATGGTTCTGTTGAAGCATTGACAGATTCATTCCAGAAATTATCTACAGACGAAATACATATTAATATTATTCATAAAGCAGTTGGAGCAATTACAGAATCTGATGTGTTATTGGCTTCTGCTTCAGATGCGATTATTATAGGTTTTAATGTAAGACCAATGGGTAATGCGCGTATGCTGGCAGATAAGGAAGAAATAGACATCAGAGCATACTCTATTATTTATGATGCCATAAATGACCTTAAAGATGCAATGGAAGGAATGTTGTCTCCTGTTATGAAAGAAGAAATTACAGGAACAGCAGAAATAAGAGAAACCTTTAAGATATCTAAAATTGGTACTATTGCAGGTTGTATGGTAACTATTGGTAAGATATTTAGAAATTCAAGCATTCGTTTAATACGAGATGGAGTAGTTATTTATACAGGAGAACTAGCTTCTTTAAAACGATTTAAAGATGATGCTAAGGAAGTTTCAAAAGGATATGATTGTGGTATGCAAGTTAAAAACTATAATGATATCAGAGAAGGTGATATTATAGAAGCTTTCCAAGAAGTAGCAGTTAAGAAAAAATTAAAATAAATAATAAGAACAATAAAAAAGAGTCGCTATTTAGCGGCTCTTTTTTTTATAGTAGATGATGTTGTTTCTAAATGAAAATTACTTAATTAAGGAGCTAATATAAAGGCACTAGGGTATTTTTCCTTGACTTTCATAAGGTATTTATCTGCCTCCAAACGTGTTCTGAATTTCCCAACTCGTACTTTGAAATTTGGTGTTTCAAAAGAAACGTCACAATTTAGACCATAGAATTGGTTTCCACACATTGCCTGAATCTTTTCGGCACCCTTTAAATTGCCATTGTAGATTTGAATCCTATATTTTTTATCATCACTTATTTGACGTTTAATTCTAAGTAAACGTTCTATTCTTGAGTCTTGTTCTATGTTAATGACACCTTCTTTTTTAACAATGCTGTTATTGATAATAGTGCTATCTTTAACAATAGGGTTGTCTTGCGAATATGATTTATTTCCTAAAAGAAAAACCAAAGGAATAAAAAAAACTAGCTTTTTAAGCGCTAAAAATCTCATAATGAATACTGTTTAATGCAAAGGTAATTTTTTCATTTAATACCTAAACGAAAAATATTATTTAGAATTGTTATAAATTGTAAATTAACGCTTCTCTAACATTTCTCAAATCGAGTCTATGTCGTATTTTTGCTGACGAATTTACGAAATCGGTTATTTATGCTTGACTTTTAAAGTCTTACTGAAAATACCGTGCCAAGCAAAGTAGATAACACATAATTTTGATATGAAAAAGGTGATACACCGCAATTCAACTTCAACAATTCTAAGTATAAGTTTAGCTTTATTGCTAACATTTTCAACCGCACTTTTCGCACAAGAGACTGAGTCGGATGCTTCTACTGAAGTTGCTGCTGAGGCTACAGCAGATCCAGTTAAAGGAAAATCATTATTTAATAGTAATTGTGCTGCCTGTCATGCTTTAAATGCAAAAAGAACAGGTCCTGCATTGGCAAATGTCGGTGCAAAACACGAGAGAGATTGGTTGTACAAATGGATAAAGAATAGTCAAAAATTAATTAAAGAAGGAGATCCTATTGCTATAGCGTTATGGGATGAATGGCAACCTTCTGTAATGAATTCATTCCCGCAATTGACAAACGAAGATATTGATAATATCTTAGCATATACAGATGCGCCACCAGTGGTTGTGGATCCTGACGGACCTCCTATTTCGCTTGAAGCTGCTTCATCGGGTATTTCAAATGAAATTATTCTTGGCGCACTAGCCTTGGTATTTGGAATTCTGGTAGTAATGTTATTCTTAGTAAATAAAACATTACGTAGAATAGCAGAGGCAAATGGAGTTCAGGTAGTGGCTGAAGAGAGTGAAGCGCGTACTCCTATATGGAAAGCCTTTGCGCAAAACCAGTTCTTAGTATTGGTTACTGTTATCTTTTTAATGTTGTCCGGAGCTTATTTTGGATATGGGTATTTAATGCAGGTAGGTGTAGATCAAGGATACAGCCCAGTGCAACCTATTCATTATTCACATAAAATTCATGCTGGTGATAATCAGATAGATTGTAAATATTGTCATTCATCTGCTAGAGTTTCTAAGCACTCAGGAATACCTTCATTAAATGTTTGTATGAATTGTCATAAGAGCATTTCTGAATATAAAGGAGAAGAAGATTTAGCAAATGGATACACCAAAGAATTCTATACAAAAGAAATCAAGAAATTATATGATGCTGTTGGATGGGATGAAGATGCTCAGCAATACATAGGGGAAGCAGAGCCAGTAAAATGGGTTCGTATTCACAACCTACCAGATTTTGCATACTTTAATCACTCTCAACACGTAACTGTTGCAGGAGTAGAATGTCAAAAATGTCATGGACCTGTAGAAGAAATGGAAATTATGGAACAATTTGCTCCATTAACCATGGGATGGTGTATTAATTGTCACAGAGAAACCAATGTTAATCTTGAAGGCAATGAGTACTACGAAAAAATTCACGAAGAACTATCAAAAAAATATGGTGTTGATAAACTTACTGCTGCTCAAATGGGCGGTTTAGAATGTGGTAAGTGTCACTATTAATTTAATTATAAAGCGCTAATTATAAATATAATATGGCATCAAACAAAAAATACTGGAAAAGTGTTGAGGAGCTAAATCCAAATAGCTCTATTGTTGAGACGCTGAAGCAGAATGAGTTTGTTGAAGATATTCCTGTAGATGAGTTTTTAGGGGATAAAGAGAACTTAGAAGAATCTTCGACTTCCAGACGCGACTTTCTTAAGTATGTTGGTTTTAGTACAGCAGCTGTAACATTAGCTGCATGTGAAGGACCAGTGGTGAAATCCATTCCTTATGTAGTGCAACCAGAACGAATTCGTCCAGGTGTTGCAGATTTTTATGCAACTACTATTGCAGATGGGTATGATTTTGCGAGTATTTTGGTAAAAACCAGAGAAGGTCGCCCAATTAAAATAGAAAATAATACAGATGCAAAATTTAAAGGGCATGCAAATGCTCGTGTTCAAGCTTCTGTTTTATCATTATATGATAGTTTACGAATTCAAGGGCCAAAAAGAAATGGAGAAAACATTTCTTGGTCAACATTAGATGCGGCTGTAAAAAGTAAGTTAAATGAATTAAAAGGATCTTCAAAGAAGATTGTTTTGTTAACACAAACTTTTGCCAGTCCTTCTACAGCTAGATTGTTAGCAGCATTTAAAGAGAAATATGGCAATGTGGTGCATGTGCAGTATGATGCTATATCAGAAGATGCTGCATTAAATGCTTTTGAAGCTCAGTATGGAGTAAGAGCATTAGCAGATTATGATTTCTCTAAAGCAGAAGTAATTGTTTCTGTAGGTGCAGATTTCTTAGGAGATTGGCAAGGAGGTGGCTACAGTGGAGGATATTCTAAAGGAAGAGTTCCTTCGCATGGTAAAATGTCTAGACATGTTCAATTTGAGTCAAATATGACATTGTCTGGAGCTAATGCAGACAAACGTATTGCATTAACACCTTCTGAACAAAAAATAGCATTGGCGAAGTTATACGGTTACATGAATGGCATTTCTGTTTCAGGAACTGTCTCTGAACAAGTAGATGCGGCTTTAAAAAGCGCAGCAAATCAACTTAAAAAAGCAGGGAGCAAAGGAGTTGTTGTAACTGGAATTCAAGACGAGCAAGCGCAAGGATTAGTATTAGAGATTAATAGAAGCTTGGGGAGTAATGTGATAGATGTCACATCACCAAGAATGCTACGTCAAGGAAATACAAAAGCAGTACAGCAATTAGTTGCTGATATGAAAAATAATAAAGTAGGAGCTTTAATTACCAGTGGTGTTAATCCTGCTTACAGTTTGCCTAATGCTTCTGCGTTTAATGAAGCTTTAAAAAATGTGGAACTTTCAGTTGCTTTCTCAATGAAAGAAGATGAAACTTCTACGCAAATACAATATATTGCTGCAGCGCCTCATTATTTAGAATCTTGGGGAGACGCAGAAATGAAAAAAGGATATTTAAGTTTAATGCAACCTACCATCCGTCCGTTATTTGATACGAGACAATTTCAGGATGCATTGCTTGCATGGATAGATAGTGATAAAACATATTACGATTATATTAAAGAAACTTGGACAACTTCAGTAATTGAAGCTTCAAGCTGGAATCAAGTATTGCATGATGGCGCTTATGTCGCTACCATTGCAGAAGTTGAAGAAGAAGATTTAGTAACTGATGAAATTGAAGAAACTGCACCAACATTTGTTATAGCAAGTGCTTTAAGGATTCTTAGTAATGCTTCTTCTAAAGGAATGGAACTTAGCTTATACCCAAAAACAGGTATGGGAGATGGACAGCAGGCTAATAATCCATGGTTGCAAGAATTTCCAGATCCTATTACCAGAGTATCTTGGGATAACTATGTAACGGTTTCTGAAGCAGATGCAACTGCATTAGGATTGAAAAATTGGAATGTAGCTAATGGAGGTTTAAATGGAAGTTATGCAAAAGTAACTGTAAATGGTACTTCTGTTAACTTGCCTGTAATCATCCAACCTGGTCAAGCGAAGGGCTCAATAGGAGCTTCTTTTGGTTATGGCAAAAGAGCAGGTATAAAATCTGAGATGCAAACAGGGACGAATACATACCCATTGTATCAAAACTTTGATACAGTTCAAGAAGTTACTATAGAGAAAATAGCTGGAGATCATGAATTTGCATGTGTTCAGTTGCATAATACTTTAATGGGTCGTGGAGATATTATTAAAGAAACAACCTTAGAGGTCTTTAATACTAAAAATCATCACGATTGGAATCCAGTTCCTGAGGTTTCAATAGATCATAAAGAAGTTCCTGCTACTTCGGTAGACCTTTGGGATTCATTTGATCGTTCTATTGGGCATCATTTTAATCTTTCTATAGATTTGAATGCTTGTACTGGATGTGGGGCATGTGTTATTGCATGTCATACAGAAAATAATGTGCCTGTAGTAGGTAAAGCAGAAGTTAGAAAATCAAGAGATATGCATTGGTTGCGTATCGATAGATATTATTCTTCAGAAGAAACTTTTGAAGGAGATAATGAGAAAAAAGAAAACTTAAGTGGTTTGTTTGGTGAAAATGGATCTCTTGGAGGTTTTGGTCAAATGGAAGCCCCGTCAGATAACCCTCAAGTGGCTTTTCAACCAGTGATGTGTCAGCATTGTAACCACGCACCTTGTGAAACAGTATGTCCAGTGGCTGCTACTTCACATGGTCGTCAAGGACAAAATCAAATGGCATATAACCGTTGTGTAGGTACACGTTATTGTGCAAATAACTGTCCTTACAAAGTAAGACGATTTAACTGGTTCTTATATAATAATAATGACGAGTTCGATTATCATATGAATGATGACTTAGGAAAAATGGTTATCAATCCAGATGTAAATGTTCGTTCTCGTGGTGTTATGGAAAAATGTTCTATGTGTATTCAAAAAACACAAAAAACAATCCTAGATGCCAAACGTGACGGAAGAGAAGTGAAAGATGGAGAATTCCAAACAGCATGTTCTGCAGCTTGTGGAGACGGTGCAATGGTATTTGGTGATGTAAATGATTCACATAGTAAGGTTGCAGCATTAAAAGAAGATAATAGAATGTATCATCTTTTAGAACATGTAGGAACACAACCTAATGTATTCTATCATGTGAAAGTTAGAAATACAGAAGAAGCTTAAAAAAATAAAATAATACAGAAACAATTATAAACGATTATGGCGTCGCATTACGAAGCACCAATACGTAGACCCTTAGTTACCGGTGATAAAACTTATCACGATGTAACTGTTGATATTGCCGCACCTGTAGAAGGTAGAGCTAACAAACAATGGTGGATTGTTTTTTCCATAGCATTGATAGCTTTCCTTTGGGGTATAGGTTGTATCATTTATACAATTTCAACAGGTATTGGTACTTGGGGACTAAACAAAACAGTAGGTTGGGCATGGGATATTACTAACTTTGTTTGGTGGGTAGGTATCGGGCATGCAGGAACACTTATTTCAGCTGTACTTTTATTATTCCGTCAAAAATGGAGAATGGCAATTAACCGTTCTGCAGAAGCAATGACAATATTCTCAGTAGTTCAGGCAGGACTTTTTCCAATTATTCATATGGGACGTCCTTGGTTGGCATATTGGGTTTTACCTATACCAAATCAATTTGGATCATTATGGGTAAACTTTAATTCTCCTTTGCTTTGGGATGTATTTGCAATTTCAACGTATTTATCTGTTTCATTAGTATTCTGGTGGACAGGTTTATTGCCTGACTTTGCAATGATCAGAGATAGAGCAATTAAACCATTCCAAAAGAAAATTTATAGCATATTGAGTTTTGGTTGGACAGGTAGAGCTAAAGATTGGCAACGTTTTGAAGAAGTATCTTTAGTGCTTGCAGGATTAGCAACACCATTGGTACTTTCAGTACATACCATTGTATCTTTTGACTTTGCTACTTCAGTAATTCCTGGATGGCATACAACGATTTTTCCTCCTTACTTTGTAGCAGGGGCAATCTTCTCTGGTTTTGCGATGGTAAATACGCTTCTAATCATTATGCGTAAAGTTTGTCATCTTGAAAATTATATTACAGTACAACATATAGAACTAATGAACATTGTAATCATGATTACAGGGTCTATAGTGGGTTGTGCTTATATAACAGAATTAGTAATTGCATGGTACTCTGGAGTAGAATACGAACAGTATGCTTTCTTGAACAGAGCGACAGGACCTTATTGGTGGGCATACTGGTCAATGATGACTTGTAATGTTATTACACCACAAGTAATGTGGTTTAAAAAGATTCGTACAAGTATCATGGCATCATTTATTATTTCAATTATAGTAAATATTGGAATGTGGTTTGAACGTTTTGTAATTATTGTTACATCGTTGCATAGAGATTATTTACCATCATCATGGACAATGTTCTCGCCAACATTTGTAGATATTGGAATCTTTATAGGTACTATAGGTTTCTTTTTTGTACTCTTCTTATTATATGCAAGAACTTTCCCGGTAATTGCACAAGCAGAGGTAAAAACTATTTTGAAATCATCTGGAGATAGATATAAGAAATTAAGAGATGCTGGAAAACCATTATATGAAAAAGCAATAGGTAAAAATGTTGTAAAAACTAAAGAGGCACCAGCTACTAAAGATCAAGATGCTACAGAAAAAACAAACGAACTTCTAGGAAGTTTAGGTACTTTTGATGCAGCAACTCAAACAGCTGATAAACTTCAAAAAGTAAATGGTATTGGACCAGTAATGGAAAAGACATTGAATCAAATAGGTATATTTACTTTTGATCAGGTGAGTAAAATGACAGCTAAAGAATACGATCTTTTAGACCAAATTACAGGTTCATTTCCTGGTAGAGCACAACGAGATGATTGGGCTGGACAGGCTGAAAAATTAAAAAATAATTAATGTATGAGCACTAAAGTTGTACAAGCATTATATAATGATGATGACATTTTAATGGATGCAGTTAAGAAAGTGAAAGCTGCACATCATCATATAGAAGAAGTTTACTGTCCATTTCCAGTACATGGTCTAGACAAAGCTATGGGATTAGCACCTACAAGAATAGCAATTACGTCTTTTATGTATGGATTATTAGGACTATCTGTAGCAATTACGATGATGAATTTCATTATGATTCAAGATTGGCCTCAAGACATTGGAGGAAAGCCTAGTTTTAGTTATATAACTAACCTCCCTGCTTTTGTGCCAATTATGTTTGAGATGACTGTATTTTTTGCAGCGCATTTAATGGTAATTACTTTTTATATGAGAAGTAAATTATGGCCTTTTAAGAAAGCAGAGAATCCAGATGTAAGAACAACAGACGATCATTTTTTAATGGAAGTAGCTGTTCATGGTAATGAAAAAGAGGTAAAAGCATTACTAGAAGAAACAGGAGCCTTAGAAATCAATATTTCAGAAAAGCATTAATAATAGATATGAAAAGCTTTATTAACATAGGAATTGCATTAGGAGCAGCAATGCTATTGACTTCTTGTTTTAACAAGTCAAAACCTAATTATCAATTTTTTCCAAATATGTATGAATCTGTAGGATATGAAACCTATTCAGAATCTAATGCATTTGCCAATGGGGTAGAAGCGCAAACACCTCCTGAGAATACAATTAAAAGAGGATGGATGCCATTTACTTATGAAAATACTTTAGACGGTAAGGCGGCTGCATATGAAAATTTAAAAACTCCATTAGATTCTTTAAATATTGAAGAAGATTTAGCTACCGGAAAAGCATTGTATGATATTTATTGTGGTGTATGCCATGGAAAAAAAGGTGATGGAAAAGGAATATTGGTAGATAGAGAAAAAATATTAGGAGTACCTAGTTACAAAGATAGAGATATTACTGAGGGTAGTATATACCATGTAATTTATTACGGTTTAAACTCTATGGGATCTTATGCGGCTCAACTTAATGAAGAAGAACGTTGGCAAGTAACAGCATATGTTGAAAAACTAAGAGGCGATTTATTAAAATAATAAGAGATAGAATCAGGATATGTATACGTTTTCAAATAGATTAAGAATGGCAGCTTTCATTTTAATGGGAGTAGGTCTTCTTGGATTATTATACGGTTTTTGGTCTGCACCTTCTACTGTTGAAGAAGCAAAAGAGATAATAGCAAGCGCACATCACGATGATGGCCATGGAGGTGGAGATGCAGTGAAAGAAAACCACGATGCACCAGCACATGGAAATGAACATGGTGGTAAAGAAACCAAAGAAAATCATGGAGAAACAGCTTCTCATGATGGAGGCGGAGGTCATGATGATGATCATGCTTTATTGAGCAAATTGCAAAATAAACCATGGGCAGCACTTTATGTAGCCGCGTTTTTCTTTATGATGATATCCTTAGGGGTTTTAGCTTTTTATGCAATTCAACGTGCAGCACAAGCAGGTTGGTCACCAGTACTCTTTAGAGTAATGGAAGGTATTACTGCTTATTTATTACCAGGAGTATTAATTGTATTTCTTATCCTAGTTTTATCTGGATTGCATTTAAATCATTTATTTGTATGGATGGATCCAGAAGTAGTAGCTCATGATAAGTTAATTCAAGGAAAATCATCTTATTTGAATGTGCCTTTCTTTTTAATTAGAGCAGTGTTTTACATAGGAGGATGGGTTGCTTATAGACATTTTTCAAGAAAATTTTCAATTGCTCAAGATACGGCAGCAGACAACAGTTATTTTAAAAAGAATTTCAGAATATCTGCAGCATTCTTAGTATTCTATTTAATTACAGAATCTATGATGTCTTGGGATTGGATTATGAGTATAGACCCTCATTGGTTTAGTACATTGTTCGGATGGTATGTTTTTGCCAGTATGTTTGTTTCTGGTATCACAGTAATAGCTTTAATAACAATTTACTTAAAATCAAAAGGATACTTAGAAGATGTAAATGATAGTCACATTCATGATTTGGCTAAGTTTATGTTTGCGATTAGTATTTTCTGGACCTATTTATGGTTCTCACAATTTATGCTTATTTGGTATGCAGATATTCCTGAAGAAGTTACCTATTATGTATGGAGGTTTCAAGAGTATAAAATACCATTCTTAGGAATGTTAGTAATGAATTTTGCTTTCCCAATATTAATACTGATGAATAGTGATTACAAACGTGTTAATTGGTTCGTAGTAATGGCAGGTATTGTTATTTTATTAGGTCATTACGTAGATATATTTAATATGGTAATGCCAGGAACAGTAGGAGAGCATTGGTTTATTGGTATTGCAGAAATCGGAGGGATTTTATTCTTTTTAGGATTGTTTATTTATGTAGTGTTTACAGCACTTACAAAAGCACCTTTATTAGCAAAAAGAAACCCATTTATTGAAGAAAGTAAACACTTTCATTATTAATTAAATATTAAAAAGTAAACAGAATAAATAATGACTGCTTTTTTAACAATTATAGTTCTAGTACTTGTAGGTATAGCTATCTGGCAGATGACCAAAATTTTTGAGTTGTCTCAAATTAGAAGTGAAAAATCTCAAGTTGCAAATGATAGTGATAATAAATTGAATGGATATTTAATGTTCGCATTTTTAATATTCATTTACCTACTTACTATTTATTCTTTTTGGAAATGGGGAGATTTCCCTCTAAGAAACCCAGCTTCAGAGCATGGTGTACAAGTAGACGAATTGATGTATTGGTCAATGGTGCTTATTTTCGTAGTGCAGATTATTACACAAGCTTTACTTCATTATTTCGCTTTTAAATACAGAGGCGAAAAAGGAAAAAAAGCAGTATTTTTTGCAGACAATGATAAATTAGAATTTATCTGGACTGTTATCCCTGTTATAGTTTTGGCAGGCCTTATTACTTATGGGTTAATAACATGGACAGAGATTACAGATATCAATGATGAAGATGATCCTTTAGTTATTGAATTATATGCACAGCAGTTTAACTGGAAAGCACGATACGGAGGAGATGATAATGTATTAGGAAAAGCAAATGTACGTTTCTTACAAGATTATGATGGACGTAATGTTATAGGGATAGATGATTCAGATTCTTACGGTAGAGATGATGTAGTATCTACAACAGAAATTCATTTACCTGTAGGAAGAAAAATTAACTTTAAAATGCGTTCGCAAGATGTATTACATTCTGCTTATATGCCGCATTTTAGAGCACAAATGAATTGTGTGCCAGGGATGATTACACAATTTTCGTTTGTACCTACAATTACAACTAAAGAAATGAGGTTGGAACCTAATATTGTAGATAAAGTGCTTAGAACGAATAGAATTCGTGCCGCTAAAAATGAAAAGATTAAGAAAAAGAATATTTCATTAGCAGCAAATGGAGAACCAACAGAAGAATTGTTAGATCCATGGGAGTTTGATTATATTTTGCTATGTAATAAGATTTGTGGTAAATCACATTACAATATGCAAATGAAAATCATAGTTGAAACAGAAGAAGAGTTCAATAAATGGATGGCAGAGCAGCAAACATTTGGAAAAATGATTGCTTCAGAATAAAAAAATAGATAACAACACAAAAGAATTAACTTAGATATAGATTATGTCAGCAACAGCAACAGCACATGTAGATGATCACGAACACGACGATCACGGACATCATCATAAAGAAACATTTGTAACAAAATACATTTTTAGCCAAGATCATAAAATGATCTCAAAGCAGTATTTAATCACTGGTTTGATCATGGGGTTTATTGGTATTGCAATGTCGTTACTTTTTAGAATGCAACTAGCATGGCCTGGTGAATCTTCTCCAATTTTTGAAGCATTACTAGGTAAATGGGCACCAGATGGCGTTATGGATGCAGATATCTATTTAGCATTGGTAACAATACACGGTACTATTATGGTATTCTTTGTATTAACAGCTGGGTTGAGTGGTACTTTTAGTAACTTATTAATACCATTACAAATAGGTGCACGGGATATGGCCTCAGGATTTTTAAACATGCTTTCTTATTGGATGTTTTTCCTTTCTAGTGTGATTATGGTTATCTCTTTGTTTGTAGAAGCAGGACCAGCATCAGCAGGGTGGACTATTTATCCTCCTTTAAGTGCATTGCCACAAGCACAGGCAGGATCTGGAGCAGGAATGACGTTATGGTTGGTATCGATGGCAATATTTATAGCATCTTCTCTATTAGGATCTCTAAATTATATTGTAACAGTTATTAATTTAAGAACCAAAGGAATGTCAATGACAAGATTGCCATTAACAATCTGGGCTTTCTTTGTGACTGCTATTATTGGAGTTGTTTCATTCCCTGTATTATTTTCTGCAGCATTATTGCTTATAATGGATAGAAGTTTTGGTACTTCGTTTTTCCTTTCAGATATATTTATTCAAGGAGAAGTGTTACATTATCAAGGAGGTTCGCCAGTATTGTTTGAACATTTATTCTGGTTCTTAGGACATCCTGAAGTTTATATTGTTTTATTACCAGCATTAGGAATAACATCAGAAGTAATTGCAACCAACTCTCGTAAACCAATTTTTGGATATCGAGCAATGGTAGGTTCTATATTAGCAATTGCATTTTTATCTACAATTGTTTGGGGTCACCATATGTTTATCTCAGGGATGAATCCATTCTTAGGATCTGTATTTACATTTACAACTTTATTAATTGCAATTCCTTCAGCTGTAAAAGCATTTAATTATATTACAACATTATGGAAAGGTAATTTGCAATTTAACCCTGGTATGTTGTTTTCCATTGGATTGGTATCGACATTTATTACAGGAGGATTGACAGGAATTATATTAGGTGATAGTACCTTAGATATTAATGTTCATGATACATATTTTGTAGTAGCTCACTTCCATTTAGTAATGGGTATTTCAGCTCTTTATGGATTGTTTGCTGGGGTTTATCATTGGTTCCCAAAAATGTTTCAGGGGAGAATGATGAATAAAAACTTAGGATATATACACTTTTGGGTAACAGCAGTTTGTGCTTATGGTGTATTTTTCCCCATGCACTTTATAGGAATGGCAGGATTGCCAAGACGTTATTATGAAAATACTGCATTCCCAATGTTTGATGAGTTTCAAGATGTAAACGTTGTGATTACCATCTTTGCAATTATAGCAGGAACAGCTCAATTGGTTTTCCTTTATAATTTTATTCGTAGTATTTTCTACGGAAAGAAAGGCCCACAAAACCCTTGGGATTCAAATACTTTAGAGTGGACGGCAGAAATGGAACATATTCATGGAAACTGGGATGGCCCTATTCCGCACGTACATCGTTGGCCGTATGATTATAGTAAAACAAATGAAAATGGAGAATATGTAATTCCAGAACAAGATTTTGTTCCACAGCATATTCCTTTACAAGATGGTGAAGAAGAAGTGAATCATTAAATAGAAGAGATAAAAACTAATAATAATGTAAGTCGACCAAGAATTTTGTTCTTGGTCGACTTTTGTTATTTCTAGACCCATCATCATTATATTTTTCTTGAGGTTTATTATCTTCTTTTATGTATATTAACATAATCAATAAACATCACTATAGAATGAAAAATATTGTTGTATTGCTCATATTATTTATGAGTGTATCAATACATGCTCAGCGAAAACCAAAAATAAAAGGGAATAGAAATGTGATAGAAGTAAGAGAAGACCTCCCTGCTTTTAATGCGATTCAATTAAATGACAATCTAAGTATTACATTACAAGGCACATCTTCTGCAGGATATACATTAAAAGCAGATGATAATCTTATAGACGTGCTTAAATTCGAGGTAATGGATAGTACATTGATTATTAGTTCGTCTTATAGAATTACAGCTAAAAAACGCTTAGATATTAATATAAATTACACAGAACTTAATGCCATTACTCTAAAGAATGGTAAAGTTGAAGTTAAAAATATTATTACTTCAGATGAGTTGTTTATTGATACCTTCGGTTCTTCTAAATTAAAGTTAGCAGCAAATGTAATGCTCATGAATGTACGTATGGGAGGAAATAGTGATGGAGATTTTAAGATAGATGCAGATTCATTAACTGTAACCCTAAAAGATAAGGTTAATCTTAGTATTTATGGATCTGGTAAAACGAATAATGTGATGCTACAGAATAATGCTTTACTTAACTTAGAGGGAGCTGTAGATAGTCTTTCTGTCCATTTAATAGGAAATACAAACTTTAAAGCGGCTAAATATGAGGCAGCAACTGTTACTGCAAAACTAGAAGAATCTAGTAAAGCAAGAATTAATGCTTTTAAAATTCTAGATTTATCTGCCCGAGGAAATACTAAAACTTATCTTTATGGAAATCCAATAATTACCATTTCAGAATTTTTAGATACTTCTCAATTGCACAAAAAAAAAAATTAGCGAGCAATAGGTGCAGTAATAGTATTTTTTGGAATTCCAAAACCATCTATAAGCACTTCTATGTGTGGACGTAATTCTGTGCAAAGACGTTCAGTACGTTGTCTTATTGCTTTAGATTTTGTTCCTCCAATATAACCTTGTTCTAAATACCATGAGGCGTCTTGCCTTATTTCATGTAAAGCATATAAACTTCCCATTTTTTCAAAAAGAAGTTTATTTTTTTTATCAGTAATAGTCGCTGTAAAATCACAATATGTTTTATAAGCAAGTTCACTACTATAGGCTTTTCCAAGAGTTATTAAATGTGTTTGAACTTTTAAAAATGCTTGGTACGGAGGAATTCCTTTTTTTATATAATCACGAATACGCATTGCTAACGTATAGGTAAGTCTCCTTGTTCTGTAATGAAAAGCATGTTTGTGAAATTTAGCATCATAAAGATGTTCTCTATCTACTTTATTAGTGTATAGAGTATTAATTGTAGTAAGTTTATCACTTATTTGAGTACTTATAATTTTTAAAACAGAAGAGAATCCACCACTATTAAACTCAGCTTTAAAATCTGATAATATTCCTTTCGCAGCTAATTGTAATAATACATTATTATCGCCTTCAAAAGTGGTGAAAATATCTACATCAGCTTTGATATCTGCAATTCTGTTCTCTGCCAGATATCCTTTTCCTCCACAAGCTTCTCTACATTCTTGTATGGTAGTGTTAGAAAAAGAGGTAATTATAGCTTTTAAACCGGCAACCTGTGTTTCTATTTTACGTTTATCTACAATAGAAACATCGCTGTATTGCTTAATCATGTTATCTAAAGTAATATGATATACATATGCTTTGACTATGGGAGGAGTTAAACGCATTTGATGTGTAGGGTAATCAATAATTAAATCTTCTTGTATTTTAATACTATCGTTAAACTGTCTTCTTTTGAGTGCATGTTTTACTGCAATTGCCAACGACATTTTAGCACCGCTTAAGGCTCCTTTAGCTACACAAATACGACCGCCTACTAATGTGCCCAGCATTGTGAAAAAACGTTGACTCTGGCTTTTTATACTAGAATGATAACTCCCATCTTCTCTAATATCTCCATATTTATTTAATAGATTTTCTCTAGGAACAGCTACTTGATTAAACCATATTTTACCATTGTCAACACCATTGAGTCCTAACTTATACCCATTGTCTTCTATAGTTATACCAGATAATAATTTGTGATTTTTATCTCGAACAGGAACTAAAATAGCGTGAACGCCTTCATTTTTACCATTTACAATGAGTTGCGCAAAAACAGATGCCATCGTAGCGTGTAAAGCATTTCCAATATATTCCTTATTGTCGTTTACTCCTGGAGTGTGTATAATAATACTATCTGTATTTTTGTCATATGTTGCTGTAGTTTTTATTCCGCGCACATTAGAACCATGACCAGTTTCTGTCATAGCAAAACAACCTAAAAGCTTGGCCTTTCCTGCATTTGCTAAATATGTATCATGATGTTTTTTTGTTCCTAACTTTTGAATGCTTCCTCCAAACAAACCAAATTGAACTCCAAATTTCACTGTAAGACTTCCATCAACATACATCAAGTTTTCAAAAATAGAAGCATATACAGGCATATTGTCAATACCTCCATAAGCATTTGGATATGCCATAGCACCGTATCCTTTTGCAGCTAAAAGTTTTACTTGCTCCAGTACTTTATCTCTGAATTTTTCTTTGTCTTTAATTATTTCCCAATTAAAAATTGGATTTGCTAAAACTGTATGAAAAGCATCAATATAATCAGAATGATTGCCTTTTAAAAGTGTGTCAATTTCTTGCGAATTATAATAATTCGAAGTTTTTTGATAAGAAATAGTTACTTCAAATAAGTGATTATAATGGTTTGGCTGTATACCTAAATTGATTTCAATATCTTTTAAAGAATTATTAAATGGTATTTCTGAGGTATAATGAGATGCTAGTTTTTGACTAAATGTAGTCAAAGGATAAACATCACTCTCTGTCAATTGAATCCTAGAATTTGTAATAATGCGTTTCCAATTTTTGAGTTCACTATTTGGTGGGGAGGTATTTTTATATAACCAATCAGTTAGAATAACTTTATCTGTTTTTTTTAGAATAGCATCTTCAGAAATTGCTTTGGTAACTACAGCAATTTCTGAAGCAGATAATAAATCATCTGACCATATCACATAAAAAAAAGGGATGTATTGTAAAACTCCTTGAGAATAATTTAATTGCTTCATGGTGTGAATTTACAATTTTTCATGATTATAAATAACTTTTGAAGATGCTAAGAAGTATTTTTATTTTCCCCTATCTTTGTTAGAACATGAATGAAAACTTAAACCCTGACAAAGAGCACTTCTCTTCAGAAGAATTAGATATAGAAAGAGCACTTCGGCCTTTGAGTTTTGATGATTTTGCAGGTCAAGAATCGGTTTTAGAAAATCTCAAAGTTTTTGTAGAGGCAGCAAACTTAAGAAATGAAGCTTTGGATCATACGTTATTTCATGGACCTCCAGGTTTAGGAAAAACAACATTGGCTCATATTTTGTCAAATGAATTAGGAGTAGGGATAAAAATAACATCGGGTCCAGTATTAGATAAACCAGGAGATTTAGCAGGCTTATTGACAAATCTAGATGATAGAGACGTTTTATTTATTGATGAAATTCATAGGTTGAGCCCTATTGTTGAAGAGTATTTATACTCTGCTATGGAAGATTATAAGATAGATATTATGATTGAAAGTGGTCCAAATGCTAGAACTGTTCAAATTAACTTAAACCCATTTACTTTAGTGGGGGCTACTACTAGATCAGGACTGTTAACTGCGCCAATGAGAGCTCGCTTTGGAATTAGTAGTAGATTACAATATTACAATACAGAATTACTTTCAACCATAGTACAACGTAGTGCGCATATTTTAAAAGTTCCAATTTCTATGGAAGCAGCTATCGAAATAGCAGGAAGAAGTAGAGGAACACCTAGAATAGCGAATGCACTGCTTAGACGAGTTCGTGATTTTGCACAAATAAAAGGAAATGGTTCTATTGATATTGAGATAGCTAAATACGGTTTAAAAGCATTAAACGTAGATGCATATGGATTGGATGAAATGGACAATAAAATATTGATAACCATTATCGATAAATTTAAAGGAGGCCCAGTAGGAATCACAACCTTGGCAACAGCAGTTTCAGAAAGCCCAGAGACAATAGAAGAGGTTTATGAACCTTTTTTAATTCAACAAGGCTTTATTATGAGAACCCCCAGAGGAAGAGAAGTTACAGAAATGGCTTATAAACATCTGGGAAGGATAAAAGGAAATACTCAAGGAGGACTCTTTTAAGAATGGATAGAAAATTACCTGTTATTTCTTTTTTTAAAGTCTATGCGAATGCAAGACGCATCTTAAAAAACCCATTGCCGTTTCATAGTGAAAATTTTGAAAAGTTAGGAGATACTTTTTATATTAAAGTAGGTTTCGGAAAAGGATCAGTGCTCACCCGAAATCAAAAATTAACGACTCATATACTTCAAAAACAACAAAAAAAGTACTATAAATCTAAACTGCAAACAGAAGATTTAGCAAAGTATATGGGCGACGGTTTGCTTACCTCTAATGGCTCATACTGGAAGAAACAAAGGCGCCTTATCCAGCCTGCATTTCATAAAAAGAAATTAAACACATTAATTGATACTATTAAAAGCACTATTGATCAAGAATTAAAGAATACTACAACAGGTGTATTTACAGATGTATATCCTCAAATGAGCTCTATGGCATTTCAAGTAGTAGCTAGGTCTCTTTTTAATACCAGTATAGATAATGAAATGTCAAGATTGCAATACATTACAGAAGCAGCTCAAAAAATGCTTATTCAAGAATTGCGACAGCCCTATAAAAAGTGGTGGTTTTATTTTAGCGGTAAAATTCAAAAACATATAAAACTTACTGGAGAGGCAAGAACAATTTTAAATACAATCATACAAGATCGCAAAGTTTCTGAAGCATCTTATGATGATCTTTTGGATATGTTGTTAAGCACTCGTTATGACGATGGAAGTGCTATGTCTAATAAGCAATTAATAGATGAAATACTTATTTTATTTACAGCAGGACATGAAACTACCGCAAATGCTTTGGCTTTTACACTCGCTTTACTAGCAAGAGAACCAGCGATTCAAGAAAAAGTATATCAAGAAGCAGTAAAAGTAGCAACCGCTGATCTTACTTCATTAGAAGAACTAAATGAGCTTTCATATACGCGACAATGTATTGAAGAAGCGATGCGTTTGTATCCACCAGCTTATATTACAGATCGGGTTAGTGTTAAAGATGATGAATTTGATGGAATTAAATTAAAAAAAGGAACTTTAGTACTGATCTCTTTTTATGAACTTCATAGGCATAAAGACTTTTGGCAAAATCCAGAACAGTTTGACCCAGATAGATTTGATGTTGCTAAGAGAAAAACCTATTCAGATTGGTATTTTCCTTTTGGAGCAGGCCCTAGAATGTGTATTGGTAATAATTTCGCGATGTATGAAATGATTTTAGCAGTAAGCAAAACAATAGCAAAGTATAAAATAAGCACAAATCAAGATGAAATAGCTATTAAGCCACTTATTACTATGCGACCAGATAATATTCAATTAAAATTTGAAGTTAGAGATTACTCAAAATAGATACTTCTTTTGAATCAACGATAGATATCTCTCATTATAATAAATTTAGATAAAAGATTTTTTATTATATAAAATCATAGGTTAATTTTTTATAGACTTAAAGAGAATAAAAAATAGATAAGTATAAGTATAACTATAAAAAAAATTGATTTTCAAATAACAAAACCTAACTCGAAATTTATAAAATCCGATACCTAAATGATTTTTAATCAGATGTTTTCTGCGTATTTTTAAGTAGATAAGCTAATTTTATATTAGAATTTAAAATTATAAATCATGAAGAAAAGAGAACTAAAAAATTTGACACTTAACAAGAAAACCATTTCTAATTTAAAATCTGAGGAAGTTAAAGGTGGTATAACAACATGGAGATTTATATGTACGAATCATCCAGAACAACATACTGATTTTTGTTGGTCACTTAATGGTGAGCACTCATGTGCTGCTGATTGTACTACTGATTGTACTGTAGCATAGTTTAATTCATTTGAGGTAATATCAGGGGGTAACTCCCTCTGATATTATAAATATTTACCTAATTTATATACTATTCTAAAAAAAATATAATTAAAATAAGAGATATCGGTGACAATATTAACTTGATATCTTTAAATTAATAAGTTCAATATTTGACATTAAGATGAAAAGTAGCTCAGCTTAATTTTATGGCTATTAGAAACTCTAAAACTAGATTGATCATAATTATTACAAGATTATTAGTGTTGCTAATTTCGTTTGAGTTTAATAATTAGAAATTTCTTCAAAATTAAACTCATAAATATATCATTTAGATTACAGATGGTCAACTGTACTTATCTAAATCCTTTTTTTTCTACTGTAGTGAAAGATTTAATTAGTTATATATCTTTGAATAAATATTTTATCAAATAGATATAATTTTTTAATAGACAGAATAAAATCAGACAAATGAGAAATTTAAATTCGAAAAAGCAACCTGATATTACTCGTCTGGCTAAGAAAACTATCCATACAAAACAAATCAAAGACGAAGCCAAGCGCCTTGGGTTTTTATCATGTGGTATAAGTGAAGCAGGTTTTCTAGAAGAAGAAGCACCTAGATTAGAAAATTGGTTAAATCAAAATATGCATGGAGAAATGCGTTATATGGAAAACCATTTTGATAAACGTCTAGATCCTAGGCTTCTATTAGATGGAGCCAAATCTGTGATATCACTGCTACTTAATTATTACCCTTCAGAAACTCAAAAAGATCTTGAAGCCCCAAAAATATCTAAATATGCTTATGGTACAGATTATCATTTTGTAATTAAAGATAAGTTAAAAGAACTGCTCCATTTCATTCAAGAAGAAATAGGAGAAGTAGGAGGCAGGGCTTTTGTAGATTCTGCTCCAGTGTTAGATAAAGCTTGGGCAATAAAAAGTGGCTTAGGATGGATGGGAAAACATACAAATGTACTTTCTAAGCAAGTAGGCTCCTTTTTTTTTATAGCAGAGCTTATATTAGATTTAGAGTTGGTGTACGATACCCCAGTTACAGACCATTGTGGAAATTGTACTGCGTGTATAGATGCATGCCCAACAGAGGCTATTACAGAGCCTTATGTAGTAGATGGGAGTAAATGTATTTCGTATTTCACAATCGAGTTAAAAGAACAAATTCCAACAACATTTAAAGGAAAGCTAGATAACTGGATGTTTGGTTGCGATGTTTGTCAAGATGTTTGCCCTTGGAATCGTTTTTCAAAATCGCATAACGAACCTTTATTTAATCCTCACCCTGATTTATTATCTATGACAAAACGTGATTGGGAAGAAATTACAGAAGAAGTTTTTAAAAAAATATTTAAAAAATCGGCTGTAAAGCGAACAAAATTTTCAGGCCTAAAACGAAATATAACGTTTTCGTAAAAAAATAAATGAGAATTTTTCAATTTTTAGCTACTAAAAATGAGATTCTTGCTTTAATTTATTCCGTTAATATGTATATTCGGAACAATAAATTGAAAAAATTATCAATTTGATAATTGAGATGTTGTAAAAATATAATAACAAATGGCTAGTAACTTTCCCAAATGAATACAGCTATCAGATTCGAACATACATAACGAAATATATAACTAACTTAAACGAAACGTAACATGGGCGGATTATCATATGTAGATATTATTGTCATCGCTGTTTATCTCGTAGGAATTGTGATCTATGGGATTTCAAAATCAAAAAGAAGTAGCTCTGAAGATTATTTCCTTGGAGGTAGAACAATGACCTGGCCAATTGTTGGTATTGCATTGTTTTCTGCCAATATTTCTAGTTCTACCCTAGTAGGGCTTGCTTCAGATGCATATCAAACCAATATTAATGTATATAACTATGAGTGGTTTGCCGTTGTAATACTTATCTTTTTCTCCATTTTCTTTTTGCCTTTTTATTTAAAATCCAAGGTGTATACTATGCCAGAATTCCTTCAAAGGCGTTATGATAAAAGATCTCGTTACTATTTTTCTTTTATTACCATTATAGGAAATATTATGGTAGATACAGCAGCAGGACTATATGTTGGAAAAATAGTATTAACCTTGTTGTTTCCTAATGTTAGTTCAACATTGATTATTGTTATATTAGCTGCTGCTGCTGCTGCATATACAATCCCTGGCGGGTTAAACTCTGTGATTCAAACAGAAGTGGTTCAAGCGGTTTTATTGATTGTTGGCTCTTGTTTAATAACATATTTTGCTTTCCAAGAACTCGGAGGTGGATGGGGCGCTATGATGGATCGTTTAAATGATGCTTTGGCAAACGGAAATGTGAATTTTGGAGATCGTCTAGAGGAAGGAAAATATATACCCAAAACCTCTGATGAAGTTTTTAGTTTGGTAAGACCAGACAATGATGAATTTATGCCTTGGTGGGGCTTACTTACAGGAGTTCCTCTATTAGGGTTTTATTTCTGGGCGAATAATCAATTTATGGTACAGCGTATTCTGGGTGCTAAAAACTTAAACCACGGTCGTTGGGGAGCTTTGTTCGCTGGGTTTTTAAAATTACCAGTAATATTTATCATGATAGTACCCGGTGTTTTAGCACTACTTTTATTTAATGACTTAGACATATCTACTTTAAATTATGGATTAGGAAATGGTGAAATTTGTAAAGATTTATCAGATTGTCCTAACTTAACATACCCTGTGCTTCTGTTTCAATTATTACCTACAGGTATTCTAGGATTGGTAGTTGCAGGTTTGTTGGCAGCAATGATGTCATCAGTATCTGCAACATTTAATTCTGCATCTACATTAATCACCATGGATTTTGTGAAGCAATTAAAACCAGAAATGACCAGTAAACAATTAGTAAGAGCGGGCCAAATAGCTACTTTAGTTTTGGTAGTTTTAGCATCTATATGGGTTCCTTTTATTGAACAAGTGAGTAATTCATTATGGGGGTATTTACAATTAGTAATAGCATTTACAAGTCCACCTGTAGTTTCCGCATTTTTACTAGGGTTGTTTTGGAAAAGAGCGAATGGGAATGGTGCTTTTATTAGTTTATTAGTAGGTGGAGGATCTGCCTTATTTATGATTTTATCTGCAGCATATGATATCTCACCTTATATAAATGATCTTCATTTCTTAGCAAAAGCAAATGTATTATTTGTAATAAGTATGTTAACACATATTATAGTGAGTTTAAGCACAAGCGTTCCTGATGCTCAGCAAATAGCTGAATACACTTATAAAAAAGAAATTTTTACTTCAGAAACTGAAGAATTAAGTAAACTCCCTTGGTATCAAAACTATAGAAAACTAGCGATCATTTTGTTGGTTTTAACAGCCATTGTTGTTGGGTATTTTTGGTAAATAATAAAAGATTACATAAAAAACATTCCTGCTTTTAAACTTAAAAACAGGAATGTTTTAAAAAATAGCTATATGAAAAATCTGGGTGTAAAAATTTCATTGTATTTAAATTACTTTGTTTTTGCTATTCTATTAAATAGTGTGGGAGCGGTAATCTTACAAGTACAGCGTAATTATGAAGTGACTAAATCAGCAGCTAGTATATTAGAAGGATTTAAAGACTTGCCAATAGCAATAGCTTCATTTATACTAGCATCTTTTTTACCAAAATACGGATATAAAAAATCAATGTTAACAGGGCTTTTAATGGTTGCCATTATATGTTTTGTTATGCCTAGCGCTAATGATTTTTGGTATTTTAAAATGCTATTTTTTGTAATTGGAATTTCCTTCGCATTAATAAAAGTAACAGTATATGCTACTATTGGTTTAATAACAGAAAACGCTAAAGAGCATTCTAGTTTTATGAGTTCATTAGAAGGGTTTTTTATGATAGGAGTATTGCTTGGAAATGTGCTGTTTAGTTTGTTTATAGATGACAATAACCCTAAATCAGAGTTATGGTTAGATGTATATTGGATTTTAGGTAGCTTATCTGTTTTGGCTTTTTTACTTTTATGGTTTACCAAATTAGATGAAAGTAATGCAAAACCTGAAACAAAATCATTAGCAGATGATTTTATATCAATGATAAAATTAATAGCTTTTCCCCTTGTTTTAGTTTTTATCTTAAGTGTGTTTTTCTTTGTGTTAATAGAACAAAGTTTTCAAACTTGGACACCAACTTTTTATAAAGAAATACTCAAAGTTCCAACTAGTATGGGTATACAGGCAGGAGCAGTACTAGCAGGAGCATTTGCAATTGGAAGATTTTTAGCAGGAGCAATTCTTAAAAGAGTTAAATGGTTTTACGTTGTGATTGGGTGTCTCATTTCTTGTGCAGTTTTGATTTTGATATCATTGCCTTTATCTAAAGGGTTATTAATTAACGATAATATCTCTTGGTTTAATGCTCCACTGGTTGTATATGTTTTCCCATTAATGGGAATTTTCTTATCTCCAATATATCCTGCTATTAATTCAGTTATCTTGAGTTCGCTTCCGAAGCATAAACATAGTTCAATGTCTGGTCTTATTGTGGTGTTTTCAGCTTTAGGAGGTACTACGGGTTCAATTATTACTGGAAATGTGTTTGAACATTTTGATGGACAAACAGCTTTTTATATGTCATTAATACCAATGGGATTAATGCTTATTACTATATGGATATTTAATAAGTTACAAGGAAAAAATGCAGTTCAAGCTTAGTATAAAAGAAACCTTAGAAAAACTTCTTGCTCAAGAAGATACAGATGGTGATAAAAAGATTACTAAAGAAGATATAGGGCCTAAAAGTTTTTCTATAAACTCAGATAAAAATATTTCTTATAAAGTAAAAGGAACTTATTACCTGTCTAATTTGTTACAAGAATTAGCCATCGCTAAAAATGAAGGAAAGCAAGAAACACATATTCCATTATCTAAAATAGAAGAAAAACCAACCCATAGAATATCCAGAATGATACGTGATTATTTTTGGGATGATCTTACGCGTACTATAGATGAAAAAGGAATTGAAAAGATTGTAGGGGATGATAAAACTACTGATAGTACGCAGCGCATTTATGTACCTTCAACAGATCATTCTGGAATAGAATATTATAAGAAGATTCAAAGCAAATTTTCTAATTTAATTATAGAAATCTTACCTAGAGACATAACTCCAGAATATGTATTGTCTATTAATGAAAAACCAGGGATTTTGGCTTTGAAAATAGAGGAAGGAAAAGGAGTTCCTTTTGTAGTTCCCGGAGGTCGTTTTAATGAAATGTATGGATGGGATAGTTATTTTGAAGGTATGGGGTTGTTAATAGATGGAAGGATTGATTTGGCCAAAGCAATGGTTGATAATTTTTGCTATCAAATAGAAAACTTCGGAAAAATATTAAATGCTAATAGGTCGTATTATCTAACAAGAACACAACCTCCTTTTTTATCTTCATTTATTAGAGAAGTATTTGAGTATGATGACAAAAAAGATATAAAGTGGTTAACTTCTGTTTTACAAGTTGCTGTCAAAGAATATGAAACTGTTTGGATGGTGAAAGAAAAGAGATTGACAAAAAATGGACTTAACAGATACCTGGCAGAAGGAATAGGGATTCCTCCCGAAACTGAAGATGGGCATTTTGATGAAGTATTACTTCAATTTGCAGAAAAACATCAATTGCCATTAGAAACGTTTTTGGAAAAATATAGAAAACGAGAACTTATAGATGAAGTGCTCGATATGTATTTTGTTCATGATAGAAGCTTGCGAGAAAGTGGTCATGACACCTCATGGAGATTAGACAATGTTTGTGCTCATTTAAATACCGTAGACTTAAACTCATTACTTTATAAATATGAGAAGGATTTTGCTTACTTAATTGCTACTTATTTCAATGATTCTTTTCAAGGAGTTGATGCTAAATCATATAATTCAGACTATTGGCTTGATAAAGCAAGAATACGAGAAGAATTAATGAGAAAATTTCTTTGGAGTGATACGGAGGGAAGTTTTTTTGATTATAACTTTATAGAAAATACACAAACAAACTTTGAATCTGCAACTAATTTCTATCCATTATGGGCAGCGTTTTGTTCTGAAAAAGAAGCAAGAAAATTAGTAGATAATTTAATGCAGTCTTTTAGAGTAAAAGGAGGCATTACAGCCACTACAAAAGCTTCAGTAGCTTTTATTGATGAAAATCAACCACAGCGTCAATGGGATTATCCAAATGGATGGGCGCCACATCAAATGTTACTTTGGAAAGGACTTCTAAATTATGGATATCGTAAAGAAACACAAGAACTTGTTTACAGATGGCTTTGGATGATTACCAGAAACGCAGTTGATTATAACGGGACCATTCCTGAAAAGTATGATGTAGTTTCTTGTACTCATAAAGTATATGCAGAATATGGAAACGTGGGGACAGAATTTGATTATATAACTACTTCTGGCTTTGGTTGGATGAATGCTTCTTATCAATACGGGCTTAGCTTACTTGATGCTTCATTGGTTGAAAAATTGGATCAACTGAAAGATCCAGATAAACTTTTTAAATAAAAGAAGAAGAGAGTTTGTAAAATTAACATACTAAACCAAAGAATACTTTTACATTTGTATTTCCAAAAAACGATTCATGAGTAAACAGAGTAAACGACGTGAAGCACTTGTATATCACGCAAAACCACAGCCTGGGAAAATTAAAATAGTACCTACAAAACGTTATGCAACGCAAAGAGATTTGGCGTTAGCATATTCTCCAGGAGTTGCAGAGCCATGTTTAGAGATAGAAAAAGATAAAAGCAATGTTTATAAATATACTACTAAAGGGAATTTAGTAGCTGTGATCACTAATGGAACTGCTGTTTTAGGATTAGGAGATATTGGACCTGAAGCTTCAAAACCTGTTATGGAAGGAAAAAGCTTGCTGTTCAAGATTTTTGCAGACATAGATGCTATGGATATTGAATTGGATACAAAAGATATTGAAAAATTTATAGAAACAGTAAAAACAATTGCACCCACTTTTGGAGGGATTAATTTAGAAGACATAAAAGCACCGGAAGCTTTTGAGATTGAAAAAAGATTGAAAGAAGAATTAGATATTCCAGTGATGCATGATGACCAGCACGGAACAGCAATTATTTCTGCTGCTGCCTTGCTAAATGCATTAGAGATTATTGGAAAGAAAATAGGAGAAGTTAAAATAGTGATTAGTGGAGCAGGAGCTGCAGCTATTTCTTGTACCAGATTATACAAAGCCTTTGGAGCAAATGCCAAAAACATTGTGATGCTTGATAGTAAAGGTGTTATCAGAAAAGATAGGGAAAACCTCTCTGAAGAAAAATTTGAATTCGCATCAGATAGAAAAATAGATACATTAGAAGAAGCAATGAAAGATGCTGATGTATTTATAGGTCTTTCAATTGCTAATATTGTAACTCCTGATATGTTGCTGTCGATGGCTAAAAACCCTATTGTATTTGCAATGGCAAATCCAGATCCAGAGATAGCATATGATTTGGCTGTAGATACCAGAGGAGATATTATTATGGCTACAGGTAGATCAGACCATCCTAACCAAGTAAATAATGTTTTGGGATTTCCGTTTATTTTTAGAGGTGCCTTAGATGTAAGAGCAACTAAAATCAATGAAGCTATGAAAATGGCAGCAGTTAAAGCATTAGCAGCACTTACAAAAGAACCTGTTCCAGAACAAGTAAATATTGCATATGGTGAAACCAGATTGACATTTGGGAAAGAATATATCATTCCTAAGCCATTTGATCCTCGCTTGATAGGTGAAGTGCCGCCTGCAGTTGCAAAAGCAGCGATGGAAAGTGGTGTAGCAACAGCCCCTATAGAAAACTGGGATATGTACAAAGAAGAGTTATTACAACGCTTAGGGAATGATAATAAGATAGTGAGATTACTTCACGATAGAGCAAAATTAAATCCAAAACGAATTGTTTTTGCAGAAGCAGATCATCTAGATGTGTTAAAAGCAGCTCAAATCATTCATGATGAAGGAATTGGATTTCCTATCTTATTAGGAAGAGAAGATGTTATTAAAGAATTAAAAGCAGAAATTGATTTTGATGCCGATGTGCCTATTATTGATCCCAAAACAGATGAGCATAATCACCAAAAAGAAAATTATGCCAAGAAATATTGGGAAGCTAGAAAGCGAAGAGGAGTTACCTATTTCGATGCTCAAAAGAAAGTAAGAGAACGAAATTACTTTGCAGCTATGATGGTTAAAGAAGGAGATGCAGATGCTTTAATATCAGGGTACTCCAGAAGTTATCCATCGGTATTAAAACCTATGCTGGAGCTCATAGGGAAAGCACCTGGAGTTTCAAAGGTAGCAACCATGAATATGGTGATTACAGATAGAGGCCCTATGTTTTTGGCAGATACTTCTATCAACATAGAACCCTCAGCTAAAGAATTGGCTAAAATTGCACAAATGACTGCAGCAGTTACTAAAACTTTTGGTTTTGAGCCTGTTATTGCAATGTTGTCCTATGCAAATTTTGGATCCTCAATACATGAGAAAGCATCTAAAGTAAAAGAAGCTGTTTCTTATTTACATCGTTATTACCCAGATATCCAAGTAGATGGAGAGTTGCAATCAGATTTCGCCTTAAATAAGGAAATGTTACAAAAGAATTTCCCTTTTTCTAAGTTGGCTGGAAAAAAAGTAAACACGCTTATTTTTCCAAATCTAGATTCTGCTAATATTACAAATAAGCTTATGAAAGAGCTTACAAAAATGGATTCTATTGGGCCTATTATGCTAGGAATGGATAAAGCTATTCATATACTTCAATTAGGTGCTAGTGTAGAAGAAATTGTAAATATGACAGCCGTAGCTGTATTGGATGCGCAAGAAAGAGAGAAACGTCAAAAAGTATAAGAAAAACCAGAAACGTTAACGAGCTATATTGATGCTACTAGCTATAAATAATTTTGTTACATTTGAAGCATTAACTTTTATTGATATATGATAGCATATATAAGGGGGAGGCTCGTTGAAAAAAATCCAACAGACGTAGTAATAGATTGTAATGGAGTAGGATATTTTATTAATATCTCTCTGCATACATTTTCTAAAATTACAGATGAAGAAAATATTAAACTTCATACACATCTTCAGGTTCGTGAAGATGCACATACGTTATTTGGTTTTGCTGAAAAATCTGAACGAGAAATTTTTAGGTTATTAATTTCTGTTTCAGGGATTGGAGCAAGTACGGCTAGAACCATGCTTTCATCTATGGACCCTTTACAAATAAGAGACGCTATTGCTTCAGATGATGTTCCTGCTATACAATCTATAAAAGGTATAGGAGCTAAAACTGCGCAACGTGTTATTTTAGATTTAAAGGATAAAATTCTTAAAATTTACGATATTGATGAAGTTTCCACACAACAAGGCAATACAAACAAAGATGAAGCGTTATCTGCTTTAGAAGTCCTTGGATTTGCTAAGAAACAATCAGAAAAAGTAGTTGATAGAATTTTGAGGGATAACTCTGGATTAAGTGTAGAAGAGATAATAAAACACGCACTTAAAAATTTATAAAAAATATTGAAAAGTAACATACCAAATTTAATATACTTGATTAGAGTATTTTTCTTTGTTGCACTATTTCTTTGTTGCACCGTTTTACACGCTCAGCAAGAAGGTAATTCTAAAACTCAAGATAGTACAAAGACAGGTGTGTCTTTAGGTAAAATAAAACTCAAAAATCCAAACAGTATTATTTCAAAATATACCTACGATCCAGTACTGGATTTATATGTGTATACAGAAACTGTAGGGAATTATGATATTTCATACCCACTTATACTTACTCCAAAACAATACAGAGATTTAATCCATAAAGAAGGAATAAAAAATTATTTCAAAGAAAAGTTAGATGCTATCTCAGGGAAAAAAGAGGGAAGCGAAGAAGCTAGAAAAAATTTACTCCCTAATTTTTATGTAAACTCCAGTTTTTTTGAATCTATTTTTGGAGGAAATACTATTGAAGTAATTCCTCAGGGTTCTATCGCTGCAGATTTAGGAGTTCGCCTTCAAAGAAATGATAATCCAGCACTATCACCAAGAAACCGAACGAACATCACATTTGATTTTGACCAAAGAATTAGCTTAAGCTTATTAGGAAAAATAGGTACTAGGCTCTCTGTTTCTGCAAATTTTGATACAGAAGCTACTTTTGATTTTCAAAATCTAATTAAATTAGAATATACTCCTACAGAAGATGACATTCTTCAAAAAATAGAAATAGGGAATGTGAACCTTCCATTAAATAGTTCATTAATTACGGGTGCTCAAAGTTTATTTGGAGTTAAAACACAATTGCAATTTGGAAGAACTAAAATAACTAGTGTTTTTTCAGAACAGCGTTCTCAAAGTAGAACCGTAGTAGCACAAGGAGGAGGTACCTTAAATGAATTTGAAATTCTCGCCTTAGATTATGATGAAGACAGACACTTTTTCTTATCTCAATTTTTTAGAGATCAATACGATCAGGCATTAGAAAACTATCCATTTATACGAAGTCAGGTACAAATAACCCGTATTGAAGTTTGGGTTACCAACAGAGGACAACAAACCGAAAATGTTAGAAATATTGTTTCTATTCAAGATTTAGGAGAAAACAATCCTCAAAATACTAGAATAGGAAGGTTTGGAACTCCACCGGCTGGTTTTTTTAATGGTGTTAGTAATCTTCCACGAAACGAAGCTAATGATTATAACCCATTGGAAATTGGAAATCTAGCTGCTTCAGTACTTACTGATGATATTCGAGAAATAGCTACTGTTCAAAATGGGTTTGGAACCTTGAGCGGAAGTGTTAATCAAGGCTTCGATTTTGCTATTTTAGAAAATGCTAGAAAATTAGAAGAAGGGCGAGATTTTTCTTTAAATACACAATTAGGATATATTTCTCTTAGGCAACGTTTAAGTAATGATGAGGTTTTAGCAGTCTCTTTTCAATATACATTTACTGGTACTGGAGAGGTTTTTCAAGTAGGAGAATTTGCCAATGATGGAGTTGGTGCTACAGGTGTAGATCCTGTAGATGGTTTTATCACAAATAATACCTTAGTTACAAAATTATTAAAGAGTAATGTAACCAATGTTGCAGATCCTATTTGGGATTTAATGATGAAGAATATTTATTCAACAGGCGCTTTTCAGCTAAGCCCTGAAGATTTTAGAATGAATATACTCTATACAGATCCTTCATCTTTAAATTATTTAGTGCCTGTAGATGAAGTAACCTTTCCTGTAGGATTAGATGAGCGTATATTATTAGATGTTTTAAATTTTGACAGACTAAATGTTTTTAATGATGTTCAAAGCGGAGGAGACGGTTTTTTTGATTTTCAACCCGGTATTACAGTAGATACAGAACTAGGGAATATTATATTTACTAAAGTAGAGCCTTTTGGAGAATTTATTTTTGATGTATTAGGAGGAGGAAATTATGATCTCCCAAATACATTTAATGCTAATCAAGAACAATATGTATTTAGGAATATGTATGTTTTAACCAAGGCTGCTGCATTAGAAGATAGTGATCAAAATAAATATCAATTAAAAGGACGCTATAAATCAGAAGGCGCTAATGGGATTCCTATAGGGGCTTTTAATGTGCCTAGAGGATCTGTTAAAGTAACAGCAGCAGGTCGTGTATTACAAGAGGGTATTGATTTTACAGTAAATTATCAAGCCGGAACAGTACAAATATTAGATCCAGGACTTCGCGATTCTAACACTCCTATTGAAATATCTGTAGAAAATAATTCTATTTTTGGACAACAGACAAGAAGATTTACCGGGATTAATGTAGAACACCAATTTAATGAGAACTTTTTATTAGGAGCAACGGTATTAAATCTTAATGAAAGACCGCTTACTCAGAAAGCTAATTTTGGATCAGAACCTGTAAACAATACTATTTTTGGAATTAATGGTAACTTCTCTACAGAAGTACCCTTTTTAACTCGTTTGGTCAATAAATTACCAAATATTGATACCGATGTTCCATCAAATTTATCTGTTAGAGGTGAATTTGCATATTTAATACCAGGTTCTTCCAGAAATGCAGATTTTGAAGGCGAAGCAACTGCCTTTGTAGATGATTTTGAAGGGGCGCAATCACTTATTGATGTAAGAGGTGCATTGGCTTGGTCTCTATCGAGTCCTCCATTAGAATTTATAGATCCAGATGAGACAGGTTTAAGCACAGGGGAAGAACGTGCTAAGCTAGCATGGTATACAATAGATCCAATATTTTTTACGAATCAACGTCCGGCAGGTATTTCAGATGAAGATATTTCTACAAATCAAACTCGTAGAGTATTTGTCGATGAAATTTTCCCGCAAGTAGATATTCCGCAAGGACAAACAACCGTACAAAGTACATTAGATTTAGCCTATTACCCAACAGATAAAGGCCCTTATAACAATAGTGCTAATTTTGGAGCATTACAACCTCAAGAACGATGGGCGGGTATTATGCGATCTATTACCAGTACTAACTTTGAACAATCCAACGTAGAATTTATACAGTTTTGGGTATTAGACCCTTTTGTAGATGGAGTAGGTCCAGATCAAGGAGAATTGATTTTTAACTTAGGGAATATCTCAGAAGATATTTTAACAGATGGCCGGAAACAATATGAAAATGGACTTCCAATAACAGATAACCCTACAGGTACCGCATTAACAATACCAGTTCCATGGGGTGTAGTACCATCAACACAATCGCTTGTATACGCTTTTGATGCCGATGAAACTAATAGAGCTCTCCAAGATATTGGTCTAGATGGATTAAACGATGCTTTAGAAGGCGCCACATATCTCAACAATCCAGGCCCTGACCCAGCTTTAGATAACTATGAATTTTATTTAAGTAGAGAGGGAGATATTTTAAACCGTTATTTCAACTTTAATAATACAGATGGAAACTCTCCTGTAGCAGTAGGAAATAACGATAGAGGATCAACAACACTTCCTGATGTTGAAGATATAGACAGAGATTTAACAACAAATACAATCAATAGTTATTTTGAATATCGTATTCCAATTCGTCCAGATATAGGACGAAATGATCCCTTTGTAAATGATATTAGAGAAGTAGATGTTACTACTCCTGATAATAATGTAATTAGATCTCGATGGATACAATTTAAAATTCCAATACGAGAGTTTGATGATGCAATTGGAGGGATTACAGATTTGCGTTCTATCAGTTTTATGAGAATGTATATGAGTGGTTTTCAAAGAGATGTTGTTTTGCGTTTTGCAACACTAGACTTAGTAAGGGGAGACTATAGGTTCTATACAAGAACTTTACAAACAGATGAAGATGATCCTGCAGATGATACTACTTTTACAGATATCAATACTGTAAATATTCAAGAAAATGAGCAACGGCAACCAATACCATATCGTTTACCTCCAGGAGTTGTAAGAGAGCAATTGAATAATAACAATACAATTATTAGACAAAATGAACAATCACTCTCTTTTACAGTATGTGATTTAGAACCTGAGGATTCTCGTGGAGTATTCAAAAACGTTGACATAGATCTTCGTCAATACAGAAGACTTCAAATGTTTTTACATGCAGAAGCGTTTCAAGAAAATCCAGTAGGAGATAATCAATTAGTAGCTTTTATTAGGCTGGGAACAGATTTTAATGATAATTTTTATCAAATAGAAATACCATTAGAAGTTACTACACCAGGTGATGCCTCTACTGCAGAAGGTGTTTGGCCACCTATAAACAATTTAGATATTCCTTTAGAACTACTATCGAGAATTAAGGCAGAAGGAATTGCAGATGGAACACTTTCTAATATTGTCTTTTATGAAGAAGATGAGGAAGAGATTATAGATGTTCCTGAATTTTCGGCAAGAGTTCCGGGTGTACAGCGTTACGCAATTCGAGGAAATCCGTCTCTAGGAAATATTAGAGCGTTAATGGTGGGGATTAAAAATGCTACTACCAATGAAGTATGTGGAGAAGTATGGTTTAATGAACTTCGTTTGTCAGAATTAGATAATAATGGAGGTTGGGCTGCAGTTGGATCTGTAGATGCTAATATTGCAGATTTTGCAAATATTTCGGCATCGGGACAAGTAAGTACTATAGGTTTTGGTACATTAGAATCAATACCTAATGAGCGAAGTAGAGAAGACGCAGTTCAATACGGAATTAACACTAATATTAATTTAGGACAATTACTGCCAAAAAAATGGGATGTACAGATTCCTTTTAACTATAGTATTTCAGAAGAATTAATTACTCCAGAGTTTGACCCTGTTTTTCAGGATATAACATTAGACGATAGAATTGATGCTGCAGAAACAGAACAAGAAGAAGAAATCATAAGAAGGCAGGCAGAAGATTATACAAAGAGAAGGAGTATTAATGTGATTGGATTAAGAAAGAATAGAGCTCCAGAAAAGAAAGCAAGGGTTTATGATATTGAAAATTTCACATTCAATTATTCCTATAATGAAGTAAATCATAGAGATTTTGAAATTGAAGAAGCTCGCGATCAAAATATTAGAACGGGATTTACTTATAATCATAATTTTGAGCCTTTAGAAATAGCTCCTTTTAAGAAAAAAGATTCTTTATTTACTGGACGTTATTGGCAATGGATTAAGGACTTAAATTTAAATTTACTACCTACTAGTATTTCTATAAATTCAAATTATAACAGAACATTTAATCAACAGCGATTTAGAGAAGTTCTTACTCCTGGAATAGATGTAGGAGAGCAATTAGGACTTCCAACATTACAGCAACGAAACTTTTTGTTTGACTGGCAGTATGCTGTTAATTATAATCTAACTAAATCACTTCGTTTTAATTTTACTGCAGCTAATTTTAATATAGTACGAAATTTCTTTGATGAAGATGAAAACGGAGAGACTTTTATAAGAGATGATGTTGGGATCTATGATGATTTCTTTAATACAGGAGAAGCGAATAGACATACTCAGCGTTTAGAATTAAATTATGAGTTGCCGCTCAATAAAATACCTGTGTTTAGCTTTATCAATGCTAACTATCAATATACTGGTGATTTTGATTGGCAGCGCGGGGGAGATGCATTAACAGAAGTAGCAGGAGAGAATCTAAATACAATTCAAAATGCAAATACACATACCATCGGAGCTTCTTTAACAATGGACAAATTATATAAATATTTTGGTTTAACTAAGCGTACAGCAGCAGATGCACGAAGACAAAATGCAGCAAATAGGCCTACATTAGCTCCCGCAGGAACAACACAAAATGATAAAGAACTTAAAAAATCTATAAAGAAAACTTCAAAGTTTTTCAATACGTTAGTAGATGTATTAACAACAGTAAAGAGAATCAATCTGAACTACTCTGAAAACAATGGGAAAGTGCTTCCGGGTTATACAGAATCTATAGGATTTATAGGAACCTTACGCCCTTCTGCGGGTTTTGTTTTTGGAAGTCAATCAGATGTTAGGTTTGAAGCTGCTCGAAGAGGTTTCTTAACTACATTTCCTGAATTTAATGAGCAGTTTATACAACGGAGAAATACCATACTTAATGTAACTGCTAATCTAACACCAATTCCTGATTTAACTATTGATTTAACTGCTAATAGACAGTTTTCAAGCTCATTTGCAGAAAACTTTAGAGTAAATGAAAACAATGGAGAGTTTGAATTTGAATCATTATTACAAAATAGCTTTGGAGATTTCTCCATTTCTACCTCATTAATAAGAACTTCATTTTCAACAAGTGATGAAGTTTCATCTGCAACTTTTGATGAATTTAGAGCCAATCGCTTAGAAATAGCGAATCGTTTGGCAATTCAAAATGGGATAGATATAACAAACCCTGCAAACATAGATAACAATGGTTTTCCAATAGGTTTTGGGCGTGATAATCAAGTGGTATTACTACCAGCATTTTTATCTGCATACACAGGTCAAAGTCCAGATCAAGTTAGTCTAGGAGCATTTAGAGATGTCCCAATCCCTAATTGGACCTTAAAGTATACAGGGCTTACTCGTTTGAAATGGTTTAAAAAACGATTTAAGCGTTTGTCTTTAAGTCATGGTTATAGAGCTAGTTATAGCTTAAATTCGTTTAGATCTAATTTAGAATTTGATAGAGACTTACCTTCTTTATCGCAAATTGATCAAGCAGGAAACTTTTTAAATGAAACACTATTTACTAATGCAACTTTAGTAGAGCAGTTTAATCCGCTAATACGTATAGATTTTGAACTCAAGAATTCATTTAGTTTTCAAGGAGAAGTTAAAAGAGGAAGAGCACTTTCATTAAGTTTTGATAATAATTTGCTTACTGAAACTACAGATAGAGAGTTTATTTTTGGTTTAGGATACCGTCTTAAGGATGTTCGTTTTAAAACAAATATTGGAGGTAAAAAAACAACTCTAAAAGGAGATTTGAACTTAAAAGCAGATTTATCTTTAAGAGATAATATTACTGTAATAAGAAACTTAGATATAGAAAACAATCAAGTAACTGCAGGACAAAATATATGGACACTTAAATTTACTGCAGACTATGCTTTAAGTAAAAACTTAACTACGCTTTTCTTTTACGATCATACGTTTTCTGAATTTGCTATCTCAACTGCATTTCCGCAAACCACCATACGAACCGGGTTTACTCTACGATATAATTTTGGAAACTAATAGCATCTATTCATAAAATTTCCTCAATTAGAATATGGTTTTAAAATTTCTATTTCAATATAAGAGTAAATTAGAATTATTGCGATATTTAATTTTTCTATTCTCTGTAAAACTTAAAAGCCATCATTTTCTTTAAATAAAGAAAAAAAATCAAATGGGATAAGAACTTTTTTTGTTTAATAGGCTTAAAAAAGTACATTTGTTCATCAAATATTTAATTCTAAAAAAACAATGAATTTACCATCAGATTTAAAGTATACTAAAGATCACGAGTGGATACGAATAGAAGGAGATGTAGCAATCGTAGGAATTACAGATTTTGCGCAAAGTGAATTAGGAGATATTGTATATGTAGAGGTAGAAACTGTAGATGAAACATTAGATAAAGATGAGGTTTTTGGTACAGTAGAAGCAGTTAAAACAGTATCAGATCTTTTTTTACCACTAAGTGGAGAAATTATTGAATTTAATGCTGCTTTAGAAGACGAGCCTGAAAAAGTGAATTCTGACCCTTATGGAGAAGGTTGGATGGTAAAAATTAAAATGTCTGATACTTCAGAAATAGAGAGTTTGCTTAGCAATACAGATTATGAAGCGCTTATTGGGGCTTAAAAAACAAATTTTATTTTTTGTAGCTCTTATATGGACACTTCTATTAACAATACTTAGTTTATTTTCTTTATCAAGATTTCCAAAAATAAAATTTGGGTTTGATTCCTCAGACAAGCTAATGCATGCTTTTTTTTATTTAGCACTTGTATTAATATGGCATCTGTATTTTTATGTTAAGTTTAAATTAGTATTGAAAAAATCCTTTTTATTTGGGATAGCTATTGTTGCCTTTGTTTATGGTATAGTTATTGAAGTATTACAAGACGTATTGCCTTATGGAAGATCGGCAGAATGGGCAGATATATTAGCAAATACACTTGGTATTTTAATAGCATCAATCATTGTTGTTGTGTTTTCAGGTAATTATAAGTCGTTAAAAAGAAAAAATTAGTTGCTTTTATTATAAATAAATAATTAAATTAGCATTGTAAAATAAGAATTATGGAACTTAAGAAAAACCCAAAAGCAGATCTAACTACCAATAGTGGTCTCTATTTTGTTATTGGTCTTGCGTTAGTTTTGTTTGTGACTTGGCAAGCAATTGAGTGGAAGAAGTATGACAAAACAGAATATGATATTCAAGCACTAAATTTAGATGACGATCTAGATGAAGAAGTGCCAATTACAGAACAAATAAAAACACCACCACCACCACCACCACCACCAGCTCCAGAAATTATTGAAGTTGTTGAAGATGAAGAAGAAATAGAAGAAACTATTATAGAATCTACTGAGACAGATCAAGATGAGGTTGTTGAAGTTGATGATGTAGAAGTGGTAGAAGAAGAAGTAGACGTTGATGTTCCATTTTCGGTAATTGAAGACGTACCTGTATTTCCAGGATGTGAAAGAGCGAAAGACAAGCGTAAGTGTTTTAATGAAAAAATGAATAAGCATATTCGTAAAAACTTTAGATATCCTGAAATAGCACAAGAATTAGGGGTGCAAGGAAGAGTGTATGTACAGTTTACAATACAAAAAGATGGATCTATAGGAAATGTTAGAATGAGAGGCCCTGATAAAAACCTTGAAAAAGAGGCAGCAAGAATTATAGGTAAACTACCAAAAATGACACCTGGAAAACAAAGAGGACGTGCAGTACGTGTGCCGTTTTCAATTCCTATTACTTTTAAATTACAATAATAAAAGAGTAATATATTATTATATTTAAAAAGAGCGAACTAATATATTAGTTCGCTCTTTTTTTGTCATCAAATATATTACTCTTCAGAACTTATCATTTTTTTTCTTTTAATGAAAATTATTAATTAAGAAAAAGTTAATTAATATATAATATTTGATTTCAATAAAAAGTAATCTTTATCTTTCTTTTTATTGAAATCTTAAAAACTATTAATTATGAAAAAAGAAACGTTAAAATCGTTAAAGTTGAAAAAGTCAACTGTTTCAAGTTTGACTAGAGTGAAGATGGAAAAATTAGTTGGTGGAGGGCATACCGATAACACTTGTACTGCTACTTGTGAAGATTGGTCTTGTTTCTTGTACAACAGATCCTCATCTAACAGCAGATTGTCTTATTGCTTAAAATTATAAGAGATAATATTTAAATAAAAATCCCGCACTAGTGCGGGATTTTCTTTTTGGTATGCTTCTTGTGTTTAACGTAACATTAACATTAAAACCATATATTATGAAAAGTTACGCTAAAAAGTGTACTACTTCTCACGGCAATGAGAAGCAGGAACACCACATGAGAAAGCACGACGCTAATTTACGAAAAAACGGCTTGTTACATTTTCAAATCGGGCTCATTATTAGTTTATTAACTTCTTATTTACTTTTGGAAGCAGGGTTTCCTGTTTTGCAGGCAAAAACAGATGAAGTGAAGTTAGATTTAATAGAGTTTTTAGACGAACCTCCTGTACCAGATTTCGTGCCCTATGTACCCCCTACAGAAAAGCAACCCATTCCAGATGCCCCACCACCAATAGACCCCATAGAAATTACTATTATAGACGATGGACCTGATAAAAATGAAACAAAAGTAGCTCCAACAGAACCTGATGTGATAGCTAGTATTGATTCTATTGCCTATATAGAACCTATTATAGATGTTGGATCTGTACCTTATGAAAAAGTAGAAGTAGTTCCTATTTTTCCTGGATGTGAATCTTTATCTACCAATAAAGAGAGAAGAATATGTATGTCAAAAGCCATAAATAAGATAGTGCAGAAAAACTTTAAAACATCTTTAGGCGAATTTTATGGTTTATCAGGAAAGCAAAGAATCAATGTTCAATTTAAAATAAATAAAGAAGGAAAAGTTTCAGATGTTAAAGTAAGAGGAACTCATCCAGCTTTGGAAAAAGAAGCAAAACGAGTTGTACATCTAATTCCTGATATGAAACCTGGAAAACAAAGGGATAAAAAAGTAGAAGTGATTTTCTTAAAACCTATCATTTTTAATGTACAATAAATTCATTTTTTAGAAAATACAAAAAGATAAAATAAGATTAATAAAAAAATTCCTGTCGAAGCAGGAATTTTTGTTTAAAATTTACGTTACTTCTATAACTGATAAAAGCAGTATATTGCTATTGCATTTAAAACCTAACTAACGATATTATATTTCATGCGAAAAATAGCTATTCTTTTTTTCCTTTTTTCATTATCAATAGGACATACTCAAACAAAAAATGCATACGAAAAACATCCGGTTTTTAATAGTTGCAAGGAAGTGGCTATAAACGACCTTGAAAATTGTTTTAATACTACTTTAAAAGAGTTTTTAATTACTAATTTTAAAATGCCCAGTATAGTAGAAACCGAAAGCTATAGGGGGAATATATCGTTTCTATTTGAGGTAGATGCCAAAGGTAAATTTAAACTATTGTATACAGATGCTGCCTATGATGAACTGAAAAAAGCTCTAAAAGAGGTGTTTGATATGTTACCACAAATTACACCACCAACATATAGTGGGAAACCTACTTATATGCAATTTTCAATGATGTTGGCAATTCCGTTAAAAACAAATAATAATATAATAGCTGCTAAGCCTACTAGAAAAGTTAATCAATTTACCAGAGAAAGTTCTAATGAATTTAAAGACATTGTTTTAAAGAAATATAATAATGAAGAATATAAGAGTCAATTAAATATTCCATTTTCTCATCAGAGATACGCGATATTTGATCAGGCATTAAATCAAGCAGGAAGCAATAGTCATACAGCTTCTAAACCATATGTGTATGGATATGTAGATACTTATTTTGATTTAGAAGGGCACGATAAAGCCTTATCAAAAAATAAAAAAAGTTGGTTTGGAAGAAAATGGTGGGATGAACATTTTATAACATTAAAAGGAAAAGAATATTGGGTAACGTTTGACCCCATTGCAGATCTTCAAATAGGAAGAGACGATAGCGATGATGTAGATTTTACATATAACAATACTAGAGGAGCTTTAATTCAAGGTGCGATTGGTAAAAACTTGTTCTTTTCTACTTCGTTATATGAAAGCCAAGGTAGGTTTGCAGACTATTTTAATGATTTTGCAAGATCAATAGCTCCATCGGGAGGTAATCCAGCCATTATACCTGGTAGAGGAATAGCAAGAGCGTTTGATGGTGATGCATTTGATTATCCAATAGCAGAAGGATATTTATCCTATACTCCAAATAAATATTTGAATGTTCAATTTGGTAATGGAAAGAATTTTATAGGAGATGGATATCGTTCTTTGTTTTTAAGTGATATAGCGTCACCTTATCCGTACTTGAAAATTAATACAAGTTTCGGAAAATTTAAATACACTAATTTATTTTTATCTGTTAGAGATGTTCGCCCAGAAGTAACAAGAGACGATGGGTCTTTTTTGACAAAATATATAGCGACACATTATTTGAGTTGGAATGTTACTAAAAAATTGAATCTAGGTTTTTACGAAGCGGTAGTAACAGATGATTCTCAAGGAAGAGGCTTAGATGTCAATTTTCTAAACCCAATTATATTCTATAGATTTATCGAGTTCTCTACAGGATCTAGAGCAGGGAATGCACTTATTGGATTGAGCGGAAAATATAAATGGAATGATCGCGTAAACTTATATGGGCAGTTTATTTTAGATGAATTGTCAATAGATGATTTTTTTGGAGGAGAGCAAAATTTTCGCAACAAATTTGGAGTGCAATTAGGAATCAAATATTACAATGCATTTAAAGTAGATGGATTATTGTTGCAAGGTGAGTTTAATGTGGTTCGTCCTTATACATTTTCGCACAATACAATTCGTTTGAATTTTGGACACAATAATCAACCGTTGGCACATCCAAAAGGAGCAAATTTTAGAGAGGTGATAGCAAGTGCCAATTACAATCATAAAAGATGGTTTGGTACTGCTAGATTTATTTACGGTGAACAAGGAAGAGATTTTGAAGGAGATGCAACAGCTTTTGGAGGTGATATTTTTACAAGTGAAAACAACAGGCCTTCAGAAAATGGCATTGAATTATTACAAGGAAACACAGTTACTACATTTTTTGCAGATATTCAAGCAGGATATTTGATTAATCCTGCAACCAATCTAAAAATTTTTGGAAATTTAATTTATCGCAATTTTGATCCAGATGCAGAGTCTGCAACTACTTTTAGAAATAATACAACTTGGTTTAATATTGGATTTAGAACAGACCTATTTAATTTGTATAATGATTATCAATAAAAAAACCTGTCTTGAATTCAAACAGGCTTTGTCAATTATTGTCAGTTCGAGTGATTTTGAGGTACGAAAAATTGTATCGAGAACTATTTTTAATGCAAAAATCCTTATTCTCGATACTAAATTCTTTTAGAATTTTATTCGAATTGACGGCTTTTGGCGATTAAAAAATCAAAATGCACAACGATTTATTCAGAAGACGCATTTTTTAAACTCTTGTAAATAGTACGACGTACCACATCAGATTTTATAAACCAGTCACCATAATTTAAATCGTCATATTTTTTTGTAATAGCAGCATTTGCTGTTACTTCTTCTTCTGTTTTTCCTTTAGCAATTTCTGCTTTAACACCATCTCTCAGGTATTCTAGCATTGCTAAATACTCAATTAATTCTACCTTGTTAGATTGCCCTCTATGTCCAGGGATAATCTTAGTTTCATCATTTATTAGTACTAATGCTTTTTTTGCTGCATTAATATAACCTTCTATACTACCGCCACTACTTAAATCAATGAAAGGATATTTTTGTTTGAAATAAGTATCTCCCATATGCAATACATTGTTATTTGCAAAATAAACCAATGCATCTCCATCGGTATGAGCATTATGGATATGAAATAACATTATAGTTTCATCGCCTTCATAAAAACTAATATCTTCAGTAAAAGTTACTTCGGGTAATGCAGCTTTAGGAGAAGCAGAGGTTTTTCTGTTAAATTCTTTGTTAAATTGATCTGTGCTCATGCGTTCTCTCACATTTTTATGAGCTACAATTACAACCTCTTCTTTGTTAAAATTTTCATTCCCTCCAGAGTGATCACCATGCCAATGAGTATTGATCAGATATTTTAAAGGTTTGTCTGAAATTTTAGCAATCGCTTCTTTTAACTTTGCTGTCATATGAGGAAATTGATCATCAATCATAAAAAGACCATTTTCTCCTACAAAAACACCAATATTGCCACCTTGTCCTACCAGCATATAAAGTTGATCTGTTAATTTAATAGTTTCTACTTTAATTTCTTGTTGGGTTTGTGCATTTATTTGTAGCGTTGTATTCAATAGAATTAGGAGTACAAATTTGAATATTTTCATTATAATTGGTTTTCGACCTTTGACGTTAAATACTCGTAAATCTTACAATGGTAAGATAAAAACGAAAATAAATCGTTTTTAAAAGTAAAACTACTTGAAAATCATTGCATAAAAAACCACTGTAGTATATCTTTGCACTCGATTTAGAAACGATTGATGAAAACCGCATTGAACACCATATCAAAAACACACTCATTCGCTTTGATTATTGACGACTTTAAACAAATTACAAAAGTAGGTCTAGCGATTAGTGTAGTTTTTTCTTCTATAGCAGGATATTTGCTTGGTGCAGAAACGGTGAGTTTTAAAATTTTAGCATTATTATCATTAGGAGGGTATTTTATGGTTGGAGCATCTAATGCATACAATCAAATTATAGAACGAGATTTAGATGCGCTTATGGACAGAACAAAAAACAGGCCTATTCCGGCTGGTAGAATGTCTGTCAATACTGCATTTATAATAGCTAGTCTTTTTACCATTCTAGGGATTATTACACTATATATTGTAAACCCTAAGAGCGCTATGTTTGGTGCTATTTCTATTTTCCTATATGTTTGTGTTTATACACCTCTAAAAACAAAAACACCTTTATCTGTATTTGTTGGAGCTTTTCCAGGAGCTATTCCATTTATGTTAGGTTGGGTAGCAGCTACAAATGATTTTGGGATAGAACCAGGAACTTTATTTATGATTCAGTTTTTCTGGCAATTCCCCCATTTTTGGGCAATAGGCTGGGTATTGTATGATGATTATAAAAAAGGAGGGTTTAATATGCTCCCTACCGGAAAAAGAAATAAAGGAACAGCTTTGCAAATTATAATGTATAGTATTTGGATGATTATAATTTCTGTCTTTCCTGTTACAGGATTGACAGGTAGTTTGCAATTATCTGTTGTATCTGCAGTGATTGTTTTTCTCTTAGGTATAGGAATGTTATCTTTTGCTTTTAGATTATACCGTATAAAAGATAAGAAATCGGCTAGGCAATTAATGTTGGCCAGTGTGAGTTATATTACTCTAATGCAAATTGTATACGTAATTGATAAATTTTTAAGCTAAATGGATTTAACTGAAGGAACATACAGAGAGAAAGATGCCAGAGCGAAAAAAATGATGCTATGGTTTGGAATTATAAGCTTATTAATGATGTTTGCAGGTTTAACAAGCGCATATGTGGTAAGTAAAAATAGACCAGATTGGTTAAAAGATTTTCAGCTCCCTATTGCATTTTTATGGAGTACGATTACTATTATTGTTAGTAGCTTAACAATGCATTTAGCAAAAAAAACAATAAAGCAAGGCAAAAATAACCTAGGAATGCAATTTCTACTTATAACATTAGTATTAGGAATTACATTTATTGTATTACAATTTGTTGGTTTTTCACAAATAATAAAAGCAGGGTATTATTTCACAGGAAGTCAAAGCACAATAACTACATCTTTTTTATATGCAATCACAATAGCACATATTGGCCATGTTTTTGCAGGGGTTGTAGTATTGTTTGTAATAATTTATAATCATTTTAAAGAGAAGTATAATGAGGGCAAAACTCTTGGTTTAGAGCTAGGTGCAACCTTTTGGCATTTCCTAGATTTTCTTTGGGTCTATCTCATTTTATTTTTCTATTTCTTTAGATAAGAAAAAAGTGTAAATTTGGGGAATTTTTAACACAGATTACTTTTATATGGAAGCTACTGTTGATAATACAGAAAACGAAGGCAAATTATGGGGTGGAGGTAACAAACCACTCAACGCAAGTTATGGTAAAATGATGATGTGGTTCTTTATCGTGTCTGATGCCTTGACATTTTCAGGATTCTTAGTTGCCTATGGATTTTCAAGATTTAAATTCATAGATTCTTGGCCTATTGCAGATGAAGTGTTTACTCACTTTCCTTTTGCGCATGGGAAAGACTTGCCAATGATTTATGTAGCTTTTATGACATTCATATTAATTATGTCATCTGTAACTATGGTATTAGCTGTAGATGCAGGACATCATATGAAGAAAACAAAAGTAACATGGTATATGTTTTTGACGATTATTGGTGGAGCTATCTTTGTTGGTTCTCAGGCATGGGAATGGGCAACCTTTATCAAAGGTGATTATGGAGCTATAGAAACGAGAGGAGGAAGAATTCTTCAATTTGTAGATAACACCACAGGAGATAGAGTAGCAATTTCGGATATAGCAGTAGAAATACCTAGTGATCGAGTGGCGCATACAAGAAGAGAAGGAGTCTGGTTTACAAAAGAGGGAACGCTTCCTACCTACACAATACAAGAAATAACAGCAGGACTTGAAGCAAATAAAGATGTAGTAATACGAACAGAGTTTTTAAATGATGAAGGAGAGAAAACAGTACTTTCTAGAGAAGCTTCTTTGGAAAAATTGAAAAATGAAGCTGCAATTGTAGTAGAAGGAGCCAATCTGGTAAGGAATGAATATGGAAATCGTCTTTTTGCAGATTTTTTCTTTTTCATAACTGGATTTCATGGTTTTCACGTTTTTTCAGGAGTATTAATCAACCTAATTATTTTCTTTAATGTTATCATAGGGACGTATGAAAAACGAGGGCATTATGAAATGGTTGAAAAAGTAGGTCTTTACTGGCACTTTGTAGATTTAGTTTGGGTATTTGTATTTACATTCTTTTACCTAGTTTAATTTATATAAAATAAGATAATTTAGAAATGGCACACGGCGAACATAAATTAGCAATATTTAGAGGTTTATTAAAATTTAAATCGAATCAGCAAAAAATATGGGGAGTTCTTATTTTTCTTTCTATAGTTACAGCAATAGAAGTAGGTTTAGGTATTGCTAAACCAGAAATTCTAAACGGTAAGGTTATAGGAATGAAAATGCTAAACTGGATCTTTATTATTTTAACCTTGGTGAAAGCCTACTATATTGCATGGGATTTTATGCATTTAAGAGATGAAACAGGAAATTTTAAATGGTCAATAGTTTTACCGTTATTAATACTCGTTCCTTATCTGGCTGCTATATTGCTAGTAGAAGCAGATTATATATTTGAAATCATGAGAAATGGTTTTGTAAGCTGGAATTTTTAAAAGCTTTAAGAAATAAAAAAGACGGTTTTTGAACCGTCTTTTTTATTTTTGTGCTACAGTTAAATTTCTGAAAATACGCTTAAATAATAATCATGAATAAGAAAAAGTTTTTTGTACTAAGCGTGCTTTTTATCCTTCCTATTGTGGCGTATCTTTTTTTTGCGTCTGGCGTTAATAATTTTGCAAAACTTCCTGTGCTAACAGAGAAGATAGCAAATGTAGAAGCTCTTGAAAGTTTGTCAGGAGAAAAGATAACATTTCAAAATAAAATTACCATTCTTGGTTTTTTTGGAAATAACTTAGAATCTAGAAGAGGAAATGCTTTTAACCTAAATCAAAAAATCTATAAACGTTTTTATGAATTTAATGACTTTCAATTTGTTATTATATTAACAAAAGGAGAAGAAGCCAAAGCAAAAGCACTTTTAGAAGAGTTAAATCCTTTATCTGATACTCAAAAATGGAAATTTGTTTTTGCAGAAAGTAATGATATAAAAACAATATTCACCAGCTTGAAATCTAATTTAACGTTAGATGAGAATTTTAGTTTACCAGAAGTATTTATTATTGATAAAGAGCGCAGGTTGAGAGGAAGAAGAGGAGATGAAACACTTTACGGGTTTAATTCAACCTTAGTTTCTGAGTTAAATAACAAAATGGAAGATGATGTTAAAGTGATTTTAGCTGAGTATAGATTAGCTCTGAAAAAAAATAATACATACAGAGAAAAGTAGAAAATGAAGAAAAGTAATTATAGTTACATATGGGTGTCGTTAATAATCTTAATATTCGGAATTATTTTTGTTCCTAGAATTATTGATCGATTAAAAGAAGGTGCTACTGTAGATATAAATAGAATAAGCGAATCTAAAGATATACTCTCGTATGTAACATTAAATGGGGAAAAGAGAAAAGTTCCCGATTTTTCTTTTTTCAATCAAGATAGTTTGGTAATTACTAATAAAGATTACCTAGGAAAGGTTTATGTTGTTGAATTCTTTTTTACAACCTGCCCTTCTATCTGCCCAATTATGAATAAAAACCTAGTAGAAATTCAAAACGAATTAACATCGTTTGATGATTTTGGAATTGCTTCTTTTACCATTAATCCAACGCATGACACTCCTGTAGTATTAAAAGAATATGCAGAGTTATTTGGAGTGAAAAATTTAGATTGGCATATGTTGACAGGTGATAAAGATGCTATTCATAACTTGTCAAATATAGGTTTCAATATCTTTACTCAAGAAAATAGTAACGTAGAAGGAGGTTTTGAACATTCAGGAAGTGTGGCCCTAATAGATAGAGACGGATATATAAGATCTAGAAAAGATCCTTTTGGAAATATTCTTATATATTATGATATTTTAGAAGAAGAAGGAGTGACAATTTTAAAAGAAGATATTACTAAACTACTTGAAGAATAAATTAATGAATACTACTACAGACGATAAAAAATACAATAAATGGATTGTTGTATTATCTATTCTAATTCCTTTAGTAGTAGCTATACTATTTGGTGTAAAGATACCTAATGTAGCACCCCTGTCTTTCTTGCCTCCAATTTATGCTACTATTAATGGATTGACTGCTATTTTTTTAATAGTAGCTGTTATAGCTATTAAGAACGGTAAAATAAGTTTACACGAACGACTTATGAAATTTTGTATTGTACTGTCTGCACTTTTTCTCGTTATGTATGTAGCCTATCATATGACATCACAATCAACTCCCTATGGAGGAACTGGAACTATTAGATATGTTTACTTTTTTATTTTAATATCACATATCCTATTATCAATTGCAATTATACCTATGGTGTTGATTACTTATGTCAGAGCATTATCTAAACGATTTGACAAACACAAAAAATTGGCTAAGATTACGTTCCCAATCTGGCTATATGTTGCTATTACGGGAGTAATTGTATACTTAATGATTTCACCATATTATATTCATTAAATAAAAATTTTGAAAAGAAACAATATTGTCATATTAATAATAATCTTCTCATTTTTGCCAGAAATTAATTATGCGCAATGTGCAATGTGTCGAGCCGTCTTAGAAAGTGGAGATCAACAAGAAACTGCAGAAGGTATTAATAATGGAATCATTTATTTAATGGCAATTCCATATGTTTTGGTTGGAGCATTGGGGTATTTCATTTTCAAAAGCTTAAAAAAAAAATCTCTTTAACATACTTTTAACATTTTCACAAATAATATATTGTAACAAAGTTTGATAATCATAATCTATATATCAAGTGATGTTAGTGTTCTTTGATATATCTTAAATATCAAAGAAGCAGACGTAAATAACTCTTGACTTATAACTTATGTTTGATATTGAACGCTGGCAGGAAATCTTTGATACAATTCGAAAAAACAAATTACGAACTTTCCTTACGGGATTATCGGTAGCTTCTGGGATATTTATATTGGTTATTCTTTTAGGTTTTGGAAGAGGGCTAGAGAATGGTATCACCAAAGAGTTTGAAGATGATGCTACAAATAGAATATGGGTTTCTACTTGGAGGACAACTAAAGAATTTAATGGATTAAATCCAGGGCGCGTCATTCAAATGAATGATGAAAATTATGATTACATACTTTCAGAATTTAACGATGAATTAGAATTTAAATCAGGAATTTATAGAGTTAATGGAGGTTTAGTAAACTATAAAACTGAATCAGGAAATTATGGAGTTCGAGGGGTAAGTCCAGATTATCAGTTTATAGAAAATGCTCAAATGTTATCTGGAAGATTTTTAAACTATGATGACTTGTTAGGAGTTCATAAAGTGATTGTTATAAGTGAAAAAATTCAGAAAGAACTTTTTAAAGATGTCAATCCTATTGACAAGAACATACAAATCGCAGGGCTTAATTTTCAAGTTATAGGAGTATACTCTGATGCAGGAGGATTGCAAGAAGAAAATAGGGTTTATATACCAACAACAACTGCTAAAAGAGTGTTTAATGGTGGAAACCGAATTAATAACTTTTCATTTACATTTAAACCTAAAGAGAATTTTCAAGAAACATTAGAATCTTCTAATCAATTTACTGCAGAATTAGAGAGTTATTTAAAACAATCTCACACAGTGGCTCCAGATGATGAGAGTGCTGTTCGAGTTTTTAATATTTTAAATGAAACGAAACGATATTATGGGTTAATAGATAATATTAATTTGTTTTTCTGGTTTGTAGGGATTTGTACTATTGTAGCAGGTGTGGTTGGTGTGAGCAATATTATGCTTATTATCGTAAAAGATCGTACTAGAGAGATAGGCATTCGCAAAGCCTTAGGAGCCAAGCCTTGGGAAATAATTGGAATGATTTTACATGAGGCCGTATTTGTAACAGCAGTATCGGGTTTTATAGGTTTTATAGTAAGTATGGGGCTTTTAGAAATATTAGGGCCTAATATTGAAGTAGATTATATCGTAAATCCGTCTGTAGATTTTACAATAGCAATTACCATGGTATTTATATTAATTTTTGTAGGTGCCGTTGCTGGTTTTGTGCCAGCTTGGAGAGCAGCCAGTATAAAACCAATAGAAGCATTGAGAGATGAATAACCTTATAGTGTCTAAAAATGTTTAATAGAGATCGTTGGAGAGAAATATTAGAAGTGCTAACCACAAATTGGTTTAGAACACTATTGACTGCTTTTGGTGTTTTTTGGGGAATATTTATATTAATTATTTTATTAGCTGTTGGGAAAGGTTTGGAAACGGGTGTGAAATTAGATTTTGGTAGTACAGCTACTAATACATTATTTATGTGGTCTCAAACAGTTTCTAAACCTTATAAAGGTTTGTCAAAAGGACGGCGATATAATTTTAAAATTGAAGATGTACAATCCATACGTGAAAATGTAGATCACTTACGTTTTATTTCTCCCCGTAATCAACTAGGAGGTTTTAGAGGAGTAGATAATGTAGTGCGTGGAATAAATACAGGAGGATTTAATGTATATGGGGATTATCCGGAGATTATTCAGCAAGAGCCTATGCAAATTACTTTGGGAAGATTTATAAACTATTCTGATATTAATGAAAAGCGTAAAGTAGCTGTAATCGGGAATAGTGTAAAGACAGCTCTGTATGATAGTACAGAAGATCCAATAGGAACATTTATAAAAATAAGAGGTATTAATTTTATGGTGGTTGGTACCTATGAAAAAAAATCCAGTGGAGGTGATCGAGAAGAAGAAGAAAGTGAAATTTATGTTCCTTTTACTTCATTTTCTCAAGTTTTTAATATGGAAGACCGCGTGGGTTGGATGGTTATAACAGCAGAAGATGAATACCCAATCACAGCTTTTAAAGAAAATATATTTAATGTAATTAAGCAAAATCATAGAATTCATCCTGAAGATAATAGAGCTGTAGGACATAGTGATTTGTTTGAAGAGTTTAGTCGTGTGGTGCGCCTTTTTACGGCCTTAAACTTAGTAGCTTACTTTGTAGGGATCTTAGTATTACTCTCAGGTATTATAGGGGTGAGTAATATTATGCTTATTGTAGTGAAAGAACGAACTAAAGAAATAGGTATTCGTAGGGCTTTAGGAGAGAAACCTTGGTCTATTCGAATACAAATATTAATGGAGTCAGTATTTCTAACAATTATCTCAGGGATGTGTGGTATTATTTTAGCAACACTTGTTATTTATGGAATTAATTTATTACTGGCTGCTAACGGTCCTGTCGATTTATTTTCAAACCCAACTATTAACATTAGCGTTGTTATTATTGCATTAATAATTCTTATAGTTTCGGGATTATTAGCAGGCTTAATACCAGCCCAAAGTGCTATAAAAGTTCGCCCAGTAGAAGCGATTAGAACAGATTAGAACAGATTAGAAATAAATACATCAACTAAAATAATACAATCAAAAAAATGAAAAAATCAATAACAATCATCATTTTAATCTTCATCGTTGTTTCTTTTGGAGGAGCTATGTATTATCTCTATCAAAAGAATAATGAAGACCCTATTACTTATGAAACAGAACTGTCTTCTAAAGAGACAATTGTTAAAAAAACAGTAGCAGTAGGGAGTATTTTACCGTTAGAAGAAGTATTTATAAAACCAAACATATCAGGCGTTATCGAAGAAGTATATGTAGAAGGAGGTGATTTTGTTAAGGCAGGGGATCTTATTGCAAAAATTAGAGTGGTTCCTAACCTTTCGGCTTTGAATACTGCTAGAAATTCAATTCAAACAGCTAAAATTAGTTTAGATGATCAAAAAAGGAATTTTGATCGTCAAAAAGAATTGAATATTAAAGGAGTTATTTCAAAAGCAGATTTAGAAAGAGCTGAGGTAAGTTATCAACAAGCATTACAAAGTTATAACTCTGCACAACAAAACTATGATATTATAAAAACAGGATCTGCAAAAGGGTTGGGAAGTGCTGCAAATACCTTAATAAAATCTACGGTAAACGGTATGATATTAGAAGTTCCTGTCGAAAAAGGAAATCAAGTAATTGAAAGCAATACTTTTAATGATGGTACTACTATAGTGATACTAGCAGATGTTAACAAAATGATTTTCGAAGGAAAAGTAGACGAATCTGAAGTAGGGAGAATTAAAGAAGGATTGCCTCTAGAAATTATTGTAGGTGCTATAGAAAATAAAACCTTTGATGCTGTACTTGATTATATAGCACCTAAGGGAAAAGCAGAAAACGGTGCTATTCAATTTGAAATTAAAGGAACTTTAGAAAAACAAGATACTACTTTCATTAGAGCAGGCTTAAGTGCAAATGCTTCTATTATTTTGGCGAAGGCTGTAGATGTTTTTGCTATTAAAGAAGCTTTGGTGCAATACGATCCAGAAACTAAAAATCCTTTTGTTGAAATTGAAACAGGAATACAACAATTTGAACGTAAAGATATTGAACTTGGAGTTAGTGATGGAATTTATGTTGAGGTTAAAAATGGCATTTCAGATAGTGATAAGATAAAAATCTGGAATAAAATTAAAACTAGCAATAATAATTAACATAATGATAACTAGCTTATTAGTCCAATTATAAGGCATTTAAGTTTTATTTAACATTTTCTTCACAGTTTAATTTGTAACATTTTTTCTAGGCTATAGTCTTATGTTAACAACAAAACGTTTAAAGTACCATTTTTGAATAAAAATTAATTAGTGTTTAACGCTTCATGATAATTAACTAACCATGATAGAAATAAAAAACCTTCACAAATCCTATAAAATGGGGAGTAATTCCCTCCATGTATTAAAAGGAATAGATTTTTCTGTAAAAGAAGGAGAATTGGTAGCAATAATGGGGTCCTCTGGTTCAGGTAAATCTACATTACTAAATATCTTAGGAATGCTTGATGAGGCAGATTCAGGTGAATATAATTTGGATAATGTTCAAATTAAAAACTTAAACGAAACTAAAGCGGCAAATTATAGGAACAAATTTTTAGGATTTGTATTTCAATCATTTAATTTGATTAATTATAAATCTGCGCTAGAAAATGTAGCGCTTCCATTGTATTATCAAAAGGTAGGAAGAAAAACACGTTTGCAAAAAGCATTAAAATATTTAGAACAAGTTGGACTTAAAGAATGGGCAAACCATTTACCAAATGAATTATCCGGAGGGCAAAAACAACGTGTAGCCATTGCAAGGGCCATGGCAGCAGAACCAAAAGTATTACTTGCAGATGAACCAACTGGAGCATTGGATAGTACTACTTCGTATGAAGTGATGGATTTAATTCAACAAATTAACGACCAGGGAAATACGATCCTTATTGTAACACATGAGCCAGATATTGCAGATATGTGTAAAAGAATTGTACATCTTAAAGATGGTATTATTGAAAAAGATGAAATAGTAAAACAAGTAAGAGCTTCTCAATATGTTTAACAGAGACCTTTGGAGTGAAATATGGCATAGTATTAAAAGCAACAGGCTTCGTACCTTTTTAACAGGGTTTTCGGTAGCATGGGGTATTTTTATTCTTGTTATATTATTAGCATCTGTAAAAGGATTGCAAAATGGAGTAACTAAGCAATTGAACGATGATGCTTCCAATGCAATTTTTATATATCCAAATGCTACTTCAAAACCCTATGGTGGTTTTGAGGCAGGAAGAAGAATTGTTTTTAAAAATCAAGACATTGAGTTTATAAAGCAGAGCTATCCTGGATATTATGAATTTGTTTCTCCTAGATTTAGACGTGGAGTAGATGCTAAATATAAAAAAGAGACAGGTAATTATACAGTGGTAGCAGTAAATCCTTCATATAGAACTATAGAACGTACAGTAATAAATAAGGGAAGATATCTAAATGAAAATGATATCAAAAACAAAACTAAGGTAGCTGTCATAGGAAGAAAGGTTGTAGAAGAGTTATTTAAACTTGAAGATCCAATAGGGAATTATGTAACTTTTAACGACTTTGTATTTAAAGTAATTGGTGTTTTTTCAGATGAAGGAAACGAACGGGAAGAGAGTAATATTTATGCGCCTATTACTACCATGCAACAATTGTATGGAAATACGGATGAGATTAATGATATTGCCATGACCTATAACCCAAATTTTAATTTGGCTAGAGCAATTAATTTTTCAGATGATATAGAAAGGAGTTTGAAAAGACGTTTGGTTATTGATCCTGATGATCAAAGTGCTTTTTTTATGAATAATTCTGCCGAAGCATTTTCAGATATCTCTAATTTCACACTGGTATTGAGATGGATGGGTATCGCTATTGGAGTCTTAATACTAATAGCAGGTATCGTTGGTATAGGTAATATATTAGTTTTTATTATAAAAGAGAGAACTAAGGAGATAGGAATTAGAAAAGCATTGGGTGCCAGACCTTTCGAAGTTATAAAACTCGTATTATTGGAATCTGTATTTATCACTTCTTTTTCTGGTATGGGAGGATTAATATTCGCAATGGGGTTGGTGTCGTTAATATCTCCTTTAGTAGATGCTCCTGCATTTTCAAACCCTTCAGTAGATACTGTCACAGTTGTTGTTGCAACTGTAGTTTTAATAGTTTCAGGAGTGTTAGCCGGATTGATACCTGCCTTAAAGGCAGCAAAAGTTAAACCTATTGTAGCATTAAGAGCCGATTAGTTATGGGATTATTTGATAGAGATTTATGGAGTGAAGTTTTAGGGACGCTGACAAAAAATATAATGCGAACCTTTTTAACAACCTTAGGTGTTATTTTCGCAATTATTATCCTTGTTTTATTATTAGGGTCTACTAACGGTATGGCAAATGGATTTGATAAAGTATTTGCCGGTACAGCTACTAATAGTATGTTTTTATGGACCCAAACCACATCAATGCCTTATAAAGGTTTTGAAAAAGGACGAAGAATACAGTTTACTTTAGAAGATGCAGAACTAATAAAGAAACAAGTAAAGGAAATAGATTTAATAGCTCCCAGAATTCAGTTAGGTAATTTCCAAGGTACAGTAACAGTAAACAGATTAGGTAAAACCAGTGGTTCTAGTGTATATGGGGATTATCCAGCCATAGATAATGTTTCCAAGAAACGAATTATTGAAGGTAGATTTCTAAATCAAACAGATTTGGATGAAGCTAAAAAAGTATGTGTAATAGGATTAGATACGTATAAATTATTATTTGATAAAGGGGAAAATGCAGTTGGGAAAACTATTCAAATCAATGGAATTTATTTTTCAGTAGTAGGTGTTTATAAACAAAATGGGAATATTAATTTTGATGGAGAAAATACCGTCCATTTACCATTTTCTACTTTTCAAAAGGCTTTTAATACAGGAAATGTAATAGGCTGGATGTCTATATTAGTAGAACCAGGAAAACAAGTATCTATTGCCGAGAAAAAAATAAAAGATATTTTAAAACGCAAATACGATGTGCATCCTGAGGATCCAAGAGCTTTTGGTTCTTTCGATTTTTCTCAGATTTTTACAGGTATTAGTGCCGTCACTATAGGACTGAAAGGTTTTTCCATAATAGTTGGAGGACTTACCCTCTTAGCTGGAATAATAGCTGTTAGTAATATTTTGTTAATTACTGTAAAAGAACGAACCAACGAAATTGGAGTACGAAGAGCATTAGGAGCTACTCCTAAGGTTATTCGAAGGCAAATAATTTTAGAATCAATTGTATTAACATTATTCGCTGGTATTATTGGTCTTGTTATATCAGTTGGAATATTACACTTTTTAGATATAAAATATGGAGACGGAGATGGGTTTCCTTTTTCAAATCCATCAGTAAGTATCCCTCAATTAATATTTTCATTTTCGCTAATGATTTTTTTAAGCACTCTTATAGGGCTTATCCCAGCGAATAGAGCAGTAAAGATAAAACCAATAGAAGCATTAAGAGAAGAATAAATTTAAGTAACCATGAAAAAAGTATTAAAATACGGATTTATTGCAATAGTTGTTATAGGAGTATTATATGCAGCAGCAAGAATAGTTAAAACGAACAGCAAGCCAGCTGTGACCTATGATACAATGACCCTTAAAAAAGAGACAATTACAAATAAAATTGTTGCTACAGGGAAAGTAGTGCCAGAAGATGAAGTAAATATAAAACCACAAATTTCTGGAATTATAGAAAAAATTTACTTGGAAGAAGGAGCAAAAGTTAGAGCAGGAGATCTTATTGCAAGAATTAAGGTAGTGCCAAATGAGCAGAGTTTAAATAGCTCACGAGGAAGAGTACGAAATGCTCAGATAGCATTGAATAATTCTAAAATAGAATTTGATCGTAATAAAACCTTATTCGATAGAGGTGTTGTTGCTAGTCAAGATTTTAATGCTATTAAATTAAGTTATGATCAAGCAAAACAAGAGCTAGAAAATGCGCAAAGTGATTTAAGAATTATAAGAGAAGGTTCTGCCGGAGGTTCTTCTATAGCTAACACAAACATTAGAGCTACAGTTTCAGGTACTATCTTAGAAATTCCAATCAAAGAAGGCGATCAGGTTATTGAGAGTAATAATTTTAATGATGGTACCACAATTGCTACTATTGCAGATTTAGGAAAGATGATTTTTGAAGGAAAAGTAGATGAGGCAGAAGTAGGAAAACTTAAATTAGAAATGCCTTTAAGTATAAGTTTAGGAGCTATTCAAGATAAAGAATTTGAAGCTAAATTACGTTTTGTAGCACCTAAAGGTGTTGAAGAACAAGGAGCAGTCCAATTTAAAATAGAAGGAGATGTAAGCTTAGATGAAGAATACTTTATAAGAGCAGGATACAGTGCAAATGCTTCTATAGTTATAGAAAAAAAGGATAGTATTCTATCTATAAAAGAAGCTTTATTACTATTTGATAAAAAAACAGAAAAGCCCTATGTAGAAGTAGAAATTGGAGAGCAGGAATTTGAAAGAAGAGATATTGTATTAGGGATATCTGATGGAATAAATGCTGAGGTAGTTTCTGGAATAACAGAAAATGATAAAATTAAAGTTTGGAATAAATTAGAGCCAATAGAAGAAGAGGAAGATGATGAAGACAATAATAATTAAAGTTAAATAAAAGCATTAATAGAAATAACGACTCTTATGAAATTTAAAATAACAGTTATGATAGTGTTATTAGCAACATGTTTTGCTAATGCACAACAACAGAAAAAATGGACATTAAAAGAATGCGTAGAATATGCATTAGAGAATAATATAACTATTAAGCAATCGGAGTTAAATTTAGAAAATATTAAAATAGACAAATCAGATGCTATAGGTAACTTTCTTCCCTCATTAAATGCGAATGGATCTGTAAACACTAGTGTTGGTTTGGCGGTTAATCCAACAACAGGAGTTTTAGAAACAGCTACCCAGAATTCTGCAAATTTTGGAGTTAATTCTGGACTAACATTATTTAACGGTCTTCAAAACTTTAGAACTCTAAATCGAGCAAAATTAAATAAAATTGCCGCTCAGTATCAATTGGATAATGTTAAAGATGATATTTCATTAAATGTAGCATTGAACTATTTGCAAATACTTCTTAATAGAGAAAGCCTAGCTGTTGCTAATGCACAATATGCTACTACAGAACAAGATCTTAAAAGAACTAAAGAATTAGTAGAATCTGGTGTAGTTCCAAAAGGGGATTTATTTGAAATAGAAGCAACTGCTGCTACTCAAGAACAACAAATAGTGGCTGCAGACAATGCATTGCGTTTATCTAAAATTGCATTGGCTCAATTACTTTTAATTACAGATTATGAAGAGTTTGATGTGGCAGATGAAAATTTTATTATACCAACATCTACCATACTTGAAAATTCACCAAGAACTATATATGAAAAAGCATTGACGTTTAGAAATGATATTCAATTATCTAAAACCAATATTGATATAGCAAAGAAAGATTTGCAAATAGCTAAAGGCGCTTCATACCCTACATTGAGTGCAAACTTTGGATATGATACTCGTTTTTCAGATTTGTCAAATCAAAGCTTTTTTGGGCAACTTTCTTTAAATGATGGGATTCGATATGGATTGTCATTAAATGTTCCTTTTTTCAATGGGTTTAGAACAAGAAATAATATTAAACGTAGCAAAATCAATTTAGAAAGAACAATACTTCAATTGGATCAAGATAAATTAGATTTAGAAACCTTAGTAAATAGGGCATGGACAGATGCTAAAGGTTCTCTAAAAACATATGAAGCAGCTCAAAAAACATATATAGCTAGAAATGAAGCATATAACTATGCAAGAGAACGTTTTAATGTTGGTTTAATGAATTCTTTTGATTTTAGTCAAGCGCAATCAAGGTTGGAAAATGCTGAAGCAGATCAAGTAAGGACAAAGTTTGATTATATTTTTCAATTAAAAGTATTAGAATTCTATTTTGGAATACCAATATATGATCTAAACTAATTTATCTTTGCAAGTGTTATGGCAATAATACTTTGTATAGAAACATCAACAACCAATTGTTCTGTTAGCGTTGCTAGAGATGGAGAGGTGGTTGCGATGAAAGAACAAAACGATATTAATTATTCACATTCAGAAAATTTACATACGTTTATAAAAGGAGCATTGAAAGATGCTTCTTTTTCGTTAAACGAAATAGATGCAGTAGCTATAAGTAAAGGACCTGGCTCTTATACGGGTTTGCGTATAGGGGTGTCTGCAGCCAAAGGCTTGTGTTTTTCATTAGGAATTCCTTTAATTTCTATTCCAACATTAGAAGCATTAGCACATCAGGTTTTTAATACATCGGGTTATATTGCTTCTTTGTTAGATGCTAGAAGGATGGAAGTGTTTTCTGCTATTTACCATAAAAATTATAAAGAAGTTGAGCTTACGCAAGCTACTATAATAGATGAAAATTCATTTATAAAATTTTTAGAAAAAGATCTTGTTTATTTTATAGGCCCAGGAGCAGAGAAATGTAAATCTGTAATTACACATCCAAATGCAAGATTTTTTGAAAAACAGCAGATGCCATCTGCAAAAGAAATGGCAAAACTGGCCAATAAAAAATTCAAAATAGGCGACTTTGAAGATGTTGCCTATTTTGAACCTTATTATTTAAAAGATTTTGTAGTTGGTGGTGTAAAAAAGAAATAAATTGAGACCTTTGAAAAATGTCATAAATTTTAAGTTTCCCTTGAATTTTGCATTC